>NZ_JANIOC010000009.1:172891-215641 GCF_024733565.1 Rossellomorea sp. SC111 | reverse complement strand
GAATAAAACCGTTGAACAAGCGACAAAGCCAGTTACAGATATCGCAGGGGACTCAGCGGCTCCTGTAGCGGAAGCGGTGAACAATACCACCAAAGCAGTTACCAAAACCGTTGAAAATACGACGGAATCTGTAACCGGAACGGTGGATTCAACGACGAAGACGGTCACCAAAACGGTGGTAGAAACAACGAAACCTGTGACGGAATCATTGACAGACGATAAACCTCTGTTGGAAGTAGATCTGTCAGATGATCCTGCAGTAAAAGTGAATACAGGGGTCGTCGATGTCGAAGTGTCAAAAGATCCACAGGTCAAAGTGGATACCGGTGTAGTCGACGCCGATGTTTCAAACGAACCAGCTGTCAAAGTGGACGTTGAAGCAGAAGAGCCTGACGAGCCTTTGATCGACACAGAGGATAAAGATTCTGTCGTCAAAAGGGAGAGAGAAGATGCTCGAAAGGAACCGGTCAAAAAAGAAGTTCCGGTCGAAACTGATCAAAGCTCCATTCAAATAAGCAAAGCCAAAAACCATATTGAAACCATACTTACAAAACCGGTTGTAGTGGAGAAAGAGCGTGCCGTTAAGATGGAAGCACCTAAAAATCAGAACGACCAGCCTTCTCCACCCCGTAAAAAGATGGAACCGGTCCTGACGACGACTACGATGAATTCAACAAGTCAGTCATCCAGTACGAGTGGAACGAGCGGACAGGTAACAGGATCATCTTCTTTATGGGTTTTTTCGGAGCAATATGCAACGGCCATTAACTTCCAAAAAGCCAATATGTACGAGAAAAACAATCTCTACTATGATCAGTGGTTAAACGCACCACCGTCCCAACCACCTCAAGATTCTCTTCTTTTCAAAAGTATATAAACTTAAAAACTTTTAAAAGGAGAGAAAAATAAAATGAGAAAAAGCGTATTTAGAACATTAGTTATGACAGGTGGATTAGCAGCAAGTCTTGCAATCGGAGGTCACACAAGCTTAGCGGCAGGGAATGATTCACTGCTGAACAGCAATGATGGATTATTGGAAAACGTCAACATCCTGGATTCTGAAGATGGACTATTAGATGGATTGAACATCGGTGGATCAAATGATGAATCGAATGTGGATGCCAATGCTGATGCTGATGCAAACGTCGTAAACGAAACTGTCGTTGATGAAGAAAAGGATTCTGTTACTACGAACAATGGTGCAGAAGCGACTTCAGATGTAAACGCAGCAGTTGAAGGAGAAGGCGAATCGGCAGAAGTGAATGCTGATACAGAAGCTGGTGTCATGAATGAAACTACAGTGGGAGAAGATTCAGCTACTTCCAAGACAGAAGCGGGAGCATCTCAGGATGTAAACGCAGCAATTGAAGGAGAAGACGAATCGGCAGAAGTAAATGTAGATACGGACGCGGCTGTCATGAATGAAACAACAGTGGAAGAAGATTCAGCTACTTCAACAACAGAAGCGGGAGCATCTCAAGATGTAAACGTAGCGGTTGAAGGAGAAGATGGATCAGCAGAAGTGAATGCTGATACAGAAGCTGGTGTCATGAATGAAACAATGTACAGTGAAGAAGACGATTCTTTCACAACCATGACTGAAGCGGGAGCGTCTCAAAATGTGAATGCAGCGGTTGAAGGAGAAGACGGTTCAGCGGCAGTAGACGCTATGACGGATGCTGGGATCATGAACGAAAAAATGTACAATGAAGAAGACGATTCTTATGCTTCTACTACTTCCGGGAATCTTACTTCTGGTCTTAATGCTTCTGCATCTGATGAAGAGAATGAAGTAATGGCTGATGCAATCACCGATTCCAATGTATGGGTGATGAAAGAAGGCAGTGAAGAAAACGATTCTTCTAAAACGTCATTTGGTACTGAATCTGCAAATGGTCTAGTACTTGGAACAATGGACAAAGAAGATGGTGATTCTTCTCAAGTAGAAGCTATGAACGAAACTTCTGTTATGACGACTGTTGAAAACAGCGACGACTATTCCAAGTTCGAAGCGAGTGCAGCGAATAACCTCTTGCTTGGTGCTATGACAAACGATGAAGACAATGAATCTGCAGCAACTGTCATGAACGCAGTGAATGCGGGGCTATGGGCTGAATCAATGGATTCTGGAGAAGAAGAGTATAGAAGTGCCGGATTGAATGCAGGTACGGATACGGCTCTTGGATTCTTAGTGTCTGACGAGGACAACGAATCTTCTCTTCTATCAAACCTTGGTGTAAATGCAGATGCAAGCTACACTCAATGGGAAAATGAAGAGTCTTCAGATTCAGAGTTCAACCTTGGTCTTTCAACAGATCTTGGTCTAAATACTATGCTACAGTCTGATGATGAAGGATTTGATCTAGGACTGTAATAGAAAGAGAAAGGAATGATCCATTGCGGATCATTCCTTTTTTTAATGAGCAGCTTTCTTCAGTTCCATCTCTTCTTTTTCAAAGCGCTCGAACATGATGAAGAAGAGTCCAGCACTGACAAGAGCAAGAATCGAAAGAATGATGAACGTCCAATCATACCCTATATAAAGAGACAGGGTGATGGAGAGAGGCGCAATCGTCCTGGCAATCGTGAAACGCAGGCTGGCAGCGGCAAAATACTGTCCTCTCATATGATCCGGTGCAAGCTTTGATACAAAACTCTGCTGAATACCGGCAGTCATCAATTCCGCAAAAGTGAACACCGCCATGCTGATCACAAACATCCATACTGAACTCGTCTGACCAAACATAAAGATTGAAACAGCATAGATGACAGAAGAGAGAATGAACACATTACGTTCACGGAATTTAGTGATCCATCTCGTAATGAATACTGTCAGAAGGGCCACCAGCAATCCATTTTCGGAAAGGATCAAACCGAATACCTGCTCACTCACGAGTGTCAAGGACCAATCCCCGAAGCTGAACAGCGTAGCTTTATCCACTACATCTTTAATATATACAGGGATAAGGAGATCCAATTGCATGAACGTCTGACCTACCAAGACCCCAGCTAAAATAAACAATAAAAATGTTTTGTCTTTAAATATGACACTATAATCCTTAAATTGATCAGACAACACACTATGCCATACTTTCTTCTTCCCTTCTGTGACGAGAAGCTTATTCTTGTCGGCGGGTGCCGTTTCCCTCGTCATTTTAGATAGAAGAAGTGCTAAAAGCATACAAATAAGAGCGGCTGCGATCAATAATTGAAAGCGGTAATGGACATAGAAAATGCCACCTAATATCGGTCCCACGACGACGGCGATATTGATGGACGTGTAAAAGACGGCAAACACATGGCTACGGTCTTTCTCATCGACGACATCTGCGACCATGGCCTGACTTGCCGGCCAATAAAATGAACCGAACACCCCGACCAGACTGAAGCAAATAAAGCCGATCATGGCAGAATCCAGCCATGGTGAGCTGGCGAGTGCAAAGATTAAAAAAGCAAAGCCTTGTCCGAATGCCGAGATGACCATCATCCGCTTGCGGCCGAAACGGTCGGCGCAGTAGCCTCCCATCAGATTCGCGAGTACGGCGAATACTTGTGAAAGAACCAATAATAATCCTGCTGTCTGCTTTCCGAACGACTCAGTAAAATAGATCGTCAAAAACGGAAAGAACATCCAGAAGGTAATGTTAATCGCTGCTTCCCCAAACAGCCGGACCTTTAAATTGCGGTCCCAATCCCGAATTCTCATCTAAATCCCTCCCCTTATGAAACTCTAGATGAACTAGATTATCATAGCCCGATGGGACAAATTAAACAAGACTCATTTACTGGTATTTGTAAATATTCACTTAAGACGGACACGGGTCCAAAGATACCAATTTTAATCCTTTGAATACATTAAATATATGAATGATGAAAGGATCGGTGGATGGAGGTGATCGATAGACTAATTCTCCTTACGGGAGTGTGGACCCAGGTAGTCGGTACGGTGATTGCAGCCACCGGTGAAACCATGATCATTCGGGAAGAACGATTGAATCAGGAGCCAGTCGGTCTTCGGCTCGTCTCTATCGGAAATGGATTCGAGGCAGCGGGAAATTCCCTGCAGGCTGTCGGTGCCGAGAAATTGTCGGATGGATCGATTGGAGAGACCTACCGTATCATCGGTGACTGGATCCAAGCCTCCGGAAACGTGACGAATGTCTATGCTGCGGAGCTCCAATTTTCAGGAAAAGAGCTAGAAGGATTGAATCTGGATATCTTCGGCGATACCGTTCAATCTATAGGTGCGGGGCTTGAAGCATACGGAGCTACCTTGAGCACGCGTGCCTATTCACAGCTTCTTGCTTATGGGAATACGCTTCAATCCCTGGGGGCAACCCTTGAAGCGGTGGGGGAAGTATATATTTTAAAGGAGAGGAAGGATCTCGGACTCCAGATCACGACATTCGGGAGCTATGCCCAGGCGGCAGGAGCGACAATTGCTGCGATTGCGTTAACGAAACAGTATGGATATTGATGATATTGAACTGATATGGGCTGGATGCCTGACTACATAGCAGGTGGAAAGGGAATCAGATGGTGGATGAACCAGGAATTGCGTCATTTTTTAGGTAATTGCATCAAAAATATGGTTAATTGCGTTTTTTATAAATTAACCCATTCGATTGAGCGCTCAGTCAAAAAATAAGCTAAGTCACCCATCCAAAAAAACAAAATCCCCAAAAAGCAGCCAAGCCGCTTCCCGGGGATTTCGCAATACATAGATTAAAACGCCCAACCGCCATCGCGGAATACTGCTTCAGTCGAGCCGTCTTCTTTCACTCCATCAATGTTCATCTTGTCAGAACCGATCATGAAGTCAACGTGGGTGATGCTGTTGTTCAACCCGTTTTTCTCTAGCTCTTCCTCGCTCATTTTCTTTCCGCCTTCGATACAGAACGCATAGGCATTCCCGATCGCAAGGTGGTTTGATGCGTTCTCATCGAATAATGTGTTGTAGAATAACACGTTCGATTGAGAAATCGGGGACTGATGTGGTACAAGAGCGATTTCACCAAGGTAGTGAGACCCTTCATCGGTATCCACAAGGCGTTTCAGGATTTCTTCGCCTTCTTCAGCCTTTACGTCCACGATGCGACCGTTTTCGAATGTGATCGTGAAGTTGTCGATCACGTTACCACCGTAGCTAAGCGGCTTCGTACTTGAAACTGTCCCGTTTACCCCGGTCTTTAGTGGAACCGTGAATACTTCTTCTGTCGGCATATTCGCCATGAAAGTCGTTCCTTCTTCGTTCACACTTCCGGCTCCTACCCACAGATGACCTTTTGGAAGCTCGATGGTAAGGTCCGTCCCTGGAGCTGTGTAATGAAGCTTCTGGTAGTTCTTTTCGTTCAGGTATTCCACTTTTTCGTGAAGGTTTGCGTCGTGATCCTTCCATGCCTGGACAGGGTCAGCCTGGTCGGCGCGGACCGCTTTGAAGATCGCGTCCCATAATAGGTCGACTTGTTCTTGTTCAGAAGCATCCGGGAATACTTTTGCTGCCCAGTCATTCGAAGGAGCGGCGAGCACACACCAGCTGACTTTGTCAGATTGAATGAACTGACGGTATTTGGACATCGCTTTACCGGCAACCTTTTGGAAATTCGAGATGCGGTCCGGATTGACGCCTTTTAAAAGGTCAGGGCTTGAAGAAACGATGCTCATGAAGGCAGCTCCGCCTTCCGCAAGCGTTTCGACTTCGCGTGCTTTCCACTCAGGGAACTCCTGGAATGCTTCATCCGGGGCAAGGTCGTATTTCGTACGGTTGACGGTGTCATCACTCCAGTTTACATATACGTGCTTAGCTCCTACTTCATAGGCTTTCTTTACTACTAAGCGGACGAATTCTGCAGAGTCGATGGACGTGTTGATGACGAGGGTCTGTCCTTTTTGAACATTCACTCCGACTTCAACTGCAAGACTTGCGTATTTCTCTAAATTTTGTTGGAAATTAGTCATATGTATTCTCCTTTTTTCAGAATGTTCTATTACATCCTTATTGTATCAGTGCGGGCACCGTTTGCAAGTGTTTACACCTATCTTTGTATCGTATGTCAAAGAAGAGGAATGTATTTATTCATGCCTTTAAATTTGAACGTTGTATGGCATTGAATCAAGATTCATAGCTTCTATTCAGACAACTATACTATAATGATGGGAGCGCTTTTAAAAAAGGGGGAAGACAATATGCCTTGGAATGTCCTATTATTACGAATGTCCGCCATTTATGGGTTTATCGGAGCATTTCTCGGGTCTCATATGGCCGGGGCCGGATCGTATGCATTCAAGCCGATCCACGCTCATATTCTGGTTGTCGGGTGGTTGAGCTTATTTGCCTACTCTTCCTATTATCGATCCTATCAGGTACCGAAATCTTCTAAACTGGCATTTGCCCATGTGTGGACGACCATCATCGGTTCAATCGGATTGACCGTCGGGATGTGGATGTACAATTTGAATCCATTCAATCTGCCCACGGGGTTTACGACCGTCTTTTATATTGTCGGGGGAAGCACGCTGTTACTCAGCTTTTTCCTGTTTCTATTGATGACATTCAAGTATAGCGAGAGTAAAAAATAAGGCAAGTTCCGGTTGGAAGGCAGGCTTCTTGTGTTATGGGGTCAATCGTTCAGCTGCTGATTATTGAAGAATATTCAGCAGCTGAACCAACACAAGAATCTCATAAAAAAACTTCCCACCGCAAATCGGTGAGAAGGATCTTCAAGTATCCCTTTTCTGCTCTTGAAAGAGGAACCGGTAGTCCATGGGATTCTGGACGAGGTCGGACAGGGTGTAAGCATCGAGGACAGAGAGATAAGCGTTCAATGCTTTGCCAAGGACATGCTTCAATCCGCATACCGGCGTGATGATGCAAGAGTTGTTTGCGGCATCGAAGCATTCAACAAGATGGAAATCCTCTTCTGTCGCACGGACAAGTTTGCCTATATTGATATCTTCAGGGGACTGTGCAAGCCTGATCCCGCCGTTTCTGCCGCGGATCGTTTCGATCATCCCCATTTTTCCCAGTTCATACGTCACTTTCATCAGGTGATTCTTAGAGATGCTGTAGGCATCTGCGATTTCTTTTATATTAGAGAGTTCGTCTTTCGGTTTTGACGCCAGGAAAATCAGGACCCTCAGTGAGTAGTCAGTGTATAAAGTTAGTCTCATGTATCTCACCTTTCCGTTCCATTATCCCCATTATACAAAAGGAAGTAAGTCTGTGTCTAAATGTGACTGTTTTGTTAAAGATGTATTTTATATATTGCTTTAATCGATAAGCAGGAGTAGGCTAAAGATGTATTCAAAATATACCTTTAGAGGTGACCAAAATGCTATCTCAAAAAACCATTGAAATCGTGAAATCCACTGCTCCTGTATTAGAAGTCAAAGGAACGGAAATTACGTCTACTTTTTATAAAAATTTATTTACCAATCATCCTGAATTACTAAATATTTTCAATCATGCTAATCAGAAAAAGGGAAGACAACAAACGGCTTTAGCCAATACGGTGTATGCTGCAGCTCAGAATATCGATAAGCTCGAGATGATCCTGCCTGTTGTAAAACAAATCGCTCACAAGCATAGAAGTTTAGGGGTTAAGCCTGAGCATTATCCAATCGTTGGCGAGCATCTGCTTCAAGCCATCAAACAGGTTCTGGGAGATGCAGCGACAGATGAGATCATCGAAGCGTGGGGAGATGCATACGGTGTCATCGCAGGAGTATTCATCGATGTAGAAGAAGAAATGTATAATGAAACTGAAAACAAAGATGCCGGCTACAGAGACTTTAAACCGTTCATCATTGCTAAAAAAGTAGTGGAAAGTGACGTCATCACTTCTTTTTATCTTCAACCAAAAGAAGGCGGCAGTGTCCCGACCTACATGCCTGGTCAATATTTATCTGTCAGAGTGACGATCCCCGGTGAAGAATTCACTCATATTCGTCAGTACAGTTTATCAAGCGCGCCAATGGACCACCAGTTCAGAATTTCTGTTAAGAGAGAAGCAGAGTGCGATCCGGAAGGGAAGGTGTCCAACTTCTTACATGATAAAGCAATCGTGGGAAGCAAGATCGAAGTCAGTGCACCGGCCGGGGATTTCTATTTAGAGGACGGGGATTCACCTGTTGCGTTTATAAGCGGGGGTGTCGGAATCACACCTATGATGAGTATGCTCGAACAAGTGGCCAAATCCACACCGGAACGTAAAACAACATTTATCCATGCGAGCAGACATGAAGGCGTGCATGCCTTTAAAGGGGATGTCGAAAAGCTCATGGCGGAACTTGAAAACGGGGAAGTATGCTATGTTTATGAAAATCCACGGGAAGAATCTCCACCCCACTTTACAGGGTATGTGAATAAAGGGATTCTGAAGCAGTATGTGGACGCTGGAACCGAATGTTACGTGTGTGGTCCTGCACCATTTATGAAAGCTGTCATCGGCACATTGAGGGAAATGGGTGTAGCCAAGGTGCGTTTCGAGTTCTTCGGTCCGGCAATGGATTTAAGCAAGCAGGAAAGTGTGACGGTTTAACGATTACATTCCTGATATGAAAAGTGCTCGGACGGATCAGCATACAGATTCATTTCGGTGAAGGATAACAGAAAAACGCTAGGATTCCTAGCGTTTTTCGACTTTAGTAGCGATGTTCATCGTTATCTTCACGATTTTTAAACGCTTCCTGTGTCACAATCAATTCTTCATCGCCAACGGCATCCTCAGAATGTTTACTAGCTGTACTATTTTGAGGGAAGTTCCCTGGGTGTCCCTTTTTCTTTGATTCGAATGATTTACCACGTGCCATATCAGCCACTCCTTTTCGTTCGTGATACTGGTAGGTTTTCCGGGGAGGAACGAAAATATGTGAAAGTGAATTGTCAGAAAATAGACGCAACCTACATGTGCAGCCTTCCTTCCGGTTGGATATACTAGTAGTAACAGATTCAGGAAATGCTTCTTTAGAACCAATCCATTTCTAAGGGGTGATAGTGTTGGATTTTTCAACCATTGTTTCAGAGCAACGAATTAAGAAGGCTTACGAGGACGGGGAGTTCGAGAACCTTCCCGGATATGGAAAACCGCTTAATCTTGACGATGACAGAGGGGTTCCCCAGGAATTAAAGATGGCCCATCGGATCATGAAGAATGCAGGATTCACAGCGGACGAGATGAATGTAAAAAAAGAAATGATGAGGATCGAAGACTTGATCAGGGTTTGTGAGAATGAAGAGGAAGAACGGGAATTAAAGCAGAATCTGAATGAGAAAATGCTGAAATACAATAGCATGCTTTCGAAGAAAAGAATCAAAACAAATAGTTCCTTGTTCAAAAACTATGAGCATAAACTGGAAGACAAGCTGCTGAAATAAAGAAAACACCACTTTCGTCACTGAAAGTGGTGTTTTCTTTATTTCGGTTCCTCGTCCTCTTTAAAGAGGAAGAAGGAAATCACGCCGGATAGGAGCGTGCCCCCGATGATCAGCATGAATTTGGAACCAGTTTCAATCTCGGAATAATATTTGCCGAGCATCCAATAACATGCAACGGCAACGAGTATCATGATGGGGATGATCATGGTGAATCGTTTTTTCAACAGTGCCACATCCTTTAAAGCTTCTCTTCTTAGTTTACCACAGATTAGGTGTTGACACTGTTCTGAATCCGGGCTGCACTTGTGGCAGTATCTTGAACATATTGGGCAATCGTCCGGTTGTCACCATGAAGGGTTTCGATGGTGGCGCTGATTTCTTCTAAGCCTGCAGAAGTCTGTTGGATGACAGCGGCGAGCTCCTTCGTTGAAAGCTCTGCTTCCTCGGTCTGGCCCCTTACGTCAGATGCGGTGGAGGTCAGTCGTTGGAATTCGTTTGACAGGGCGTCAAGCTTCTCGCGCAATGATGTGAAATACGCCGTGACTTCACCTGTAGCCCCCACATTTTCATTAAGCTTATCAGAGCTTAGATTCATGATTTCAACAGCAGAAGAGTTCACTGCGTTGACAGCTGAGAGATTGTCGTTGATGCGTGTTGCCGTATTCCGCGTGATTTCGGCCAATTTTCGTATTTCATCAGCTACGATACTGAAGCCGCGTCCTGCTTCTCCTGCCCGTGCTGCCTCAATGGAAGCATTCAAAGCGAGGAGATTGGTTTGGTCCGTGATGTCCTGGATGCTTCCGATAAAGCTGTTGGTTTCTTCAATTTTGCTGGTGAGCTCTTTAAAGGTCTTGTGAAGGCCTTCAATGATGTTTTTCAATTCAATCATATTTTCCTGCAGCTCCATGACCCGTTCGCTTCCTGACACGGCAATTGCATTCGCATCGGTTGAGTGGGTGGTAAGGTCATCGGACAGCTTCGCGACTTCCTCCATCTTACTCATTGTCGTTTCTGTCACAAGGGCTATGTTAGTGATTTGATCACTTTGGGTGACACTTCCCGCTGAAATTTCATTCACTGCCGTTTTCATTTCATCATGGGAGACGAGATGGATTTGCACCTGTTCGTTGATTTGCTGGATGCTTCCCGAGATGGCCGCCAGTTCTTTTTGTAAGAAGTTTCGCTGATCTTCTTTTTTTCTGCTTTCATTTTCCGTTGTGTGGATAAATTCCTGGAGCTGCCTGAATTGCGTTCGATTCAGTTGGATGACGACGGCCAGGACGATGCCTAACAACACATAACTGAGCAGAGAAGGGATAAATAATTCAGTGAAAATGGGATCACCCTTTGGAGCAAGCAATCCATTCAGTAAGAGCATGGCAAGACCGGATATGAATCCAATTCCGAAAATGACAGGATTAAAGTGAATGGCGCTGATAACAGCTAAAAATAGAAGGATGACTAAATCGGGAGGGTTCGATCCTTCAAGAAAAAGCCAGATTCCCATTATGATATACGAAGTAGGAATGGCGAAATATACATAAAGATTCGGTTTTTTCAGCATGAATTGAAGCACAACAAAGTATCCGGCTAGAAACAGGATCTGTAATGCGAATACCGTTACGGTGATGGTGCCCGATTCATTCAGTATTGAATACGTGAGGGCGGCTGCAAGGCTGATTCCATAGGTGATCAGCAGCAGAAGATTCTTTCTTTTACTATCGATTTCTTTCAATTGCTTGGGGGTCATGACATTTCTCTCCTTTTAATAAAATCCCGTATATTCCATATATCGACAAATGCAGGGTGCTTCTTCATAACGTTTTGCAGTAATTTTTACAAAATTTCGAATGAAACTATCACTCAATAATCAGAGGCTTTATCCGATATTAGTAATAGACTACGATGAGTAAGGTGGAGCGATCAGATGGATAAGACGTCTTTAATAGGAGTCATTTTAGGATTGATAGCGGTTGGGGTAGGGATGGTATTCAAAGGAGTAAGCCCGGTTGCCTTATTGAACCCTGCAGCCATTTTGATTATTTTACTGGGTACGGTAGCCGCAGTGACCATTGCATTCCCGACACACGAAATCAAAAAAGTGCCGAAGCTCTTCGGTATATTGTTTAAAGAGCAAAAATTGCAGGACCCGAAACAAACGATTCAATTCTTCTCGCAAGTGGCAGATCTTGCACGTAAAGAAGGGCTGCTTGCACTGGAGGCCAAAACACAGGAAGTAGATGATCCTTTCCTCAGGGACGGACTTTCATTGGCAGTGGATGGACAGAGTGCCGATTACATCAGGGATGTGCTCCATGAAGAAATCGATGCCATGGAAGAACGTCACAGTGCAGGGGCCCTCATCTTCACACAGGCTGGAACGTATGCGCCGACACTTGGGGTCCTGGGGGCAGTCATTGGGTTAATCGCAGCCCTGAGCCATATGGATAATACCGATGAACTCGGCTATGCGATATCTGCGGCCTTCGTTGCGACATTGCTTGGTATCTTCACGGGTTACGTTTTGTGGCATCCTTTTGCCAACAAGCTGAAACGGAAATCCAAGGGTGAAGTTCAAATGAAAATGATGATGGTGGAAGGCATCCTTTCCATCATTGAGGGAGAATCTCCCCGGGTGATCGAACAGAAGTTGGCATCCTATTTACCGGCAAGTGAGCGGATCTTGTTACTAAAGGGGGATGAGGATGAGGCGGCGTAAGAAGAAACATGACGACGAACATATGGATGAATCCTGGCTCATTCCGTATGCTGACCTACTCACTCTGCTGCTGGCACTGTTTATCGTCTTGTACGCATCAAGCTCAGTGGACGCCCAGAAGTTCAAGGAACTCTCCCAGGTGTTCAGTGAAATCTTCACCGGGGGCACGGGAATGATGGAGTATCCAAGCCCTGTCGCCCCCCAGCAGTCAAGCGATCAAGAACAGAAGCAGGCTGCATCAGCCGGGATAGATAAGGAAAAAGAAAAGGAAGTAAGTAAGGAAGAGCTTGCAAAGCAAGCTTTTATGAAGGATCAGGAAGAACTGAAGGAAATCCAGAAAAAAATAAACGAATACATCAAAACGAATAACTTGGAGCTTCAATTCGTCACCAAGCTGACGGATGAAGGGCTCCTCCTCACGATTCGCGACAATGTATTATTCGACTCGGGGTCTGCAACGGTCCAGGGCAGTGACCAGAATGTTGCGGAGGAGTTATCGGGCCTTCTCGAGATGAATCCGCCTCGAAACATCATCATCAGCGGTCATACAGATAATGTGCCCATCCGGAATGCGGAATTCGACTCGAACTGGGAGCTCAGCGTCATGCGGGCAGTCAATTTCATGAAAATCATATTAGACAATCCAGCCCTTGACCCCCAGTGGTTCAGTGCGAAAGGATTCGGTGAATTCGAACCGATTGCAGACAATGGAACAGCAGAAGGACGGGGACAGAACCGCCGGGTGGAAGTGTTAATATTGCCGAGGGTGACAGAATAGAAGAGGGGACCTGCAACGGAAGATCCGTTGCAGGTTTTTTGACGTATTTCCGGGGAAAGGGAGGGATCTTGTCGAAATACAGAAGCCGTGCTGGAGAATGGCAGATGGTCATGTACTGAGAAACTTTTCATAAAATAATGTTTCACGGTCCCCATTTCAGGGAAAAGTCTGGAAAAAGCATGTAGAAGTAGTGGCTAATTTTTCAGGATCCGGGGTCTGTGAAAGATATCGATAGGCTTTATACATACGCTTGAACCAACAATTCCCCCGCGTTTTATTCCAAATGTTAGCCACTGCCTCTATCAAAGGAGGAGCACGATTGGATACGTTTTTCGACATCATAGGTAAAGTTTCGGCGTGGTTATGGGGTCCGCCATTAATCATTGTCCTGGGTGCAACGGGTTTGTACTTAACAATATTATTAAAATTCATACAATTTCGGTATCCTCTTTACATTTTTAAGCAAACGGTTGGAAGTGTATTTAAAAAGCCGAAGGGAGAAGGGACGGTCACTCCCCTCCAGGCGCTGACGTCTGCCCTGTCTTCCACGATCGGGGCCGCGAATATCGTCGGTGTCCCGGCTGCGATCATGTTCGGTGGTCCCGGGGCCGTTTTCTGGATGTGGGTCATTGCCCTTATCGGGATGGCGCTTAAGTTCTCGGAGAGTGTGCTTGCGGTCCGCTATCGTGAGAAGAATGAAAAAGGAGAATTTGTCGGCGGTCCCATGTACTATATGACGAAAGGGTTGAACATGAGGTGGCTTGGCGTCTGGTTCGCCTTTGCCCTTATGATCGAGCTGATTCCAAGCGTCATGGTACAAGGGAATGCCGTAGCTTCAACCGTAGAAGAAACCTTTAACGTTAATGGCTTGATTACGGGTATTATCGTTGCGCTTATTGTCGTGCTGATTGTATTCGGCGGCATCAAACGGATTGGTAAGGTGACAGAGATCTTCGTTCCGTTCATGGCCTTGATTTATGTAGGGAGCGCCTTAGTGATTTTGTTTATGAATTTGGGTGCAGTACCTGAATTCTTCAGTTTGATTTTGTCACATGCCTTTCAACCTATGTCTGCAATGGGAGGTTTTGCCGGAGTGGCCATCGCAGAGACGATTCGCTGGGGGTTTGCCCGTGGATTATATTCCAATGAAGCAGGGCTCGGAACGGCTCCGATTGCTCATGCAGCGGCACAGACGGATCATCCTGTGCGACAGGGTCTGTGGGCGATTGTCGGAATCGTGATTGATACCATCATTGTCTGTACAGCTACGGCGTTTGTCGTCTTATCATCAGGGGTGTGGACGGCAGAAAACGCTTTAGATGATCCTTCAGCCCTTACAACAGAGGCATTTACGAACTATTTCGGAGAGTTTGGCGGGATCCTCGTCACGATTTCATTGATTTTCTTCGTCTTGTCCACGATCATCGTCATTGTCTTTTATGGGGCAAAACAGGCTGAATTCCTGTTCGGCTGGAAGGCGGCACAGGGGATCAAAGTGGTTTATACCGTTGCCATCGTTTTTGGATCTGTCGGAGCGGCCAAGGTCATCTGGCAATTCCTTGATTTAGCATTGGCGGCAATATTGATTCCGAATATCATCGCGGTCCTTCTACTGAGTAAAGAGGTTAAAAGACTCACCAATGAGTTCTTTACTTCCGACGAATACTACTTAAAGGACACAGGTAAAGTGAAAGAAAAGAAAATATCTTAAACTTTAGACTTGTTTTTCCGAAGGGAAGAACAAGTCTTTTTTTTTGTTTTGCGAACTTCCAACTTGTGTAAAATAAAACAAAAGTTTAGAATATTAACAAAAGTTACTTTTCTTTATAGGAGTGGGAGAAAGTGAACGAGAAAGAACAGCTTTTATTGTCATTCATTGAAGAGAATCCGTTTATGACGCAACAGGAATTATCTGAGCGAAGCGGGATTTCACGATCGGCCGTAGCCGGTTATATTTCCAATCTGGTCAGGCAGGGAAAGATCTTAGGCCGTGCCTATGTGATTCCAAAGGGGAACGGGATCACTTGCATAGGGGGAGCCAACATCGACCGAAAGTTGCAGTTGCTGGGTGAGATGATCCCGGAAACGTCCAATCCTGCGAGATCGGAACAGACGAGTGGGGGGGTGGCGAGAAATGTTGCTGAGAATCTTGGTAGACTCGGGAAGTCTACTAATCTCATAACCGTCGTAGGAGAAGATACAGAAGGCAGCTGGCTCATGAACGAGACGAAAACCTTCGCAGATGTATCCGGGTGCCAGAAGCTATTGAATGAAAGCACAGGCGCTTACTCTGCCGTATTGGACGAAAAGGGTGAACTGTTATTTGCCTTGGCAGACATGAATATTTATGAAAGCGTTGACATTGGGTTTATAGAAAGGCGATGGGGATTGATTGCATCTTCAGAAATGGTGCTTCTCGATACGAATTTTCCGGAAGATGTGCTGAAGTACATCATACGAAGATGTCAATCTGAAGGAGTTCCTCTGGCAGTGATCCCTGTGTCGGCTCCGAAGGTCAAGAAGCTCCCTACTTCTTTGGAGGGTGTGTCATGGTTCATTTGCAATAAAAGGGAAGCAGAGATGTATCTGGATATGACGATCGAAACGGAGGGTGATTATTTCAAGGCGGCGAAGGAACTGACAATGAGGGGCGCCGAGCGTGCTGTCATTACCCGTGGAGATCAGGGACTGATTTATTACACTACATACAACGAAGCAACGGCCATTCTGCCTCCGAAGGTTGAAGTACAGGATGTGACCGGTGCTGGTGATGCCCTCGTAGCCGGCATATTATTTGGCTATTTAAAGGGGTCCGATACGGACGGGGCGTGCAGGATCGGGGTGATTTGTTCGTCGATCACACTTCAGTCGAGACATACGGTGGCACCGACTCTTAACGAAAGCAAGCTGCAACAGGAGTTCAGTCTCTATTATTAAGGGGGAAATAGTTTTGAAAATCACTTCATATGTGGAATACTCAGAGGAAGTAAAAGAAGCGAAAAGGAAGGGCTTAGCGATCGTTGCACTGGAATCGACGATCATCTCTCACGGCATGCCATATCCGCAAAATGTGAAGACGGCAAGGGAAGTTGAAGATATCATTCGATCAAAAGGCGCTGTACCGGCAACGATCGCGATCCTGAACGGAAAGATTAAAATCGGATTATCCCAGGAGGAGCTTGAATATTTAGGGCAGGCAACAGACGTGGTCAAGGCGAGCCGCCGTGATATCCCTTATATTCTGGCCTCTGGTAAAGAAGGGGCGACGACAGTGGCGGCAACGATGATTTGTGCAGAGCTTGCCGACATCCCGGTATTTGTCACGGGTGGGATCGGGGGAGTGCACCGGAACGCTGAGGTGACAATGGATATTTCGGCGGATCTTGAGGAACTGGCCGTATCGAATGTGGCAGTTGTGTGTGCAGGGGCCAAGTCCATATTGGATATCGGCTTGACCCTCGAATACCTGGAGACAAAGGGAGTACCCGTTTTAGGATACAGAACCAGCTCATTGCCGGCATTTTATACAAGAAGCAGTCCTTATTCCGTGAATTATAAAGTTGAATCAGCAGAGGAGACAGCCGGCATCCTGCAAGCGAAATGGGAACTAGGTCTGAAGGGAGGAGTGGTTGTGGCAAATCCGATTCCGGAAGAGGATGCCATGGATGACCAGGAAATGGAACGTATCATTGAAGTAGCATTAAAAGATGCGGAATCAGAAGGGATCAAAGGAAAGGATGCCACTCCATTCCTGCTTGGAAAAGTAAAGGAGCTGACTGAGGGGAAGAGCCTGACGGCCAATATCGCCCTCGTGAAGCATAATGCTCATATCGGCGCAGAGATTGCCGTTCGATATGCCGGACTTAGCCGGATTGAAGCGATTTAATGTAGATGACTGTAAGTGACCCGGGCATAAATGTGTGCCCGGGTTTTTCTTGTGAATTGAGATTCCTCGTTTATATGTTGCAAAAGGTAGGGTAAAATGGGGGTAATAACGTTACGATAAAGGAAGGTACTATGGCTCAAATGCACTCTTATCATGCATTGAATGTAGATTCAATTCCAGTCCCGGCAGCAATAATCGATGTGACACAACCATCTTTTATAGAACAAAATGCAGAATGGAGGGGAATCACCCTCAAAGAAGACAATCTTCTCCTGAAAATGGTGGAAGATGAAGATTATTCGATTCGCTTGCATCATCAATACTACGGGTTCAAGCGAAAACAGATTGATGAGTCCAAAGAATTGGTTATGATGATCCCACTGGGGTCCGCCGTATCACACGACGATTCCATTCATTCTCATTCGGCGATTTATGAAGCCCTTATCCACAACACGCCTACGTGTGTATGTATCATTGATAAAACAGGAAACGTGATGGAAATGAATCAGTCTTTCCAGGAGCTGTTCCGGATTTCTGATGCCATTCTGGGAGAACCCCTCTGTCAGCAGCCCCCGCTGCAGAATCAACCCTTTCATTCCATCGTCAAAAATGGTTTGAAAGGCTTGAATACGACAGGGGAAGAAGTTACTTTCAATTTGGGGTCACAACGGAAAATCACCTGCAATATTACTATTTCCCCAGCCAATTATAAGAGTGACGGAACGGTGGATAGCGTGGGGATCATCCTTCACGACATCACTGAAAAGAAAAAGTATGAAAATGAATTGATGTCCTTAAAGGTGGAACTTGAAAACACCCTCCGCCTTCAAAAGACGATCACGTACAAGATAAAGAAAAGCGATCAGGATTTTGTCATTGAAATGGCAGCGGGTGAGCTGTTGAATAAGCTGAATTTGACTCCTTCTAAAGTGATTGGGAAAACGATCCAGGAAGTGTTCGATTCCCACCATTTAGGAAAGATCCAGCCCAAGTTAAAGCGGATATGGGAAACGGGGGAAGAGCTGACATATGAAGACGAATACAAGGAATTGGAGTATTTGGCTTCCATTGTCCCCGTTATTCAAAATAGCGCCGTGGTGGAAATCATCGTTTCCATATCAGACATTTCCCTGATCAAGGACATACAGAGAAAACTGATCGAAAGCGAACAAAAGTATAAATCGATCGTAAAATACAGTCCAGATAATATTTATATGGTCGATACAAACGGGATCATACAAGAAGTGAATCCGACTGTGAAAACCCAGTGGGACCACATTTCACCGCATATGATCGGAAGTCACTTCAGTGATTTCATTGCAGAAGGCAGTAAGGAAACGGCCATCAAAAAATTTGAAATCGCCCTTAAAGGGGAAGCGTCAAGATTCGTGACCACCTTTGAAAATGGAGAAGGTGGCAAAAGCCATGTAGCTGTCACCAATATCCCTATCCGAGTAAAGAACAAGGTGATCGGAATTTACGGTTTTGGACAGGACATCACGGAAAAACTGCAGATGGAAGAAGAACTGAAAGAAGCGAAGGAGCTCCTGGAAGCATACTTCGAGCATGCAGGAGACGGGATCGCCCTTCTGGATCCGGAAGGAAAGGTCTTAAAGGTGAATCAACAGTTTGAATCGATGTTCGGTTGGACGAAGGATGAAATCACTGGAAGGGAAATCACCTTTCTCCATCAGGAAGAGCAGGTCGGACAGTTTAAACAAAACCTGGCCACGGTGATGGCCGGGAAACGGATCAAAGACTATGAAACCGTCCGGTACCGGAAAAACGGCTCCCCGGTTGAGATTGCTTTTAATATGAATCCGATTCTGAATGATGGTGGACGTTTAATCGGTATTTCTGCCATCATACGTGATCTTTCCGAGAAGAAGCTTAACGAAGACCTGCTGAAGAAGTCAGAGCAGTTGGCGATGATCGGTCAGCTTGCAGCGGGCGTCGCTCATGAAATCAGGAATCCCCTGACGACTCTGAAAGGATTCCTCCAGCTCATGAAGGAAAATGCCGAGGATGACTTTTATCTTGGTGTTATCCAAGGAGAACTCGACCGGATCGAGATCATTACCAATGAGTTTCTGGCACTGGCAAAACCAAGGGCCGTCAAATTCTCCCTGACCTCCCTGACAACCCTTCTCACAAGTTCTGTGGAATTCATCAAGATGGAATGCCTGAAGCAGGGGGTCGATGTGAGGTTCTCTGTGGAGGAAGCTGAAATCTATTGTGATTCCCATCAAATGAAACAGGTCATCTTGAATGTGATGAAAAATGCCCTGGAAGCCATGCCTGCAGGCGGACTCCTCAATGTTCAGCTGGAAAAGGTCGATGGCCATGGGAAAATCTCGATCCAGGACAATGGGAGCGGGATCCCGCCTGAACGCATGAAGCATCTGGGGGAACCGTTTTACAGCACGAAAGAAAAAGGGACCGGTCTCGGGCTGATGATTTGTCAAAAAATCATCAAAGAGCATCATGGTTCCCTATCGATTCAAAGCAACGTCAGCGAAGGGACCACCGTCACGATCCTTTTGCCGATTGCAAAACAGAAATAGATCTTGCTCCACGATGAGAGGTGAATCTTGTCGTGGAGTTTTTTTATTTACCCGGTTATTGTCGATTTTTCAAGGGGGGATAATCCGACAAATACTGTAGGAAACCATAGGGGGTGTCTCCTGGAACTTTAATATTTTCCCGGGAAATAGCATCTTCTACAAATTTCTTCATGAGGGTTCTCATGGAAGGAACTTGTCACTTCTTGGCGAGAGCACACCGGCAAGTTTCAACATCCTGGAAATAGGATAAATGAATGGAAAGAGGTGAAGAGAGATGAAGACGAACGTCTTTATAAGCGGTGGAGGCATCGGCGGTCTGACACTCGGTCTGAAACTCGCCCAGTGTAACATCGATGTAACCGTCGTAGAGCGGTTGCCAGGGAAGGGTTCCGTTTACAAGGGTGAGCTTCTTCAGCCGAAAAGCCTGGAAATATTCGATTCCCTGGGAGTCATAGACGATGTCTTTCAAAACGGACACAGCATCTCCGATCTGGAACTGATTGAATTGAAACGGGCCAAATTGAAGGCTGACCATTCAACCATGAGCTATTCCATCCTACCGACTCCGTATCCATTTTCCCTCATGATCCATCACGAAACGCTAAAGGACATCCTGCGAAAAAAAGGGGAAGCGTATCCATCCTTCCATTATCGGGCGAATACCGTCTGTAAAAAGATAAATGGGCATACGGTGACCGTCGAAAATCGGGAGTCGAAGGCAGAAGAGGAGATTCATAGTGATTTCATCATCGGGGCAGAGGGAAGGAGCTCGGTCACCCGGAACTATATGGAAGTGGATGTGAAGGAGAAAAAGTATAATCATCATTTCCTCACGGTCACATTCCCACGGCCAAAGGAAATGGTGAAGGGGCGCATCATTTCTACATATCAATCATTTTTAGGCTTATTTCCACTACCGGACAATGAAGTGAGGTCGGTTTATCTCATTCCTGCAGGTGAATACAAAACACTCCGGAAAAAACCGATTTCAGAGTTTCATAAACTCTACATTGAAATGTGCCCGGATCTGGACGGGTATGTGAATCAGATAGATGATTGGAAGGAAATCCAGCTCATGGTCCCACTGAAATATCACGCTGAGACCTATGTGAAGGATCATTTCGCCCTTATCGGAGACGCCGTCCATACGGTCCATCCCATGGCGGGTGAAGGGATGAATATGGCGATTCAGGATGGCAGCATCCTTGGGGAACTGTTATGTGACATGTTTAAAGAGGGGAAATTAGATCCGGTCAATTTGGAATGGTATCCAAACGTAAGAAAAAAAAGGGTCGCCCATCAAATGCACCTCAGTCACTTATCCGCCCTCGTCTATTCTTATCCTTACCGACCCGTCGGCTGGCTCCGGAATAAAAGCCTGCAGAGGATGGAGAGAGACTCGATTTCCCATTATAAACAGATGCTGAACATTTCAGGTCTCGGCATGTGGAGGGAGACCCTTTATGACCGTATGATCCAGGGGGGCATGCTCCCGATCAGACATGATTCGTTAACACCAGAAGAAAAATATACGACTACATTTACGTCAGACCAGGATTACCCCTGGAAAGGAAAGGAGGCACTAAAATGATTGGAGAAATGGTAAAGGTATGGCGGGCTCGAACTTGGATGAAGAAGAATGTCCCTTTCCTGTACAGCTGGCATGCTTATGTAGGTTATGAGATGGACCTGTTCGAAAAATTCACAAAGCCTGCTTCCATCCAGGAGGTGGCGGTTGCTCAAAACATCGAAATGGATCTTCTTGAACAGTGGGTGGAAGTAGGAATCACCATCAAGCATCTGAAACGGGTTGAGGACGCAAAAGTCACGACGAGGAACAGATGGAAGCTTCCTACATCCAAAAAAGATCCCCACTCATCCGGGATCCTGCTGAAAGAAATGATGGAACTCCATATCCCGGCTCTGTTATCGTACCCTCAACTACTACGGAATCAGACGAAACAGCACTTCAACTCCGATGTCCATGGCTCAACCGTTGCGAAAACGTCGATTCTATTGGAACGATTTGCCTTTCCAAAGGTGCAGAAGGCGATTAAAAAATACAATGCGGACTCCATCCTGGACTTGGGATGCGGAGAGGGAGGGTATGTAAAGAGGATTGGAGAGCGTTATCCGGATAAAAAAATGGTGGGAATCGAGATCCATGAAGCCGTCGCCAAGGCAGCGGAACAATCCCTGAAAGAATTTGAAAACATCGATATCCACTGTGGGGACTTACATGAATATGAGCCCGAACAGCACTTTGATATGATCATGGCCAACAATCTCTTTCACTATATCGATCCATCCGAACGACTGCAATTCTTTGAAAAAGCATCTGAGTGGCTCGGGTCCGAAGGGGTGTTCTTCGTCCTGACACCGATGCAGAAATCCAAGCATGGAAAACAATTCTCCAGTGCCTTCAACAGCTTCTTCATGACATTCCAGAACCTGTACCCTATTCCTTCACAGAAGGAGATGGAGACACTTGCGGGAAAAACTCATTTCAACGTCGAGTCCGTCGAGCCGATCGTGAAAGAAGGCGGATGGTACGTGATGATTTTCAGGAAAGACGGATCCTTGTAAGAAGGGATCCGTTTTTTTAGAGTTTACTTATAGCTCAACTACGGAATTAGCTTGAGATTCTCCTCTGAAATACACCTAAGAGATTCACCAGCTAAAACCCCATGGTCACACATTCCTCATAATTATTTTCGTGAAACAGGGTAAACACTCGTCATTTTAGGGTAAAAATAGAAAAGTAGATCATGAATGTGGAGGAGAGCCGATTGAGTAAACATGAAATATTCGACTGTATCGGAATCGGGATAGGGCCTTACAATTTGAGTTTGGCTGCCCTGATGGAGGAAAGGACCGATCTAAAGGTGAAGTTCTTCGATCAGACCCCGGAATTTCAGTGGCATCCGGGAATGCTGATCAACCTGACAGATCTGCAGGTGCCTTTCATAGCAGACCTCGTGACATTTGCGAATCCACAGAGCCGGTATAGTTATTTGAATTATTTACATACCCATAATCGTTTATATAAATTTTTCTTTTTTCAAAAGTTTGAAATGCCGCGTCAGGAATACAATGAGTATGCCCGCTGGGTCTCGAGTCAGCTGAGCTCTTGTCAATTTCATAGCGAAGTGATCGGGGTGACGGATGTTGGCGACTGTTATAAAGTGGTGGTCGATAACCGGCTGGAAGATGAACGTGAGGTTTATTATGCGAAGCATATTGTGATGGGAACGGGAAGTAAACCCCTTATTTTAGAAGGAATGGAAGGGTTGCCGGATGAAGACGTCCATCATACGAGCAAGTATCTGTTTCATAAAAAAACGACGATGGAAGGGGCATCCATTACGATTGTCGGTTCCGGTCAAAGTGCAGCCGAGGTGTTCTTTGATTTATTGAAGGAGCAAAAGAATCATTCGTATCAGCTTTCGTGGCTGACCCGTTCCGAAGGGATTCTGCAGCTTGAATCGTCAAAGCTCGGGCAGGAATTCTTTGCCCCGGATTACGTGGACTATTTCCATGGACTGACGTATGAAAAGCGGTTGGAAGCCCTTAAAACCCTCGATCAGCTTAGGAACGGGATCGATCCGGACACCCTTAACAATATTTATAACATTCTCTATAACCATTCCGTCAGCGACCGGTCACCCCGCACGACCATCCAGCCCCTGACGGAAGTGAACAAAATCCGGCATGAAGGAGATGGTTACGTCCTGAATTGCCGCCAATGGCAGGAAGATCGCGAATTTAATTATCAAAGTGATAAGGTGATTTTAGCGACAGGGTACAAGCCGAATATTCCTGAATGGTTCTTTGAGGAGTTCGAAGACAAAATCGTGTGGGAAGATGATAAGAAATTTAAAGTCTCCCGGAACTATAAGCTTCAGTTTAAAGAAAACCCGGATCGAGATCATCATTTTTACACCGTGACGAATCTTGAGCACTCCCACGGTGCCAGTGCGACGAATCTTGGATTGGCCGTCGACCGGAATATCCATATCATCAACGACATCGTGGGGAAAGAAGTGTATGAAGTACAAAGAGATACGATTTTCTCTCAATTCACTATGGATAAATAAGGGTTTTACTTTTTGTGTGCCGGGTAAAGTATAAGTGTGATAATAAATCAAACAATACTAGGAGTGTTAAATTTTATGGCTAAGATTGCAACATTAATTACAGACATGTTTGAAGACGTAGAATTCACAGATCCTGAAAAAGCGTTTAAAGAAGCAGGGCACGAAGTCGTGACGATTGAAAAAGAAAAAGGGAAATCAGTCAAAGGCAAACAGGGCGATGCAACGGTGAAAATCGATGAAAGCATCGATAGCGTCAATCCTGCAGACTTTGATGCCTTGTTATTACCAGGCGGATTTTCTCCGGATCAGCTGCGCGCAGATGACCGTTTCGTGAAATTCACAAAGCATTTCATGGATGAGAAAAAACCGGTATTCGCGATTTGTCACGGTCCACAATTATTAATCACGGCCAAAGCATTGGAAGGACGAAAAGCGACTGGATTCAAGTCGATTAAAGTCGATATGGAATATGCAGGTGTGACATACGAAGATAAAGAAGTCGTCGTGTGCGGCAACCAGCTTGTAACCAGCAGGACGCCTGATGATATCCCGGCTTTCAACCGTGAATCACTCGCGCTTCTTTCTAAATAAGGCAGGCAGTTAAATGAAAGGGGACATTCCCCAAGGTATTTTGTACCTTTGTGGGAATGTCCCCTTTTTTTAGTTGCTGTTCACGCTTTTTTCCTAAGGTTACCCATTTCTTCAATGATGGCATTCATTTCGCTCGGGCTGAAATGATCCTTGCGATTCACCATGACATATAGGTCGTGGAGATCTTCGTACATTTCTTCATTAAAGTCTTCAGGCTTGACGGCACCTGCATTGACCATTCTTAATTTTTCTTTGATTGCTGTGACCATGAAATTGATATTTTCTGCATTATTTTGTGATAAATCCATCTAAATCGTCCTTTCTGACGTACAATGTAGTACATTCATCTTTCCATGATTCTATCTTCCTGTCAATAAGCCATGGATAGAAGTGACTCCTGGAGGATTTTTTTCGGAGAATGTTTTACACTATTAAGGAATGGGAAATGAATAGATAAGCTATTACGTGAGAAATGGATGAGTACCTGGTATCTATTATTGCCAGGAAGTGTATGATTAAGTGGAATCCGGCTGGAGCCGATTATTTTGGAGGAGGGTAATACATATGGGAAGGAATAAGTTTTACAAAGGGGTCATGCTTGGTGCTGTTGCAGGGGGTCTTCTGTCTCTCCTGGACAGATCCACGCGTCAGGAAGTGGGTTCCACTTTAAAAAATAGCGGACATTATATATCCGCCTATTCAAAAAATCCTCAGAGATTGCTTGAATCTTCCAGGGAAGTGTATGAGAAACTGCGCATGACGGCCGATCAGGTCTCGAGGGACATCCACTTCATCAGTGAAAAGGTGGATGAAATCAAAGGGATGACCCCTCAGGTGAAAGAGATCATAGAGGAGACGAAAGAAACGTTTGAAGACTCTTCAGAAACGTACAAAGATACGTTTTCAGTTCAAGAAACATCAAATGAACTAACTGCTCAGGATGAAGAAAGTCAGCCGATTGCTTCTTCATTTAAGGGATATTAATGAAATGAGGTGAAAGCATGTCGGATAAGACGGTCAAAGGAGATTGGAAAGGATTTTCGAAAAGTCTTTTCGCCAATATCAGTGCGAATGACATAACGGGCCTTGCCGCGCAAATTGCCTATTATTTTCTTTTATCGCTCTTTCCACTGCTGATTTTTGTCGTCACACTTCTTCCATATCTGCCCTTTGATCAGGGGGACATTCTCGGATTGGTGAGGGATTTTGCACCCGGTGAAACGATGTCGATGATTGAGGAAACACTGCAGGACGTCATGTCCAACCGCAATTCAGGCTTACTGTCCGTCAGTATCATCGCCACGATCTGGTCGGCGTCCAACGGAATGAATGCCATTGTGAAGAGCTTGAATCGGGCATATGATGTCGAAGAATCAAGATCGTTCATTGCCACGCGCCTAATGTCCATTCTATTGACATTTGCCATGATCCTGGTATTTGTCATCGCACTCCTGCTTCCGGTATTCGGTAAGCAGATTGGTCTTTTCTTATTTTCTCAATTCGGATTTTCAGATCAATTTTTAACGATTTGGAACGGGATTCGCTGGGCCATCACACCCATCATTCTCTTTATCATTTTCGTCGGATTGTATTTTTTTGCTCCAAGTAAACGGATCAAATGTATAAGTGCGTTTCCGGGAGCGATCTTTGCGACTCTTGGATGGGTACTCGCGTCCTTGGCTTTTTCGTATTACGTAGGGAGCTTTGGGAACTATTCGGCGACATACGGCAGCATTGGTGGGATCATCGTGCTCATGATCTGGTTCTACTTGACAGGAATCATCATTATGATCGGTGGAGAAATCAATGCACTTGTGACGATTAAAGACAAAGATTCGTGTTAAAATAGGGGAAATCATTCCCTGGACATAGTAAAGGTAGGAGTAGGGGAAGATTCTATTAAACATTCGTGTTTAAAGGGTCTTCTTTTTTTATGTGATATAGAAAGCGAGGCGGGGCATATGTTAATTGCCGCAATGATCGAACGATTAGGCATCATCGTGACGATTGCCTTTGTGATGACGAGGATCGGCTTCTTTCGTCACCTGATTGAAAAACGGACACATGTGCAGAAATCCCAGACGTTCCTCCTTATCCTCTTGTTTGGTTTCTTCGGCATCGTTGGTACATATACAGGGTTGATCGTGAATCCTTTTCAGGAAGAATATACAAAATGGCAGTGGCATCTTCAACAGAATGAAGCGATTGCGAACTCGAGGGTAATCGGCGTTGTGGTAGCAGGACTACTCGGTGGCCCATGGATCGGTCTCGGGGCAGGACTGGTTGCGGGTGTCCACCGCTTTTTCCTTGGAGGGTTCACGGCATTCTCATGCGGTATCTCGACGGTACTGGCAGGTCTGTTGGCAGGCTGGATCGGCAAGCGGGAAAAGAAAAACAGGCTTGTTTCCCCACAAAAGGCATTTCTGGTCGGCTTTCTTGCGGAAGGGATGCAGATGCTTCTCATCCTGTTATTGTCAAAACCATTTGACGATGCATATTTGCTCGTGTCTGATATCGGTTGGCCGATGATTCTGGCCAATGGTGTCGGAACAGGGATTTTCCTGCTTATCATCAAAAGTGTATTTCAAGAAGAGGAACGGATGGGGGCTGCTCAGTCCCAGAAAGCACTGCGCCTGGCAGACAGCACGGTGAAATATATGCGAAAAGGATTGAATGCATCGTCAGCCCGGGCAACATGTGAGATCCTCATGAGGGATGTCAATGCACTAGCCGTTTCGATTACGAACACGTCCCATATCCTCGCCCATGTCGGACTTGCTTCTGATCATCATCACGAAGGGCGCCCGATTCAGACGGAAGCAACGAAGCGGGTCATCGAGACCGGTGAGCTGATGAAGGTGGGACGGGATGATATCCAGTGTGACCGGAACGGATGTCCATTGGGAGCGGCCATCATGGCACCGCTACTAAATGGGGACGAGATCGTCGGGACCCTAAAATTCTATTTTCATTCTGAAAAGGAAATTTCACCGATATTGATGGAATTAACGAAGGGGATCGCCACCCTCCTTAGTCATCAGCTGGAACTTGCGGAAATCGATACCCATAAGGAGCTTGCGAAAGAGTCGGAAGTGAGGGCGCTGCAGGCCCAGATCAACCCCCATTTTCTGTTCAATACGATCAATGTCATCGTGTCATTGACGCGGATCAATCCGGATAAGGCCAGGACACTGCTTATTTCCCTTTCCCAATTCGTCCGACAGAATCTGACGGGGAGCACGAAATCAACCTCCACCCTTAAAGAAGAAGGTCAGCATGTGAAAGCGTACCTGGCCATTGAAGAAGCAAGATTCTTTGACCGTCTTGAAGTCGTGTATAAAATCGATGAAGATGCCTTACAGGCGAAAGTCCCTTCCATCACCCTGCAACCGCTCGTGGAAAATGCGATCAAGCATGGGATGAAGAATGTCGAAGAAGGATTTGTATTAACGATCTCCATAAGGAAAGAAGGAGACAAAGTGACCGTCAGTGTTAAAGATAATGGTTGTGGAATCAATGAAGACAGGTTGAGCAAGCTAGTGTCGGAGCCGGTAGAATCACAGTCAGGCACGGGAATCGGTCTATACAATGTGAACAAACGCCTGGAAATGATGATGGGAAAAGAAGCAGGGCTAAAGGTATCATCTTCAAAGGAAAGTGGAACCACCGTTAGATTTACGGTAAGGAGTGAACCGGAATGAAAATCGCGATAATCGATGATGAACCGTACAGCCGGGAGGAAATGAAGCATCTCCTTGGAAGTTATCCCTGGGCGGAGGTGGTCGGGGAAGCAAGCTCAGCGGAAAAAGGCCTTGAGATCATTTTGACGAAAGAGCCCGACGTCCTATTCCTGGACATCGAAATGCCTGGCATGAGCGGAGTGGATCTCGCAGAAGCCCTTCAGAACATGAAGCATAAGCCGGAAATCGTCTTTGCCACGGCGTACCCTGACTATGCCCTTAAGGCGTTCAGGGTCGAGGCTGTCGACTACCTGCTGAAGCCTTTTGAAGAAGATCAGCTTGCACAAACGATGGAGAGGCTGAAGTCTTTAGTAAAGGTCGAACCCCGTGAGAATCCATCCCTGGGAAAACTGGCCGTGCATGATGAGGATAAGATTGTATTCGTCAGGCCGGAGGATATTCTCTATATTTTCAGAGAAGAGCGGGAAACATTTATCTGTACGAAAAAAAAGAAATATACGTGCAGGATGCCGATCAAGGAATTGGAAGCGAAACTCGGCACCTATCCTTTCTTCCGCGTCCACAAAAGCTATCTCGTTCAGCTGCCCTTTGTGGAAGAATTGATTCCATGGGGGAGCGGCGTGTACCAGCTGAAGGTTCATGGAGCTGATGAGGCGATCCCTGTGAGCCGGAATTATGTGAAGGAATTGCGGGAGCGATTGGAATTGTAGTTGTAGTGTACCAGGTACAATGGGGAGGATTTGTACCTGGTACATTTTTTGTTTTTGGTGCCTGGCACAAAACACTCGATTTGTACCAGGCACCAAGTACACAATCAGTGCCTGGCACCGCCCTTTTCCCTAAGCACGTCAATCCCTGCTTCCTGCATTTCAGCACGTATTTATAACATCTTGGACAGAATGTGTCGAAAATGTGAATGTGCTTGCTATAATGAAAGCGTATTCATAACTGAACGAAAGGGGATCATATACATGGTCACATTCCTGATCTCGATTGTTGTCTTAATTATTGGTTACTTCACATATGGAAAATTTATCGAAAAGATTTTTGGAGTGAATGAAAGTCGTTCCACCCCTGCATATGCAAAGGCGGATGGAGTGGATTATGTTCCGATGAAAACAGGTAAGAACTCCATGATCCAGCTGTTGAATATCGCCGGTGTCGGTCCGATCTTCGGCCCGATCATGGGAGCATTATACGGACCGGTTGCCTTCCTTTGGATCGTCCTCGGGGCGATTTTTGCCGGAGCGGTTCATGATTACTTGACGGGAATGATTTCAATCCGTAATGGAGGGGCTCATTTACCGGAGCTTGCCGGAAGATTCCTTGGTAAAACGATGAAGCATGTGGTGAACGCATTCTCGATTCTTTTACTTGTCCTGGTAGGGACGGTTTTCGTGACTGCACCTGCAGCCCTGATTGCGAATCTGACTCCTGCGTGGATTTCACTCGGTGTCATCATCGCAGCGATTTTCATTTACTACATTGTGGCAACGTTACTGCCGATTGATAAAATCATCGGTAAAGTGTACCCGCTGTTCGGGGCACTGCTTTTGATCAGTGCAGTAGGAATCGGAGCGGGATTGGTGATCACGGGAGCGGATATTCCTGAAGTATCTTTAACGAATATGCACCCTGATTCTATCGCTATTTTTCCTTTATTATTCTTGACGATTTCGTGTGGGGCGCTCTCAGGCTTCCACGCAACACAATCACCGATCATCTCAAGAACGACTCAAAACGAAAAGAACGGACGCAAGATTTTCTACGGCATGATGATTTTAGAAGCGATCATCGCGATGATCTGGGCAGCGGCAGCGATGAGCTTGTTCGAGCCTGATGAACTGAATGCGATCTTGAAAGACGGAGGACCGGCAGCGGTCGTGAGTGAAGTGTCTGTTCTGATGCTTGGTTCCATCGGCGGAACGCTTGCCATCCTTGGAGTCATCGTTCTCCCGATCACATCCGGGGATACTTCATTCCGAAGTGCACGTATGATCATTGCGGATTACATCAAAGTAGGACAAGTGAAAATGTCCAGCCGCCTATGGATCGCGGTTCCCCTGTTCGTGATTTCAGTCGTGTTGACACGTATGGACTTCAATCTCTTATGGAGATACTTCTCATGGGCAAATCAATCGACGGCGATGATTGCTCTTTGGGTAGGTGCCATGTACCTTGCCCTGCAAAAGAAACCACACTGGGTCGCAACGATCCCGGCGATCTTCATGACGATGGTGACATTCACGTATATCCTGAATGCTCCGATCGGATTCGGTCTTTCCATGGTGACAGCCTATATGGGAGCATCCATTGTGACGATCGCAGCGATCCTGGCTTTTATCTACACATTGAGAAAGCGCTTAAACGACGGGTCGGTCATTCAGGTCGACGAAGACGTGCCGCAGCCAGCAGCATAAATGGAGAGTTTTCCGGTTATTACCGGGAAACTCTTTTCTTTTTTTGCACAAAATAAATATGATTCACAAACTATATGGTAGGAGTGATTCAGCATGACAAAGAAAACGAAAAAAGACGGCGGCACAAAGCAAAACGGGAAACATACACCGAAACAAAAAACATCCGGTTCTGCAAACGGACAGAATGGATATCACTAGAAATCATTAAGCCAATCCTTCAGGGGGTTGGCTATTTTATTTGTCAGGCAGATGTCTTTATTCTGAAGGATGTATTATAATGGAGATAGTTTCAAAAATTTAGTAGTCTCAAAAAGGAGATCCCATTATGTCGAATACTAATGACCAACAAATACAGCCAGAAAAGAAAAAAATCAGCCTTCAGGAAGCGATGAAGCAGCAGCTTGCGAAGAAGAAAGAAGCACAGGCAGGCGGCAAGCAGGCAACAGGCGGCCTTGCATCCAACCAACGCATGCAAAGTCAGCAAACGAAGAAGCCAAGCAATACCCGCCGGAAGATGGGAAGCTAATATGGGGAGAGGAGCGCTCGGGTGGAGTGCTCTTTTTTTTGCCTTTTTGAAATCCCGCTCCACAAAAAATCAAACCTTTTCCCCTCCACGTTCGTCAAAGTAGTAGAAAAGAGGTGAGTTCCCTTTGAATGAGGATAGCGTATACGAAGTGACTCCTACTAAGGATGACTTGCTCGAAGAAGTGATGAGTCTATATGGCAAAGAAGTGTTGTATATAGCCTATTCCTACGTGAAAGATTACCGTTTAGCCGAAGATATTGCCCAAGAGGTGTTTATTCGGTTTTATCAGGGGGTAGATTCGTTTCGGAATGAATCATCTTTGAAAACCTGGATCATTCGGATTGCGATCAATCAGAGTAAGGATCATCTTAAAAAATGGGAAACGAGGAAGCTTCTGTTTACGAATAAACTACATGAAATAATACATGAGTTTACGAATAACCCTCAAACTCAAGCCTTACATAAAGAAACAAGCAGGGAACTGCATCAGAAGTTACTGTCCCTTTCCGTTAAGTATAGGGAAGTACTGTTTCTCTATTATTATGAGGAATTGAAGATTTCAGAGATCGCCGAATGCCTGGAAATCAATATCAATACAGCAAAAACGAGATTGAAAACAGCTAAAGAGAAACTGAAAAAAATGTATCCAAAAGGGGTGCCTTATGATGGATAGGGAACTTCAGCGACAAATTAGGAAGATGACGGATGAGGGATTGAGGGGCTTTGATTTTAGCGACAAAATGAAGGAGGAGGTCAGGGATAGAACTGACGGTGAAGTACCGAAAAAAGAGTATCGCCGCAGATGGTATGCCCCCCTTATCAGTATGGGGATGATTCTCCTCCTCCTTTTTCTGTTTGCGGTGGTGAAGGGTGAACAATGGGGATTCTTGGGGAATGAGAAACTGAGTGGTTTCTTTACCAATAAGTCTAATTTTGATGTAGAGATTCTGTACGGTGGCGGCATGAAGATAAGTACTTTCACTGACTCCCTGACAAGCGAGGAGGGGGAGAGGAAAGAATTGACCTTTACAAAACAGGAGACCGAGGAGATTTTTACAAAAGTGAAGAGTTTGGATTTAAAAGAAGAAAAATACCTTTCAGATGAGGGCAGTTGTTATATCCAACCGAGTAGAAGCTATGCCATGAAAATCAGGATGAATAAGGAGATGTATGAATACCGGTATTCTGATTGCAATACGACTGCTGACGCCAGGGAACTGGATGAACTTCGGGAACTTATCATCCATATCATCAAACGAAAACCAGGGTATGAAGATTTGTTGAAACAAAAGATGATCATGTGATATTTTTATTTACAATCCCACCCCATTCATGCTACCATAATAAAAATTTCAAAAAAATGCCATGAAGAGAAGAGTAGATATCCCGAATTCTTTAAAGAGAGCCCTGGCAGCTGAAAAGGGGCAGGAAGGACGGTATTGAACCAAGGCTCTGAGCAGTGCATCGGAACCGGGAATGGGGATGGTGTGACGGGAGCTCCCGTTATGGAGCTAGGGTATAAGCCGATCGGCCGTACCCGAAAAGGCCGGTGTGGTGACATGCTGGTGAACTGGGGTGGCACCGCGATCTATAATCTCGCCCCCAAGACCAAGGTCTTGGGGGTGGGATTTTTTTGTTTTACCAAAATCGCGGGGAGGAATAGTGGATGAAAAAATGGAAGGATCCTTTGTTGCTGTTATCGGGTATCGGGATTTCGAGTATCGGGGGTTGGATTTATCTGATTGCCCTTAATTTGATTGTATTGGATGAGTGGGGATCACCGGTGGCGGTGGTGATGTTGTACGTGTTGAAGCCGGTTGCGACGCTTTTCACAAACGGTTGGGCCGGGAGTTTGATTGACCGGGTCAACAAGCGGAATCTTATGGCGGCACTGGACTTTTTCAGGGCGGTGTTAATCGCGATGCTACCTTTCGTTTCAGCGGAGTGGTGGATGTACGCCATTGTGCTTTTCATCAACATGGGGAGTGCAATCTTTTATCCGGCATCGATGGCGTATATCACGACCTTGATTCCGAGGGGGAACAGGCAGCGGTTCAATGCTCTTCGGGGACTGATCGGGTCGGGGGCGTTTCTGATCGGTCCCGGGGTGGCCGGGCTGATGTTCATGTTGGGGACGCCGACGTTTGCCCTTTATATAAATGCCCTCGCCCTATTATTATCGGGAATGATCACTCTCTTTTTACCGAAGCTTGCGGATGGGGGGCCGGTTCACATAAGCGGTATCAACTGGGAGATGGTCAAGGCTGATTGGCGAGTCGTATGGGGGTTCAGCAAGAAAGCCTCGTATGTGATGGTCCTGTATGTTCTGTTCACCTGCATTCTTGTGATGACGGCCGTGATCGATTCCCTTGAAGCCGCTTTTTCAAAAGAGGTGCTGCAACTCTCCAATAGCACCTACGGATATCTTGTAAGCATTGCAGGGGGAGGGTTTGTACTGGGATCCCTCCTGAATGCTGCGCTGTCTCATAAACTTCATCATATGCACCTTATGGGTGTCGGCTCTGTGGTCGTTTCATTGGGATATATCATGTATGCATTTTCATACGATTTCATGACAGCTGCGATTGGATTCACTCTTTTATCCTTTGCGCTGGCGTTTGCGACAACGGGGTTCGAGACTTTTTATCAAGAACATATCCCCGTTGATATCATGGGACGGGTGGGGAGCCTGTATGGGTTGTTGGAAGGTGTACTTGTCATCATCTTAACGATACTGATCGGAGTGGGGGCCGAGGTGGTATCGGTTCGGACAGCTGTCGTTGCAGGTTCGATGGTCATGCTTGGGGTCACCCTCGTTTTGGGGGGAGCGTTAAGGAAGAATTCTTGGAAAAAACAGTTAAATTATAAGTCAGAATGTTATAATAAATAAAAACACACTCATGAAGGGGGTTCGCGGATGAAGATGACGGTGGATCAATATTGGGATAAATGGGAAGAGCTGATGAGTCGGGAAGAAGCGAGCTTTGAGAAGTGGGATGGGTTGGAGGATCTGTTGTTCATCGCCCAAAAAGAAAGGGATCTCTATAAGGAATTCTGCTGCCGGTTCGGAATCATGAGAACCGTCAACTATCTTGGGGAGTATGAGGAATTATTCGATCATTTCGAGTGGTGCAACGGGTTCTTTTTAGATAATGAAGAGAACTTGGAGGAGTGGGTGGAAAGCTTCCTCTGGATCTATAAATGGATGGCGGAGCATCTCGTGAAGATGCCGGGCATTGAAGTGGAACTTCTGGATGCTTTTTTCAATGACTTCCAGGAAGCGTATGACCGCTACGGATACAGTCTTCGCCCTTATTATCAGCATCAGCATAAACGGGCTTTGAAGACTGGCGAAGTGAAAGACGCTCACGCCTATTATCGTAAATGGCTCGCCGCAGAACGGGATTCCCTGGCGGACTGTGAAGCGTGTGAATATCAGACTCAGCTTGAGTACTTCTATTTTACCGGAGAAAAGGAAAAAGCGGCTCCACTCGAAAAGCTTTTGTTGTCAAAGGAAGTGAGCTGTGGTGAAATCCCCCATCTTACGTACAGTAAGCTGCTCCTTCCTTATTATGAGGACGGCCGGGTGGAGGAAGCCCGCCGTTACCAATCCGAGGGATACTTTTTCATTTACGATAAACCCCACTTTCTCATTGAGGCCTCGGAGCATATCCAGTTTCTTGCTTTAACGGAACCTCTCAGGGGCATCAAAGTATTGGAGCGCCACATCGAGTATGCCGACAGCGGGAAAGACCCGTATGGGATGTTCTATTTTTATATGAGTGCAATCGTCCTCCACCGGAAGCTCCTGGAAGCGGGGCATCGCCCGGGGTTTGCCGTGGATGTGATGAGTGAAGTGGCAGAGGAAATTGCGTGTGATTTTGATAAAAGGAATGGGAATGATTTCTTTGAACGGGAAATGGAACGAATTTATTCCCTCTAACAGATATTGACACTCCCATCAAATCTCTATATAATCATCTAAAATAACTGAAACATTGAAGAGGATCAGTAAAGGGATCTTGTCTTTTAAGAGAGGGAGCGGTTTGGTGAGAAGCTCCCATTGATGAACCTTTGAACCTGCCTCTAAGTTCTGTATCGAATGAAGATATCAGCGGTCCGAAACCGTTATCATGGAATGAGTGTAAAGCTTTGCTTTGAATCAGGGTGGTACCGCCAGAAATGGTCCCTGATGAGAAGCAGGGCTTTTTTTGTTTCTACCGGCAGTTAGCTGATAAAACAATCCAATGAAAAATGAGGTGCTTAAAATGGCTAAACAATTTGTAAAAGATGTAACGGGCATGGATGAGGATTTTGCCCAGTGGTATACAGATGTCGTGACGAAGGCGGAGCTTATCGACTACTCGAGCGTCCGGGGTTCGATGATCATCAGACCTTACGGATACGCCATTTGGGAAAATATCAAGGGTGCCCTTGATGCGAAAATAAAGGGAACCGGGCATGAAAATGTGTATATGCCCCTTTTCATCCCGGAAAGCCTGCTGCAAAAAGAGAAAGATCACATCGAAGGGTTTGCACCTGAAGTCGCATGGGTGACCCATGGCGGTGATGAGGAGTTAGCGGAAAGACTCTGCGTCCGTCCGACGTCCGAAGTGTTATTCGGTGAGCATTATAAAAATATCATCCATTCCTACCGGGATCTGCCTAAGCTCTACAACCAGTGGGCGAATGTGGTCCGCTGGGAAAAGACGACCCGTCCATTCCTCAGAACGCTTGAATTCCTGTGGCAAGAAGGGCATACATGTCATGAAACAGACCAGGATGCACATGATGAAACGGTGAAAATGCTCGAGGTCTATGCGGAGCTTTGTGAGGAGATGCTTGCGATTCCTGTCATAAAGGGGCAGAAAACGGAGAAAGAGAAGTTTGCCGGTGCGAAATATACGTACACGATCGAGAGTTTGATGCATGATGGGAAAGCTTTGCAATCTGGGACATCCCACCATCTGGGGGACGGATTTGCGAAATCATTCGGCATCCAGTTCACGGACCGTGACGGCAAGCTCCAACATGTACAGCAAACATCATGGGGACTCACGACCCGCATCATCGGGGCGATGATCATGGTGCACGGGGACGACCGGGGTCTTGTCGTACCGCCACGGATTGCTCCGACACAACTGATGATCGTGCCGATTGCCCAGCATAAGGATGGCGTCCTTGATTTTGCCTATAATCTGAAGACACAACTTGCAGGTGTTGCCCGCGTCGGGATTGACGCCAGTGACAAAAAGCCTGGCTGGAAGTTCAATGAGTATGAAATGAAGGGAATCCCACTCCGCCTTGAAGTCGGTCCACGGGACATCGAGAACGGGCAGGTGATTTTAGCGAGACGCGATACCGGAGACAAAGTCACGGTCACGATGGAAGAGCTGGAAGGGAAAGTAGCTGCACTGCTAGAAGACATTCAGCGCAATCTATTGGAAAAAGCGAGAAAGCACCGTGAAGAAAAAACAACGATCGCCAAAACCTTTGAAGAGTTCAAAACGACGGTTAATGAAAGTGGTGGTTTCATCAAAGCGATGTGGTGCGGAAATCGAGCCTGTGAAGATAAGATCAAGGAAGAAACGAGCGCCACATCACGATGCATGCCGTTTGAACAGGAGCAGGTGTCTGATACATGCGTATGCTGTGAAAAGGATGGGAAACATTTGGTGTATTGGGCGAAGGCGTATTGAGGAAGGAGAGTATCGTTCTCGTTTTGTCCCTAGTCAGCAGTGTGATGCTGGTGGCACTGGCGTTTTTTCAGTGGCACCTCGTCCACATCCTGACACCGTTTTTGATGCCTTTTCTTTGGTTGATGGCAGGCGGTTTTTTCCTTGTCACTATCGTGTTTTCCATCATTGCCGTTTTTAAAAGAAGGGAATGGAAAGCATTAATCCTTCAATCTTTGACCGTGATTTTCATTTTCTTTTTCCCGATTACAAAGGTCGTTCTGAATATGGATTATGAAAAAAACCGTGCCGATCGGGACACAGTGGTAAAGAAAGTGCGGGAAGGTGCCATTACACCCAACGTTCCATACAATGATTCGGTTATACACCTCCCGGAAGAATATGAAACGTTATCAAGGGGTGGCGGAGATATATTGGTAGAGAAGAAGAATGATGAAATGCTGGTTCTCTTTTTTACCTATCGTGGCATCCTGGACAGCTTCTCCGGATTTGTCTATTCTTCTTCAGGGAATAAACCTGAGTCAGGTGATTTTGGGGGAGAGTTTATGGACCTTGAGAAGCTCGATAAACACTGGTATTACGTCAGTTCCGGATAAGCAGGGGACTTTCGGACCTTTCCGGACTTTTTCTGACGAAAGTCTTCTTTTTTCTATGTTTACTTAATAAATATAGGTAAAGGAGGCGTCGATTAATATGGATGTGGGACTCATCGTCATTTTTTTCATGGTATTCGTGGTAATCAGCCTATGGATCGTGCATTCCAAGCTCAACCGGATCACCGAGCATGTTCAGCAGCTGGATGAGGAGTATTTATCCGATGAGGAGATCGAAAAGGAATTAGAGGAAGAGTGGAATAATGAAAAATAATGATGAAGGCGTTTCTCCGTAGAGAAGCGCCTTCCGTTTTTTTGAAAAGGTTCTTTTCGCATACTTTGTGCTAAGGTAGCGAGTGGTGGTTGATCTCCGCTGCAGGTGCTCGCTTTCCGCGGGGCTGGCGGTGAGCCTCCTCGGCTACGCCTCCGGGGTCTCACCTGCCCAGCTCCGTCGGCTAGCCCCTCGAGGTCATAATATGAATAGTCCAAGAAGGCAAAGAGCGCCTTCCCGGCCCCTTCATATTATGCTTGTCGGGTCTGTGCGAGCCGCCTGCGCTTTTCGTACTGTCCAGCGTTTCCTGCAGGAGTCGAGCACCTTCCACTCCAATCAACTTTACGGGTGTTAAAGCCAAATCTACTAGCATGCACGTCGAGAAAACACCTTTTTCACCGTATGCAGTGTCCATATGAACTAATAGTAAGATCCAAATTTATAAATATTTTTACTAGCAAGCTCTGTCACGATATCTCTTCAAGATGGTGAGGGGAACGGCGTAGACTCCTGCGGAAAAACGGGCGTGCCGAGACCCCGGAAGCGAAGCTGAGGAGGATTAGTCGTTCGTCCGCCGGAAAGCGAAGCCGTTCCCATCACCATTTATCGCACTTACACTTAGACAGAGCCTTGGCAGTTCCTATGTAAGAAACAATAATTTTGCGAAAAGAACTACCATTCTACTTAAGTGGTTGGTACTATTAACATATTACATAAGAGGGAGTGCGGAGAGGATGAAGCATAAGGACTTAACCATCGCAACACCACGATTGGTGATCAGGCCCTTCGTGAACAGTGATTATGAAAACTGGTTAAGGGAACATCTGAACAGGCTCCCGTCACAGCATAAATATGATGTCGGCTATCAGGATATGAGTGAGTGCACGGAGTTCTGGTTCAGTGAGATGCTTGAGAAGCATGACGAGATGATCGAGGGAGATCAAGTGTATATCCTCGGGATTTTCCTGAAAGAGAATGGCGCGAATATCGGGACGATCGATTTCTCGACGCTGATGCGGTACAACTTTAACTGGGGCAGGGCAGGCTACACGGTACATAATCGTTACTGGAACCGTGGTTACGGGAAGGAAGCGATGAAGGCAGCTCTACAGCTGGCATTCGTAAAATTGAATTTCCACCGTATCGAAGCCCATATCAATCTGGACAATACGCCTTCGATCCGACTTGCGGAAGCAGTGGGCATGGAGTATGAATGTACACGAAAAGGGTTCATTTATGAATTTGGGGAGTGGACGGATAATCTGGTGTACTATGTGAATGCGGGAGAATAGAGAAAAGGCCGGAATCAGTTGATGATTCCGGCCTTTTCTTTACTGTTGCAATCCTTCGATCGACATATCTTTTACAGGGAGGAATGCCTCACCTGTATCCATATACGTGACGTTCACCTTGTCATTTTCTTTCAAGTAGATCGCAAGTAAGCTGTTTTCAGAAGAAACGATATAGTTCTTTCCGTCGTCGAGGAGGAAGGAAACGACGGTATAGTCACCGGATTTTTCTTTGTAGACCCGGACGACCGTACCATTGGCTTTTTTCTCCTCTGCTTTTGAGCTGCCGTCGACGCTTCCTCCGCCGCGTTGCAGAGCTGTCTTATAGGCTTTCAGTGCCTGATTCGGAGTATTTGCATAGGCAGAGATTTCCGGATTGGCTGCCGAGACGATGAAGTAGTTCTGTAAGAAACCATTCGCATCAAGCACCGGCGTCAGCCAGCTTGCTTCACCGTAGAAGTTATAGAGAACAGGCATTTCTCCGTCCCATTTCTTCTCGATGAATTTCTTCTGGATGATCTGCAGGGCACCTTGTGAATCCATATACGATTCTTCCAGGTTACCAGTGTAGAACGTTGCTTCACCGGTTCTTGAGTTTGTCAGGGAATAGCCTAGCATGGAATCGACGCCTTCTTTAGGTGACGTGAAATCGGTGAAATAATACATGTCACCATTTTCATCAAAAATAGGGCTTACGTTCGCTTCCGTTCCTTCATCTGAAGGAAGTTTTACATCCGATTTACCGAAGCGGCTGTTCCAGAATCCTTTGACATAGTTACCGAAATAGCTGTTCTGCAGGCTCACCGTTTCAGGTGAAACTGCGCCGTCGATGAACTCAGGGACATCTTTGATGGCATAGGATTTGGTATCACCTGATTGCGGATCGACCATGACAATCCCTTTCACTTCAAAGCCGTTACGTGCAGAGATGAAGTTTCCGTAAGTTTGGATATAGAATGGTTTCCCTTCATCATCGATTTCAAGCTGCACGTCCCCGTTGAAGATTTCCTTCGGATAGTTCAATCGGATGTGGCGCTCAATTTTTTTATTAAAGTAAGCTGAAGGAGTATAGACCATCTCTTCTTTGACGAATTTAGGATTTGCGTTTGAATCCGTTGCACTCAGCTTGAAGTACCCTGGAGTCTCGTCTCCCTTGAACCATTTGAAGAATCCGGAGAATTCGACGGGAGCGATGTAGACATACTCTCCGTCCACCTTCTGGATCTGCAGATTGCCGAGCTCATAATAACTCGTATTCGGAACCTGCCCGAAGGCTTTTTTCATTTTGTTCCGGGCAAATTGTGGAGGGACGCTTGCCGGCGTTTCCTTTTCATCAAAAGCTTGAATTTCGGTTTTGACGTCCATCTTCGCCGATTCGAATTTCTCATCGGCATTGAAGACAAAAGCTGTCATGAAGTAAGCACCGACCAAGAGGGTGGCAAGGAACAGAACCCCTTTCGCCATTCGTTCTTTCCCTGTTGCGAGTGCAGCGCCGAATCCTGAAGCAATGATTAACAGGATCCACATGCTTGTGAAGTTCTGATCGAGATTCGTCAGGTAATAGAAGACGAATACGACAAGTGATGTGATGATGAGAGTGGCTCCAAACAGGGCCGGAAAGGATGGATATCCCTCTTTTTTATTTTGTTTTTTCATGACAGCCATCGGTACGAGCAATAAGGCCATGACCAATCCGACAATCAATGAAAATAGTAAGATGTTTCCCATAGTGTTCCCCTTTCAAGGTTGTGATTCTGTTTATAGTGTATATACGGATGAGGGGGCGGGGAGGTTTCATTTGTTTTTTTGTGGGAGGGTGATCGGTTGACTGTCCGCTTGGTCTGTATGAGGAGAGGGTGCGGGCTTTGTGGGAAAATGGAGAACGGTCGATAACCAACCTGTCACCTCCGAAAAAAAGCAGCCGACACCAATCGTAAGTAGTTCAGTTTTGAAATAGAAATTCTTAAAAAAACCACCAATAAACAAGGGAAGTAGCATTGTATTTGAGGCTAAAATAACAGTATAAATAGCATATAAAAAGGTGTCAGCAATATACGACACCTTTTTTAGTTATTTGTTATTGTAAAATTTGAAAAAGGAAACAATTGTTCTTTAATTTGTTTAAAGGAAAGTAAATATTTATTGGAAATTAATTGAGGTGATTGGAAGATAATTCATAAAATTTTCTTTGTATCATGGCAACTTTTCATATACCATTTAATTACAAAGTCTGGAGGGATTGTATGAGAACTGTTCGAATCTTATTATTGTTTATAATCAGCACTGTATTAATAAGCGGCTGTGCAATTGGAGAGAAGAAAGCTACAAGTACATCAATAGATATTCCAAATGTTGATAAATACACTGTTTTGTATATTCAAGGGGTTGATGCTAAGGGTGTTTCGTCAGAAGCAACAAGCAAATATATCACTGACGAAAAAGAAATCAATTCGTTTATAGAGAAAGTTAATAAAATGGATGTTATAAAACCTTCACAAAATGAAATGAGTAAAAAGGTCAAAGAATTAAACAATCAAGGGAATTATACGTTTGTTTTATCCGACTCTAAAAATATGGACAATAAAGTGTTTCATATGAACTTTTTCAAAGATGGAAGTATTCAATTTCAAAGCACCAACAAGAAAGAAATAATCTATTCATCTAAGGAAAAACATCCAGAACTTATTATGGGGTTAAAGAACACCTTGAATATAAACTTTTAAGGAGCATCGAGTTATGATGCTCCTTCTTTTGTGAACTAATTTATCTAAGGTAAAGTATATCTTTTATATCGAACACTTTATCAGTAATCCCTAATCTTTGTGCGGGAGTTAGTTTCTTACCACACCTTTTGCCCTTAAACATTGGTATATCAACAAAAATAAAAAGTCCAATTCTATTGTGAATTGGACTTGAAATTATGGTGTTAATTTAATTTTTCTACCTTAACACTGAACTACTTACACCGATCGGCTGCTTCTTTCCATTATGACATCGCCTTTTCCGGCTTGATCGGGTGCAATCGTCCGTCTTCATCCCTGAATACGATGTGCTCACGCCCGAACTTCGTCGGTGTATCGATTCCCGCGGCAGCGGCCAGGTTGTACAGACCTTCGCGGAGGGAGATGATGTAGTTGCAGACGCGGAATGACTTTTCTTCGACGATCAGTGCCCGCTGCAGTTTCTTATCGGTGGTGGCAACGCCGACGGGACAGTTATTCGTGTGGCATACTTGAGCCTGGATGCAGCCCACGGAGAACATCAGTCCCCTTGCGATGTTGACAAAGTCGGCACCGAGGGAGAGTGCAAAAGCAATTTTGTCGGGTGTTAATAATTTTCCGGAAGCAAAGATTTTCACTTTGTCCCGTACGCCGTATTTCAAGAGGGTGTCGTGAAGGAAGGGAAGAGCCGATTTGATCGGAACCCCGGCAGAAGCCGCCAGTTCTTGATAGGAAGCCCCAGTCCCCCCTTCTCCTCCGTCAACCGTGATAAAGTCGGGATGTTTTCCTGACGTGCCCATATAGGAAGCGAGGCTCTCGATATCATCCGTGTTCCCGACGACCAGTTTGATTCCGACGGGTTTGCCGCCAACTTCCCGGAGTTGTTCGATGAAGTCCAGCATTTGTTCGTTGCTGCTGAATTCCTTGAACCGATTCGGGCTGTCGATGGATTTCCATGGCTCCACGTTACGAATGTTGGCGATCTCCTCTGTCACTTTCTTTCCGTCAACGTGCCCGCCTCGGGTCTTTGCACCCTGTGCGAGTTTCAATTCGAATGCCTTCACTTCCTTGAGATCACTCTTTTTCTTGAATTCTTCCCATGAAAATTCGCCGTCCTTTGTTCTGACGCCGAATAAGCCGGGGCCGATCTGGCAGATGATGTCTACTCCGCCTTTCAGGTGATGTTTGGATAATCCGCCTTCACCGGTGTTCATCCAGGAACCTGAAGCGAGTTTCAATCCGGTTGACAGGGCGGTGATGGCCTGCTCACCAAGGGACCCGTAGCTCATGGCGGATTGTCCGATGAGCCCTTTCACTTTGAATGGATGTCTGCAGGTTTGTTGCCCGATGACCTGGGCATCTTCGTCTTTCAGGAGAAAGGGATCTGCTTCAGATTCTTCGCGATGTTCCCTTCGGCTTAGTAAATTATCTTTATCAAGTTTGTAAATTTTGGTTTTGACTTTTTGTGAGTTGTCGATGCGGAGTTCGTCCCGTTGGACAGGGAAAAGGGTGTTACGTATGTA
>NZ_JANIOC010000009.1:0-172800 GCF_024733565.1 Rossellomorea sp. SC111 | reverse complement strand
AAGTTTGTAAATTTTGGTTTTGACTTTTTGTGAGTTGTCGATGCGGAGTTCGTCCCGTTGGACAGGGAAAAGGGTGTTGCGTATGTAGTACCCTTCCTTTTCGAAGTCCCGCTCGGATCCGAAGCCGAGCATCCGGGATTTATATTTTCCCGCCATGACCGTATTCGTGTATTCAAGTCTCGAGAAGGGTTTTCCTTCGTTGTCATTATGAAAGAGGTATTGTCTCAGTTCAGGACCGATCTTCTCGAGGATGTATCTCATTTTTCCGAGAACGGGGAAATTCCTTAACACCGCATGCTCTTTTTGTTTTTCATCCGTCATCCATAAATAAAGAATAAGGGCAGCCGGGATAAGTAATGCGAGAATGATGACGGTAAGGAGAATCCACTGAATGATGGATATACTGTTCATATTCATTCCTCCAATAGGGAAAGCGAGCCCTTTTACAGGCTCACTCTTTTGTTAAAATAGTCGTTTCATGGCTTTGCGTAATGGTGGCATCTCGGCCTCATGCTTCTTGAAGAATTTTTTCATGACGTGTTTTGAGTAACCGGCAGCCTGTTCAAAGTTGATCTTACCGGGTAGAGGCGGCTGGTCTTCAATGACACAGTCGATGATGACCGGCTTATTAGATTTCGAAGCCATTTCAAATGCAGGCTGAAGGTCCTCATGTTTGAGGACACGATAGCCCTCCCCTCCACATGCTTTGGCAAATTGGGCGAAATCAATGTCCTGGAGGTCGGTTTCATATTCAAGGTGACCGATGGACTCCTGCTCGTATTTGATCATGCCGATCTTTCGGTTGTTCATGATGACGACGATGATCGGCAGCTTGTATTTGACCGCTGTGACGAAATCATGCATCACCATGGTGAAACCGCCGTCTCCGCATACAGCAATCGTTTGACGCTCAGGCTCAGCAATGCCGCTTGCGATCGCCCCTGGAAGTCCGCAGCCCATGGTTGCCATCCAGCTCGAAATAATCATTTTCTGGTTGGTCATTTTAAAGTGTCTGGCGGTCCAGACGGTCACATTGCCGACATCGACGGAAAGGATCGCATCGTCGTCTGCAATTTTCTGAAGAGCCGCGATGACCTGTGGAGGCTTGATTGGCGTCGTCGCTTCGACTTCGTCTTTTTCAATATGCTTCCACCAGTTCTTCATATTGTTCTGGCATTCTTCCAAAAATGTTCGGTCCTCTTTGACAGGAAGCTGTTTATTCCATTGTTTCAAAACAAGGTTCGAATCTCCGACGATCCCGACGGAAACAGGGTATCTCTTTCCGATTTGTGCCGGATCTGCATCAATCTGAACGGCGGGCGTATCATCGGGAAGGAAATCACGATAAGGGAACGACGTACCGATCATGATGAGAAGATCGGCTTCTTCCATGGCTTCATATGCAGGCTTCGTCCCGATTTGACCGAGCTGTCCGAGATTATGGGGATGCCGGTCGGGGAATATCCCTTTAGATGGAAGCGTAAAGATGACCGGAGCCGCGATTTTTTCGGCGAATGCCTCGAGTTCACGGGCGGCATGCCTGGATCCCGTTCCTGCAAGGATGACCGGACGTTGTGCTTTATGTACGTATTCCATTCCGGTCTTCACGTCTTGTTCAAGGGGAGCGGCGATGGTCGCAGCCGGGATACTTGATGTATCTTTTATGGTATCCTTGATTTTTTGACCCGGGATATCGTCAGGGATGATCAGCACAGACACGCCTTTTTTGGCGTATGCGGTCCTGATTGCCTGATTCATGAGGTCAGGAAGTGATTCAGGTGAAGAAACCCGTTCACAGTATACCGAAACGTCAGCAAACACACGGTCCAGATGAACCTCCTGGAATGAATCCATGCCAAGCTCTTCTGTTGCGACCTGTCCGGCCAAAACCAACACGGGTGCTCCGTCCGCCTTTGCGTCATACAATCCATTTAACAGGTGGATGGCCCCGGGTCCGCCAATGGATAAGCATACCCCGATATTGCCTGTGAGTTTCGCATACGAGGAGGCGGCGAGTGCCCCGACTTCCTCATGTCTGACCTGGATGAACTCAATTTCCTCTTTCTCACTTCGTAGCACGTCGACAAAGTGATTGATGGAATCGCCGGGGAGACCGAATACATGCTTGATCTTCCATTGTTCCATAATATCGGCAGCTGCCTGTCCTGCGAGTTTATGTCCCATAGTTGAACCTCCTTCTTGTATATAGTGATTTTTACCACTGAAGAGGATTTGTTAAACGTATAGGGAGAGGGAACGGAAATGGTTAGAGAATTGAGAGGTCATGGAGTGGAGGTGTTAGAGGGATCGAAAGTTATTCATATGTGGATAAAGGATAGAAGGGGTGGTGTGGATAAGTTCCATGCAAAAAGAGCACCCAACCAAGGCTGGATGCTTCCCATCATTATTTCAATAAACGTAATCCATTTAAAATAACCAATATCGTACTTCCTTCATGGCCGATGACTCCATAGGGCAGGTCGAGGATCTGCAGGAAGTTGGAGGCAATCAAGAGCATGATGACCGCGATGGAGAAAACGACGTTCTGCTGGACAATGCGCTTCATTTTTTTCGATAGCTTGATGGCTTCGGCGATCCGGGTCAGGTCGTTTTTCATCAGGACGACATCGGCTGTCTCCAGGGCGACGTCGGTTCCTTCTCCCATGGCGATTCCGACGTTGGCTGTCGCGAGGGCAGGTGCGTCATTGATCCCGTCCCCGACCATACCGACTGTACCGAATTGGACCTTCAATTTTTTCAGTTCGTCTACCTTCGTTTCCGGCAGGCATTCGGCAATAAAGGAAGCGACTTTTGCTTCTTCTGCGATGGCACGGGCTGTTTTTTCATTGTCGCCTGTCAGCATGATCGTCTGGACACCTTCTTTTTCAAGAAGCTTCAGTGCTTCGATGGTTTCATTCCGGACGACGTCTTTCAGGGCAATCAATGCGATGATTTCATTTTCTTTTGCCACAAAAACGGTCGTCTTCCCTTCAGAGGAAATTCTTCCGTAAGCTCCGTTCATGAACCGTTCTGCCAACATTTTATCCACAAAGTCGGCTTTCCCGATTTTCCATTCTGATCCGTCCACAAGGGCTTTGACTCCCCATCCGGATACATCCTCTAGGGAATCAGGCTGGAAAAGTTCTATATTGAACTCTCGGGTTGCGTGCCCGACGATAGCCTGTGCGAGTGGGTGGTTAGACTGATTTTCAATGGAAGCAACTGCGCTTATTACGTCTCTCTCATTCATCGTGTCTGCTATAAGGATATCGGTCACGACGGGTTTCCCTTTCGTCAAGGTTCCTGTTTTATCAAAGGCAATCGCTTTGATGTTACTCAAGTTCTCCAGGTGGGCGCCGCCTTTGAAAAGGATCCCGTGACGGGCACCGTTTGAGATGGCCGAAAGACTTGCCGGCATGATGGCAGCGACCAGGGCACATGGTGAAGCGACGACGAGAAGGACCATGGCCCGGTAGAATGTTTCCGTCCAGCTCCATCCAAGGATGAAGTGAGGGAGGAACATCATCAGGAGTACTACGGCGAGGACGACTTTTACATACGTTCCTTCGAAGCGTTCGATGAACTGCTGGGAAGGGGATTTCTCGCTTTGGGCCGATTGCACCAGGTCGATGATTTTTTGGAAAAGGGTTTCGCTGCTCGGCTTGGTCATTTCAACCGTGATGGCTCCGTTGATATTGACCGTTCCAGCGAAGACCTCATCCCGCTGTCCCTTAGTAACGGGGACGGCTTCACCGGAAATCGCTGCTTCATCGATGGATGTGGTGCCTTTTACGACCACACCGTCCGTCGGTACCCGTTCACCCGGTTTGATCAGGATATGATCACCGATTTCAAGGCTTGAAACAGTGACTTTCTTTTCTCCTGAGCCTGTGACAAGCCAGGCTTCTTCCGGCTGAAGCTGCATGAGGGCTGAGATTTCCTTTTGACTTTTGTTCATTGTATACGTTTCAAGGGCGCCGCTGACTGCGAAGATGAAGATCAGAATCGCACCTTCCGTCCAGTACCCGATGATGGCGGAACCGACTGCGGCAAAAATCATCAGCATTTCCACATTGAGTTCTTTGTTTTCGATGGTTTCTTCGATTCCTTCTTTCGCTTTGGCGAAACCTCCGATGGCAAAGGCAAGGAGGTAGAAGATGATGCTCATGCTTGAGTCATCATTTGATGTCAGCCATCCGAGTAGTATGAACACACCGCTGATGAGGGCAGCGATCAATTCGGCGTGAGGCTTAATTTTTTCAAGGAAGTGCATGTTATCTTTCGGTGTCCCCATGGATAGTGCTTTGGACTGTGAGCTCATAAGTATTCCTCCTTGTTAGTAAATGAAAATGGGGGTTTCTCATTGAGAATAATAATCAACGTCATTACCCCTATAAAACGACGAAAGCTGCCACCAGTGAAAGGTGACAGCAAAACGGCACGTGCTCTTAGCTGAAAGTATATGAAGTTAGTAATTTGTAATGATTATAATCTAATCCTATCACATGTATATGAAGATGGGAAGCATTTTGTGCTAGTTATTCTGGGTTATTTCTCCACGCCGATTTTGCAGGGAAAAGACAAGGAGACTCACAAAAATCATCAGCATCATGCAGGCGATCAAATAGAAGAAGCTTGATCCTTTGAACCAGTCGATGGTGATTCCACCGATGAAAGGACCGATCATACTGCCGAAGCTGAAGAAGATCCCACACATGATGTTCCCCGCTGGAAGTAATTCCTTTGGCAGGAGGTCCGTCATGTAGCTGATGCCGAGGGAAAACGTCGATCCGACGGCCATGCCGGCAAGTGTGAAGCAAATGAACAGTCCGATCGTGGACTCAGAAACGATTCCGGCAGCCGAGAAACACAGGAATCCAATCATCATAACAATGAGGAGGACATGCTGTCTGCCGTATTTGTCACTCAGAATGCCGAGGGGCACCTGTGAGATGATGCTTCCCACTGCAAACGCAGGAAGGAGGATGGCCACGGCTTCAATGGAAAGGCCGTTTCGCAGGGCGAAAACAGGGAAGTTCCCATTTAATGACGCTTCAAGGAATCCATATCCGAGAGGCGGCAACAAAGCGACCCAGGCATATTTGAGGACCTTTCCGAAACGGTGGAATGACCCGAGGAACGAGGCGCTGCCGATGTTCTGCTGTTCGGGAAATTCATTTTGCAAGCGAAAGACGAACATCCATACCGTCAGGCTTAATAAGGAAGAAATGATGAACGGTAAGGCTTGATGGATCGTGATGAGCTGTGTCATCATCGGTCCGACGGCGAATCCGATCCCAAAGGATACCCCGTAAATGGAAATGTTCCGTCCCCGGCGTTCTTTCGGTGAAAACGACGTGATCCACGTCTGGGTGGCAAAGTGGAGCATGTGATCCCCGATTCCGATCAGAAGGCGAAGGGCGAACCAGAACCAGAAGGATTTCCAGACCGGGAACAGTAAGAGCGATACGGCAACGATGATTCCCCCGATGATGATCATCGGTTTATAGCCGATTTTCTGAAGCGGTCGCTCCATTAGTGGTGAGGCCAGCAGGATTCCGATATAGAGCGCCGTTGCGTTTAACCCGTTCAGGGAAGAAGACAGTCCATCCTGTTCGAAAATGATGGCGATGAGGGGAAGGAGCATTCCCTGTGAGAAACCGGAAATGGCGACGATCCCGACAAGCACTCTGAAACGGAAGGCTAATGTTTGATTCATTTTGTCAAAACTCCCAATCATAGTAAATATCTTCTTTGATGGTACCCTCAATTTCAATGTTTGGCAATACAGGGTGAATAGAGTAAAATCAAAACATCTACTAGCATATTAAGGAAGGAATGATGAAGAAATGGAATATAACATGCAAGAAGGCGGATTTTACAGTGATTTAGTGTTTGGGAAGCTGGAGGTATCGGGTAACGAAGAGTATGGTTTCCGCCCCTTCCAATTATTAGTGTCATCTGTCGCCGTATGCAGTGGGGGAGTGCTCCGCAACGTACTCGAAAAAATGCGCATTCCTTTCGACGACATCCATATCAAAGCAGACGTCACCCGCAACGAAGACGAAGCCAACCGCGTCGAAGCCATCTCCCTTCACTTCACAATCAGAGGGACGGACCTTGACGAAGCGAAGATCGAAAAAGCCATGAAACTCACACGCAAGAACTGCTCCATGGTGCAATCGGTGCAGGACAGCATCAAGATAGAAGAGACGTTTGAGTTGGTGGGGTAAAGAGTGGTGAGGGACGGACCTCTATAAGGTGATCGTAAGATACACTTGGTTGAAGGTCCGTCCCTCAATGAGAGGTTTTTTGAATGAAGTTGCGCGGAAGAGAAGAGGGACGGACCTCAGAATGGAAAGAACAGGTGCAGGCGTCTGACCATTTGAAGGTCCGTCCCTCAAAGTATCGAAATAGGCCTTTCTGTTGGTCTGTTAGAGGTCCGTCCCTCACGATTCACTCAAAATTCACTTACAGCTCCTGGGGCTCGCTGCCGGGTTTTGAGTAGTAGAGGATGGTTTTGGGTGTGAGTTTGAGGAGCAGGTATTCGGGATCATCGGGGCTTGCGATCCAGTGTTTGAGCTCCTCTTTCCAGAATTTCGCTTTCAGTTCCGGTGATTCTTCGACGGATGCCTCTGCTTCGATTTCTACATAGTGTTCATGATCGGAATCACGGTCATAGCCTAGAAGGATGTGCACTTGAGGGTTCTGTGCGATGTCTTCTGCCTTGTGGGCATGTTCGTTGGTTGCCGTATACAGAGTAAGATCGTCGTGATCGAACATCATAAACCGTGAGTACGGTTTGTTGTCACGGATGGTGGCAAGGGTGCCGATTTTATGATGTGAAAACAGCTCTGTTATTTTATCTTTTAAGGTTTGTACCATGGATATTCCTCCTAATCAGGTTCTATCTATAATGTGTCTAAACAGGCAGGTTTTAACCAAATTTATTATAAAGGATGGGTCGTAACATGAATAAAGTATTTACGCTGCTTGTATTTGCAGGGGTCCCGGTTTCGGTGATCGGTTCTCTGCTTCATTGGCCAAGTGTCATTATGTTCGTCATTTATTGTGTCACGATCATTGCCCTGGCGGCGTTTATGGGTAGGGCGACGGAAAGCCTGGCCGTTGTGTCGGGTCCCCGTATCGGTGGACTTCTGAATGCCACCTTCGGGAACGCGGTGGAACTGATCATATCCATTTTTGCGCTAAAGGCCGGTTTGATCGGGGTCGTATTGGCCTCGCTGACCGGGTCCGTCCTCGGGAATCTCCTTCTGGTTGCAGGATTGTCCTTCTTTGTCGGAGGCGTGAAGTTCAAGCGTCAGAAGTTCAATGTGTTCGATGCCCGCCACAATTCAGGGCTCCTTATGTTCGCCATCATCGTCGCCTTCGTTATTCCGGAAGTGTTCTCCATGGACATGAATGAAGGGAGGACGATGAGCCTTTCCATCGGGATATCAATCATTTTGATTCTCCTTTATTTATTCGCCCTGTTCTTCAAACTTGTGACACACCGCGGTGTGTATCAGAGTGAGAACAGCGAAGGAGCACACGATCATGATGAGGAACCTGAATGGAGCAAGGGGAAAGCTTTACTCATTCTTGCTCTCTCGACTGTTGCCGTCGCTTATGTATCGGAGCGCCTTGTCCATACTTTTGAAGAAGTAGGGGAAGCTTTCGGTTGGAGCGAGCTCTTTATCGGGGTCATCATTGTAGCGATAGTAGGGAATGCGGCGGAGCATGCTTCAGCCGTGATCATGGCGTATAAAAACAAGATGGATGTCGCTGTTGAGATTGCCGTAGGGTCCACCCTGCAGGTCGCCATGTTCGTAGCACCTGTGCTCGTTCTGGTTTCATTATTTTTTGAAAAAAGCATGTCACTTGTGTTTACGTTACCGGAACTTGTGGCAATGGTGTCGGCGGTGCTGCTCACAGTGATCATCTCAAATGATGGAGAAACGAATTGGTTCGAAGGATTGACCCTTCTTGCCGCTTACTTCATCATGGGAATCGGATTTTATTTACTATAATTGTCAAGGTAAGACCCGGCAGGATTTCTGCCGGGTCTTTTTGCGGGAAAATCATTTCCGTGAGAACCGCCTACTCATTCTTGAATAAGATAACAGGAGAGTTTTTGTGCAAAGGAATGAGTAGCGTGAGAAAAAAGAAAAAACCGACGAACGGTAAAATCATTGATTGTAAAATCGAGTTACCTCCGAGAGGATGTCCGGGGATTTTTCCTTTTGAAGGATGCACGAATCCAACCATTCAACTGGATGATATCGGCATCATCAGCTGCGAAGGCATCATCAGCGGGAGGATCCTGTGCGATTATCAGCCCCTGCAAGGTGTGACGGTTACGCTTAGCTCCTCGTTTGGGGGTCTGGTCTTTGAAGATTCCACACCGGTCACGGACAGCACGGGCCGGTTTTCGACGAGGGTGACCGTGGCACCGGGTACCCCGATTACACCGAATGTCCAGGTCACAGCAACGGCCGTCGTGATCGGAAAGACCATCAGTGACACGATTTTTGTTAGAGTGGATTGCATCCTATGCAAAAATCCAGTGCTGACACTGGAGCCGATTCCTTGTCCTGTCGGCTGCAAAGGCACACAAATCAGGGGAAGACTTGTATGTGACGGCCAGGCAATCGGAAATGCAGCCATATCATTTATCATCGAATCCGCCTCCAACCGCGTCGTCCTCACCCCTAATCCCGCGATTACACAGAGTGACGGGAGATACACGGCAACACTGGTTCCGTTTCCCGATGTGGATGAAACGATCCGAATCACGGCCGTGACGAACATCGGGGGATTAAAGGTAGTGTCGATAACGAGGGAAGTGGAAGTAAGATGTGTGAAATGCAAGAACCCGGCCATCAAGCTAGACAGGTTAAAAAAAATCGACTGCCGCTCGACCATCTCAGGTAAAGTCACATGTGATGGAATTCCGCAGGCAAATGTACCGGTCACATTGTCAGGTTCATCCATCCTCATGTTCCAGACACCGAACCCGGTTACCGATGAGAACGGAAGGTTTTCATCTGTTGTCACAGTGAAAAAAGGGACACCATTTCAAACTGCTTCCTATACAGCGACAGCCGTGATCGATGGGAAGACCATAAGAGCCACCGATACCGTGATTTCAGGATGCAAAAAGTGCCGCAAGCCAAAGTTGACCCTTGAAGTTCCATGTGAGGAAGTCACGTGTGAAGGAACGAAACTGACGGGAAGGCTGACATGCGACGGGGCGCCTGTTAAGCAAGCCAGGATTTTGTTTACGGTCACGGCTTCTGAGCCAGATGCAGTAGAAATCGATCCGAACCCGGCATTTACCGATGAAGAAGGCAGATATGTCACCAATCTCTGGCCACGACTCGGAGTCCATGAAACGATCATTATCAAAGCGACGGCTACCGCCTACGGGGAACAGGTCACCGCCTCTGGGGAGGTCACCATAGATTGTCGATGCAAGCATCCAAAGATTCACATCAAAGAGAACAAAAAGCTGAATTGTAAAGGAATCATTTCAGGCTGTCTTTCGTGTGAAGGATTTCCACTGGCAAATAAAGAGGTCTCGTTTTCAAGTCCAGTGTTAACCTTTAAGCCACCGGTTGTCACTACTGATGAGAACGGGGAATTTTCAACCCTAGCTTTCGTTCCTCCGAATACCCCATTCAGGGAGGTCCCATTTACGGCGACGGCAGTGGTAGGTGGAAAAGCGGTTTCGGAAATGGTGTTCATCTATGCCGGTTGCCTCATATGTGAGAAGCCTAAGCTGACACTCTGTATACCTGAATGTATTTCTTGTGATGGAGCAGCGATTACCGGGAAATTCACCTGTAATGGAAGGCCGGCCGCCAACGTGGGGATCAAGCTGAAAGTCACCCCCGAAGTTGCGACCATCACCCCCGATCAAATCAAAACGAATGCAAAAGGGGAATATGAAGCGGTGCTCACCCCGGATTCACATGTATCCGAAGAAGCTGTGGTTCAGGCAACAGCCTGGATCGAGGGAAAGGAAATCATAATAGAGAAGAAAGTGATCAAAATTCATTGCACATGCCCACATCCAGGGGAAGACGAAGATGAGGTGGACCCGATCGACTGCTGCGAAGAATTGAAGGATGAAGAGCGTGCAAGTGGGACTTCTGAAGACGGGGAAGTGCTTCTTCTTGAAAATATAGGCGATGAGGAAACAAGTTCTTCAAATGACATCACAGCGGCTTCAAAAGAAGCAGCTGAAGTAATCTCAGAGGCATCCAAGGAATTTACGAACCCGGGTTTATCCCTGAATGTTCCAGTGATTGTAAACTGCAAGGGAGCATGTCTCACAGGGAAAGTCCAGTGTGAGGATTTGAAACAGATTCAGGTGCATTTTGAAGTATTGGAAGAACATTTGAAAAGTGTCATCAAGCCAAATCCAGCGATCCCGGATGAAGACGGCAACTATTCAGCAAACATAACCCCAAAACAAGGTATGACTGAGAGTCTCACGATCCGGGCATTCATCTTTTGGAAAGGAAAAAGAATCGTTTCCAATCCGGGTTGCACCATTCTTGCATGTTCTTCAAGAAAAATGGAAGACGATTAAAAAAGCCCTGGAATCTTTAGAGATTCCAGGGCTTTTTCAGGGAATGCAGAATGATCGGAAACACCGATACGCTTTGTAGGAGAAGCTCGGACGTTCCCTCTTCAACATTAGTATAAAATAAAATTAGAATTTTGTAAATATTCTTTCAAATAAAGTTTTTTGGATAAGCTGCACCTTCTAGGAAAAACTAACGGCAAACCCTTATATGCTTGAAAGGAGTCAAATACATGAAATTAATGCGCACTGCTCTTATGGTCATACTCGCATTTTTCGTTACAACTACAGGGCTTCACGCCCAAACCAGTCCTAAAAAAGAAATGAAGCCAAAAACGGAGAAGGCTCCGACTTCGACTGAGGATTCGAGCGTAAAGATCCCGAACTCAGTACTGAATATCGCCAAGGAAAATACGTATCCAAATTCTACACAGGATCAACCTTATCTGCAACCGAGCGAATGGAGTCAGGAGCTGATCGAAACCTCCAATGTGAGGATCGAGAACCCGAACCTGATCCGCATCCTGAACGAGTCCACGGTCAATAAAGCACCGACGATCGGACTTCGTGCCACTATTTATCTTGGGGAATGGCCGCTGAACTATGCATCGACGGAAACCTCCCCGAACTGGGAGTATCAAAAGGTCAACACGAATTACTTTGATAACCGCGGAGGAAAATCCAACTATCAAATTCACTACGTCCAGGAAGCACAAAAGGTCGTAAAGGGTGGGCTTACGGCAAAAGTTCCCCATGCAGATGATGTAGAAAAAATGATGCTCATCAAAGCAATGGATAAATCCAAATTGCCACTCGCCTTCCAGACCATCGTGGGGGCGGGGACAAAGAAGGATCAAGTGTATAACATTTCCCCTAAACGACTGGGCTATCTGTATGCTTATGCACCGGCCATAAACGAAAAAGGGAAAGTTACCTATGGGGAAGTATTCCTCGTCATGAAAGGAACGAAACGTTCCATCGTCGTGAAAAACGTCACATCACAAGGAGTAGGAGCCTGGATTCCGGTTCAGGATCACGTCCACTTCGGATTCATGGCAAGCGAATCTCCTAGATAAAGGTTTAAAGAAGAGTGAAATCGGGTAAAACCTTATTTCACTCTTTTATTATTTCTGTGCATATGTTATAATAATTAGAATATTCTGAATTAAAGGAGGGATAACATGGAGTATCTATTACTATTCGGCGGGCTGCTGGTGGTATTCACCACACTTCGCGTATGGTTCGGCGCCAGAAGAGCCAGAATCTATGCAGAAATCAAGAAACAAAAATACAACGTCATGGACCCGGCAATCGAAAAAATCACCAACCCAAACAGCGACCGCAAACCCATAGGATAAAAAACACTTCGGATTTAGATCCGTGGTGTTTTTTTTGTGAGGGACGGACCTTGGTTTTGGAAGGAGAAATGGCATTGTATAAGGGTTTTGGTGGTGGAATGGAGGGACGGACCTTTGATGGGCGATCCGTCACTATAATGAAAGTGGAACAAATTCATTTCATGGTATAGGACGAACCACTCTCCTGTGACTGAATTCGTCTAAAAAAAGCCCGAATCCATAACAGATTTGAGCTTTCATTTTCATTTTATCGGGAGATCTTCGCTTCACGCTTCGAAAAGTCTACATCTTTGTAATACATCGACTTCACGAGTACGTTCGGTCCGAGGCAGCGGGCCATGGGACAGTGGCAGTTCAGTTCTTTCGCGAGAGGCTGATCCTTCCACTTTTCGAAAATGTCAGGCAGTGTATCTTTTGTGATATTCCCGAGTGGCGGGGTGTCGCCGAAGTCGGTGACGATGACATCACCGGTGAAAATGTTCACGTTCAGACGGGATCGGCCGTCGGGATCATTTCTCACGCTCACTTTTTTCGCAGAGTAAAGTTCCTTCAGAAGATCCAAGTCTTCCTGTGAAGAGCTGCATGGATAAAATGGCAGAGTGCCGAATAGCATCCACACATTCTCATCGCGGAACCTAAGGATATCCCGGATCGCTTCACGTGTTTCTTCCAATGAAAGAGTCTCAAGGCTTGAAGCGAAGTCGGAAGGGTACATAGGGTGAATTTCGTGACGGCCGCACTTCATTTCATCGACAACCTGGCGATGGATCTTCTCGAGGTATGGCAGAGTGTTCTTATTTAACATGGTCTCCGCCGATACAAGAACCCCGCGTTCTGAAAGGGCACGGCTGTTTTCGATCATGCGGTCAAACAGCTTCCGACGCTGCTCCCTCGTTGGCTTCCGTTCCATATTGGCAAAACCGACATCGATGAATTCGTCGATCGTTCCCCAGTTGTGGGAGATGTGCAGGACATCGAGGTACGGGGCAATCATCAAATAGCGGTCGAGATCCAGGGTCAGGTTCGAGTTGATCTGGGTATGTACGCCTCTGGAATGTGCATACTTAAGTAATGGCAGAACGTAATTTTCAACGGATTTCTTGGACATCATCGGCTCTCCGCCGGTAATACTAAGGGAACGAAGCGTTTTGATATCGTCGAGCTTCTGCAGGATCAGTTCAATGGGCAGGGCACTCGGGTCCTTCGGTGACAGCGTGTATCCGACGGCGCAGTGCTCGCATCTCATATTGCAAAGCGTGGTGGTGGTGAATTCGATATTCGAAAGCGTAATGTCACCATGTTCATCCACATCTAAATAAGCCTCCCAAGGATCATGGTCAATCGACATTTTCTTGGAGAGAGTTTCAGTTTTCATTTGTAAAAGCTCCTTTATGATTAGGTCATCTATCCATTATTGAGAAAGGGTAAGCCCTTGTCAATCGGAAAGTTATTGGTTACCATAGTAAACGTATTGAAAGGAGAGAGAATTCTTGGGTAAAGCTATCAATGATAAAGACTCACAAGTAAGCTATTTGAAACAACGCCTGAACCTGTTCGTCGACGTACTGGATTCGATCGACCCGGAACAAGCGGACATTGACGATATCGATCGCCTGATCGCCATGATCGATGACATAGAAGTGAAATGCGAACAATTTAAGAAGAGTGAGTAGGAGTCCTTTCTGGGCTCTTATTTTTATGAGGGACGGACCTTGGTGTGGGAAGTCGGTATTTGTCGTTTTTCGCAGAACGGTCGATAAATCCCCATAACGGTTGATATCCCCATCTTCCATCCTATGTCCCATATAAGACAGGAATGCACAAGCAGGATTTCCCCATCAACATGTCTAACTTTAATACAAAACCATCTATTAAAGGAGCGACACCCCAATGATCATCACACCCATCGAAAAACACCAAAGCGAGCAGGCGAAAAACGTGATCTTGTCCGGATTCCTCGAACGTTTCGGATTCATCGATCATACCCTGAACCCGGATATCCATGACATATCACTTGAGTATGATGGTACACAGCATCACTTTTTTGTCGGAAAGGAAAAGGATCGCATCATTTGTACCGGAGCAATCAGAAAAGAAACAGAGGATACATACCAGATCGTGCGGATGTCGGTGCTTGCCTCCTACAGAAAGCGTGGACTCGGTCGCATCATGCTCAACCATTTGGAAGGAAAAGCGCACTCCCTCGGTGCACAACGACTCATCCTCGAAACGAATAAACAGTGGGCGGATGCCATCAAATTTTATCAAAACAACGGGTACATTTATATGGAAGAAGACGAGATTTCATGTTATTTCGAGAAGGAAATTCCATTGTGAAATCCCTTTCAATCTCATTCTTATAGGAGTATAATAATGAATGAAAATTGAGACTGTTTGAGATCTTTAGAGGGGGAGAACGATGAATAAAGAGACATTACAGCAAAGTATGTACGATTTGATTGTGGAAACGTCCACGAATCTGCCGAAGGATGTCAGACGTGCGATCCGCTCGGCGAAAGCCCGTGAGAACGCCGGGACGCGTGCGGCGATGAGTCTGGACACGATTTCAAATAACGTGAAGATGGCGGACGACAATGTATCCCCGATTTGTCAGGATACAGGTCTTCCTACTTTTAAAATAAAAACACCGGTCGGCGTGAATCAGCTTGAGATCAAGGAAGCGATCTATGCTGCCATGGTACAGGCGACAAAGGACGGGAAGCTGCGTCCGAATTCCGTTGATTCATTGACGGGGGCAAACTCAGGGGACAATCTTGGTCTTGGGACGCCTGTCATTAAGTTCGAACAGTGGGAAAAGGATTATATCGATGCGCGCCTCATCTTAAAGGGCGGCGGTTGTGAAAATAAAAACATCCAGTACAGCCTTCCTTGTGAGCTTGAAGGACTTGGCCGTGCCGGGCGTGACCTTGACGGGATCCGTAAATGCGTGATGCATTCTGTGTATCAGGCTCAGGGTCAAGGATGCAGCGCCGGGTTCATCGGTGTCGGAATCGGGGGAGATCGTTCTTCTGGTTATGATCTTGCAAAGGAACAGTTATTCCGTTCCGTTGAAGACGTAAACCCGAATGAAGATCTTCGTAAACTGGAAGAGTACGTGATGGATAACGCCAACGAGCTTGGAATCGGTACGATGGGATTTGGCGGGGAAACGACGCTTCTTGGTTGTAAGGTCGGCGTGATGAACCGTATTCCAGCAAGCTTCTTCGTTTCGGTTGCGTATAACTGCTGGGCGTTCCGTCGTTTAGGCGTGAAGCTTGATCCGGCAACTGGTGGAGTCGATGAGTGGTTCTATCAGGAAGGCGATAAGATCGACTTGACTCAAGGATCGGAAGCGGAACTTGAAACGGCAGCGGCTGCATCAGGAGAGCAGCCGAACGTGGTGGTACTTGAAGCACCGATCACGGAAGAGAAAATCCGTGAACTGAAAGTGGGAGACGTCGTCCATATAAACGGCCGCATGTACACAGGCCGTGACGCGATCCACAAGCATTTGAGTGAAAACGATGCGCCGGTTGATCTCGACGGTCAGATCATCTATCACTGTGGTCCGGTTATGCTGAAGGACGATGAAGGGAACTGGCATGTGAAAGCGGCCGGTCCAACAACATCGATTCGTGAGGAGCCTTATCAAGGGGATATCATGAAGCGTTTCGGTATCCGTGCCGTCATCGGAAAAGGCGGAATGGGTCCGAAAACACTTGCTGCCCTGAAGGATCACGGCGGTGTGTACTTGAATGCCATCGGTGGGGCCGCTCAGTACTACGCTGATTGTATCAAAGGTGTAGACGGAGTGGACCTGATGCAGTTCGGTATTCCGGAAGCGATGTGGCATCTGAACGTAGAAGGATTTACGGCGGTTGTAACAATGGATTCACACGGAAACAGCCTGCACGTGGAAGTCGACAAATCTTCTCTGGAAAAATTGGCACAGTTCAAAGAAAAGGTTTTTAAATAAGTAATTGGGACCATCCCGTACGTGCTTCGGGGTGGTTTTTTTATTGGTTATTTATGTTAAAATCAGGATGAAACTTTATGAGCATTCATTCGTATTACATACAAACAGGAGTTGGAGGGCGAGTATGATTTTTAATAAATTATTCTGTATGTTGATACTTACTTTGATGGTACTTTTAACGGGGTGTGCGACCAATCCTGAAAAAGAAGCGGATATCACCTCGATTGAAGATGTGAGTGTGAATACGTTAAAAGAAAATAGCGGAACATACGTAGGAGATAACTCGAAAGTGCAGGCGATCCTGCAAGAGCTGCCGGGTGGTGAAACCATTAAAGAAATCGATCTTTCCGGTGAAATGGTTAAGGTGACATACGGCTATGAGAAAAAAGGGAAGTTGTCTGAAAGCGATGTGAATGAATACTGGTTTGACGGCAGCAACGTCAACCGGAAAAACTTTTACTACAACGCCATCTACCTGACGCTTCTTGTACCGAATGCAAAAGAATTTCACTTCACCGTTGACGAATCCATGGTATCGGTCTCCAGGGATAAAATGGTCGCAGGTTTATCCAAAGAATTCAGCGATTTCCCAAAAGGCGACGACATCTGGGACAAAAAGACCGTCTCCACCTTCATCGAAGAACACGAAGGAAAACTGACCGAAATGGCAACGAAGTATCAGACATTTTTTGAGTAGAGGGACGGACCTCTGATTTAATCGGAACAGGTGAAGGCAACGCAATATTAATGAAGCGCCGCAACTAAGCGGAAAAATGCAACATCCATCATAGCTGCGGACCCGAATCAAATGAAAATCACCACATGAACACCCATTTATGGATACTATTAGTACACATGAATCCTTCCACTTCTCAAAAACTAAGGGAAACGCAAGGGAAAGAAGGGTTCAGTTTTGCGAAAATCACTAAAAGTGTTAATCATAGCGGCAATCTTAGTATTGCTCATCCCAGCCGAGGCTTATGCAGTATCCAATAATCCGATCGGCTGGGGATTCAAAAGAAGTCAAAATGAAGTGCAGCCGGAAGCTGGAGCGGCCTATGATCAGCTGCTCGACAAGTACGATGCCTTTTATAAAGGCTCACCGGATAAAAAAGTGCTCTACGTCACATTCGACAACGGGTATGAAAATGGCTATACCGAAAAGATTCTCAATGTACTGAAGCAGGAAAAAGTCCCGGCCACCTTCTTCGTGACCGGTCATTATCTGCTCAGTGCAGAAGACCTCGTGAAGCGGATGGCGAAAGAGGGGCACATCATCGGGAACCATTCGTGGCATCACCCGGACTTCACGGCAAGTTCCGATCAAAAGATCAGGGAAGAACTCCAAAAAGTGAAAGTGAAAACGAAAGAACTGACGGGACAGAAAGAAATGAAGTACCTCCGTCCGCCAAGGGGCGTCTTCTCTGAACGCACGCTTCAAATCGCGAAAGAAGAAGGCTACACACACGTCTTCTGGTCGCTTGCCTTCATCGATTGGAAGACCGATCAGCAAAAGGGATGGAAGTACTCCTATGACAACATCATGGCCCAGGCTCATCCAGGTGCCATCATCCTCCTGCACTCCGTCTCCAAAGACAATGCAGACGCACTCGAAAAAGCGATTCAGGACCTCAAAAAACGGGGTTACACCTTCAAAAGCCTCGATGAGCATCCGATGATGAAATAAGAGGCTGAATAAGAGGGACGGACCTTCATTCCTAGGACTTGGTCCTAGGAATGAAGGTCCGTCCCTCTTCTGTTTATGCTATAATACACATACAAGTTTTGTGCGGAAGGGTGAGGATTATGGCAGTGAGGAATGTTAAGATTGAGGGTCCGTATGATTTTGACCGGGTGCTGGACAGGTTGGCGCTTGATCCGTTGAATGCAGTGGATCAGGGGAATCGAAGTGTGAAAGTCCCTTATTATCACTGTAATGAAGAGGGTGAGGTCATTGAGATTCAAGCAACGGGAACAACGGATGAGCCTGAATTCAGGATTACGTTTGAAAATGAAGAGAATCTGGAAGCGAAGCAAAAACGCATCTCTGATATTTTTCAATGGGAAACCGGGCTTCATGAGATGCATGAGCACTTCCTGGGAACCGATCTGAAACCGATCTTTGAAGAGCATGTCGGTACTCCACTCGTCCTTGAATTCGATCCTTTTGCCACCATCATCAAAAGCATCATCCACCAGCAGCTGAACCTGAAATTCGCCTTCACCCTGACCCATCGATTCGTCACTACGTATGGCTGGAAAAAGGATGGGGTCTGGTTCTATCCGTCACCGGAAAAAGTAGCGGGGCTCACAGTGGAAGAACTTAGGGAGCTACAGTTCAGTCAGCGGAAAGCGGAATATGCGATCGGGATCGGACAGAAGGTTTCCAGCGGAGAACTGAACTTGGATAAACTGGCACAGCAGCCAGACGAAGAGGTCATCAAAGAGCTCACGAAGATCCGCGGCATCGGACCATGGACGGCTCAGAGCTTTCTGCTATTCGGGCTCGGCCGCCCAAACCTGTTCCCGAAAGCGGATATCGGCATCCAAAACGCCATCAAAAAATTATTCGAGATGGAACAGAAACCGACCATGGACGAGCTGGATGAATTCAGCGCATCCTGGCATCCTTATTTAAGCTATGCATCACTGTATTTATGGAGAAGTATCGAATAGAACGGACGTGAACCAATGAAAAAGCAATATGCAAAAAAGCCACAACAAAATGACGTTAAAATCGAGCTGAAACAACAGTTTCCTCTGACCATAAAGAAAATCGGCATCAACGGGGAAGGAGTCGGTTTCTTCAAGCGTAAGATCGTCTTCGTACCGGGAGCCCTTGCAGGGGAAGAAGTGGTCGTGGAAGTGACCAAGGTCCACCCGAAATTCACCGAAGCTCGAATTAAAAAGATTCGGAAGAAGTCACCAGAGCGTGTGAAAGCGCCTTGCCCGGTCTATGAACTATGCGGAGGCTGCCAGCTTCAGCATCTGTCTTACGAAGGACAGCTAGATGCCAAACGCGACATCCTTCTTCAATCCCTTGAGCGCCACACGAAGCTTAAGCTTGAAGACATGGACATCCGTCCAACGATCGGCATGGACAATCCGTGGCACTACCGGAACAAAAGCCAGTTCCAGGTCGGAACGCAGAACGGCAAAGCCATTGCAGGCTTATACAGCATGAATTCCAATAAGCTCATCGACATCGATGAGTGCATCGTGCAGCACCCGCTTACGAATAAAGTGACAAACGAAATCAAGCGGATCATCAACGACTTCAACATCCCTGTTTTTGATGATAAAAAGAAAAAGCCGATTCTGAAAACGATCGTGACGCGTGTCGGGTTTGAAACAGGCGAAGTTCAGGTCGTACTCGTGACGTCGGAGAAAAAGATCCCCCGAAAGGAATTGCTGATTTCGGAAATCCAGAAACGTCTTCCGGAAGTCGTTTCCATCGCTCAAAACATCAATCCCCAGAAAACGGCCCTTGTCTTCGGAGATGAAACGATTCATCTGTCCGGAAAAGCAAGCATTGAAGAACGTCTGGAAGAGTTCACCTATGAACTGTCCGCACGTGCCTTTTTCCAGCTGAATCCGATCCAGACAAGCAAGCTCTACAACGAAGCGAAGAAAGCAGCGGCCCTTACAGGTGAAGAAAAGGTCGTCGATGCCTACTGTGGCGTCGGAACCATCGGGCTATGGCTTGCAGACGGAGCGAAAGAGATCCGAGGTATGGATGTGATTAAAGAAGGGATCGATGACGCGAAGAAGAATGCGGAGAGATTCGGTGTCGGTCATGCTGAATACTTCGTCGGCGGTGCCGAAACCCTCATGCCAAAATGGAAAAATGAAGGCTGGCGTCCAGATGTCGTTGTGGTTGATCCGCCGAGGACCGGCTGCGACAACAAGCTTCTGGATACGCTGAAAGAAGTGAAGCCGAAGACGTTCGTCTATGTATCGTGCAACCCGTCGACCCTTGCCAAGGATATCGATTATCTGAAGAAACAGTACCGTGTCGAATATTTGCAACCGGTGGATATGTTCCCGCAGACGGCACATGTGGAGGTTGTGGCGAAGCTGGTAATGAAGTTGTAACTAACCAATTAACTCACTATCCTGTTAAAATAAATAATTCTAATTTCATCCCCAAGTGAAGAGATTTGTGAAAGAACATTAGGAAAACAGGGCTATCCCATATGGGTTTAGCCCTGTTTTTGTTTTGAGTTAGTCGAAAAAGCCATCTTGGATTAGATAAAAATATAATAAAACAGAAGGTGAGATAGCGGTGAACCCAACCTTAAACGTAAGAGGGTATTCAATTTTACACTTTTCTCATTTTTTGTTCGTGGATCTTTAAGGTATGACCATTACAAATTTATAAATTTAATAAAAGTTGTTATAGGAAACCAGATAACTAGGGGTAGTAACCACCAGATAGCAACCTTCGAATAACGTGAATATAACCATAGAATAATTAAACTCTGTATGATACCCATTACATCACTAATAAAAATGGCTAACACGCTTTGTTCAGTAACGGCGGTATTTGGAAAAAATGAAATAATGCCCAGTATAAACCACAGAAAAATAACCATGGCTCCACGTACATCCTCTTCTTCCCTCTTCATTTGATAGACGTTTTAATATAGAGGCAGGTGAGTGGGGAAAAGTATTTGAGGGAAAATTAGACAATGCCTCCAGGGCAGAAAAAGTAGAGGAATTGCTTTTAACCCATCAGAAAAGAAATTTGGATAACCAATGGACAATGTTGATGTTAGAGTTCACTTTGTTCGCACTGCGAAATGAAGGTGCTAAACAAAAGCTGGCTGAAAGATATCAACAAATCATGTTATCAATGACAGAAGCAATAACCGAACACTTTAGTAACAATGGAGATGATGCAAACAAAGATCAAACAAAAGAAATTGTGTTATCACTACTAAGTCTTGAGACAGGATTGAATATTATTGAATCATTAAATCCAGAGCTAATTGAAGATGGATTCAGGTCAAGAACATATAAAATGTTTTTATAATATCTCTCTATTCAATAGTACAAATTACAGGTATCCATCACCTAGAGAAGCCCATTTTAGATCATGCGCGCACACCCTCCAAGCAGATGTCTGTTCAAAATGTCCTTCTTCCATTAATATTTCCTTTGAACAACCACAAGGAGGCAAAATCATGAACAGCAAATATAAAGAGTTAGTATCCCCCTATACGTTTAAAAATGGAGTCGAGTTGAAGAACAGGATCATCATGGCGCCGATGACGAATTTTTCATCGGATGAGAATGGTAACGTCACGGATGCTGAGGTTACCTACTATTCGAGACGTTCCAAGGATGTCAGCATGGTGATTACGGCCTGCACATATGTAACGGCAGATGGAAAGGGGTTCCCCGGTGAGTTTGGAGCGGATTCCGATGAGATGATTCCAAGCCTAGAACGTTTGGCGAAAGGAATCAAGGATCAGGGCGCTAAAGCGGTCCTCCAGATTTTCCACGGAGGAGTACAATGCCCACCTGACCTGGTTCCTGATGGGGATGTTGTCAGTGCCAGTGACGTCATGGGTGAAAATGGCGAGAAGAAAGCGAGAGCCTTATCAGAGGCAGAAATCGAGAATATCATCGAAGCATTCGGTGAGACGACACGCCGCGCAATTGAGGCAGGCTATGATGGAGTCGAGATTCATGGGGCGAATGGGTATCTGATTCATCAGTTCTTTTCACCGATGACAAACCAGAGACAAGACCGTTTTGGCGGCAACCTTCAAAATCGTATGACCTTCCCACTTGCCATTGTGGATAAAGTGAAGAGTGTGGTCGCGGAACATGCGGATCCATCGTTCCTCATTGGATACCGCTTTTCACCAGAAGAGCCTGAAGAGAATGGATTCACGATGGGTGAGACCCTTACCCTTGTCGATGCCCTTGCAGACAAAGAGCTTGATTATCTTCACGTCTCCCTTTTCGATTTCTTCTCAAAGCCGAGAAAAGGCGTGGAGGACTTGGAGAAAACAAGAATGGACTATCTGTTGGAAACGATCGGCAACCGTACTCCTCTGATCGGGGTAGGTTCGATCTACTCTGCAGACGATGCCCATAAGGCGTTCGGCTCAGGCGTTCCGCTGCTCGCTCTCGGCCGAGAGCTCATCATTGATCCTGATTGGTTAAAGAAAATCAAAGAAGGAAGAGAAGATGAAATCGTGACGGAGATCGACAAAGGAAAGCAGAACGAATTGGTCGTTCCTGATCCGTTATGGAATGCGATTGTGAATACTCCTGGCTGGTTCCCTGGAGTATAATATAAAAAAACGTCCTGTGATTCGTTCACAGGACGTTTTTTTTAAGCCTCACCTTGGTGAGATGTTTTATTTCCAGGCGCAAACCATCCAAACAAAGCAATCCCAACGAGAACGCCATAGAAAATCAGTGTCCACAGTGTACTATGTGGAAAATCATGATCCAGCACTCCGATATCTTCATGGGCAAGGGTGATGACCGCAAGTTTCACACCGACCCAGGCGACGATGGCATAAGCTGTCGTTTCAAGTGCCGGGCGTTTTTCCAGAAGTTGAACGAACCAGGTGGCTGCGTATTTAATGAGGATCAATCCTGCAATCCCGCCAAGGACGACCACGATGAATTGTCCACCATCCATGCCGCCGAAATCTCCCAGTGGTGAATCAGGAAGTCCGAGGGCAAGAGCAACAGCAGCGAGGATTGAATCGATGGCAAAAGCAAGGTCTGCCAGGGCGATCTTCCCAACTGTCGGCCAGAATCCTTTACCTGCCGCTTCTTCTTCCGTTTCTTCCTGATTTTTCGTATTATCCTTCCCGAACTTCGCTTTGATGACATGTTTCAGACCGAGGTACAGCAGGTAGGCTGCCCCGACTGCCTGGATCTGCCAGACGTTTGCGATGAAGGAAATCGCAAAGAGTGCCACAAACCGGAAGGCGAATGCCAGGAAGATTCCATACTTAATGGCTTTCTTCTTCTCCTCTTCGGATAAATGTTTTGCAATCACGGCCAGGACAAGGGCATTATCTGCTGATAATAAACCTTCGAGGCCGATTAGGACTAATAATGTCCATCCGTATTCCAACCAAATTGATTCCAAGTGCAACTCTCCTAACTATAAGATAGAAAACGGGTGTTTTCACTGAAAAATTAGTTCATAGCTTATCTTACCACTTATTTTCCATCTAATACGAATCTAAAATGGTTTTGCACCATAGGAGGTTTTCATGGTATAGTAAATTTACTAAATATGACAGGAGTGATGGGTGGACGATGAAGCACTAATCTTATTTTCGAGACGTTTGAAATTCCATATTTCAAATCAACTTAAATAGGATTAGTCTGCCCATTTTTTATATGCGCTTTTAGCTATTGATACAAGATAGCTTTCTTTGTGTACGTGACCGGTACGGCTAATCCTTCCAGAACCATTGGGAGGATTTTTTTGTTCTCCTGAAGAGAGGGGAAGATACTATGAGAGAAATCATGAAATTATTGAATATAACCTATGAAGTGATGGAAGAGAAGTTATTTGAAGAGGTGAACGGTAGCGTGCAGGAAGGGGAAGTCATCGGGATCATCGGAAATAACGGTGCTGGAAAGACTACACTGCTGCAATTAATCACGGGTGAACGGACACCAACGGAGGGACAGATCCAATGGCTTCACCACGATGTGACCATCACCATGGTAGAGCAGGAAACCGAAACCCATTCCTCCGAAGGAATGACCATAACGCAAGCCAAGCTACTGGAAAAATGGCAGGTACCCAATCATGAATTCCAGCAGTTGAGTGGTGGCGAGAAGTTGAAGGCGAGACTCGCAAAAGGGTTCTCTCAAAAGGCAGACCTTTTGTTATTGGATGAACCGACGAATCATCTTGATCAAGAGAGCCTGAAATCGCTGACCAAATATATCAGGGACTACAAAGGTACCATCCTTCTCGTTTCCCATGACCGCTATTTCCTGGATGAGGCTGTGACGAAGATCTGGTCCATCGAAGGAAAAAAGCTCATTGAGCATAAAGGGAATTATTCCAGTTACATGGAAGCCCGAAAGCAGCGGAGGATGACTCAGCAGCGGGAGTATGAAAAGCAGCAAAAGATGGTGGAGCGGATCGAGAGCCAGATGAAGGAACTCACCTCCTGGTCGAAAAAAGCCCATGCCGAGTCCACGAAACAGGAAGGGTACAAAGAACATTACCGCGTCAAAGCAAAACGCATGGACACCCAGGTCAAATCCAAGCAAAAACGTCTGGAGAAGGAACTCGAGAGAACAAAAGTGACAGAGGTCGAAGAAGAACATAACGTCCGTTTCAGCATCCAAACCACCCACAAAACGGGGAAGCGATTCCTTGAAATGAAGAATCTCAAGAAATCATTTGAGGGACGGACCTTATTTGAAAACGCAAATTTCACCATCCAGCATGGTGAAAAAATATCGATCCTTGGACCGAACGGAAGCGGGAAGACGACACTGCTGAAGATCTTCATGGGAATGGAACCCTCCGATGGAGAGGTATGGATGTCACCATCAGCCAATATCGGCTACCTGACCCAGGAAGTATTTGATCTCCCCTTCGATCAGACACCGGGAGAGCTCTTCCATAAAGAAACCTTTGCCGAGAGAGGGAAAGTTCAGACATTAATGAAGCATCTCGGGTTTCAGACATCTCATTGGCAGGAACCGATCCGGAATATGAGTATGGGGGAACGGGTGAAGATCAAACTGATGAAATATATCCTGGAGGAAAGGGATGTCTTAATACTGGATGAACCGACGAACCATCTGGATCTTGCTTCACGTGAACAGCTTGAGGATACCCTTTCACAGTACAATGGAACTCTGATCATTGTTTCCCATGACCGCTATTTCCTTGAGAAAACCACGGATATCAAGCTTGTGATCGAAAACGGGACCATCAGGAAGGAGCTTGATGAGCCGGCATCTGAACGGGATGACAAAGAAGAACAGCGGATGAAGCTAGAGACTGAGAGGCAGGAAGTGCTGGGGCATCTTAGTTTTAAGGCGCCGGGAGATGAGGGGTATGCAGAGCTCGACAGGAAGTTTATAGAATTGACTAAACAGATTAATGAACTGAAGTAAAAAGAGGGACGTTCCGAATCGATATTGGAACGTCCCTCTTTTTTATCACCCATGCCAAAAAAGTCCAGACAATACCAAAAGAGTGCTAGTGAAAGCGATTACAAACATTCTGAATTCTCAATATAATTAACCTTGAGCTTGATAACAAAGGGGGAGTAAGTAATGAGGAAGACGGTCAAAATCGTTTCAATGTTAATGGTTCTCATTCTTTTCATGGGTATGCTTGCAGCGTGCAGCAGTAGCAGTACGGGTAGCAAGAAGGGTGTCAGTGTAGGAATCGTCCTGCCGACAAAAGACGAACCGAGATGGGTCCAGGATGAAAAGCGCTTTAAAGAAGCGTTGAAGGATTCAGAGTATACAACGGAAATCCTGTTCAGCCAGGGCTCTTCTGCCAAGGAAAAAGAAAATGTAGAAACATTGATCAATAAGGGGATCGACGTACTGATCATCACGCCGCAGGATGGGGCTGCAGCAGCGGCTGCCGTGGAGTCAGCGAAGAAGGAAGGCATTACGGTCATTTCGTATGATCGTCTGATTACGAATACAGATGCAGTGGATTATTATGTCACATTTGACAGCGTAGCCGTCGGCGAAGCACAGGGACAATACTTGATCGATCACGCTGAGGGCAAAGATGTACCGCTTTATCTATATGCCGGTGCAGCTTCTGACAATAATGCGTTTTTGTTCTTTGAAGGAGCATGGAAAGTTCTTCAGCCGAAAATTGCAGATGGAACATTCAAAATCGCGAATTCAAGCGAAGCAGAATCCCTTAAGGATACAGCTGAGTTGAGCCGTGACGAAATGAGTAAAATACTTGGTCAGGTCACAACGAACTGGGATCCGAACGAAGCGAAGAACAAAGCACAAACACATCTGACAGCAGCAGGCGCTGACATGAAGGGGAATGTGGCAGTTCTTGCACCGAATGATGGTACAGCACGTTCCATCGCAGATGTATTTGCTTCTGACAAAGCAGTATCCAGCTACGTTGTCACAGGTCAGGATGCAGAAAAAGCTTCCGTACAATATGTGGTCGATGGAAAGCAGTCCATGACAGTCTTCAAAGACGTACGTACGCTTGTAACAGATGCCATGGGCATTGCCGTAGACGTACTGGATGGAAAAACACCTGAAACGACAGGTTCTTATGACAATGGTAAGAAAGATGTGGAAGCGAAGCAAACGGAAGTTATCGTGGTCGATCAAGACAACGTCAAGGAAGAACTGATCGATTCAGGATATTACAAAGCGGATGAATTTACAGGATTAAAGGAATAGCAATAAGCGGGATGGTGGCCGGAAAGCCGCCGCCATCCTGTATTGTCATTGTTTTTGTTAAAGGGGGTTATATGTGATGAAGAAGTATTTGTTGGAAATGAATGATATCTCCAAGGAATTTACGGGTGTCAAAGCACTGAGCGATGTGAATTTCAAAGTGGAAGAAGGGGAAATTCATTGTTTGATAGGTGAAAACGGTGCTGGGAAATCCACGCTAATGAAGGTGCTGAGCGGAGTGTATCCGTATGGTACGTATACCGGGGACATCGTGTTCGGTGGAGCCGTTCAGCAATTTAACAAAATCAGTGACAGTGTCAACGCAGGAATTGCCATCATCTATCAGGAGCTGGCTCTCTTTCCGGATCTGACCGTTTATGAAAATATTTTTGCTGGGAATGAAGTAAAGCTTGGCGGCTTCATTGATTGGAACCGAACGATCGTGGAGGCGCAGAAGCTTCTGAAAAAAGTGAAGCTGGATGTGAACCCCGATACTCTTGTGAGGGACCTCAGTGTAGGAAAACGCCAGCTGGTCGAGATAGCGAAGGCTTTGAGCAAAGACGTGAAATTATTGATATTGGATGAACCGACAGCAGCGTTAAATGAAGACGACAGTGAGAATCTGCTTGAATTACTGAAGGACCTGAAAAAACAAGGCATCACATGTATCATGATTTCCCACAAATTAAAGGAAGTCATTCACATCGCCGATAAGGCGACCGTTATCAGGGATGGGAAGACCATTTGCACCCTGGATGCATCAAAAGAGGAAGTATCGGAAGGGATCATCATAAAGAATATGGTGGGCCGTTCCATTGAAGATATCTATCCGAAACGACCGAATAAATCCCATGGTGAACCCATCTTGGAACTTCAAAACTGGTCTGCTTATGATCCCCAGCTTGGCAGACAGGTGATCAAGAATGTGGACCTTCATGTGAAAAAAGGAGAAATCGTTGGAATTGCGGGTCTTATGGGATCAGGTCGAACAGAGCTTGCCTTGAGCATATTCGGCAATGCGAAATCATACAAGCTTGAAGGAAATCTTGTTTGGAATGACAATATTACCACACTCAAACATACAAAGGATGCCATCAAAGCCGGAATCGCTTATGTCACAGAAGACCGTAAAGATGACGGGCTTTTCCTTTTGCAAGACATAAAAAGTAATATTTCGGCTGCCAATTTAGGCGGGATATCCTCCAAAGGAATCATTAATGATAATGAAGAAATCAAAGTGGCTGAACGCTATCATTCTTCTCTTCATATCAAGGCATCTTCCCTTGAACAGATCGTAGGGAACTTGAGTGGGGGGAATCAGCAGAAAGTGTCCATCGGGAAATGGCTCTTCGTCGGACCGAAGCTTCTCATCCTCGATGAACCGACCAGGGGAATCGATGTCGGGGCGAAGTTCGAAATCTATACGGTGATGAACGAGCTGATAGAACAGGGACTCAGCATCATCATGATTTCCTCCGAGCTCGGTGAAGTACTGGGAATGAGTGATCGAGTATACGTCATGGCCCAGGGTGAAATCAAAGGCGAATTACAGGTGGATGATGCCAATCAGGAAAAAATAATGGAACTTGCAACGCAATAAGGGGGTAAACACATATGAATATCTTTCAAGAAGCGAGAATGCTGATTCGCGACAACATCCGTGATTACGGCATGTATATTGCACTATTCGCTATCATACTTACATTTACGTTTATGACGGACGGCTTATTCATGACGTCAAGAAACATTAGTAATCTATTGGATTCTGCAGGCTATATCGCCGTGCTTGCTGTCGGGATGACCCTGGTCATCGTCATCCGGCATATCGATCTGTCCGTTGGATATGCGGCGGGATTCCTCGGGGCCATTGCAGCGATTTTGCTCACACAGGCGGGTCTTTCTACTTGGATTACGATTCCGATCATTCTTATTATCGGAGCCATCGTCGGGTTGTTCAACGGTCTGCTTGTGGCTCAAATCGGTATCCCCTCTTTCGTAGCAACCCTTGCCGGAATGCTTATTTTCCGAGGGGCGCTCCTTCAAGTGACGGAGAAGACGGGCACCATCATCATTCAGGATGATCACTTTAATGCCATCGGAAACGGATTTATCCCATCCCTGATGGAAGTGAACGGACTTCATCTTCTTTCCCTGCTTGTGGGGCTTGGGGGCATCATCCTATATATTTATAGTGAACTCTCTACAAGACGAAATAAGATCAAGTACGAGTTTGAAGTCATCTCTGCACCCATTTTCACACTAAAGCTCGTCTTCGTTTCCGCCATCATCGGATATGTGACCTGGATTCTTTCGGGGTATCACGGGTTTTCCTGGACGGTCATCATCATTCTGATCGTGGTGGTCGTCTATCACTTCCTGACTTCCAAAACGGTACTTGGCCGCCATATTTACGCTGTGGGAAGCAATCCCGAAGCGGCTCATCTTAGCGGGATCAACGTAAAGAAAATCACCTATATCGTCTTCGGTTCCATGGGGATGCTTGCTGCCCTTTCCGGTATATTGTTCACATCCCGCCTTCAATCCGCCACGACCACTGCCGGAACGTTATTCGAACTGGATGCGATCGCAGCTGCTTACGTGGGAGGGGTATCCTCCGCCGGTGGGGTCGGGAAAGTTACGGGTGCCATCATCGGAGCCATCGTCATGGCTTCATTGACAAGTGGAATGAACCTCCTTGGCGTCGGAATTTCCTATCAATATATGATCCGCGGAGGAGTGCTTGCAGGGGCTGTCATCTTTGATGTGATGACCCGCAAGAAAAGATAATCGAAGCAGCCGGATTCCTGAGGAGTCCGGCCTTGCTGCTTTTTTTTTTACAGTAAATCAAAAGAGGCAATTGAAAAATATGAGAAAGTGCTGGATCCTTCCACATCTTTCCTATGCTATGATAAAAGTAGGAGTTTTCACTTTGGGGAAGGGGACTTGTGGGGTGCGTAAGATCCGTTTTGTCGGCCTTTTAGTGGTCGTTCTTATATTGTGTCATTTAACATTTTTATCAGCAAAAAGAGTTTTCGAAGCTGACGCGCATCTGCCCGGGGAGATGGGGATGACAGGTGAAGATCGGCACAGACTCGTCCTGATTACTCAGGATACCCAGACACCGTTTTGGGACAAGGTAGCGAAGGGTGCTAAGCGGCAGGCAAAAGAAGAAAATGTGAGCATTGAAGTATGGGGTAGTTTTGGGAAAAATCAGGAAGAGTTCCTGAAAAATATTGAAATCGCCATCCAATCGAAGGTCGATGGGATCCTGATCCAGGGGACGGATACACCTGAATTCAAGGAGCTCACAAAGGTGAAGGCTTCCTTTAATGGGATTCCTGTGATAACGGTCGCCAACGATGTTCCGATGGAGGAAAGTCTGCGCCGTACATATGTAGGGTCTGATCAATATGAAGCAGGGAAGCTGGTTGCAAAAGAGCTTATCCGTAAAATGGGGGAAAGAGGCAGGATTGTCCTGATGGTGGATCATGATCAGGAATATTATCAGAAAGAACGGGTCAGGGGCATCCGCGATGTGATGAAGGGATACCCTGACATCACGCTTGTGGATGGGGAAACAGGAAGGGACCGGGATCAGATCATTACGACAACGAGGGGTGTCATGAACCGCTTTCCGGATATCGATGCGTTCATCTCTGTCAATGCGAGTAATCTCGGGGCAATGATTGATGAAATAAGTAAGCGCTCTCAAGAGGAAACGTATTTCATTTATTCCTTTGACGATGGACCGGAATCATTGACGCTATTATCACGGGGGATGATCGACGGTGTGGTGGAGCAGGAGCCAGAGAAAATGGGCGAAATGAGCGTCCGTCTCATGGAAGAGTGGCTGAATGGGGAAACCGTCCCTCTAGACGAGAGAGGGTATCTGACTGAATTGAAGATGTTGAAAGTGGAGAAGGACCAATGACAAACATCCAGAAAAAGATCCTCACCCTCACCACGGTGGTCATGATCATCATGTCCGCCATCTGGCTCGCCCTAACTTACTATAATTATAGAACGCATGAGCAATACAATGAGATTCTCAAGCGCTATCTGAACATGAATGAAGTATCAAGGGCAAGTCAGCAGGTTGTCAACGACTTGAATAACTATATGGTCGACACCAATGATAAAACCCTTAAACAATTGGAGAAAAGCAAGGAAGGGGTCGAATCGGCCAAGTCTGGAGTCAATTCCCTGCGAAACCGGGATAACGACTTTACATTGACCAACTATCTTCACTTGATTGATAGTCTGGTAGAAACGACGGACCGATTGATCCTGTTCCAGAAAGAAAGGGATGCTGAAGCTTCTGCACAGGAGTTTGCCGAGGCAAACCGGATATCTGGCTACATCTCTGAGATGACCCTTACGTTGATAGATAAAGAATTGACCACATACAATGTGATGTACAGGGGGATCATGGAACAGTCAGCGGAGGTCATCAAGCTTGGGATTTGGGTGCTCCTTCTCATTACTTGTCTGCTCCTGATTGCTTCATATTGGTTCTCACTCGGGATCACACGTCCGGTCTTTCAGTTGACCAGAGCCGCAAATGAACTGTCAAAGGGGAATTTCAGCCGGCAGGTAAAGGTGGAGGGAAGCGATGAAATCGCCTTTTTGGCGAAGACTTTCGACCGCATGAGGATCAATATTAATAATTTGATCTCAGAAATCAAGCAGAAAGCGGCACTGGAAAGGGAACTTCAGGAAAGCAAGCTTCTCTTACAGGAAAGCCAGTTTAGAAGCCTCCAGAGTCAAATCAATCCGCATTTCTTATTTAATACGTTAAATACCCTTTCAAAAAAAGCGTACTTAGAAGGATCTGAGGAAACGAGCGACCTCCTGGTGAGCGTGGCGGGGATTCTTCGGTATAATCTGAAACGACAGAACAGGTCTGTTACCTTAAGGGATGAAATTCATGTGCTGGAACAATATATGCACATTCAAAAAGCCCGTTTCACCAATCGATTGCAGCTGCACATGGAAGTCGATGAAGATTGCATGGACGTTCGAATCCCGGCATTGACCCTGCAGCCCATCGTTGAAAATGCCGTCATTCATGCCGTGGAACCGAAAGAGGATGGAGGGACGATCTGGTTCCGTGTCCGCAAAGAAGACGGCATCATCCTTGTTGAGATACAGGATGATGGCGTGGGAATGTCCCAGGAGAAAATGCGGCACATCCTCCTAGAAGGAGGGTCCCCTGAGAGTCATTCAACCGGGATTGGCTTTAGCAATGTGGTAAAGCGTCTTCAATTATTTTATGGGTTTGAAGATGTCCTTCGGATTGAAAGTGAAGAGGGCAAGGGTACTAAAATTTCGCTGAGGATTAAAAGGGAAGGAGCAGATACGGATGATCAAGCTTCTCATAGTGGATGATGAGCAGTTGGAACGTGATGGCATGCAGACGATTTTACAGAAGAATTTCCCCGGACTTGACGTTCAACAGGCGAAGAACGGGATGATGGCTGTGGAGATGGCAAAGGAATATTCTCCTGATCTGATCTTGATGGATATTAAAATGCCCGTCATGAATGGTCTCGAGGCGATGGAAATCATCAACGGGGAACATCCCCATATCAAATTCATCATGGTGACGGCCTATGATACCTTTTCGTACATGAAGGCAGCCATCAAGCTCGGCGTCAAGGACTATATACTGAAGCCGAGCAAAGCTTCTGAGATTGTCCATACGATCAGCAAGGTGTTCGAACAGATTGAACAAGAGCGAAAGCGGTATGTAGAAGCCTTGCAACAGAAGGAAAAATGGCAAAAGACACAGATGCTGGTGGAAACCGATGTGGTCACACAATTATTATTCGATCACGTCCATGATGTTCATGTCAATATGCTCATGGACATGATCGAAATCCCTTCGTCGGAGGAAATGTTCGTGATGGTCCTGCACCTTCCTGAAGGAGGAGAAAAACAGTACTCAGCCATCCGGAAGAAAGTGTTGCATAGTGGATGGACCGGAGCGTTGTACGGCAGGCAGCTCCCCATCATTGTGTTCAGGCAGCCTTCGACAACCTACAGGTCCCAGGCAACCAGCTTGGCAAGGGAACTGCTTTCACTTGCCAATGAAAAGGAATGGTTCATCGGGATCGGAAAGGTGTATCATTCAATGGATCAAGTGCGTCATTCCTATCAGGAAGCGATGCTTGCCACTGTCGATACACAGGTGCGAAAGAAATACCGTTTTTTCGAAGAAATCCCCCTGGAGCCCGGGAAACGGGAACAGGCAATGATGGATCAAAAGGACTTAATGGAAAAAATCAGACAGGGGAAGTGGGATCAGGTGCATGCCAGGATCATGAATTCTTTCACATTATTAGAGAAAGAAAGGACGCCCCTCGTTTACACCCAGCAACGGACTTTGGAGGTACTGTGGATGATTTCCCGGACTTTGAGTGAATGCGGTGTCGAAACGGCCACGCCGCTTTTTGCGGTACAGCCGATGGATTACCGCCAGCTACGGGAAGAAACCGAGCGTCTCATGAGCGGGATGAAGGACTCTTATACAGAGCGATTCAACCGAATGGAGAGCGATACGTTCCAACTAATCAAACAATTCATCAAAGATCATTCCCATCAGGACATCTCATTGGATACCCTTGCACAAAAAGTGAACCTCAGCCCTATTTATATCAGTAAGATGTTCAAGGAGAAACAAGGAGTCAACTACATCGATTTCCTGACAGAGTGCCGTATGGAGAAGGCGAAAGCACTGCTTGGGGACATGGAGAAAAGTATAAAGGAAATCACCTTCGAAGTCGGATATCATGATCCGAATTATTTCAGCAAGGTCTTTAAGAAAATGACCCATAATTCTCCAAAAGAGTACCGAAAGACATTGCTTGGCCAACATGCATAAAGGGGAAGAGGCGCCATGGCCCATTGGAAGAAACGGATAAACATAGGCTGGATAATGATCATTGGGCTGGTTCTGGCTGCATGCGTGCAGAGGGAACCCGTCGAACAGGTGCATAAAGAAGAAGAGAAAGCCTCTCCCGACGTCGTGAAGATCGGATTCTCCATGGACACACTCGAGGAGGAACGATGGGTGAGGGATCGTGATTTATTCAAACAGGCCGTTGAAGACCTGGGAGCGGAAGTGGAGATCATGGAGGCAAGAGGAAACGATGCCCTTCAAGTCCTTCAGGCGGAAACGTTGATCAGTCAGGGAATCGATGTACTCGTCATCGTTCCTTATAACGCGGAAGCCGCGGCGGCAATCGTGCAGAAAGCCCACCGCGCCGGCATCAAGGTGGTTTCGTATGACCGGCTTGTGAAAAACGCCGACATCGATCTGTATGTCTCATTTGATAACGAACGGGTAGGGGAGCTTCAGGCAAAGGCACTTACAGAACGTGTACCGAATGGTAAGTATGTATACATTGGAGGGGCCGATACAGACTACAATGCCCACCTGATGAAAAAAGGTGTCTTCAGCGTATTGGACTCTTTAATTGACCAAGGGGATATCCAGATAGTCTATGATCAATGGACAGATAACTGGCTGCCCGTAAACGCCTATACCAATATGAAAGAAGCGCTTAAAGCCAACCACAATGAAATAGACGCGGTCATTGCAGCAAATGATGCAACCGCCGGAATGGCATTGAAGGCACTGGAAGAAGCAGGGCTCGAAAGGAAAGTCCCCATCGCCGGACAGGACGCAGAGCTAGCCGCCGCTCAAAGGATCGTTCAGGGCACCCAAACCATGACGGTCTACAAACCGATCAACACCCTTGCCCATGAAGCGGCATCCCTTGCCATCGCACTCGCCAAAAACGAATACATCGACACCGATAAAAAAATCAACAATGGTAAGATCGAAGTGCCATCCGTCCTCCTTGAACCCATTGCCGTAAACCGGGAGAACCTCGATCGCACCATTATCGCTGACGGTTTTCATTCGCGGGAGGATGTGTATAAGTGATCCATGGGAGAGGGTGCTTAAATTTTTTAAAGGAAACAGACGAAAACTCGTATCTCTCATTGGGAAAAGGAAATAAACCTTACAAATAGAACTTTCATAATTTTTCCAATTCCGTTATACTCAACATAAATGAATGTGATGGGAGATGGGAAAATCGTGGGAAAAATGGCTTTTATGTTCTTGACTGGTTCTATCCTCTTTGCAGGATGTTCGAATTCAGAACAGGCAGATGCATACACCGTGAAGGAAGCGACGGACAATGGCGACACGCTGGTCGATGAAGAAGGGGAAGTAACCAATCTGGACAAACTACTGCGTTTTGTAGATGGGGTACAGGAGAAGAAAGAGTCTGAAGTGACGGTATCCAACTTTTTCAACAACCAGATAAGTGTCAATGAAATAACGTATGATGGAAGTAAAGTGAATTATGTAGTAAAGACAGGGACCGGGGAAGAAAAGAGTCAGGCGGTATGCGACGGAATCGAAGAGAAAAGCGGATTCATTTCGTTGCAGGGGTGTGACGGGGAAGAGGATGCGATTGGAATCGTGCAGGTCTCGGAATATAAAATAAATAAGGCCAGGGCTTCTATGAAAGAGTGAAGAGCATCCGGATTTGGGTGCTTTTTTATTTTGATGTGGTGTGGTTTGGAAGAGTGTCCCCTTGAGTCAGCAGGGTGATTAAGAGGGAAGTGCTTTAAGTATAAGGAGGCTTTGAATGTTCAGAAAGACTAGTATTTTGCCATTTTAGAATGATATATGGCATCATTGAAGTCCATCATTATGTAATTGCTAGAAAAAGAGAGTTGAGGGAACTGGATCTAGAGGGGGATGAGGGAAGAGAAAGGTGTCACTTGATGGTAATTGCGTCATTTTTTCATTATTTGCGTCTATTAACATATAATGCCAATTTTTATAAAACTACCATACTCCGCTACAAAAAGCACTCATCATACCCTGCCCAACCTCCGAATATGATGTCTAAGTGAGGCACTTTACACAATCCCTCATCCATCTGGTATATAATGAACCTATAACCCTCAGGAGGTACATATGAAACAGCAAAACTATGCAAATCACAGCAAGTTCGATCCGGTATTCCATGTAGGAATAGCGCTGTCTGCCCTTGTTACCCTTATTTTGACCATTACGTTTTTTGTAAAAAATGTCGGAGAGGAAACGTTACTTAGTTTTATCGTGCTTCTAATGGTGATTATGCTGATTCTGGTCGGGGTGAGGCTCAGGACATATGCCCTTCAGGTACAGGACCGTGTGATCCGCACGGAAGAGAATTTCCGTTACTACCGTCTCACAGGGAATGAGCTCGATAGCAAGCTATCCCTGAAGCAAATCATCGCACTCCGATTCGCAGCGAGTGAAGAGTTCCCTGCGTTAGTCGAACGGACAATGGCGGAAAACTTAACACCCAATGACATTAAAAAAGCAGTTCAGAACTGGCGTGCAGATCATCATCGCGTATAAACAACAGGGATTGGACCGCTCATTCATGGGCGGTTACGTTTTTTTAGAAGGAGGCTCGTTATGCCGAACGAAATCATGGTGGATGTAAAAGAATTAGTAAAAAGATATGGTTCCTTTACGGCAGTGAAGGGAGTCCGTTTTCAGGTGGAAAAGGGGGAGATCTTCGGATTGCTCGGACCGAACGGGGCAGGGAAGACGACGACGATCGAGATGCTCGTGGGACTCCGGAAGCCGGACGCAGGGACGGCAAGCTTAGCCAGATTTGACGTGCGTAAAGAGGTGAATAAGGTGAAGGAAGTGATCGGGGTTCAGCTTCAGTCGACCTCACTCTTTGAACTGCTCAAGGTGGAGGAAATCCTTCATTTGTATGCGAGCTTTTATCCGAAAAATGTGGATATTGATCAATTGATCGAGGATATGCTGCTGACGGAGAAGCGGAAGGACCGGATCAAGGGGTTATCAGGCGGGCAGAAGCAGCGTCTGGCGATTGCCCTCGCTTTGATTCATGATCCAAATATCGTCTTCCTCGATGAACCGACGACTGGCCTGGATCCACAGGCAAGAAGGACGCTGTGGGATATTGTGCTGCGACTAAAGGAGCGGGGGAAGACGGTGATCCTTTCAACTCACTATATGGATGAAGCTCATGTGCTCTGCGACCGGATCGGCATCATGGACCAGGGGGAACTCATCGCCCTCGATACACCGGGAAATCTGGTGAAAACGCTGCAGTCGACCAGTACGATCGAATTCCATTTGGACAATCCTCCTGAACAGGAGTGGTTCATGAAGATGGATGGGGTCGAAGAAGTCGCCATCAAGGATACATTCGTACAGCTTTACACTGATGAGTTGCAAAGAGCGTTGACTTCCTTGATTACCTTATCGACCGAGCATGACTTGAAAATCGAAGACCTTCAGACGCGTCAAGCGACATTAGAGGATGTCTTCATTCATATGACAGGAAGGAGGCTGCGGGAATCATGAGAGCATATTGGCAGCTGACACTGGCACAGTTACGGATATTTGCACGAAATAAACAAGTATTGTTCTTTACCCTGCTCTTCCCGGTCATCCTGATGGTGGCCCTCGGTTCATTCGCAGGCGGAGGGAACTCGGTTTCCCTGACGGTGGGGATGATCGACAGTGATCAAACCGATGCGTCAAAGGATTTAAAGAACTTATTCAATAAAAATGAGGGAATTGAAACAGCTAAATTCGATAACGTCAAAGCGGGAAAAAAAGCCGTGAAAAACGGTGATATCCAGCTACTCATCGAAATCCCGAAAGGATACGGGGAAAACGTGAAGGACAGAGACGAAGCGTTCTCAATTCCCGTTTACTATAACGAGAAGAACCTGACAACCGCTGAACTTGGACTAACGGTAGTGAACGGAATTATTGATCAATACAGCAAGGACCTTGTCGACTACAAGCCTGTCGTGACGGTCGAAAAAGTCGGAATCGAAGCACTGAACATCCGCTATGTCGATTTCCTCGTACCCGGCATTGTTGCCATGATGATCATGAGCAACAATATGAACGGGGTGGCGGGTCAGATTTCTGCCTGGCGTGAACGGGGCATCCTCCGCCGCATGCAGGGGACGAGGCTGAAGGCATCCACCTTCATCGCAGCCCAAATCACGGCACGACTGATGCTGAACGGAACACAGGCACTGCTCGTGGTACTGATTGCCGACCTTATTTTTGATATTAACGTAGCCGGATCGTGGCTTGCGATGATATTCTTCATCATCCTTGGGACCCTGGCGTTCATGTCACTCGGCTTCATCATTGCGGGTATGGCGAAGAACCCTGAAAGTGCAGGGCCGATTGCGGGCTTTGTAACATTTCCGATGCTGTTTCTTGGCGGTGTGTTCTTCCCGATCAACAATATGCCGGACATCATCCAGCCCATCGTGAAGGTGTTGCCGATTGCTCACCTCAGTTCCGCTCTGCGGGAAACGATGAATCTCGGGACGCCGTTTTTGGAGCTTGGAACGGAGACACTGATTCTTGGAGCGTGGCTTGTTGGCGGATTTGCCCTTGCCAGTTATGTGTTTAAGTGGGAATAGAATAGAAAAGAAGTCCAATCGGGTCACGATTGGACTTCTTTTATGCCCTTTTCTCCAAATCCTTCGCGGTCTCACTCATCTCCACGTCATTTCCCTCTTTATAAGTTCCGAACAACACATCGACAAATGGAGTGGACACCCCATACCAATAGTTCTCATTCTTATAGTGATGGAGGATATGCGTCTTTTTGAGCCAGCGCCCGAACCGTGTCTTCGGTTTCATGGGCCGGTGAGCGATATAGTGCTTCCATTCGTATACAAAGAACATGAAGAGGATCCCGGTGGTGAAAGCAAGGGTAATTGACACCGAGCCGGTTATGAAGTAAAACAATAAGCACAGGACAAACAGGTTGGGTGCGCTGTACCAGATCGGCAGAAAGAGGAGCTTCAAGTCATTAGGCTTTTTATGATGATCGTAATGCAGGCGCTTGATTAAATTCAGTAAAAAAGGGCTCTTCGGTGACTTGATGTGGAAGAGAAAGCGGTGGGTAAGGTATTCGCTGAACATGTAAGTGATGATCCCGACGGCAAAAAATAAGAAGCTGAATAGGGAAAGCTCCTTCGTGAACAAAAAGCCAAGTACCACAAGAAAAATACCCATCATGATCAAAATGTCCAAGTGTAAAAAGAAATCCCGATACAATCGATTCTCCTTCATTTCACCATGCCTCCATTCATTTTTTGTTTCCAAAGTGTAATGCTCGTTTCCATCATGTCATGGACAGTTTGTTCAGCTTGTGGAAGGTCCCCCTTCAACATTGATTTAAGAAGTGTTTCGTAATAATTCCGTGAAGCGGCGCGGTGTGTGGAAACGCTGAAATATTTCTCCGCCATCCTGATATACACATCCTTAAAGCTGTTCAGGATCAAGAGGTAAATAGGATTCGGAGAAAGCATGGCAACCCCGTGCTGGATATACCAGTCGAATTCCGCATACGTTACAGCTGTGTCATCTATATCTTCAAACGGAGCGAAGAGGGATATGACCTTCAGTTTGTTATTCTCCAAAGCATCCCTGAAATATGTGGGGGTGATGGAAACGCGCAGCTCGAGCATATAAACGATGAATTCATCCGGAATTTCATCTTTGTGCTGAAGGATCGTGACGATCGTCATCAAGTTTCCCTGTTTCCAGTAATCATTCACGACAGAGGGCATTCCCTTCCGGCTCGTGATCCAGCCGTCCTGTTCCAAGCGCAGCAAGGCTTCGCGGATGGTGGGGCGACCGACTTTGTAATGAGCCGCCAAATCTCTTTCTGATTGAAGGGGTTCCTGAATCTTCAGTTCCCCGCCCAGTATGGAACGGGTAATGTCACGGGCGATGAGGTCGGAAGAACGTTCTTTCATTGTGGTACCTCCTGATTGGTAATACCAATTTTATAATATGGTAATACCATTATATGACTCTATCAATGGTATTTGTCAATAAATTCTGAAATTTAATAATGTTACTTTTTTAAACACCTTATTTCTTGACTCCGTATAGTTGACCCCCTAAACTATAAATTAGAATATATAGTTTAGGGGGTCAACTAGTTGGATAAGCGATTAATTGAAGCAGTCGAACTGTTCGAGGATGTCATGGTGTTCGGGACAGATCGGGTGCTTAAGAATGTTAAAGCTGATGTGTGGCAGGAATATTCTCCTGAACAGATCCAGGTGCTGAAGCTTGTCAATAAGAATGGTCCGCTTGCAGGGGGGATGATCGCCGAGCTCCAGGGGGTCCATAAGAGTGCGATTTCGAACCGTCTGAAGAGGCTTGAGGAGAAAGGCCTCATCGTAATCGTGAAGGCTGAAGGAGATCAGCGTACCAAGCTTGTATGCCTCACCGATGAAGGTCGCCGGGTCGTAACCGAGTCCGATCATGCGGTTTATGCCTATATCGAAGATTTATTTGCCGATCATGTGAAGGACGAGGAACTGGATCAATTCCTGACGATGTTCAGGAAGATCAGATCGATCTTGAAATTGGAGGGTGAAAAAGGATGAAATCAATCATCAAATTTAAGTGGCCGGTTACGATTGGTCTGCTCATCATAACGATATTATTATTTGTCATTTCACCGAACCTCACAAAGCAGGCAGAGGATGCGGGAACGTTCCAGCTTCCGGATGACGCCGCATCAAAGAAAGCCATGGAAATGCTGAATGACGCCGGGGCAGGGGATGAAACAATCTCCGTGGTGTACTCACTGGATGAAGCATTGACTGATTCGGCGAAGAAAGACATCGCGTCGAATGTAGAGGAATTGAAGCAGCTCGGAAATCCTGTCAGTTCGGTCCTCGATCCGTTTGAAAGCGAGGAACTGGAAAATCAGCTCGTCTCAGAAGATGAAAAGACTGTTCTCGTGCCCATCACGGTCGATGGTTCACAGGAGGAAGTCGTAGAGCTGGCTGACGCTATAAAATCAGATATTCTCAAAGGACAGTCATCCGTGTACCTGACAGGGGAAGCCATCATTAATAATGATGTGAACCTGAGCGCGCAGGAAGGATTGAAGCGGACGGAAATTATTACGGTCGTATTGATTTTTGCCTTATTATTAGCCGTTTTCCGTTCCATCGTCACACCACTGATTCCCCTTGTAGCCGTAGGGATCACGTATTTACTCAGTCAATCGATTGTCGCATTTTTCATCGACTGGTTTGGGTTTCCTGTATCGAACTACACGCAAATCTTCCTTGTGGCCATCCTGTTCGGGATCGGGACGGATTATTGCATCCTGTTACTGAGTCGGTTCAAGGAAGAGCTGGGAGCGGGTCAGCCCATTAATGAAGCGATCATCCGCACGTATAAGACGGCGGGCCGTACGCTTTATATAAGCGGACTCGCCGTGTTCATCGGATTCTTCGCCATCGGTTTTGCCGACTTCCCGATCTTTAAATCAGCCGTGGCCGTGGCGGTTGGAATTGCAGTGCTGCTATTAGTGTTAAGTACGGTCATGCCGTTCTTTATGGCCACTTTGAAGGAAAAATTATTCTGGCCATCGAAGAAATCCGTATCTCACAATGATAGTAAGTTATGGGCATGGATGGGCAAGCTTTCTGTCAATCGCCCACTGTTATCCATGGCAGTAGTGGCGATCATTACGGTTCCGTTGTTATTCACATACGACGATGCGCTTTCATTCAACACGGTGGATGAAATCGGGGACAGCTATGATTCCGTCAAAGGTCTACAAGCAATAGAAGACGGTTTTGGTCAAGGAGATTCCTTGCCGGTGCAGGTCCTGCTTTCAAGTGATGAGAAGCTTGTGACCGAAGATACCGTTCCTTATGTTGAAAAGCTGAGCCGTGAGCTAGCGAAAGTCGACGGGGTGAAGAGCGTCCGCTCCATCACACGTCCTGCCGGCGATGCGATCGAAGAATTCAATGCGGACTATCAGCTAGGAAAGATCGCTGAAGGGGTGAACGGGGCAGCTGATGGTCTTGATCAAGCTGTGAAAGGACTCAGCCAGCAGGCAGCCATGGCCGGTCAGGGTCAGGCTCCGCAACCGGGTGCGCCGAGTCCACTGGACGGTCTGAACCAGATCACAGACGGATTGAATCAGGCCGGAGATCAGCTTCAGGGGATGAGTGACAGCGAGACCATCCGCGATACCGGGTTATACTTACCGCCGGGTACATTGGAAAATAAAGAATTTGCCCAAGTGATCGACCGGTATTCTTTTGGAGAAGAAAAAGGGTTGAAGCTTGAAGTCATCCTGTCCGATAATCCGTATTCACCGGAAGCCATCGACACCGTGGACCGGATCAATGAAACGACGGAACGGGTCATCAAGGATACGCCTCTTGAAGATACCGAGGTCGCCATCGGAGGAGTCTCAAGCATCAACCGTGACCTGAGTGATATTTCAACGAGTGACTTCACCCAGACGGTGACGATCATGCTCATTAGTTTGTTTGTGGTCCTCGCAATCCTGTTCCGTTCCTTCATCATGCCGCTTTACATGATTGGATCCCTGCTTCTGACGTACTTCACGTCTGTGGCCGTAGCCGAGTGGATCTTCGTGGAGGGACTTGGATATGACGGCATCAGCTGGGCCGTTCCTTTCTTCGGATTCGTCATGCTCGTGGCACTTGGGGTCGACTACTCGATCTTCCTCATGGACCGTTTCCGGGAACAATCAGCAGGGGGTATGACGGTGACTGACGCCATCAAAGCATCCATGGCGAAGATGGGAACCGTCATCATCACGGCAGCCATCATCCTCGCAGGTACATTCGGGGCCATGGTACCATCGGGCGTACTCAGTCTTGTGCAGATCGCGACAATCGTCATAACCGGGCTGCTTCTATATGGACTGATCGTCCTGCCACTATTGATACCGGCCATGACCGTGTCATTCGGTAACGGGGTCTGGTGGCCGTTCCGACCGAAGAAGGAGAAGTAGATTGATAGCAGCCCGTTCTAAAATAGAGCGGGCTGTCTTTTGAGTGAAAGACTAGTTCAGACAAAAACGAAGTGAAAAACAGGCGAAATAATCTGAATTTTAGTTCGATTAATAGAAAAAAATATTTTTCTGAAAAACTAATCAGAATCTCTACTGATGTTGTCGGGTTTCCCTTTGACATATAAGGGTTCAGAGGGTGTGAAGGTACTTCCAAACCTTTATCACCAAGCATTCATGCCACTATTTTCACTTTTGTTTTTTCATAAAATAGTTTATAATAATCAGATAATACTAGATATTTTACCCTATGAATCATTATAATAGAAGATGGTATGGTTTTTTTTAGACACATGAAGGTGCTGGGTTGAAAGCGCCTGCAAATATAGTGGATGAGGAAGGTTATAATGAGCAGCTTACAGAAGAAAACAGATGTTATCTTAATTGGTGCTGGTGTCATGAGTGCGACTTTAGGGGTGATCCTGAAAGAGTTGGCACCGGAATGGGAAATCACAGTGTTTGAAAAGCTCGCGAAGCCTGGAGAAGAAAGCTCGAACGAATGGAACAATGCCGGAACTGGACATTCTGCACTATGCGAGCTCAACTATACATCCGAAAAGCCTGATGGATCTATAGACATTACGAAAGCAATCAAGGTCAATGAACAGTTCCAACTGTCACGACAATTCTGGTCTTATCTCGTCAACCGCAATCTCATTGGTCAACCGCAGGACTTCATCATGCCGATCCCGCATATGAGCATGGTTCAAGGTGAAGAAAATGTGGAGTTTCTGAAAAAACGTTTGGAAGCGCTGTCAGAAAGTCCTCTCTTCGAAGGCATGGAATTCTCCGATAATCCCGAGAAATTGAAGGAATGGATTCCGCTGATCATGGAGGGCCGTGAATCGGAGGAACCAATCGCAGCGACGAAGATCGATTCAGGGACGGACGTCAACTTCGGGGCATTGACCCGCAAAATGTTCGACTATTTGAATGATAAAGGCGTCGAGATCAACTACAACCATAGTGTGGAAGATATTAAACGCAAATCCGACGGTTCATGGGAAGTGAAGGTCCATGATATCGATGGCATCAAGATGGAATATCATACGGCGAAGTTCGTCTTTATCGGTGGCGGTGGCGGAAGTCTTCCGTTATTGCAAAAAACAGGTATCCCTGAGTCGAAGCAAATCGGTGGATTCCCTGTATCGGGACTCTTCATGGTGTGCAATAACCCTGAAGTCATCGCTCAGCATCACGGGAAAGTCTATGGGAAAGCGAAGGTCGGAGCTCCTCCGATGTCGGTTCCGCATCTTGACACCCGTTACATCGATAACAAGAAATCCCTTCTGTTCGGACCATTTGCCGGGTTCTCACCGAAGTTCCTGAAGGCGGGATCGAATATGGATTTGATCACATCGGTCAAACCGAATAATCTTTTTACCATGCTTGCAGCAGGAGTAAAGGAAATGGGGTTGACGAAGTATCTGATCCAGCAGGTTCTCCTGTCCAATGAGAAACGCATGGAAGAATTACGCGAATTCATTCCGAACGCCAAGAGCGAAGACTGGGATATCGTCGTAGCCGGCCAGCGTGTGCAGGTCATCAAGGACACTGAAGCAGGCAAAGGAACCCTTCAGTTCGGTACAGAAGTGGTCAGTTCCTCCGATGGCTCCGTCGCTGCACTCCTTGGGGCATCTCCGGGTGCTTCCACAGCCGTTCACGTCATGCTGGAAGTATTGGACAAATGCTTCCCGCAGCACATGAAAGAATGGGAGCCGAAGATCAAAGAAATGATCCCATCCTATGGAGTGGCATTAAGTGAAAATCCTGAACTCTTCAGGGAGATTCATACGTCAACTGCGAAGGCGTTGGGTTTGAGGGATAAAGAGGTTGCGTATAGCTAAGTGAATAAGAAGGAATGCCCTGTGGATGTTCGCAGGGTATTTTTTTGTGGTAAAAATTCCGGGATCCAACCCAAGAAAAGGTCCGTTAGTGGTAAAATAAGGGAGTGTTAGGAGGGGATTCGATTGTACGTATTGAAAAAGGTAAACGTTCTCCTTGCTCTTTTAGCATGTGGTGCTGGATTCTATCACTTCTTTATTGGGAATCTCGATTTTTCGAGTAATAGCATTCTAACATGTTTAGCTTTGATGTTTTTGCTATTCGGGATAGAAAAGATGATAGAAAATGATAAGGATCGGAAGCCGGGATTTGCTTATTTGGCAGTAGCCCTGGTCATGTTGATAGGACTTGTCACACCATATATAGAAATATTGTTTTAGGGAGAATAAATCATGATCATAGTTGGAATTTTAGCACTCGTCACCCTTTTCTCGATTGAAATTCAGGTGAGGAAAATGAATAAATCGAATGGACGGATTGTGGAGTTGTTGGAGGAAATGAAGGAAAAGAACAAGTTAGAATGAAAAGAGGAGCAAGTTTGAAATCGAATCTTATTATCGTCGAAGGGATACCGGGGTCTGGCAAGTCAACCACGGCCCATTTCATTAAAGAATATTTAGAAAGTGAAGGCATCACGGCTAAGCTCTTTCAAGAAGGGGATAGTCGTCATCCTGCTGATTATGAATCGACAGCTTGTTTAGATGAGGATCAGTTCAACAACATACTGGAAAGGTTCTCTGAACATCGGGAGACGATCCAAGAGGCTGCAGAAAAGAAGGGCCATCATTATTATATTTCATACGGTCAGCTTACAAATGTTGATTCTTCGCTTACCGATCAATTGGCTTCTTATGATGTCTACGAATTGAATCTCGACACGTTCGAAGAGGTTTCGTATCACTATTGGAAAGAATTCGTGGAAAAAACGGAATTTAGTGATGAAGTATACATATTTGAATGCTGTTTCCTGCAGAATCCATTTACCAAGTTCATTGCCATGCATAATGCGGAACCAAAGAGGTTGGAAAACTATCTAAAGAAAATCAGCTCGTTGATCTCACCAATGAACCCTCTGCTAATCTACTTTTATCAGGACAACGTTGAACAATCCTTCCATCATGTCTATAAGGAGCGAAGTCAGGAGTGGCGTGAGTTCTTTACGGAGTATCATGTGAATCAAGGGTATGGGAAGGCGAATGGGTTGAAGGGTTATCTAGGATTGGTCGAGTATCTTGAGATGCGAAAAAATCAGGAGTTAAGCATCCTTGAGGATTTACCGATCAGTCGTGAACTTGTTGAAAATGGTGAAGGGGACTGGGAAATGTATTATAAGAGAATCAAAGAAGCTATATCTTTTCGTCTATCGTAAATGGAGGAAACGGGGGAGCGATCATTGAACACCCAACAAATGCTGCAAATTGTGAATGAAACGATCCCAAGTGATCAAATCTTTAAACTAGATACCTTTGGTAACGGTTGGGACAATGACATCCTTGTCATAAACGAAGAAACCGTATTCAGATTTCCGAAGACAAGAGAAATAGCGGCAAAAGTAGTGAATGAGACCGCTTTGCTGAAACATTTGGCAGCAAAGGCACCGATGCTTGAAATCCCCCGATATGAGCTCATTCACATAAATGGGAAGATGGCAGGGGTGAAATATCCTTACCTTGAAGGTGTAGTCCTTGGAGGGTTTACACCCCCTAAGCATCAAAGTTCAGTGTTACTCGGGGATTTTCTGACCAAGCTGCACAGCATAAGAAAATCGGATTTGCCGAATCTCAAGACACATCACACGAAAGAATACTGGAAAGAATTATTTCTGAAGGTCCGGACATATGTGTTTCCACATCTGGCCACAGCGCAGAAAACGGTCGTCCTGGATTTTTTCGGGGAGTTCCTGACCAAATACGAATCGGTAAACCTTGCCGTTATTCATGGCGATCTAACGACTGCCAATATTCTATGTGACCCTGAAACGGGTATGGTGAGTGGTGTCATTGATTTCACAGATGCCCAATGGGGAGATCCTGCCTTCGATTTTGCGGGATTGTATTGGTCTTATGGACCCGGTGTGACAAAGGAAGTTTTGTCTCACTACAAGGCAGTAGATAAGGAAGAAATATTCAAACGAGTAGAGAACTTTTACGGACTTCAGCCGGTTTTTCATGAGTTGGTGTATGCAGTGAAAGAGGAACTAGATGTGAACTGGGAGAAGGCACTTGATCGGTTTTTGTATTTGCAAACATTAAGGGAAAAGTAAGGAATCGCACCTACGGGTTAATGCAATACCCTACATAAAGAAATAAATTGGAGGGAGTATATTGTTCTTATTATTTCTAATCCTTACAGCCTCCATTATTGGATTTTTATTGATTCCATTACATGTATTCGGCCTGGCGGTTGGTTTTGGGATCATTACGGGTTGTTTGATGAGAGGGTTGTACCTTTTGCATGAGATTAATCATAAGTTAGACAACCAGAATAGTGAAAGTCAGTAGGCGGCTCGAATGGGGCCGTCTTTATTTGTATTCATACCATTAATTTGAAATAATGACATTATAAGGTTTGTGTTAGGGGGATGTATGTGAAGCATAGGGTCCACAGGTTGAGGGAAATGAACTTGGAGCTGCAGATCACGGAGGAAATCGGTGGCGCCCATGCAGGCAATATTTATAGGGTTGAAGCCGTGGGAGAAAGTGATGGTGAGAGAACCCGTTATATTTATAAAGAGTTTGGTCATGGGCGGAACAAAGAAGTAGACATACATATGAATATAGCAGATGTGCTGAGGCCATTTAATAGAGTCGTGGACATATGGGAGGATTCTCCGCAAGCGATGTTCATGTTGGATCTGGGGGAACCCCTAAAGATAGGCTTTGAAAGTAGGCCAATGGAAGAAAAAAGGAAATTCATCGAGGAGGTATTGAAAAGGTTGGCATCTCTGCATGACACAAGTTCTGTTCAAGCTGCATCCAAGCTGCCCGTCCACAGATTGAGCTCAGAATGGCGGGATTGGTGTCAGGAACAGCTAGTGAAGTTATGTAAAAGAAAAGCGTGGGCACGTTCAGAGTGGATGAAAGTAATCGAAGAAGCCTATGAGAAGTGGGATATCCCTCACTATCAATGGAAATGTCCTGCCGTCATTACTCACGGTGACCCTCATTTAGAGAACGTCTTCTACAAAGATGAAGAGGTATGGTTCATCGATTGGGAGTGGGCAGCAATAGGCTCCCCCTTAAGGGATGTGACGATCCTGATGCAGGATCTGTATGACGATGAACTGATTTCATTCGTTCCTGAGTGTTATCGGAAATGCGTAAAAGAGCGTGGGATAGAATTACATGATGAAGATTTTTGGAGTGATTTTAACTACCTGTACATAGACCATTTGGCGATGATGATGGCGTGGGAAGTGGAGAAGTATTTCCAAGGGTATCTGTCGGAAGAGGGAATTCTGAGAATCATAGAGTGGAAGATTGGAGAGGTTGAGCGGGTCAAAAACGAAGTAATCGTGAAGGGAAGGGGTTCGTCAATATGAATACAAAACCGAAAGTGATGGTCCTGGGAACATTTCATATGCGCTATACTCCAGATCTTCAGCATGTGGAGCTTGATGATGTTTTGTTAAATGATAGGCAAAATGAAATCAAGGAAGTCGTGAACAGTTTGAAAGAGTTCAAGCCTACTAAGATCGCATTGGAAGTGGAGAAGGACAAGAATGAATCACTTAATGAAGAGTTCCGCAAATATCTAAACGAAGACTTAGCATTGGAGGTGGATGAAATTCATCAGTTTGGATTTCGACTGGCATCTGAGTTGCATCATAATGAACTCTATGCCGTTGATTGGATGGACAATGTCGGAAACCTTGGATTGGGGCAGGTCATGGAATGGGCGAAGAATGAGCAGCCTGATATGTATCAACACATTAATGATACATACCGTACAAAGCTCCAATTAAACATGGATCCGCCCAATATTTATGAAATGGTCAAACAAAGTAATTCAGAGTCGAGGGTTCAACTCGATCACGAAATGTATATGGCGATAGCGCGTATTGGCAGGGAAACCAGCTATATTGGAATCGATTGGGTGAGATGGTGGTACCAACGGAATTTAATCATCTACTCGAACCTCGCTGAACTCAGTACCTTGCCTGATGACCGTACACTGTTGATTATCGGGTCGGGACATGTGCACCTGGTGACTCAGTTTCTGAAGGAGAGTGGGTTGGTGGACGTGGTTTCGCCGAATGAATATTTTCAATAAAGGGGTGGAGCGAATGATCGATGAGTTCAACAGCAAACACTTTACACTAAAAAAAGTCAAACACGGCATCTACGCTGCAATAGCAAAGCCAGGGGGCGGGGCAGTAGGAAATGCGGGATTTGTGGATTTAGGAGATCAAGTAGTTGTATTTGATACGTTTAACACCCAGCAGGCGTCGGAAGCTTTGAGAGATGCTGCTGAAAAAATCACAAATCAGAGAGTCACGTGCGTTGTAAATAGCCATTATCACGGAGATCATATCCGGGGCAATCAATCGTTTAAGGACATTCAAATCATCTCAAGCGAGACCACATTAGAAAAAATGAAAGACATCCATCCTCCTAGAATAAAGAAGCAGAAAGCGGACATCGACGGACTCACTCAATATATAGAATCTCTTGAGAAGCAGCTCGATGAAACCGGGGAATCAGCCCTTCAAGATCAAGTGAGCTTTTTATATGAAATGAAACGGTCGTTACCTGACCTGGAATTGACTTTGCCTAATGAAACATTTATAGAAGAGAAGAGTTTACAGGGAACAAAACGACGGGCGAAGATGTTTACGTTAGGAGGCGGCCACTCTTTTTGTGATGCCATGCTTTACATTCCGGAAGAAAAGGTGATTCTTATGGGGGACCTTGTGTTCGTTCACTGTCATCCGACATTCTTTGAGGAGAGCGATCCAAAACAGTGGGTAGAGATTTTACAAGAAGTAATGGAGCTGGATATCGAAATGGTCATCCCCGGACACGGACCGATCGGGAAAAAAGAGGACATTGATAAAATGATTCAATATATTACACACCTACTGTCCAGTCAACATGTAGACACCCCTGCAATCCCTCCTTTGTTTAATGATTGGTCTTCTCCAGAGGTATACTTCCAGAATGTTAAAAAAGTAAAAAGCGAAGAGAGGACTTAGTGAAAAATGAAAAAAGAAACACTCGTATCGGTAAACGATTTCAAATTATACGCCAAACTGATGGGGGAGAAAAACGGTAAACCCACTGTGGTGATGGATGCAGGTTACGGAGATTATTCGAAAGCATGGGATCCCGTGATCGGAGAGTTATCTGGGATAACAGAAGTACTGATATATGATCGTGCCGGACTTGGGGCAAGCGAGAAGAGCCCGAATCCAAGGACGAGCCGCGAGATGGTAAAAGAGCTAAAGGAGTTGTTGTGTAGCTTGAATATCAAGCCTCCTTACATATTGGTCGGGCACTCTTTCGGTGGAGTGAATGTGAGTGTATATGCTCATGAATATCCTGAAGAAGTCGCGGGCTTGGTACTGGTTGACTCGACACCTGTGGGTTATAGAGAACGTTTCCTTCCTACGATGCCGAGTGATTTCCAGGAAGCATATCGCAAGCAATTTGTACGAGAAGGCAATTACCAAGAATTTATGGAAAGCTTGGGGCAGTTAAAAGAATATAAGAAGACATTAAGCATGCCGGTCATAGTACTTTCCGCTGGTAAAAAAGATCATTATTCAGAAGCATCCCAGGAATTGTGGAATGACATGCAGAGGGAGATGGCACTGAGTTCTTCTAAGGGTGAATTTGTGCTTGCTAAGAATAGTGCTCATTATATTCAAAGGGATGAACCATTGGTGGTTATAAAGGCAGTTGAAAAGCTGATGGAACTTGTCCATTCCGACGAGAAATTTGAAACCTCAAGTACCGTGAATACGTAAAGTAAGAAAAACCCACGGAGGTGCAACCATGTACGAATACACTTACGTCCAAACCAGCCTAGGTGGATTTTTCACCGAGCCAAAGCACAGGGAGATCATTGAGGAGTATGCCGCTGAGGGATGGCGGCTCGTCCAGGTGCTTCCGCTCAGGTACAATGGCCACGGAAAACCGACGGATTATGAAATCATATTTGAAAGAGCACTGTCCTAAAAAAAAACGGATTTCTCACTAAGAGAGATCCGCTTTTTATTATGGTGTGATTTTCGAATTGACTGATTTGATCGCTTGATTTAGTTCCGTTAGGTCGACTTCACCTGTTTGAGTATCTTTCAGATGGTACTTTTGTTTGAGGTTGATGATTCTCTGCACGCTTTCATCTATTCGCTCCTCTGAAATTTCCCCATTTTTAACGGCAGATTTCAGTGCTTCCATAGCTGTCACTGCCTTTTGAGCATCGTGGGCGATGAGGATCAGGTCACTGCCGGCTTTGACGGATTGCACTGCAGCTTCTCCCATTCCGTAGTTGTCCGTCACGGCTTTCATGGTCATATCATCCGTGATGACGACGCCATTATAGTTCAGTTTCTTACGTAAAAGATCCGTCACGATGGCCTCCGATAATGATGACGGATAGCTGTCATCGAGTTTGGGAAGCAGGATATGGGCAACCATTACAAGGTCGGCTCCATCATTGATGGCACGCCTGAATGGAATCAGTTCCAGGGACTCGAGTTCCTGTAAGCTTTTGTTCACGACAGGAAGGGCCAGATGTGAATCTACGGATGTGTCACCGTGACCAGGGAAGTGTTTGATCGATGACAGGATGTTTTGGGATTGAATCCCTTTCATCGTCTGGATTCCTAGTTCGCTCACAATATCAGGGTCCGGGCTGAAGGAGCGGTCGCCGATGATCGGGTTATCCGGATTGCTGTTTACGTCCAGGACGGGAGCGAAGTTCAAATTGAATCCGAAGTCTTTCAGCTCTTTGCCGAGAAGGGTCCCCACTTCATAGGAAACGTCCGGATCGTTCGCGTTTCCAATTTGTTGATTGGTAGGGAAATTCACGAGTCCTCCAGGGAGTCGCGTCACGTTCCCGCCTTCCTGATCGACGCTTAATAGGAGGGGAAGAGGGTTATCGGCGTTTGCTTTTTTCAGTTGGTTTACAAAACGGACGGTTTGCTCCGGTCCTTTTAAATGATCCGAGAAGAAGATAAATCCTCCGACTTTATGCTTTTGGATCAAATCCTTCGTCGGCTCATCCATTTGCGTTCCATTGACACCTGCTACGAGCATCTGGCCGATTTTTTCATCGAGGGTCATGTTGGAAATCAGGCTTTGGGAGTCTACTTCACGATTTTCACTCCCGATCGGGTTGATGGCGAAGTAGGACAGAATGAGTACAAGAATCATGACGATTAAAAGGGAATAACCAATCTTATTTTTCGACATATCATTTGTTCCTTTCCATGTAGGATACTTGGTATCATTCTGTTCGTATCTGAAGTACCGTAAACGGAAAAATAGAAAAAGACCCGGTATGAACGGGTCTTTGTGGACAACTTAGTGTATTCATTTCTGTTTTTCTTTCATATGTTGGCTATTACTATAAGTCTGTTCCGATATATGGGTCGGTATTCTTTCTTTAAGCTTTTAATTTACAGGATATGCACATTGCTTCGGAAATACGGTCCGGGTCCAAAAGATATGTATCTTATTTCGGATATACGCTCCAGATACATAAGGAATGCTCACTTATCAGATTTATGATCCCGATAGAAAAATATGCTCCCAGTCCTCAAAGTATAAACCTCATATCAAATAAACGATCCCGAAATTCTATACATGCCCAGTTTGTCGAAAAATCTTAGTCTGCCTAAACACCCCCATCACACATGAAACACCCACACCACAATCGGACCAAACACAGAGCCTAGCAGGGCACTCAACGTCATGGACACGGAACTCATGGAGACGGTCAACTCCCCGTATTCCATCGCTTTCGACGTACCGAGGGCGTGGGATGCGCTGCCTAAGGCGATTCCGCGTCCGAGTGAGCTATGGATGCGGCCCATTTTCAGGATCATCGGTCCGAGGATGACCCCTGAGAATCCGGCGATCATGACGAAGACGACGGTCATGGCCGGGACTCCCCCGAGACCTGATGCAATCTGGATGGCGACGGGTGTCGTGATCGATTTCGGCACGATGGAAAGGATTAGCTCATGGTCGATGCCGAGAATGCGTGCAAACATGAGCCCGCTCACCATTCCGGTCAGAAGTCCTGCGAAGACGCCTCCGATGATCGGGAAGCGATACTTCATCAGGATCTTCCGCTGCTTATATAAGGGATACGCAAGGGCGACGACGGCGGGACCAAGCAGGGAATGGATCCATTTCCCGCCGATCATGTAATCTTTATATGGGATGTGCATACTGACTAAAAGTCCGACGATCACGATCGTTGTGGTCAGGACCGGAATCAGCATCGGAAACGGAAACCGCTGATACACCTTCACCATGGAAAAATAAAGGACGGCGGTGAATGCGATGATCACGATTGCGATCAGTGCTTGCTGCATGCTTGTTCCCTTCTTTCAGATCTTTTTTCTAAGTGCTGGCTGGCAAAACCGGATACAGCCATGGTAACGATGGTACTCACGACGACAATGAGAAATAGCACGGCACCTGTCCCTGATAAGAGAGAAGGATAATTCATGACCCCTGTCATGGCCGGGATGAATAATAGCGGGAGAATGGCGAGTAAAAAGCTTGCGCCATCCTCGACGATGATCACAGGGACAATTTTCAACGACAGGCAGGCAAGGAGCAGGATCAAGCCGATGATGCTTCCGGGTATCGGAAGGTGGAGGAGATGCTGGGCAGTTCCTCCTATAAAGGAAAAGGCATAAAGAATGCCGATTTGGATGATGATTCGAATGATTTTCATAACACGGGACCTCCTGAAAGGAAACCCTTTTCCCACCTTTCAATGAAAACGCTTTACTTTTCCTGGGATTACTTGTACGATACAACTATATACTTGTATTATACAAGTAACTGCAGTGTTGTCAATGAATCTGTCAGGTTGACTGACGTAAAAAGGAGGGAGATCTATGTCCAAAGAGAACTCGATAAAACGGATTGAATACGAGTTGACGTCCTTGATCAGAAAGGCGGTCTTCCGGGATCAGTCCGATCGGAAAATCGGGATCTTGGAGCGCTCGGCATACCTGCTGATGAGGCAGCTCGATGAACAGGGACCATCACGATTGAAGGAGCTTGCCGAAGCGTTCCAACTGGATATTTCGACTTTGTCCAGACAGGCGGCCGCACTCGAGGCAAAGAAGCTCATCCAGCGCTTTTCAGACCCAAGTGACGGACGCGTAAGCCTGTTTGACCTCACTGAGCAAGGGAAGGAAAAGCTTGCTATTGACAGTCGCATGAGGCTCGAGTGGTATGAAGGTATGCTTGAAGGCTGGTCGGATGAGGAGAAGGAAGTATTCGGGGAACTGCTGGTCCGGATGAACGGGGCGTTTGACGAATAAAATAAGTCCGCTTTCTGTTGTTGGCACACCAGAAAGCGGTTTTTTTGTCGAAAAATAATCGTTGACCTTGGAAATACATAACAGTAAAATAAAAATTGATCAATCAATCAATTTTGAATAAAGGAGGGAAACATCATGTCGCGGGAGGAAAAAATGATGAAAAAGAGAGCGGCTATCCTGGAAGCAGCCGTCAAAACATACAGCGAAAATGGATTTGCCGAGACGACGATTTCAGCGATTGCCAAGGAGGCAGGGGTCAGCTTCGGATCCGTGTTCACATACTTTGCTACTAAAGAGGTTCTCTTTGAAGCTGCGATCCTTGAACCGTTGGAAGAGATCAAGCCATATTTTAGTGAGATAGAGGAACGGTACAGTGGAAGTCCGATGGAGATGGTCCGGAATATGATCGACTGCCAGCTGGATGTGTTTGCAAGGAATAAGGATTTCCTGCGCCTTTCACAGCAGGTACTGGCGAGGCCGGACAGGTATCCCGTCTTGTTCGCAGAGTTGAGTGCCTTTGTCGATGTGTTTGCAGAACGCATTCATCCTGTCATTGAAAGAGGGCAAAAGGAGGGATGCTTCTATGAAGGGTCACCGGTGCTGATGGCTCAATCGTATGTTTCCTTATTAAATGGGCTGAGGCTGACCTTTATCGATGACTATACGAATCTGATCTGGAGCAATATGAAAATACAGGCCCTGCGGTTATTCGGTCCTGTGACGGAAGGGTGGGATATGTGATGAAAATACGCGACATTCATCCCAATCTGAAACTAAGGCTTGCCATGCAGTTCCTCGGAGGGCTTGTCACCATGGCGGTCATTCCGTTCATGGCCATCTATTTCGCCCAGAAGATCGGTGCTACTCAAACGGGGGTCATCCTTGTCCTGATCGTCATCAGCGGGATCGTTGGTGGATTTATCGGCGGGCATATCTCAGATAAGATCGGTCGCCGGAAGATTATGATTTTTGCCGAACTCGGAATAATGGCGACGTTCTTCTTCATTGCTCTATGCAATTCACCGTGGTTCGACCTGCCATACGTAACAGCGGCGTTTTTCGTACTCAATATGTTTGCCGGGGGGATGTTCCAGCCTGCAGCACAAGCAATGATCATCGATGTGACCGATTCCGATTCACGGAAGCTCGTATTCACCGTCAGCTACTGGCTTGGAAATCTCGCCACTGCCATCGGAGGCATCATCGGGGCATTTCTATTTAAAACGTACCTGTTTGAATTATTCCTCGGGATATCAGGGATCACACTCCTGTCCGTCCTGATTACCATTTTCTTCATCACAGAAACCTACACACCGGAACCTGCCACCACTGAAACCACTTCTTCATCCAACAAGATGGTTCAAAACTATTCAACCGTATTGAAAGATAAATTATTCATGATGTATATCATCGGCGCCGTTTTCATTTTCACCCTGGAGCAATCCCTGACTAATTACGTCGGAATTCGTCTTGAGAGGGATATCTCAGAGCAACAGGCTTCTTTCCTGGGATTCGACTTCACGCTTGACGGTACGAGGATGCTCGGATTCCTGCGGACGGAAAATACCATTATCGTCGTGCTCTTATCCGCAGTCGTACTATTTCTTTTTAAAAAGTGGAGTGACCGATGGACGCTTGTGACGGGGATGTTCATCTTTTCCATTTGTTTCAGCGCCTTTGCTTTCACGAACAATATTTTATTCCTCTTTATCCTGGGCTTTGTCGGGACGTTCGGGGAGCTCATGTACGTGCCGATCAAGCAGGCGATGATCGGGGACCTGGCGCCGTCCAACGCCCGCAGCACATATATGGCCTTCTACAGCCTGACCTATTATGGCGCCATGATCATTGCTTCCCTCCTCATCATCGTAGGGGAGTGGGTCAGTCCGTTGATGATGGGCGGCATCCTCTTGATCTTCGGTATGACCGGGACTGTCATGTATCATGTGATTATGAAGACGCTGGAAACGAGGGGGGAAGTGGTGCAGGAAGTGAAGGCATCGGTTTCTTCTTGAAAATGAAGGAAGACCCTCATCTAAGGGTCTTCTTTACTTTCGTATTAAAATAGTATGTTCCTCTAGTTCACTTTCCCTATACGCTTCCGCAATCCCCAGATTCCGGATCGTCGCCTTGGCCACTTTTTTATAAGGCAGGGTCACATGAAAATCCGTTTCAAATGGAAAGGCATCAAACGTCACCTCATGCTCATTCACCCACCTGGCCAGAAGCTTTTGATTCCCGGGGTGAAAGCTCTCCGTGTTCTTGAAACCATCCCTGAACCACGGATGCTCGCTCTCTTTATCCACACCCGGTTCATTCAGGCAAAAATAGAGGGAGAGATTATCGGACAATTGAAGGAGCTGAAAGTGCTGGATAAGCAGTTCTTCGTCAAGCTTCGGCAGCTGCTTTCGGATGTTCTTCTGCCTTGATGCTTCATCCTGTAAAAATTGCAGGCAGTCCGGATCCTTCGATTTGGCAAAGAAAGAGCAGAAATGAAGGCTGCATAGAAGTGCTGAATAGAGGTTAGTCTCCTCGATTTCATCCAGCCCGCTTTTGTAGAATGCAAGTTTCGGCAGAAGGGGATAGTCTGAGAAGGTGAAGGGAATCTGCTTCCCGTCGTTCCAGATCGGCGTGTCATCAAGGCCGATCCAGCTCCGGTCGTGCTGATGGGATGCGTAGACGAAGTCATCGAAAAGCGGATCGGATTTTAATAGATTGCGATTGACATGTTTGATCGTTTCGCCGGATACATAGGCGTGGTCGTGTTGTTTGATCATGAAGAAGGAATCCTCGGTTTCCCGGATAATCATAGAGTCAACATCCCCTTTTTAAGACCATTATAGCAAACTAGACATCTTTTATTCTGCCAAAAAGAGATCGAAAGCGGCATCGGCTTTCGATCTTTGAACGCTAGTGGTGCTGACTGTGATCTCCATTCTCCACGGGAACGTGGTCATTCAAGGCTTCGACGTCGGCTTTGGATAGTTCGCCGACGGCAAAAGGCAGAGTCGGCATAATGGTGGAGCCGTTGTTTCCTGCGTGGACTTTGATGTAATAGAGTCCATCTTCCTTCAGGTTCTTATTGAATGTGTAAATCCCATCTCCAGCATTCTCGGCTTCTTCCATTCCATCATGGAAGGACCCGTCGCCTTTCCAGATTTCCACGTGAACAAAGTCGGCGTCCTCCACTATTTTGCTATTTTGTGTGAGTTCGATCTTGATCAGGTCACCGCTGTCGGAAAAATCGTCCGGCATCGTAATATCAGCCTGGAGGGGAGATTCCTGCTCGTACAATTCTGCCGGATCTTCCTTCGGGGCGCAGGCACCAAGAAGCATACAAAGGAAAAGGATACTAAAGTATTTTATCGTTGATTTCATATCGAATCGTCCTTTCTTATGCCGCACCGAAGAATTTTTTCGTAGCAGGGATTTTTTTAATCAATAACCGGTCAAGAAGCAGTATGACAATCAAGGAAGCCCCGACGAGTGGGAATAAGATACCTAGTGCAATCATGATAAGCAGGAAGTACTTCATCTTCAGGATCCCCGGTGATTTCGGTGCACCCATTTCTTTTTTCGGTTTGCGCTTCAGCCACAGATAGAATCCGCTGATGGAGACAAGCATGATGCCAAGGCAGATCAACAGGCTGAACAGTTGATTGATGAAGCCGAATTGGGTGCCTGTATGGAGGGTGATCCCCATGGCGACGATTTTGCCACCAATCCCGTAGTTGGCGAATCGGTAATCGGCGAGGACGGCTCCTGTATACTGATCAAGGTGCATCGTGACTTCATTTTGTGCTTTAGCCGGGAAGGCGGATAGAGTATAGACGCCTTTTTCATCCTGAGGGATGTAGACGGTATAACTCGGATCAATTCCTTCTCGTTTCGCAATCGTTACGACATCATTCATGGATAATGGCGTGTACCCTTCAAGGGCCGATACGGGAACGTCCAAATTCTCAGCAGCCCAGGGGACGTCGGCGATTTCCTTTGTTTTCACGACGGACTGAGGAGCTTCCCCTGTCCAGATAGAAGGAGGGTAGCCGGCTCCTGCGTTGGTCATGAGATTCTGAAAGTTGGTTCCCCAGAATCCGGACCAGGGAAGACCTGTCATGATCAGGAACAGCATTCCTGCTGTGACCCAGAACGCCGGTACTGCGTGGAGATCCCTTCTGAAGATCTTCTTTCCTTTATTGATGCGGGGAAGGAACACGCCTGATAGCTTGTCCTTCTTACGCGGGAACCATAAGAATAATCCCGTGACAATGAGGACGACGGCCCAGCAGGCAACAAGTTCCACAATGCGGTCGCCGATTGTACCCGCCATCAGCTCTCCGTGAATTTCTTCGACTTTATTCATAATCCGGTCCTCGGGCTTCAATTTACCGAGGGACTTTCCTGTGTAAGGATTCAAGAAGACGGTTGCAGACCCGTTTTCTGTACTGATGCCGATTTCACTGGAGCGGTCGGCACTCTCCCCTGGGCGGAAGCTTGTGATCTGTGCATCGGGGTGAAGCGTTTTCACATTATCGATGAGTTCAGTGGCTGGAAGCTTCTCTCCCTGTGGATTAATTTCGTAATACTGTTGATAGAGATTCTGTTCGATCTGGGGCTTGAAGAGATAAATCGATCCCGTCACAGCGAGGATCAATAGAAATGGGGCAATGATGATGCCTGCGTAGAAATGCCATCTCCAAATCGTTTGATATGATTTTTTGTCCATCGTTTTTTCCTCTTTTCCTAGTCGTGGCAACTGCCCGATCCTTGCATGTCATTCGAGATCGCCATGATGGCTTGTGGAAGCGTGTAGATTTTACCTCCGAATCCGGTTTGGAATTGTTCGGCCTGCTTCCTCGATTCAAAGGAAATGACCTGTGGCTGACAGCAGTTCAGGTTCAGGTCCGCATCAATCAGGTATGTGGCGGTTTTTCCACTGATCGTCATGTCCGTCAGGAAGTCACGACAGAGAATCTGCATCACATCCTCCTTGATGTCTTCATAACGGAGTAATCCACAGTGCGGACAGCATGTTTGTTCAATCGAATGATCCTTCTTTATGAGTTGTAAAGCTCTTCTTGAGGTCGTTGTCTTCAGGCAATATACACAGGAATCAGTTGGGATGCCCTCAGATTCCATCGTAGAAATGCCATTTGACGTCTTGCGGACTTTGTTCGCTTCCAACAGTGGCTTAAGGTCCCTGTAGACCGTCATTTCCGATACCTCGAGGCGGGTGCTGATGTCTGATACACGCAGTGTTCCCTCTTCTTCAAGCCAGGTTAAAATTTGTTCTTGTCGATCGATCGGCAGCATGATAACCATCCTTTCTTCTATGTATGCTAGATTCATAATAGATAAGCTTTAACCTTTATTCAATAGATTTAATGTGAAAAAAAGTGAGGAAATGTTGATGTGTAACATAACCGACAAAGAAACTTTTGATTTTCCACACAAATGATAATCATGAAGAAAACGTAAGGATAGAGGGGATGGATCATAAAATGTTTCTTATTCGCCGATTTATTTCTGTTTGTTTTTGTTAGTCTTCTGTGATGTCATGTGCCAGAAAGCAAGCCTGCTAGAATGAACCGCATTTAATAAATATAAAAGAAGGGATTCTCTCCGTAATATCGAAATCATTATAATGAAATCCAGTATATGGGAGGTATGAACAATGGGAAGAATGGTACATTTCGAAGTGCATGTGGATGATATGGAACGGGCCAAGACGTTCTACGGGGAAGTATTCGGCTGGAAATTCGAGGACTGGAGCGAATACGCCGGAATGCCTTATGTCGGGGCTGTGACAGGGGATGAGAATGAGATGGGGATCAATGGTGCACTGATGCAGCGTCAAAGTCCTCCACCTGAACCGAATCAGCCGATGAACGGATATTCCTGCACGATGGGCGTCGGGAATTATGATGAAACCGAGAAGCTTATCCTTGAGCACGGCGGCCAGGTGGCCATGCCGAAGTACGCATTGCCGGGAATGGCGTGGCAGGGGTATTACATAGACACGGAAGGCAATGTGTTCGGGATTCATCAGCCGGATAAGGACGCGAAATAACTGACTGTCTAAAAAAGGTGTTCGCAAAACGCGAACACCTTTTTCTAGACTTCATTCATATAATTCTTCATACATCTGTTTATGCTTTTTATCCCGAATGATGATTTTATAAGGAATATCCTCAACTGAGAGTTCCTTTTTCTTAACATCAATAATTTGTTTAACATAGTCGTTAATTTCTTTTGCCTTATTCTTTTCATTTTTCGGGAGTGATGTTTTGATAATGATCTCCAAAGGTGCTGGGTGGAATGAATAAGCGAACCCATTCACTTCGGTGAACTTATCACTGGATACCTCCATGATTGAAGTGAAAATCGGCTGCCATTCTTCGTCCCAAATTTCCGACTTGCTTCTTTTCTTAATCTTTATTGCGAGGTCCTGAATGTTTTCTTTTTGGAATGCCTCTTCAAGTTTATTAGTTAAATTTTCGGTTACATGCTTTGTGTTATTTGTTTTATTGAACGCTACTTTGATAGTAGCTGTTTTAGTTTGAGGGTCTATATCCACTTGGCTTTTATTAAAATGATTCGTCGTCAAAACTGTATCTATGGTATTGTACACTTTATTTAAATATTCCATCCTTTCCTTTTCTTTCTCGCTTACAATGGTTTCAGGTGGATCAATAACAGTCACTTCGGTCTTATAATGATCAATATGATTCTTAATCGCCATGGAATTTACTATGTCTTCAAATTCCTTCTCATACTCTTTCTTCCATTTTTTATCGTCAACCATTAGAGTGAAGTTTGGTTTTTTAGAGAAATGAGAAGTGAAGAGAGAAGTATCGACAACTCCTTCGGGCATTTTGTCTTTTACTCTTTTTGTCACATCGTCGTAAAAAATATCCATCCGTTTCTCTTGATCTTCAGAGTCTTGCATACTGGAGAAAATCTCGTCAAAATATGGAACATTGGACATGACGGCAGCCATAGTTGGAGAAAGAAAAGTAGACCCGATTAGTACAACGATTGCCAGAATAGCTACACTTGAAAAATAGGTTATATGATTTCTATAGAATTTCTTAGGTGTTTTATGAACTTCCTTCATAACAATGTGTTTCAGTTTATCTGTCATTTCATCATCATAATAATGATGTTCAAAATGTGCTTTTACCTTTTTTAATTGTCTATCCAAAACGGGATCTCTCCTTTCTTTACCATTTTCTCTTTAAGTATGGATCTGCCTCGTGATAATCGGGTCTTCACAGAGTTGATGTTTACGTTTAGTGCATCGGATATTTCATTCACCTTTAGATCTTGGAAATAATATAAGATGATGACTTCCCTATAAATAATCGGTAAATCCAAGACTATATGTAAAATCTGTTCATTATGATTGTATTTCAACATGGTCTTTTCAGCACTTTCGCTTTTCTTGAAATTTTCAAAGAATACCTTAGGGAATTTTAAGATTTTAAAACTCTTTTTCTTTACAGCATCTTTTGCAGTATTCACTGTGATTCGGTAGATCCAGGATTTTATCTCTGCGTCTCCTCTAAATGAATCGAGATTTCGATAGCACTTGATGAAGACTTCCTGTGAAACGTCCTCAGCTAATCCTTTCTCTTTTACAAATGAATATGCCAGGAGATACACATCTTTAGAATAATGGGTCATGATATGTTCAAGCATTAGCTCTTTATTGTTAGTGATTCCTTCGTTAGTTTTCATTTCTTCCAATGCCTTTCCTCCTTTCCTTCGCTATTAAGACTTCATTAATTCAAAATTGGTTTCATTTTTTATAAATAAAATCATGAATGGTTTCCTGCTAATAAGTTATCATGAATAATGGTGTGGTAAAATAAGGATGATGAAAATAAAAGGAAATATCCTATGAAGGTCTATATATTTTTCAAAATCATCAAATATAAATAATCGTACTATCGCCCATTAAACGAATGAAAGTAACGATGGGCGGCGACCATTTCGATTCTTATAGGTATTACATCATCTAATTTACAGGAGAAATGAGGAACCTACCGTGCTGAAAAAAGTTAGGATTACGAGTGCTGTTATTGTCATGACACTATCACTCTATGGGTTAATTTCAAATAATAATAGTATCATTCCTTTTACGATGGCAGGTTTTGCAATCATGATGATCGTGATGGGAGCGGAAGAACGACAGAAGAACCGGAAATCGTATCGAAGCTATCTGTTTTTTGCTGTGTCTCTTTTATTGATCGTGGTGTCCATTGAAGGTTTTATCTACTAATTTCAAATTCTTGAAAAGGAGAATGCCCCCTGTTTGTGGAATTGATTCTAGTGAAATGTAGGAGGGGGAAGTGAAAGTGGAGTACCAATTGGAACAAGTAAATAATCAAATATATGTGCTGGCGATATGGGATGCTGAGTGGAATACCTATACGAATGCGTACTTGGTCGAGGAAGAAGCTGGAATGACTATGGTCGATTCGTGTAAAGAAGGTCACTTGGTATTCCTGCAGCACGCTTTAAACAAAATCGGGAAAACGGCAGACGATGTAAAGCTCATGCTCGTCACCCATGGTCATGAGGACCATGTGGGAGGGGCGGCATTATTTACGAAGGCAAGGAAGGTCATTCATGCCGATGAAACGTTGCCGGCTGAGTATTCCATCAGGGGAGAGCTCCTTGACAGGGGGACGATTGGGGAGTACGACTACAGAAGGGTCGGGTATCATTCCCCGGGTTCTGTCATTTTCTTTCATCGCCCGACCAGAACACTGTTCACAGGGGATTTTCTTTGTTTTTTTGGCGATCCTTTGTCAGATGGAGGGCTTGTTTCAAAAGGGGATGACCTGAGACAAGCCTGGTTCGAGTATCTTGAGGGTGGCGGAGTTGCAGATCTGCCTGAATTCCTGATCGGCCTGAAGATCATGAAGGAATATGATGTGGATGTACTGTGTACAGGACATGGAGGTGTGCTGGTGGGGGAAATTGATGTGTTCCTCCAGGAGTTAATCGCCATTGGGGAAAAGAGTCGATAGGATACGAAGGGATAGGCTGGAGTATTCAAGCCTATCCTTTCTTTATTTCAACAAGCTATCTTTTTCTGGTCATGACCTCTATGAAATCGTTCACGAACATTTGGTAATCGATCTCCAGATAGATGTTGATATTCTTTTCAGCCGGTTTCGAGCTCACCCTGAAATCGGCGATAGAGGTGCCTTGCCCGTAGCCTGTTGTCAGTACCTCGACGTCCCTTCTGATCGTTTTTCCCATCTCCGGATTCACCATCAGGGAGAGGGTGACGACATCGTGGAGGGGGGCGCCGTTTATGCCGGGGATGAGTTTTTTATAGGCATCAATATAGTAGGACATAACGTCATCCAAGATATGAACGAGGGGATTACCGTTCATCTCTTGAATGGTTTTGATGTGTTCGAGGGTGACGATTGCCTTGTTTGTGACATTTAACGGAGCGATATAAAGATTGTTGAGATTCTTGACTACGAGTTCTGATGCAATCGGATCTCCGTAGAAGTTTGCTTCCGCTGACGGGGTGACGTTCCCCGGAACGAAAAAGGCACCTCCCATGATATAAAATTCTTTTACGTTCTTGGCAATATCTTCTCCCAGGATGTAAAGGGAGGCGAGTGATGTGTTCCTTCCGACATCGACGATTGTGACGTCTTCATTTTCTTTTAAGATAGTGTAGAGTTTGGAAAAGTTGGTGAGTTCACCAGAGAAGTTCTCTGGAGGACGAATCGGTCCCAACCCTTCCTTTCCGTGGATCTCGGGATAATATGTGGGGATTTTCCCCGAAGATGGACTGTTGGAACCGCCGATGATTGGAATATCCGTCCTCCCCGCGAGTTTCAGAAGGTAGGCGATATTATCGGTGGCCTGTTTCTTTTCGACATTACCGTAACTGGATACGATTCCGAGTACGTGAATGTCCGGATTCAAGAGGGCATACATGATGGCCACAGAATCATCTATACCCGGATCGGCAAATAAAAGAATATTTTTCATGGGAATTCTCCTCGACAACTGTTTTGTTAAAACATATCGGAGAAAAGGAAGAATTATTCCATTCGTTGATAAAATGAAACCGTAGCCTCTGCCATTTCCAGGACTTTCTGCTTGAGATCAACCGGTTCAATGATGTTGACTTGATCGGCGAACCCTATTAGATAGCCTTTCGCTTCTTCTTCCGTATCGAAAGATAGCGTCACAGGGATCCAATTCGCACCTTTTCGTTCCCCAACTTCAAGGACCCGGGCAAACCGTCCCGTGAAGGTGAGCCTGGATAAGGTCTGTGGCGATACCTCGACTTTCACTTCAAAAGAGGGAAGAGTCTTGATAAAGGATGTTGTGGAGGATGACCAGTACTGTGCCAGGTCAAAGTCATCGGGTCTTTGGAACGACTCGTCCAATTTTTCGGTATGATGAATACGGGAAACCCTGTAGTTACGAATATCCCCGTTTTCCTTGGCTGCGACGAGGTACCAGAGATCCCCTTTCGCCACGAGCCCCAGCGGTTCCACCACCCGGTCATCGGTTTCTCCGTCTGCGCGTTCGTAGGTGATGACTAGTTTGATTTCCTGAAAGATCGCCTCTTTGATGATTTCAAGGGAGACAGTCTTGTCTGTCTGCTTTCGCCAGGAGCTCGTGTCGATGTGGATCCGGTTCCATACGTCCTTCGCATTTTCCCGATACGTGGACGGGAGGGAGGCGATGAGCTTATTCCGTGCTTCCTCCGTCGTACGGGTCAGTCCGAGATCTTCCAGGAGATGATCAGAAGGAGACACGAATAGTGCCCGGATTTCCGATTCCTTCAATCCGGTCAAATCCGTCCGGTAATCCTCCAAGAGCGACCAGCCTCCGTTTTGGCCCCGTTCCGCCACGACGGGAATCCCAGTGCCGCTCAGGGCATCCATGTCCCGGTGGATGGTCCGTTCAGACACCTCCAATTTTTCAGCCAATGCTTTCGCGGTCATTCGGCCGTGTGTTTGCAGTAGTAACAGAATGGATACTAATCGGTCGCCTCTCATATCGATCACCTTTTTCTTGGATTTTCTTTTATTTAATGAAATATGACAATAGATGTCAAGAATGGGATCGTATAATGGGGTTATCTTACATGATGAAAGGAATGGTTGGATGAAGTCACTGAGAGGAAAAGTAGCACTTGTCACAGGAGCGAGCCGGGGAGCGGGACGTGCCATCGCCATTGAACTTGGAAAAGCAGGAGCAACGGTTTATGTCACCGGACGCAGTACAAAAGGAAACTCTACTCAAAACTTTCCAGGGACAATCGATGATACCGCAGCTCAAATTCAAGAGGCAGGTGGAACAGGAATTGCAGTACGATGTGATCATACGATTGATGCTGAAACAAAAGCAGTCATTGAGCAAATTCGGGAGGAACAAGGCAAGCTCGATATTCTCATCAATAATGTATGGGGCGCCCATGATATCGGTGTGAATCCTGGATCATTCTGGGAACAGTCTCTTGAAAATTGGGATACAATGTTCACGGCAGGCGTAAGAGCCCAGCTTGCGACCAATCATTTTGCCATACCTCTGCTGCGGGAAAATAAAGATGCGATCATCATTCATACAACGTTCTATGATAAAGGCAAGTACACCGGACAATTCTATTATGATTTGGCAAAGAATGCACTCGTCCGGATGGCTTACGGTCTGTCGGAAGAATTAAAGGAAGGGGGTATCGCCGTCATGGCTGTATCTCCAGGATTCATGAGGACAGAGTTGGTGCTTGAACATATGGGTGTGGATGAGGAAAACTGGCAGGAATCAGAAGACTTAAAGCCATCTGAAACGCCTTATTATGTGGGACGTGCCATCACGGCGCTTGCCATGGATCCATGTGTGATGGAGAAGACGGGTCAGGCATTGAAAGTAGGAGATCTAGCAAAAGAATATGGATTTACGGATGTGGATGGGCGGTATATTCCACCATTTACGTTGTAAGATGATGTCCCCTTTATTAGGGGGCTTTTTCTATTTCTGCAAGCCGTTCTTAGTCAACCCCTATGCCGAATAAACTATCCCTGATAACCACTTTTCAAAAGGAATAGGGGTGGCATGATGTTTTCCGTAACAGAGATGCAGACGTTCGAATTGTTTTCTGTTCCCCATATCTCGGTGCTTTTGATGTTTGTGGTGATATCATTCTGGCTTGTGTACTTCAGGCATTTCCTGAAGAGATATCAGCCCGTGTTGAAATGGACGCTTTTTTGGATGTTGGTGCTGAGTGAATTGTCTTGGCATACCTGGCTCGTGGCCACCGGTACGTGGGAGGTGGGAGATCTGCCCCTCCAGCTTTGTTCTCTCAGTACGTTCATCGCCATTTATGTATTCCTCAAACCGAATCGTAAAGCTTTTTACTTGCTCTTCTTTATTGGATTTCTCCCTCCGATTCTGAGTATGGTGACACCTGAAATAGCCTACCAATTTCCTCATTTCCGCTTTCTTAAATATTTCCTTCATCATGCAGCCATTGCGTGGTCCGTCCTTTATTTCATCGTATATGAGGGATATCGTGTGCCGAAAAGAGCTGTATGGACCGGCTTTCTCATGGTCAATATTCTCGCCCTGCCGATCTTTTTCCTGAATATCCTTCTCGATACGAATTTCTTCTATCTGGCAAATCCCACTGAATCTAAAACAATCTTGTCCTTTTTCGGAGAGGGAGTCATATATTATATTAATCTGGAAATTGCGGCACTTGTCGTGTTTTTCCTAACGTATCTTCCTATGGGTGAGCTTGTGAAGAGGGAGAGGGTCAAGGGATAACCCTTTTCTTATGGGATACGTCTAAAGTTGGAAAGGGGTGATGGCCATGAGAAAGATATTGGCAATGGCTAATATCATTGCAGTGATCGCAATAATTGTGTTTATGATCAAACCATTTCAAACATCGCCACCGACAGCAATCGTCACAGCAGGAGAAGTCGCCATTCCGACGACACAAGGCTCCTATTGTTGGGACGGACTCTTTTCAGGGCATTGTGTAGATAAGGCATATGGCAGTATTGTGGCCATGGGAGAGGAATATAAACCAACGGCCGTTTCTCCCGGGGAGAAGATCAAGGTAACGTTCAATAAGAAACCAAAGAAGGTGGAAGCTGAGCAATGGATTGGGGAGGAACAGGTAAAGAGGGTAGAACTGAAGAATCATACGATCATGGTCCCTGACCGGAAAGGGATCTATATGTATCATCTGGTGGCCCACTGGAAGCAGGGGGACGGCAGTTATGCATTTTCAGTGGAAGTGAGGTAAACCACAAAACGCTTGGATCTCCAAGCGTTTTGTCATGTCTCACAGCTTAAGCTTCAGCCCTTCATGGGTGGCGTTAAAGCCCAATCTCTCATAAAATCTCAATGCATCCGGCCTTTGCTTATCCGTCGTCAATTGAATGAGGTGACATCCCCGTTCCTCTGCACGAGCTATGGCCCACTGAATCAGTTTCGTACCCACGCCTTCCCCTCTTACAGAAGCAGAGGTCCTGACACCTTCAATCGTCGCTCTCCATCCGCCTTGATGAGTGAGGTATGGAGTGAACGTGATTTGCTGCACACCGACTACTTTTTCTCCATCACAAGCGACCACTAATTCGTTATTCGGATCAGAATCAATGGCTTTAAATGCTTGTATATAGCTTTCGGGAAGGGGATGTTCGTAACGTTCACGTATACTGCCAAGCACATCATCAGCGAGCATTTCGACGATCCGATCCACGTCTCTTTCAACAGCTTCTCTAAAGTGCAATTCTCTCTCCAAGTGAATCCTCCTCATAAAGAAAACGTTATGGATAGCTTCTATGCTAACGGAATTAATCTAATAAGTGAATAATATTTATTTTATGAAAAGTTATAAGATTATCTTATGTCAAAGTAAAGAAGCTCTCACTCCAAAATGGTATGAGAGCCTTCTCGATTTACACGTGAACCTCAAACTGTTTTGAATACAGTCTGGAATAAGGACCATCTAGCTTTAGCAGTGATTCATGTGTCCCTTCCTCAACAATCTTTCCATCTGACAACACTACTATTCTTCCGGCGTTCCTGATCGTCGATAAGCGATGGGCGATTACAAGCGTGGTCCGACCTTGTGCCAGCAACTCCAGGGATTCCTTGACGATGCTTTCGCTTTCATTATCCAGGGCACTCGTCGCTTCGTCGAGAATGAGGATCGGCGGGTTCTTCAAGAAGACACGGGCGATACTGAGCCGCTGTTTCTGCCCGCCGGATAACCTGACTCCGCGCTGCCCGATTTCGGAATGATAACCTTGTGGCAAACAGGTAATGAATTCATCGGCGTTCGCTTTCTGAGCAGCCGTCATCACCTCTTCGTCTGTCGCTTCGGGACGACCATAGCGGATATTCTCCATGACAGTGCCGGAAAAAAGGTACACATCCTGCTGCACGATTCCGATGTTGCTTCTGAGAGAATGCAAATCCAGGTCTTTCACATTTTCACCATCGACATAAATCCCGCCAGCCGTGACATCATAAAAACGGGGAATCAAAGAGCTAAGGGTCGTTTTTCCCGCTCCAGATGGTCCAACCATCGCTACGTATTCACCTGGAAGAATCTCCAGGGAAAGATCTTTGAATACCGCTTCCAAGGACGAATCGTAATGAAATGAAATGTTTTTCAATAAGATGTGTCCCTTCACGTTTGCCAGGGACTTTGCTTCATGTTCATTCTCGATCACCGGTTGGGTATTCATGATTTCCATGAATCGCTGAAATCCTGTAACCCCCTCCTGGAATTGCGTACTCATATGAGTGAGCCTCTGGATCGGTTCGATCATAAAGCCTATATACAGCAGAAAGGTAATCAAATCAGCCAGGTCAAGGGTCGCATTTACAATCTGAATGGATCCGAAGATGACGATGGTGATCGTAATCAGCTGAATGAACGCTTCCGTCCCGTTATAGAAGTAAGCCTCTGCCCGGTAGGTTCCCTTGCGGCTCTCGAGAAACCGTTGATTCTCCACATTGAATTTCCTGATTTCAAGAGATTCATTGGCAAACGACTGAACAACGCGGATCCCGGATAAGGAATCCTCCACCTGGGCATTGATGTCGCCGATCCGCTCTTTGTTATCCGTCAGCGCCCGGTTCAGCCTCTTATTGAAATAAAGTGAAAAGAACCCAAGGACCGGAAAGAAGCAAAAGACGGTAAGGGTAAGAGGCGCATTGATCCAGAACAGAATCACAAACGCTCCAAGAAACCGAACGAGATATTTCACATAATCTTCAGGACCGTGATGGTAAAGCTCCGATACCATTAAGAGATCATTTGTCACACGGCTCATCAGCCGGCCGGTGTTCTCTCTATCATAAAAACTGAAAGAAAGCTTCTGCAGATGAGCGAATAATTCATCCCTCATATCGGTCTCCATTCGTGCACCGATCTCATGCCCCTTGTAATCCACAATATAATTCCCGACATTTTGGACGCAGACAAGAATCACCATCACTCCGCCGACCCAAAGGACATCGGCAAAAGCCGTGGAAAGACTTCCTGAGAGAACATCCTTCGTCACATAACGAACAAGCAACGGAAAAACGAGAGTCAGGGAAGACGTGATCAAAGCACAGAACAATACACTAAGAAAAATCGAACGATACGGTTTGTAATACGAAAGAAATTTTTTCACTGGAAATGACATAACATACCCCTTTATGTGTTAGTTCACAAAACACATATAAGGGGGAAGACCGTCAACGTTAAAAAGGTGTTCCACCCTTATATATTCGAACGGTTACCATAGCAATGTTTCTCATGAAAACAGCCTCCTTTAATTTCGATATATTCATTGTATGATGGGGATGAGGAAAAATAAAGTTAATTTTCTGATAATTAATCAGATCGGAAAAATTGTATCACAAGGTATCCAGTTTTGATTCAAGTCAATATATAAAGATTGAGGGTGAGGGGGGCAATACATATGAGAGGCACGTGGTTGTAAGGTAGAACAATAATATAATTCAAGGGTCTTCACGTAACATGGTGACCCCCTATTTCCCATGCCCAAAACAATGTGAATCACCCATGGAACCGAAGCGAAAACAGACAGTAGATCTATAGAGAAAGAAGAGATAGTAAAGAACAACTCGTCTGTAGTTGGCGCACGTGAAGCTCCCTGCGTCCTAAAATGGCCTGCACCCACACCCCATCAAAAACATAAACCGTCTTTCCCATGTGCAACCTAATGCAAATGGGCTATATTCAGCCACTGCTTGCGACTTCCGGATCATTGACGGTCTTCCGGCACTATTATAGTGTTTTTGTCAGAAAGAAAGGGGGCGGTGCCGATGCGAAGTGTCCGCAGCAGGCTGTTAGGGATGCTGATTCTGTTCATCATCCTGCCGTATTTTCTGTCGGTGTTCATCATTTACAGCAACACGAAGACGAGTGTCGAGGAACATGAGGTTGAGACGAGCCGGGAAGAATTGAAGGAAAGCGGATCCGTGCTGGAACGGTATTTCGGGGAAATCATTTCACTGCCTTACGCCCTTTACAACGATCCCGACGTGTTACAGGTGTTCGAACAGGGACTGGAAGGTGATCGAGAGGATTCCTTCGAGAGAAGCATGAAGATTTTTTCTGTTTCCCGACCTGATATCCGACAGCTGGGCTTTTATTTCAAACGGGATGAAGAGGCGTTGACAGTGTATCGTTCGAAGTTCAGTGCGCCGAAGATACAGAAGGATTTTCTCGATACCCCCATATTTAAAGAGCTTTACAAGTCAGATGGGAATTATCTGATTGAGGCACCGCATGTGATTGAGAATGCCACCAATGCGGCCATTATTCCAGAATCGGATAAAACGAAGGTCATCACCATTCATCACAAAGTGAAGAATATCCTTACGGGAGAATTCCTGGGCTTTTTGTCGATGGACCTGGAGGTGAATTCGTACGGATCAATCATCAGGCATTTATCCGATACGGGGGACGCGCGGGTGGCCCTCCTCGACGAAAAGGGGACCACTATTTACTCCAGTGGGAAAGGGAAGACCTTCAAAGGAGAAGCGTCTCCCGATGAGCTCGTTCTGAAAGTTAACCTTGGAGGAGAGTTGGAAGACTGGAAGCTCGTGAAAATCATTCCGAAAGATGCTCTGTTCAAGGACGTAAATGAGACGGCGTACTCGAATATTCTATTAGGTGTCGGTGTAGTGATTCTTGGAGTCATCATGGTGATGGTGATTTCCCATATCATCACGAAGCCCATCGTCCACTTAAGTGAAAAGGTAAGGAGCATTGAAGGCGGCAATCTGGACATCGACTTCTCCACTTCCCGGAAGGATGAACTCGGGCACCTGGAGGAACATATGGACGAAATGATGAATCGGATTAATCAGCATATCGATCGGGAATATAGGCTGGAAATCGAAAGCCGTACCAATCAGTTTCGTGCCCTTAAGTCACAAGTGAATCCACATTTTCTTTTCAATGTCCTTCAGACGATCGGCGCTGTCTCCCTTAGGTCCAATGCGAAGGATGTTTACAAGCTCATCACCTCCCTGTCGAAGATGATGAGGTATTCCCTCCATGCGGATCAATGGGTCACGGTCAAAGATGAGCTCGCCTATATCGAAGCGTACCTTTCCCTGCAGAAGGAACGCTTCGGGGAGTGTGTCCAGGCTGAAATAAGTGTCGAAGAAGAGGTCCTTTCCGCATCAATTCCGAGCATGATTCTCCAGCCCCTTGTGGAGAATTATGTCAAGCATAGCTATGAAGAAGGATATGAGCACTCTTCTTTGATCATACGAGGAAAAAAAGAAGGGGACCTGATGACATTCATCGTTCAAAATACAGGGAGCTCCATGACAGTTGAAGAACTGGAGCGGCTCCAAGCTTCATTGCACAAGAAAGGTTCTGTGACATCAGGTATCGGGCTGAAGAACATTTATGAACGCCTGCAGTTGAATTTCAATGAAGAAGCATCGTTTAAGATAGATCGGATGGAAGGGAATGGATTCAGGGTCATCATGACGCTTCCATTCCGTGAAGACCGTTAGGGAGGGGAAACCAAATGAAAGCATTGATCGTGGATGATGAACGGAATGTCAGAAACGTCCTCCGTCAGCTTGGGGAATGGGACAGACTTGGCATCACGGAGATCCTGGAGGCGGCAAATGGAGTCGAGGCACTTGGGATCATCCAACATGAGAAACCGGATATCGTTTTGACAGATATTAAAATGCCGAAGATGTCGGGGATGGAACTCATAGAAGAAATCAATCAGCTTCCCTTCAAGGGTAAGATCATCCTGATCACAGGATATGACGACTATACCTACATGAGGAAGGCTATCCAGCTGAACAGCTTCGATTATTTACTTAAGCCCATAGAGGAAGAAGCGTTTCAGGAAGTGCTTGAAAAAGTAGTCGAGGCAGTAAAAGTGGAAGCGTCAGAGGGAATCGAGCAGGGAGAAATCCTGGAAGAGGCATTGAAACTGAGGAGTAATCAGATCATCACCACCATCTGTTCAGGTGAGAGCGTAGAGGAAGATGCCGCTGCCAGCCTTCTTCCTGATGAAGAGAAAATGGACATGACGCTTCTCTTTTTCTATGGGAAGAATCGTCCCAAAATACATATCGACGCCCTGGATGAGGAACTCAGATCCAGGAGAATCGGTAGGGCATTCACCTATCTTGAAGTGGAGAACCTGTGCATCGTGTTCACTATGGAGAATCAGTGGCTTTATGCAGAAGAGTGGTTGAGTGAGAACATGACCGTTCCCGTCCGCCTCGTCCAGGACAAACTTGATTCCCAGAGATCCACCCCGGAAGTGTTCAAAAGACTATCCCGGCAACTCGAACAGAATCAGTACCGGACGATCCGCCGCCCGGATGAAATGGAGGCGGCGAGGAGGATAAAGGAGATTGTCTCTTATGTTGAGACCTACTATATGGAAGATATTTCTCTAGAAAAGCTGTCGAAAATGTTTTTCCTCACCCGTGAGCATATTTCAAGGACGTTCAAGAAAGAAACGGGTATGAATCTGTCGAAGTTCGTGACAATTCTCCGGGTAGGGCAGGCGAAGACGTGGCTTGCCGGGACAGAAGATTCGATTTACTCCATTGCCACGATGCTCGGCTATCAAGATGAGAAATACTTTTCCAAACTATTCAAAAAAGTGACCGGAAAGACGCCGTTTGAGTACCGATCCAGCGGGGAATCAGAATGAAACCAACACTGCTTAAAGTTTTCATCATCGGCTTTCTTTCTGTCACGCTAACAGCCTGCGGCGGGGAGCAAGAACAGAAGAAAGAATCACAACCTGAGGAAGATAAGGTCACTCTTACAATCCGAAATCCCAAGGTGGAAATCGCCAGTGAGTTCGAACAGATGGTTTCCGCATATGAGGATGAGCACCCAGGAGTTGCCATCAAAGTGGAAACGGTAGGAGGAGCGGCGGATGATTACTCCGATATCACGGCGAAGCTTGCAGCAGGAAAAGGACCGGATATCTTCACCAACCTCGGACGGGAAGCGGCGAAAGAATGGAGCAGGTTCTTAGAGGATTTGTCAGAAGAACCATGGGTCGACAGGGCGTCAGAAAATGTATTGTCGGGTATCACCCTTAATAATAAGGTATATGGAATGCCGATGAATATTGAAGGGTTCGGAATCGTCTACAACCGGGAACTCTTTGCCAGTGCCGGCATCACCTCACCACCATCCACATACCCGGATCTGAAGGAAGCGGCAGCCAAGCTGGAAGGCAAGGGGATCATGCCTTTCGCCAACGGTTATTATGAGGATTGGAAGCTCGGGCATCATATGGTGAGTGTTGCCTTTGCCCAGTCTGAGAGAGGATTCACTCAAGGACTGGAAGATGGTTCAGCAAGTTTCAATGAAGACGCTGCTTTCCAGGATCTATTCACCCTCATCGATCTGACAGTCCGTTACGGAAATAAGCGCCCGACAAGTACGGATTATTATACAGAACTCGAACAGTTTACAGAAGGAAAGGCCGCCATGATTCTGCAGGGAAACTGGATCCAGCCGCTATTGGAAGGAAAAACAATATCCGCCGGCATGTTCCCCGTGCCTCTTGGTGATCGTGAAGAGAGCAGGATATTGGCAGGCGTCCCCGGGTTCTGGGTCATCAACTCCCAATCCTCCCTAGAGGAAAAACGGGAAGCGAAAAAATTCTTGAACTGGATGGTGTCATCCGAAAAAGGCAAGGCATACTTGACGGAAGAATTCCACTTTATCCCGGCTTTCAAGGACATCCCTGTTAAGGATATCGGTCCACTTGGTAAGGAAACCCTGAAGCTCATCAATGAGACGGACACCTTCAACTGGTCCTCCTTTTCCCCTTGCAGCAAGCGGGAGATGGGTGAAATCATGCAGGATTACATCGATAAAGAAAGCTCAAGGCAAGAAGCATTAGAAGAGTTTGACATGGCCTGGAAGGAAGGCGCGTGTCTTTCATCCTCCTCTTAGGCCAGGCAGTTAAACGACTCGTCCAGATGGGCGGTCGTTTTTCACATGACTTCTATCCCCCATATGAGCCCATCTTCCCCTTTATCAATTTAAGACGAAAATGACATCAAACCATGCCATATCCAGTTCTGGTCCCACCTCTTATACTGATAAATGTAAGGCGAACTTGAATCGCCATACGGAATACGATCTTATAGGAGGAATACATAATGAACTATCATCAATTTGTCACTAAAGCAACCGTTGTTTCGTTAAGTGCATCCATTCTGTTCGGAGGCATCATCACATCGGCATCTGCCAACGAAGCTCCGGAAAAAGGATACAAAGAAACGTACGGAACGTCACAGATCACCCGCCAGGACATGAAAAACATGGTCGGACAGCAGCAAGACGCCCAATTCAAGGTCCCTTCCTTTGACGCATCATCCATCAAAAATGTAGAATCAGCAACCAAGATTGATGAAAACGGAAATGAAATCAAAATGGATGTATGGGATACATGGCCGCTTCAAAACGCAGACGGCACAGTCGCTGAGTACAACGGCTACCACATCGTCTTCGGACTCGCCGGTGATCCGGAAAATGCCAACGACACCTTTATCTACATGTTCTATAAAAAAGTCGGCGACGATTCCATCGATGCCTGGAAAAACGCTGGCCGTGTCTTCGACGATGAAGACAAATACAAAGCGAACGACGAAACGTTAAAAGGTCAGGTAGAGGAATGGTCTGGATCCGCCCTCTATACAGAAGACGGTGACATCCGTTTATTCTACACGAACCGTGGAGATTTCAATGAAAGCAAGGGCCTGTTTGGACGTCAATCATTGACGACGGCTCAAGTGAATATCTCTGAACAAACGTCAAACAAATTGAATATCGACGGAGTTAAGGATCACAAATCCATCTACAGCGGTGGCGACGGAGATACGTATGAAACTGTCGGGAAAGCATTTGAAGACCGAAACTTCATGAACAACCATACGCTCCGTGACCCGCACTACATCGAAGACGGCGGTAAAAAATACTTGGTATTCGAAGCAAACACTGGAACAGAGTATGGCTATTCCGGGGAAGATTCTCTTTATAACCGCGCATACTACGGAAACGGAATGAACTTTTTCAAGAAGGAATTCCAAGCCCTTCAGGAAAGCCCTAAGAAAGACCTGGCAGAGCTTGCCAACGGCGCCATGGGAATCATCGAAATCAACGATGACTATACCATCAAGAAAGAAATGAAGCCGCTGCTGGTTTCCAACACGGTAACAGACGAAATTGAACGCCCGAACATCTTCAAAAAAGACGGCAAGTTCTACCTGTTCACAAGCACACGGGGATCAAAAATGACCATCGAAGGAACTGACGATGAAGACATCTACATGCTCGGATATGTAGCCGACTCACTAACAGGACCATTTAAACCAATGAACAAAACGGGAATTGTCCTTCATCAGGACCTTGATCCAAACGACGTCACTTGGACGTATGCACACTATGTCATCCCTCAAAAAGAATCGGACAAATTCGTCGTAACCAGCTACATGACCAACCGTGGATACTTCCAAGACCACAAATCAACATTCGCTCCATCATTCCTGCTTGATATCAACAACAAGAAATCTTCTGTTGTAGAAAACGGCATCCTGGAGCAAGGTCAAATCACGTACGACGGGCAATAATAGCAAACTTCAAAAAAGGAAATGTCAGAGATGGCATTTTCTTTTTTTAGTAGGTGGTGGAAAAATGGAACTAGAAAAGAGGAAGAAGGGAATCGTCATGTTGATTGTTCTGATCGTCCTAATGGCTGGAGCGGCTGCATGGTGGACAAAGGCACGCGAAAAAGACAAAGAGCAGCTTGTAGATGAGGATGGTTCCTACCGCTCCTCCTATCACTTCACGACCCCGGACAAATGGAAAAATGACCCGCAAAAGCCGGTCTACTATAAAGGGAAATACCATTACTATTATCTCTATAACAAAGACTACCCCGAAGGCAATGGAACCGAATGGCGCCACGCCGTATCCGAAGACCTGCTTCACTGGGAAGACCAGGGAGTGTCGATACCGAAATACACCAACAAAAACGGTGACCCCTGGTCCGGCTCCGTCGTCATTGACCGGGAGAACACCGCAGGTTTCGGAAAAGATGCCTTCATTGCGATCGTGACCCAGCCAACCGGTGAAACCGGCGAGCAGGAGCAATACATGTGGGTGAGTACCGACGAAGGTAAAACTTTCAAGAATTACAGTGAAGATCCTGTCCTGAATAACCCGGGAGTAGAGGATTTCCGTGATCCGAAGGTCGTCAGGGATGACGAACGTGACAAGTGGGTCATGCTCATGGCAGAAGGATCCAAGATAGGATTCTATGAATCTGAGAATCTGAAGGACTGGACATTTACTGGGGATTTTCAGACATCAGACTTAGGGGTGTTGGAATGCCCGGATCTATTTAAAATAAGGGCCACCGATGGCACGATGAAGTGGGTGCTTGGAGTGAGCGCTAATGGAGAAGCAATCGGGGAACCTAATACGTATGCTTATTGGACAGGGGAGTTCAATGGCATGGGGTTTGAAGCCAATCAGTCCGATCCACAGTGGTTGGACTATGGATTTGACTGGTACGGTGGAGTTACGTTTGAAGACGGTAAAGCTGAGGATAAAGAAGAGAAGCGTTATGCGTTTGCCTGGATGAATAAGTGGTTTTATGCGGATAACACTCCGACGATGGAGCATGATGGGTTTAATGGCACGGATTCGATTGTGAGGGAGATTAGGTTGGATGGTGATTCTGAGAGTGGGTACTATCTTGCTTCCGTGCCTATTGAAGCGCTTGATGGGTTGGTGGAATCTACGGAGATGTTTGAGGATGTTACTGTGGAAAATGAAACAAAGAAGCTGGATTTTGAAGGGGAAACTTATCGAATTGAGGCGGATATTTCGTGGGAGGATGCTGATCAAGTCGGTTTCAGATTACGAGAGTCCGAAGACCAATCCCGACATATCGATGTGGGAATCTCACTTGAAGGCGACTACTCTTACTTGAACAGAAGCTTTACTGATCAACCCGATAGAAAAGGGACATTTGTGGAAAGCAAGGCACCATTCTATTCCGCTGATAAACAGCTTCATGTCACCATTTTAGTGGATAAGACGAGTGTCGAGGTGTTTATGGAAGGTGGTCGGATTGTCCAATCAAATTTGGTCTTTCCGCGAACTCACGATAGGGGGATTTCTTTGTTTTCAGAAGGGGGAAAAGTGACGTTTAAGAAGCTAATGGTGGAGAAGCTAAAATCCAGTTGAGCTTGGTGGTTCCCATTCTTACACGGACTTGCCTGTGGATTCGTTATTGGTCTTTCTCTTTCATACGATTTTGGGTAGTGAACCGATTTGGTGAATTGACTGACGGAAGATCAGACATTGAAAGCGAGAACACTTGGCGGTTTCATAGCCGGGTTGACAGCGATTAGTAAGATTTTGATTTTGAGTTTGTTCTCGGGGATTTACAGAGGTTGCAGGAAATGTTGAAGGTCCGTCCCTCAATATGGAGGACGGACCTTCTCTCATATAGATATCAATCTATTGCCCCCAGGTCTTTTTTTCTGACAACCCCAATATCCTTATACTGTAGGGTTATCCACACCACAAACCTATAAGAACGAGCTACAGGGGGTTTAGAGATGGGCAAAAGGAAGTCGTTCCGTTGGGTTGTCATTGCTTTGGTCTTGTGTTTAATCAGTGCGATAGGTGCCTGGTTTGTACAAACGTCAGGTGGGAAGGTGACTGTGAAGGATCTTCGCTGGGAAACGGCTTCGGGCCACATGATGAGTGCTTTGCTATATGTTCCAGATGATGTGTCAAAAGACAATCCGTTACCGGGAATTGTGACAAGTCACGGCTGGTATAATACGCGGGAGATGCAGGATCTGAATTATGTGGAGCTTGCAAGACGCGGGTACGTCGTCATTTCGATTGATATGTACGGACACGGAAATTCCGATGCTGTGAAACCGGAAGAATGGATGAACCGGGGGACGGGCATGTATGATGCCGTGGAGCTTCTGGCGGATCTTCCTTATGTAGATAAGAGTAAAATCGGTGTGACAGGTCATTCCAATGGGGCACGTGCCGCCAACTGGTCCATCAATGAAGATAATAAGAAGGATGAGCAGTTGATTTCGTCGGTACTGTTAATTGCCAATGATGCTATGTATACCAATGATCCTGCAGAACCACTCTATTGGTCAATGCAGCCGAAGGATAAGGAATATGTAAATGTGTATGGGGCGAGGGATGTCGGGATTGTGGCTGCTCAGTACGACGAATTTTTCTTCAGAAGTTTGAGAGAGGACGGAACTGCCACTGTTCCAAGGGACTTCATTGATACGGAACCTGCCCAATCTTTCCTGAATTTTGGGATTGATCCATCCGGCGGAGAGAAGCGGAAGAGCTACGAGATTTATAAGGAAGACGTAGACGGTGAAGAAGCAGCGAGGGTCATTTATAATCCTGCCCAAATCCATCCGTGGAACCATATTTCCAAGAATGTCGTGACGAGTTCCCTGGAGTTTTTCGAGGATTCTCTTGGAGCGCCTCATCCAATAGCGGCGGACAATCAGATCTGGCAGTACAAAGTGTTCTTTAATGCTTTGGGATTGGTCGGATTTGTGATTTTTATCGTGAGCATCACCAAATGGCTTCTCTTCACTGAAGCATTTGCTTCACTACGAGCTGAAAAGGAAGCAGAGCCAATGACATTCCGTGATGGAGGAGGGAAGCTATGGTTCTGGAGTGGCCTCATTGCGGGTGCATTCGTTTCCTACTTCAGTTACTTGAAGTTATCCACTTGGTCTGTAGAACATATTACACCTTTCTTTCCACAGTTCCCGCCTTTTTATATAGGGATGTGGTGTTTGGTCACTGGTATCTTTACACTGATTGTTGTGGGGGCGTGCTACTTCTTCTATTCCAGGAAGAACGGAATGGACCTAAGGGCGACAGGGGTGGTCATCAGCTTCCGAACACTGGTGAAAACGATCGGGCTTGCCCTTTGTGTCACGGCATTATCCTATAGCATGGTGTTCATAGCGGATTATTTTTTCAAGACGGACTTTCGGTTATGGGTGCTGACCGTGAAAGCATTCACGCCGGATAAGCTGTTGATTGCTTTGAAGTATCTGCCTTTCTTCCTGGTATTCTATGTAGCGAACTCCATTGCCATCAATAGCTTTAACTTTATCAAACTCGGGCAGAAAGAATGGATGAACACGGCAGTATTAACCCTGTTCAATTCACTTGCCATCATCATCCTGGTTGCCATTCAGTACATTTCCTTCTTTGTGACAGGGGAAGTTTATTACAATGATTTATCCCACATCATCGGAATCTGGTTGTTCCCGATCATCGTGATCCTGATGGTGGCAGCCATAGTTTCCCGTAAGATTTACAAAGTGACAGGAAATCCTTATCTAGCAGGATTCATCAATGCGTTTATCATTACGATCATGACGGTGACGAATACGTTGACTCAGCTTTAAGATAAATACCGAAAGCCCACAAATATCCTGAATGGATTGTGGGCTTTTTTTACTGGTTGGGATAAAAAAGAGGGACGGACCATTTCAATTATCCACCACATATTTATTACTACCCGGAAGCTTCTTAATCTCATTCCAGGCGGCAATGGCATCTGCTCTCTTTTTACCCTGATTCTTTGGATCAGCAAAGAAGTCACGTGTGAATTGATTGTATTCGAATTGTGGCGCGATCTCTTTCTTGTATGCCGGCTCTTTCTTACGCTTTTCCTCATGATGCCATTCTTCAACTGCATCACGATAGGTCTTTCCTGCATTCAGTTTGAAATAGTTCTGGATGTAGGTGGAGAAGTGGAATGTGGGAATCACAGATTTAAAGAATGCCCTGACTTCCTGGCTGCAACGATGATGTTCGGTGATAACGGTATCCAGGCTTAAGGTTTCTTGAGGGGCTGCTGACTGTTTTGATTTCCTTACAGGTTTTATGATCTCACCTGTCGAAAGGAAAAAGCTAACTCGTTCTGATATCTCTATCTTGGATCCAGAAGCACTGATTCCATAGTGACGACAGAACGTTTGCAGCTCTTCCTTTAACCAGTAATACTCTTTGAACGTTTCGAACGGGGTGTCCCTGTTTAAGATGGGTCTCAATGTAACCAGCTCCTAAAATTCCATTTACATCCATATTAGAACAAACGTTCTATTTTGTCTACTGCCTGGGTCCAAGCAGCATCACACCAACCCCAACCAGACAAATCCCGGCACCCACCCAGTCATACATATCAGGCGTTTTCTTATCGATTCCCCATCCCCAGAGAACGGACAGAACGATGAACACTCCTCCATAAGCAGCGTAGACACGGCCGAATGAAGGAAAGGACTGAAAGGTGGCAATGACACCATAAAGAGCTAAGGCGATTCCGCCGGCAAGCCCCCAATACGAAGGTCTTCCTTCCCGAAGCCATAACCAGATGAGATAGCCTCCGCCGATTTCGGCAATACCGGCAAAGAGGAATAAGATGATGGCATTTAGCATGTTAACCACTCCCTATATTTGAATTATAACGCAAATCAAGACTTGCAAACATTTGTCTATTTCCCCCAAACCTTCTACAATGAAAGGAACAAGAGATGTTCACTCGTATATTGACGGAGGTGCAATGAAATGGACAACACTGAAAAGCATTATTCAGAGGAAAAGTTCTGGGATAAGTTGAAAAGGTACGGCTTGAAGGCGGGACATTCCGTCGTTTATACGGCGCTGCTCCTTTATTTTGTCCTGCAGAAACCGGATGTTCCAAAAAAGTCGAAGATGATCATCATCGGGGCGCTCGGGTATTTCATCCTTCCGACGGATTTCATACCGGACATGGCAGTGGGGGTGGGGTTTACAGATGACCTTGGCGCACTGGGTCTCGCTTTATTGCAGGTGTCCATGTATATCGATGATGAAGTGAAAGGGAAGGCAAAGGCGAAGTTGAGGGACTGGTTCGGTGAGGATGTGGATACGTCTGAGGTGGATGGGAAGTTGTGATGAATATCGGCTACGATTTTCATGGTGAGCTGAAATATCAAATGTATAGAATAGCTGATTGGTAATCCAAAGGCTTTGAATCTGGAAATGATTCAGAGCCTTTTTTGATTGATAAAAATTTTTCGCACATAATTCCGAGTAATCTTATATAAATAATAAATATTAAATTCATTTTGTAGAGATGAGGGATTGAGATGAGAAAATTATTGATCTTTGCTATAGTCGGTTTTTTCGCACAGTTAGTGGATGGATCACTGGGGATGGCGTTTGGATTGACGTCCTCGTCCTTATTGTTGGCATATGGAGTGGCACCCGCCGTTGCATCTGCTTCTATTCATATGTCAGAGATTGCTACGACTGCGGCTTCGGGTTTCTCCCATTATAAATTTGGAAATGTTAATAAACGAATGGCGATCTTGCTGGCAATTCCAGGGGCCATCAGTGCTTTCTTAGGGGCAGCATTCCTGAGCAATATTCCGGGAGGTTTAATCAAACCTTACATTTCCACGTTCCTGTTGCTGTTGGGAGGGTATATATTTGTCCGATTCCTGCTCACTTCCAGGAGACAGGATGAAGTGACTTCCAGTGGTGACGGTCAACTGTTAAAGAAACGATTTCTTTTCCCGCTTGGAGCGATTGCAGGCTTCTTTGACGCGATTGGTGGAGGAGGTTGGGGACCAATCAACACCCCCATCCTGATGGCAAACAAACATACTTCCCCACGTGAAGTAGTAGGAACGGTTGATACAAGTGAATTCATCGTTACGATCTCAGCGACCGCGGGGTTTGTTCTGTTCCTTGGTTGGGAACAATTCAACTGGTTCTGGGTGTTGGCGTTCGTCATTGGAGGCGTTCTCGCTGCGCCACTTGCTGCATGGCTGGTAAGAATCATGCCTTCTTATCTCCTCGGTGTTCTGGTGGGAGGATTCATTGTCCTTACAAACCTCAATACGTTATTGAAAGCGGGAGGGGTCAGCGGGGATATTTCCACGGGAGCGTATATTCTAGTTACTGTCATTTGGGTTGGTGGAATCATCTATAGTCTGAGGAAGAATAGGAACGGCAAGGGATAAAAGAATAGGTGAAATTAATGTGAAAAAGGAGGAGGGGTGTCTAGGGGGAATAGTCTAGTTAGATCCCCATTCCTCCCTTCATTACATATCTTCTACTTTACCAGCGATAGTTTCATATTTCTTCGTGAAATAAAGTGTAAGAATCATGCCAAGACCAACGATTCCAAGACAAATATAAAGTGGAATGTCCCAGCGGGTGTACAGAGCTATGGATGCTCCGATGATAGTGATCCATTCAAATGCTAAAAAGGATTTAAAGTATTTCATAGTACTCACCTTCTATACCATATATTGTTAAATTTATCTTATCATATTTTAGTTAGGAGTGACGATGATTTCTACTTTTAAGGCTTTAGTCTGCGGCGGATTGGATTCACGGATAATATCAAACCACACGGATATATTCTGTCCTTCCTCAATAGGCTCTAGCATTTTTTTATCAGGTACAGATACATGAATCTTTTCAGAATAACGTTTCTTTGATTCCCCGGTTAGTTCGAGGGTCATTCCCTGATTTCGTTTTTCAAGGACCTTTCCATGTATGATTTTTTTGTCTGAGATGTGGTCATCAATCAATTCTTGCTTTTCACAGCTTAGAAGGAGTAGGGTTACAATTAGGATAAAATAGCCGATCTTTTTCATTGAATTCACCTCGTTGAATATGTCGAGATGGAGAGGAGGGATGTTACACCGAGGCAGAAACTGACAGTGTTCATCCGAACAACCATCATTCCCCCTTGTAGGTATCGTCATATAAATCTTCATCCCCCTGTGGTTCTTTGACTTCATGCTTTTCCTCCAGATAGCGTCCGATGATCGAGTTGTTAATTCCGTCACGCACCGCTCTTTCGATGATCATGTAAAAGAATGATAGACCTAAGACTCCACCCAGGATAATCCATGGTATTTCCATCTCTTCACCCCCGATTTACTGTATAACAATATTTCCAACATACTGTGCACTGCCTCTATCCGTTTGAAGGTCAATCTCCAGTACATAAGACCCTTTTCCTCTAGGAAATGTGAAGGTACGGTCCTCATCCATATCCAGATGCCACTTTTCATTACCCAGCCATAAGAATGCATGTAATTCCTCAACTGCAAAGTCTTCGCTGTCAAAAAGTACGTCTACCTGCTGCCCGGATGGAAAGGTGAGTTCCTCCTGTTCCCGGGCGAAGTCTACTACTTCTTTCGTTTCTTTTTCCCATGGTTTTTCGTTCTCTCCGTGCCAATCGATATTGGTTTCGGTTAATTCAACAGAATTCACACTGTCTGTCTCCATAAGTGTGACGGTCGGTGGTGTGAAATCATAATCTTCCGCGATGCAGCCTGTCAGGGCGAAAGTGATGAGCAAATAGATGAAGCCTTTTACATATCCCATGATGAAAATCCTTTCGTTTATCATGTTTTTAATCTAGTTTATCCACCCATTCAACACCATCCCCATATTCATTACCATATGAAAGGCGATAGAAGGATAGATGCTATCTGTCTTCAAGACTACGATGCTGAAAAATAATCCTCCGAAAGAGAATAAGAGACTGAGCAGAGGCGAGATCCCGATGGAGAGATGCAGGAGTCGGAATCCAATGCTTGTCACCGTGACGGCGTAAATGGCAGAGGTCTTCCGGATCAACGACGACAGCAAGACGCCTCTCCAAATGAGTTCTTCCAGCGTTGCGTTCAGGATGGTGAATCCTATTGCAAATAGGAATAATGACTTCATCTCACTGATTCCCTCCGACCAGATGAGGGGAATGAAGATGGTGCTTGACCCCGCAAGCCCGATCAATAAAAAAAGGGGCAGTGAAATAGTATGTGAAGGCATGGAGATGCGCTTGCCCCAATCCGGAAATCTCATGTAGAATCGGACCTTTTCCTTTGCTATACATTGTGAGACGGCTAAGGCCCCTAGGATGAATATAAGAAAACTTCTGTTTAAAAGGATGTTGGTTTCTTTTGAAATATCCCATCCGTTAATCCAGCCTGTTGTACATTGGAAGGTCACGAACCCGATAAGGAAGAATAGGAATAAGGAAGAGACGGACCGGTTGTTATTAATAGATAAATAGAGGATGAGAAGCCCGAGCATCGGCAGAAGTCCCCATCCGTATGCTCGATACGAAAGAAGGATGATGCCTGTAAAAAATATGGAGGCAGAGCTTATAAGGAAAAAGGTATGCGATGAACGGGTCATATAGTCCTCCTGTGGAAATCGTTGAAAATAGTTTAGCATAATTTTCCTATTTTGTATCTGTTCATTTTTCATTGTGGTACGATGAAAATAGTTTACATAAGAGAGGGGATTGGACATGTACAAACATATCATTTGGGACTTTGACGGCACACTTTTCGATACATACCCTGTCATGGCAGGCAGTTTCAAGGAAACCCTTGAAATAAATGGGATCGATGAACCATTGGAAGATATCATGAAAAAGATGAAGGTATCGGTGACTTACGCACTCAATCACTATGGCGAAAAGTATGGGATTGGTGACGAGTTTATCACAGCCTACAATACCCGCAGAAAAGAAGTCGAGTTCGACTTGTCCAAGCCCTTTGAAGGAATCGCTGAAATCTGTAAGTTCATTCATGAAACCGGAAGAAAGAATTATCTGTACACACACAGAGGCGAATCTGCCATCACAATGTTGGAGAATTATGGGCTTAAGGACTACTTCACTGATTTCATCACTTCCGAGCATGGGTTCGAGCGGAAGCCGAGTCCGAACGCTATTCAGCACCTTATCCGCACTCATAATATCGAACATTCAGAAGCAATCATGATCGGTGACCGCGATTTGGATCTCGAATCAGGAAAAAATGCCGGAATCAGTTCCTGCTACTTTACAGATGAACGGGTTGAGAATCCCCATGCTGATTACGTGGTTACAAGTGCGGAAGAGTTGTACAAGATTATTTAAGGATGGAGACCATTGAGGGACGGACCTCGATGGTTTTTTTGTGGGTAATATTGGTAAATGATGCATAAAAAAATAATGACGCAATTATCGTGAAAACGACGCAATCCCTCTCGACCAATTCCCTTTCTGAACTTAAATCAACTCCACAGAAGTCTACGACATTACCAATTTCCTGCTATTTATCAAAATCGTTATCCATTTACACCTGTATGTGCTCATCTTTGTTTTGAAATTCCCCCTTTCGGATACATTATATGAGCACACATCAAACAGATGATTTGTCATTCCCCTGCCAAACATGGGATGATTAATCCATACTAAAATTATCGGAATAAGGAGATGAGGTTATGAACGTAGCAGTTGTAGGAGCAAATGGACAGATCGGGAAGCAAGTGGTCGGATTCTTGAAGAAAGACGGACATACTCCGAGAGCGATCGTGAGAAAAGAAGAGCAGGTACAGTCGTTTGAGCAGGACGGTGTGGAAGCTGCACTGGTTGATTTGGAAGGTACGGTTGATCAAATCTCAAATGGATTGAAGGGAGCCGATGCTGTTGTTTTCACTGCAGGATCAGGAGGCAGCACAGGTTCAGATAAGACCCTGCTCATCGATCTTGACGGAGCGGTGAAAACGATGGAGGCCGCAAAAGAGGCGGGAATCGAACGCTTCATCATCGTGAGTGCCCTCCAGGCTCATCACCGTGAGAACTGGAACGATTCCCTGAAACCGTATTATGTGGCAAAGCATTTCGCAGACCGTGCACTGGAAGACAGCGGACTTACCTATACGATCATCCGTCCGGGTGGATTGCTGAATGAAGAAGGTACGGGTAAGGTATCGGCTGCTGAAAATCTTGAAAGAGGATCGATTCCCCGTGAAGATGTAGCGAAAACGATCGTGGCATCGTTGACAGAAGCAAGCACGTTTAATAAAGGGTTCGATCTTATTTCAGGAAGCACTGGAATAGAAGAAGCTGTTAAAAACGTATAAATAAGAGGAAAGAATGATCATCGTTGGATGGTCATTCTTTTTTTTATGTGAAAACGGGTAGGCCATTATATGGGTATAGATGGTAAAATGGGTTGGCGCATGATTCTAATAGAAAAAGAGGAGGTGGAGATCATCGTCCATATCGATTATTCATTTGGCATCGTGTCGACCGTGATGTCCATTATAGAATGGGTGGTCATCGGCTATCTTGCACTTAGAGTGTATAAAAGACTTTCGGCAAAACCAAAGGTGTGGAAAGTCATCCTCGCCATTTTTGTCGGCTTATTTTCATTTACCATCAACATGGAATGGTTTCATACCTTTGTGAAAATTCCAATCCTGCCACTTGGTGTATGGATCCTATACGCAGTTCTTAATCGAAAAGAGGATCGCTGGGATACTTATCGCCGGTTTGCCTGGATCGGATTCCTGGCCAATTTCATCTTCCTGGCAGGAACCTTACTCACCATCCCGGTCCAATCACTGATCTATCCAGAAAACAATCTATCCACCTACATTTCTGGAACCAAAGAAGCCTCCATCAATGTCATCCATCCAGCCGGAGAGGGACGGACCTTGGATGAGGTGGAGTTGAAGAAGCAACTTTCTGACATGAAACAAGTCGAATTCGATAGTGAAAGGTGGTATCAAGAGATGGACGGCCAGAATTCCAAGAATGAACGCTTTCCTTATCAGTTGGTCGGCACCTCGCCGAAATGGGGAAGCGGGCAGGATTCTGATATCTATATGGAAAATAACGGAAGAGGAATACTTATTTCCACTCCTAAGACTCAGTATTACTTCCGTTTTTCCCAATCGGTACTGGAAGTGGTGGAACGATGAATAAGAGAAAAATCCTTTTCCTCGCGGGTGGACTAATGCTTGTGGGGATACTGATATTCTTCTGGATGTATGTGGGAAAAGCAGATTCTCGCCCCGAAGACAAAAAAATGATATCCAGAATCAATTCTACCCAGGAAAATGTAGAAGCCATTGAAATCCAAGATTTTCTGAAAGTCGATGCCCGTCACGGGGTAGCACCTTTCCGCTCAGATAGAGGAGATTATGGGATTAGTTACTGGGAGTGGAACATAACCGGATGGAAGGTGAAAAGCATCCGGACCGATGGGGAGCCCAGGGTATGGATGGTAGATCGAGGAGATCCATCAAGTTTCCGTATCGTATGGAACATCAACCCTGATCAGGTTTCCATCTTGCAGTATTACTTCTTAAGGGAGAGGGGCTATTCAATGAGTGCAGATCAGCAACATTATGTTCCCAGTATCCTGATGAAGATGGAAGTCTCCACGGAGGGGAAATCATATGGTGTCAAGAAGCTTCCGAGGGAATGGGTTCTTGCGATGAAATTATCTGACGGCAGTAAAGGTACGGGCCTATCCTTTGGGGAAGAGTTTAATTTGGGATTGCACTCCAGATTTGGCTGGCTACCGCTTGACGAAAATGAGGAGGAAGCTGGATTCAGTGATATTTCGAATAACTCCAGCTATTCCCATGGGAACGTACGGGAAGAATTTATGCAACCGCTTAGCAAGAAACAACTGGAACGAGGTCAGTTCTAGTTTATAAAAAAGGGATGATCATCTACCTGGTCATTCCTTTTTTTGTTGAGGAAATTAAGTAAATTTGGAATAATTGGTATCAGAAGACAGGTGATTTTAAATGAACTATTTCGTCAAAATAAATGTGGTCAGCATAATTTATGCCCTGATGATCCTCGTTCCTGTTGAGCTGATGGTGAATGTATACAGGTTGACGAGGCTGACGGGTTGGGAAATGGAATCGGTGATGGATGGCAGTGGCTTCATGATAGTCGCGGTCCTACTGATAGGATCGGTCTTTCTCTACTTTTTAACAGGGAAGTGGATGGAGGGACGGAAGGCATGCTATTGGACAGCGGTGATTTGGTTTCCGTACTTTATGTTGTTTACTAACCTTATCGCAACTTTCTTTCCGACGACATATCGAGGTGATGCTCCTAACCCTGCGACGGGATTGGTGATGATCGGAGCGTTGGTCGCTTATCCTTTTTACGTGTTGGTGTTGAATTTCTTGAGTTTAGATACGGAAGACCATCAAAAGGAGAAGACCAATGTTGAGTAGAAACGTCCTCGGCTTTTCTTTATTCGCTCGGAATGGGGTTATGTGTATGTGAGTTCCTGTTTCGTTTTCTGATCACTTCCAATATCCCGGTAAGCTTTACTCCGGAGGAAGCCGGAATGAGTCAGGCTTCTTTTTTGTGATTGAGTTTATTGGATTATTTTGAAATAATTGGGATGTAAACAAGTTGGCCGAGGGTGAATACCCAAGCAATGTAAGGGTCATTTCACCGGTGAGATCGTTTTATTATCAGCACCAACATAAGAGTAGAAAAAGGAGACCACACTACATGCCATTCCTCACAACCACACCACTTACAGAACGCGAACTCATCAACAAAGCTCTTAATAACGAAGGATTAAAACAACTCTCATGTGATTCCGAGATCACCAGATTAGGAGAAGGTGCCTGGCACTGCGCATATTTAATAGAAGGTGAGCAGCTCGTCCTCCGCATTCCGAAAAGGATTGCCTATGAGAAAGAGGTCGTCTTCAACCGGGCTGAGCTGACGGCGGATTATGCCGGGACGAAGGCGTTCTATCAGCATGCCAACAGGACAGGGAAAGGGATGTGTCCCGAGCATTATAACTACTATGTTTCCGAGGAGTTAACCTACACCATCGAATCCTATGTTGGGAAATCGATCGGTCTTGTTGGCCAGACACCGGAGCAATCGAAACGATATGGAAGGGAAGTCGGGGAGTTCTTCCTCGCCCTTGAAGAACTGGATTCTCCCATACCAGGAATAGGATACATAACCGTCGGGGCCGGGGGAGAGATCAAAGGGCAATACGAAGGGGACCTGAGTGCGTTTATCCTGGAAGAAACTGAAGAGTACCGGGAAGAATGGGAGGCGCTTCTTGAAAGCTCCTATTCTTTTAATAAGGAAAAAGTGAGCAGGACCGGGGAAGAGCTGATTGCCGCCCGTTCCGTTGACCGGGAGAAACGGGTTCTGACGAATCAGGATACGTCCCCTGAGAATATGATTTTTACCAGCAGCGGCGTCAGGATGATTGATCCGTTTCCGATTATCTATACAGGGACGTCCCTTGCGGCAAATTACGTCTTCAATTATCAGACGCTTTTTCATGCCTTGCATAACACAAAGAGGCACGGCAAGAATCAATACCACCTCCTCATCCCGCAATTAAAGGCAAGTGCAAAAGGATTCGTGGAAGGGTATACGAACGGTTCAAAACAAAAATGGAATGACCTGAGGGTAGAAGTGTACTTGAAGCTTGTCACCATGACTCATGAACATGATCAGCTCCTTAAGCAGGAGTGTTTAAGCCGGGAGCAAATGATTCGGTACGGGACGAAGGAGCAGATACAAGAGCGGATGAAGATCTTCTTAAAAGAACTTGAAGAATTTTAATTCGGTACAAGGGGGGGATGGACGTGATCCAAAAAATGGGAGTGATGATCCTCGCCCTCGGTTTGAATTTTTTCATATACCCCCAATCTATAACGGTTGAAAACGGAGAGGTAAGATCATGAAAAAGAGGCTCATTCTGTTAACCTTCTTCTTGGGGCTAGGTTTCTTCTACTATATGAGTATAGGTTTTAAAGTGGACTATGAAGAAATTTCACTGGAAGAAGCACCAAAAAAAATCAGGAAAGACATTTATAAAGACACAAGTGTAACAGGTTTTCGGGTTTTTCAAGAGGGTCACCATACCTATGTTTATTACAAAAGCAATAACAAGAGAAATGATTATATAACCACGAGCCTCTATATGAGGTGGAAAGCCGGGAGCATTGTGGCGATGGCAAGGGTTGACTATGCCGCGAATGACGGGGATATTAGTTATGATCAGCTGATTAAAATGGATTATAGGTCATCAAAAGACATAAAGTACGAAGAGGAAATTATGTCAAAATAAGCACCAGAAGCATATCCAACTCTCCTTTAGTAATAATTCCTGACATGAAACCCGGTATTCCTCATAAACTATCCTGAGGTGAGTAAAATGCCAAGAGTCAAATATACCGATGCGGATGTTGCCTTGATGGCGAGGATGATGAGGGCGGAAGCGGAAGGCGAAGGGAAACAGGGAATGTTGTACGTTGGCAATGTCATCGTGAACCGTGCGAAAGCGGACTGTCTGGATTTTAAGAAGGTGAGGAGCATCCGGCAGGTCATCTTCCAGGTACAGGGGGGAAACTACTCCTTTGAAGCAGTCCAAAAAGGGAATTTATTTTATAATCGTGCAAGATCTGTCGAGAAGAAATTAGCCAAAAAGAACCTGGATTATTGGGCGATGCATCCTGCAAAGTATTCCCTTTGGTATTTCAATCCCTATGCACCGTGTCCCCCGACATGGTACGATCAGCCGTTTGCGGGACAATTCAAAAATCATTGTTACTATGAACCGGCCGCAGGGACGTGTGCAAGTGTGTATACCGGTGGGTGAGGATAAAAAGAACTTCCTGGTTAGAATCGGGTGGTTCTTTTTTTGGTCCTCCTTTATTTGAAACTATTTCCAAATGAGAAGCGTATAGTTAGTAACAAGTGGAAATGAATGGAGGAGATTGAACACTTGAAGACTGTTGGGAAGGCGTTACTCATACCGGCATTATGCTTCATGTTTGTAGGATGCTCCAATAAAGAGCCATTTGATAAGAAGGAACAGGAAACGCATATCACCTTCTCCCAAAAGGAGCAAAACTTCGAAATCATTTATATGTATGATGAAATTAAGGAGTACATAGACACCGTAAGAGAAAAAACAGGAAAAAGCAATGAGACCGTGTTTATTGAAAAGGTGTTTGAACCGTTTAAAAAGGAATCCAATATGGAGGATATCAGCATAAGATATGTTTTTGATCCGTCCTCAGAAGTGGACAAGCTTGGAGAATCCATAAAGGATTTGGAAAAGGACAAAGATCCGACGAGCGGGATCATTAAAGAAGCATTGATGAAATCAGCTAAAGAACTTCCAGGTAAGGATAAGAAAGTTATTGTTTTGCCAGCGAACCCAGAGGATACGTTTACAGTGGAACAAATGGGCGGTGTATCGGGGTTTGCCCTTTCAGAGGATGTCATTGTGCTGCAACTTTCACCATCCGTGCAAGAAGACATTTTGAAGTACACTGTCGCTCATGAATACAACCATCTCATCGCAGAAGAAAGTAATCGGGGAATGATAAGGACCATCCTCGGTGGGGTTGTGCTGGAAGGGAAGGCAGATGCATTTGCCCATACCATCTATCCAAAAATTGAGGCCCCTTGGCAAGAACCAATGACAACGGAGGAAAGGGAAAAGGTAGTAGCGGAGATTACTGAACTTCGATACTCCGATGATATGAAGTCCTACGAAAAGTTAAGAGCAGGAAACTCTTCTAAAGGCATCCCCCAATGGGCCAACTACAAAATCGGATATGAAATCGTCCAAAGCTACAGGCAGAATCATCCTGAAATCTCGATTGAGAGATGGACCAGCATGCACGAAGCTGAAATCATAGCAGGAAGCGACTTTGAGAAAATCACGGCCTATGAATGAGACAATCTCAGCCCCTAGTCTGATGTAAAATTTTCCATTTATCTATACCATGATAATAGAGTAATAGGAGGGGATTAATGTGAATCAAGTACGTGACAAACAGTGGAATCTGGGTAGTGTACGACCTGGAAGCCAACCGGTTAAAGAGCAAATTCAGGAGATTCTTCTACATATCGAGGAAGCGCAATCTGCATTGGGGCATGGGATGAATCCCGATGAAGCGGTCGACATCACGAAACGGGTGCAGGACCTTTATACAGAGGCATTTCACATGGATGAGTATATCATCTGTCTCCAGTCGATAAATGTCCTGGATGTGGAAGCGCAGGATCTAAACGCCAGGAGCACTCATCTGCAGGCAAAAATAGACACCTTGCTCCTCACATATAGTCAGCGTCTTGCCCATATGCCGGAGGAAGACTGGAAAGCTTTCATCGGACGCAGTGAAGTGGCAGGCAGTGAGCGATTCTTGAAGGAACAAAGACGAAAGGTGAAGGACCAGCTTGATCCGGAGATGGAAAAGCTGATTCATGCCCTTTCCGTTGACGGGTTTGACGGTTGGGAGGATCACTATGATCAGGAATACGCCCGACTGAAAGTGCCGGTAACGGATAATGGGAAGACGGAATACATTTCTTTTGATATGGCCTATATTCGCGGAATGCTTTCAAATGATCGTGAGACGAGGATGGAAATGGGGGAAGCCATCTCGAAGGTTTGCCGTGAGAATGAAGACCGGTTTGCGTCGATCTTCAACCATTTTGCCGGCTTCCGAAATGAACTTTACCGGTTGAGAGGATGGACGAATCCCCTGAAGGAAATGTTTGGACAAAACCGGATCAGTGAAAGGTCCGTGAACACCATGATGGAGACGCTCCATCAGCATAAATCCCTGCTCCATCGTTTTTTTGAACGAAAAGCCAAACTGATTCAAATGGAAAAACTGAGCTGGTATGACATCTATGCCCCGACCTTCACGTCCAAAGCGACCTTGACGTATGAGGAAGCGGCAGACATCGTGATCGGGCAGTTCCGTCGCTTCAGTGAGAACCTCGGCCAATTTGCCCAAACGGCTTTTGAAGCAGGATGGATTGACGCGGAGCCAGGAGATTCCAAACAGCACGGTGCATTCTGTGCCTCATTCCCGAATGCGAAGGAAAGCCGAGTGATGCTCTCTTTTACGGGCAACTACAACGACGTCGTCACCATCGCTCATGAACTGGGGCATGCCTATCACAATTCCCAGCTTCATGAACAGCCTGGTTTCTCCCACAAGGTGGGTACGGGACTAGCTGAAACAGCGTCGACGTTCGCGGAAAATCTCGTTCTGGATGCGGCGATTGATATGGCGGAGACAGAAGAGGACCGTCTATCTCTATTAGAAATGAAAATCACCAACGGACTGAAATACACCACATTCATCCCGGCCAAGTTCGAGTTCGAAGCGGCCTTTTACAAAAAACGACTGAACGGGAAGCTTTCAGCAGGAGACATTGTTCAATTGATGGAAGAAACAGAAAGGGACTGGTTTCAGGACTCCGTGGATGAAGTGTTTGCCCATAACTGGATGACCATCCCCCACTTCTTCAATACGGAGAAAGCCTTTTACAATCTGCCGTATACGATCGGCTATTTATTCAGCAACGGGGTCTATTCACTCTATCAGGAAGACAAAGAAACATTCCCTGAACGGTATGACCAGCTGCTTACACAATCGGGGAACCATTCCATGGAAGAACTGAGCATCGAGTTCCTGCAGGAAGAATTAGGGACGGACTTCTGGGAAGCGGCTGTACGCCCGTTGAAGGACGCAATTGAGCTGTATGTAGAAGAGACGGAAAAGTATATTTGAGTTTGAGGGCAATCTCTGTGATAGGAGGTTGCTTTTTTTGCTTACCTTTTTATGAAAAATGATTGAGTTCACCCTTCTGATTTGAAATAATTGGTAAGAAGCTTATGATGGAGGTTTACAAGAATGAATGCATACGGCACAGAATTATTTAAGGGAGCAGCACCCTATTATTCAAAATACAGACCCATCTATCCTTCTACTTTAATCAGATTCCTAGTTGAAGAGTTCTCATTAGACGGAGAACAGAACCTCCTGGATCTGGGTTGCGGGACAGGACATCTGACCATTCGATTTTCAGATTGGTGCAAAAGAGTCGTCGGAATCGATATGGAGACGGAAATGATTGAAGAAGCGGAACGGCTGCACCGTGAAATGAGGATAGGAGAGATTCAGTGGTTCAATGGCACGTTGGATGAATACAACCATTCCCATCACTATCATCTCGTGACAATCGCAAAAGCCTTTCACTGGATGGATCGGGCAAAGGTGTTGGATGAATTATTTGACATCGTGTCTCCGGGGGGAGGGGTAGCGATCATAGACAACTACGAGCCCCATAAGACATTGCAACCATGGCAAGAAAGGTTTAATGAACTGACCCTAAAATGGTATGGAAACGAGCGGAAAGCCGGGAACTCCACCTACACCCATCCCGTCATCCCTCACGAAGACATGATTTCTCAATCTAAGTTCAACCTTGAAGTGCACACGCTACCTACATACGAGATCACCTGGACCATTGAGTCGCTCCTAGGGAACCTTTACTCCACTTCATTTGGTTCGAAACGTTTCCTAGGGTCGGATGTACCGTTATTTGAACGTGAAGTGAGAGAGAAGATGCTTGAGATGAGTGAATCAGGAGTGTTTAAAGAGGAGTCGAGGTTGTCGGTGAAGATTGGGAGGAAAGATTGATCATTTCCTCATTTACAAAGTAAAAGAAGAATTGACTGATTTAAGAGGAGACTACTATGAAACAAACAACTGAAAAATTAATAAACATAACGGATTATATCGAGCAAATAATGAATGACCAGCAAGGAGTCGGTGCGAGCGTTGCCATCGTGAAAGGTTCTGACATCATCTATTCCAGAGGGTTTGGCAGTTCACGTATTCACCCTGTAAACAAACAGATGGATGGAGATACATTGATGAGCATTCAAAGTATTTCAAAGAATTTCATGGCACTTTCGATCATGCAGCTTGTCGAAAAGAACTTCCTATCTTTGGATGATACGGTTGTTCAATTTCTGCCATATTTCAGAACAAAGAATAAAGAGCAAAGTGATGCGATCACGATACGCCATCTATTATCACATACCGCAGGCTTCCCGGCAGATTTGGGGATTGCCAATATGACTGCTCCGAATGTAAGAGACATATTTTCAGAGACTCCTACTGAATTTCAGGAGGCACTCGACTACTACAATCTAACGGAAAAAGAGATTGAAAGTGTTAACAACAGAGAAGATGTAACGAAATGGTTTCAAAAAGTAGAGTTGGAATATCCAGTAGGGAAGGGATGGAATTATTGCACCGATGCGTATGTCATCCTGGCCGATTTGTTCGAAAAGGTGACAGGAGTAAAGTGGGAAACCCATCTCGAAGAAGAAATACTTTCCCCTCTGAATATGAATCGCACCACAAGTGACTCAAATACTGTTGAAGATGACCCTAACAGTGCAAAATATTATATGGGTAAGGACCAAACGGAAACCCCTTTTCCAAAGAATTCACTTTCTGCACCAATCGGCTATCTGTACTCAACAGCCAATGATTTAGGCAAGTATTTAGCCTTTCATCTGACCGGACACCCGACTGTCTTACGGACTGATCTAATGAAAGACATGCAAAACCCGATTCACCTTGTGAGCGAAGAATGGCGGTTTGGAAGTGAAGTAAGAAGTTACGGACTAGCATGGTTTACAGACAACTATAAAGGCTTCAATGTTGTTGAACATGGAGGCGGCCAAATGGCAGTAAGATCCCTCATGACGATGGTGCCTGAACTCAACCTGGGGATAGTGGTCCTTCTCAATTTTGATGGGACTGCCCATCATGATATTTGTGATAAGATCATGGATGTTTTTATGGATGCTTAGCACATGATTATTTTAGGGGCACCCGTGTGCTCATCCTTTTTCGATAATTAAATAAGTTTTATAGGAGCATCAATATGCAAAAACACAGCATCAATCCATTCAACTATTATTCTATTAAACCGGATAAACAAAACGATTCAAATAAAGTCATTATCATCTACCACGGCTGGGGAGGCAGTGCTCTCGGATACAGGGACCTGGCGGAAGAACTTGCGGGAGAAGGATTTAACGTAGTCGTTCCAGAAATCATCTATCACGATACACGACAGACGCTGGCAGACCATTTTGAGTCAAAAACCGTGCAGTCTTATTTCTGGGAAACGATCATGACGACGATTGATGAATTTCATGAATTTGTGAAGGCATTAGGAATAGATAAGGAGAAAGTATTCCTTGTCGGCAGTTCCATGGGCGGGTGTATCGCCAATGGGATTTTCGCCCGGGAGCCAAAGCTGAGTGGATTGGTGAACATGAACGGGTCTGGCTCATTTGTTTTGTCAGAAAAGCTTTTTAGGGAAAGAGACGGTCGTGATGACATACCTGATCGGTTGAAAAAACGTTTAATGGATTACGATCCTGTCGAAAGAAAGGCCGGTCTTTCTCCGGTTCTTCTCATGCACGGCGACTGTGATGAAATCATGCCGATTGAGGGACAAATGGATTATGACCGTTATTTGAAAGAGAATAGAAGACATGTAGATTTCCGTGTGTATGAGGGTGTGAATCATCAGATTACATCGGACATGATCGGGGATTTGATAGGTTGGTTGAATATATGGACAAAATGGGAATGGAAAAAAGGATGAGAACGATGGAACAAAAAACCCCAGAAGGACTATTCCAAATAGACTGTGGAGACATTTACCTCCAGGAATTCTCCATTGAAGATGCCAATCATATACACAGAATCTCCAACCAACCCGAAATAGCCCACTACCTGCCTGACTGGAAATCAACAGTAGAGCAAAGGGGCGAGTGGTTGACCCATTATGAAATTCCGGCAAATAAATCCTTTCTTGAAGCGGCTGCCAATACAGGGAATGTAGGGGATCATGTTTTGAAAATGGGGGTATTTCGAAAGGATACAAAGGAGTTGATCGGGTGGTGCTGTACAGGGATAAAGGAAGAGCTGCCTGCACCGAATCGGGAAATCATGTATGCCATTTCAATTGAACACCAGGGAAACGGCTATGCAACCAAGGCATCTATTGGGTTGATTGAATATTTGTTCACTCAGACCAACGTTGACCTCCTGAACGCCGTAGCCCTCATAGACAATGATTCATCTATAAAAGTCATAGAGAAGTGTGGGTTTACTTATCAAGGACAGATGAAGATTGATGGAGAACCGTATCTTCATTATCGATTGAACAAATCGGAATACGAAAGGAGTGCAAAGCGATGAGCGATAAATGGCTGGAATGGGCGAGGCGGATACAGGCATTATCTCAATCAGGTCTGGCCTTTTCCAAGAACGTTTACGATAAGGAAAGATATGAGGAATTAAGGGCGATCAGTACGGAAATCATGCAGGAATATACCGGCTTGGAGATGACGAAGATAAAGGATTTATTCGCGAACGAATCAGGCTATCAGACTCCGAAAGTCGACGTGAGGGGTGTCGTCTTCAAAGACGATAAAATACTGATGGTCAAAGAAAAAATCGATGACAAATGGTCGTTACCTGGCGGGTTCTGTGACATCGGCCTGTCTCCTAGTGAAAACGTTGTGAATGAAATTAAGGAAGAATCTGGCTATGATGTCACCCCTGTGAAATTACTTGCATTGCTCGACTTGAACAAACATCCCCATCCCCCGCAGTCACACCATTACTACAAAATCTTCATCCAATGCAGGATGACCGGTGGAGAATCCAGAAGTGGCGTCGAAACGAAGGGGATCGGATTTTTTGAAGAAGACGATTTGCCGGAGCTTTCCGTTGGAAGAAATACAGAATCACAGATTAAGATGATGTTTGAGTTTTTGAGGGATGGTGGGAAGGAAGCGGTGTATGATTGATTTCTATCAAAGACGGGAGAGTATATGAATAAAAAAACACCAATCGTGATTGCTGTAGCAGCAGTTTCAGGAGGCGGGAAAACGACAATAGCAACTGGTTTGAAAACAAAGTTGGATCAAAGTGAAGTTCTTTCTTTTGATGCGTATGACTTTGAGGGTCCAGATGACATGATAGAGTGGATTGAGAATGGTTGTACTCCTGATGAGTGGGATTTAACACCGTTGATTCGAGATATTAAAAAGTTACTGGATGAACCTCTGGACTACATCATACTAGATTTTCCATTTGCCTATTTACATAACGAAACCAGGGAATTCATTGATTATGCAGTGTTTATTGAGACTCCTTTGGATATTGCCTTGGCCCGTAGAATAATAAGGGATTTTCAAAATCGTTCTTCCAAAGAGATTCTTGTGGATTTGGAAAACTACATGCTACGAGGGAAATCGGGCTACATTAGTATGTTGAATTCAGTAAAGCCAAGTTCTGATTTGATCGTTGATGGGACTCTTCCTAAATCCGTGATTGTAAATAATATTATTGCGAATATAAAAACATAGAAAAGCTGCCAGAGAAAAGAGGCTCAGAAGTTGGAGAAAAGCAATAGCAGTATCAAATTTATCTTCTTTGACGCTGGTGGTGTCCTTTTTGATACATTTCAAAAGGGAGATGACCGGATAAGGAACTTGCTGACGGCAAGAGGATATCAAATAGAAGCAATAAATAAGGCGATCAGAAAAGCAAAAGAGCAGAAGTTATCGTTTATCACCAATTGGGAGGAAGAAGAGCAATACTACAAACGTTTTTATGGGGCTATTGCTGAAGAACTTGGAGAAGATGAACTTACCAATGAATTATTATTTTTCGCTCATTATGCTGCTCAGTGTGAGCTATTTCCAGAAGTGAAAGAAGTCTTAGATTTACTAAGTAAGAACTATAGATTAGGAGTCATCTCAAATGCTATGCCAAGTATGGATTGGATTTTTGACAAGTTAAACATAAGAAAATATTTTGATGGAATTATTTTATCTGCTTTTGTGAATGCGGAAAAACCAGACGAAACCATCTATCATACTGCATTAAATAAACTGGGAGCAACTGTGAATGAAAGTATTTTTATAGATGACATCATAAAGAATGTTCAAGGAGCTGAACAAGTCGGAATAAAGGGTGTACATTTAAATAGAGCAGAGACAAATTTATTAGAAGTATTGATAGAGGAGAATATTTTATAGGATTCCGTTTGTAACTGTTTTTGTAAGGAGATACAGAGTTATTAGGTGAGTAGGGGGCTGACAGATGGCACGCTGTATCCATTGTAAAGCGAACTTGTCTTGGTTTTTTATTTTCAAGAGATTAATGATTATCAAAAGACCTGATTTTGAATGCCCATCATGCTGTCATAATTTATATTTCACATCCCGTTCCAAGAAGATCCTGTTTGGTATGACCATGCTGATACCCGCGTTATTTGTGCTTGCGTTCATGCTTGGCTACATGGCTCTGTTCATGGTGTGGGTCATGGGGTATATACTAGTGTTGCCATGGTTCGTGACCGTAACCGATAATGACGAACCATTATTCTAAACGATGGAGGTTGATCAAATGAGACGGATGCCGTTCGAACGACCAACGGAATATTATGATGAAAAACTGTTACCAATCGATGAGAAACTATGCTCATTGCTACAACAAAGAAAACAAGTATCCCATAACAATCCTGGTTATCCAAAACTCGAAGAAATTGCAAAATGGGCCGAAAAGTATGATCTGTATGAGGACCTTTTAAGATCTATCTTTGGTGTGTTGGAGAATGACGAGGCTTTCAAGCCACAAATTGAACCTGAGGATTTTCAAACATACATAAAGATCCTCCAATCGGCTGAACAGGATGATTGTCTGTATACCGTCCCGTTTATGAAACAATACGCGAATGCCAGTGTGGTCCACCTGAACATCGATAGGGAGTATGATGAAAGTCAGGAGCGGGAAAGGTTTCACCGAAACAGCTTCTGGCACTTGGAGATAGGGGACAGATATGATTGCCGGGTAACGGGTGGAGGCGGATCCCAGGAACATACGAGTTTTGACTTTATTGTCACTCCCAGGTTACCTGAAGACCTATCCGGGATGACCTTAACATTCAAAGAATATGGGACTCCTTTTAAAAAGAAGCCGACGGGACTTGAAGTAACGTTCAATCTTTAAGAAGACGAATGCAGGGAGGTTTTACTATTTGGTGGATGCAAAGTATCTTTAAATACTCGTGGAAAGTGATCGGGTTAAATCTAATTTTCACTTTCATATTGGCGAATGGATTTATAATAGGCTTTGACAGTTGGGGCGATGGACAATTTCAGTTCAGTGATATAGGGGCGCCTTTGTGTTTCTTAATTTCTATTATTCTATTAATGATTATAAGAAAGTTATCGATACGGGAATTTAATGAGCAGTATCCCGATGTTTCAGAGGAAAAGTAGGAGAGTGGAACGGATCATGAAACGGATTCCAGTTTGCCGATACGGAGCTGGTGAAGAGGTTTTAACGAAGGAGTTTTCACATAAATGATGAAAAAAGTACTCGGGATAGTATTGATGTTTGGTTGGATCACTTTATTTTTTTACTATTTTAATATGATCATGCCAAAAAATATATTTTACTGGTTAATAGCGCTGCCGGCAGTTTATTTTTCGTCGGCATTCGTTTTGAGGAAGTGTGGAATTGAAATATGAGGATTCGACTGCAGTATGGAAGTGAACACTCATAAAAGACCCTTATGGTATAGAACTTTCACTTAGCTGACCTCTATGAGCTTTAGATCCATCGACCATATTAATTTCACTTCATTCTCTACCAACGAATCACGGTATCCATGTTGATCAATCGTCTCTAAAATAAAGCCCTTGCCGGAGTAAAATGTACAAGCAGGAGTATTCACATTTTGGGTTTCCACCATCAGTGTTTGGTAGTCTCGTTCTTTTGACCAATGTAAGACCGCTTCAAGCAATTTACCACCAATGCCTTTGCCCCTGGCATCTGGCTGCACGCGCAAGTCCCATAAGGTCGCGGCGCCTTCCATTTCTGGAGCCACCGCAGCAGCCCCAATGTACTTGCCGTTTTCAATAGCCAGGAACAATCCCCATTCGTCTAAGTCAAACTGCTTTGTCCAACAGAGTGGATGACAATCCGGTAAGAGATCATAGTCCTTCACATATGATCTGCATGGTTTTTCAACCAGCCGAAGCCCTCCAAACCCGTTGTGGATGGGACATACGTGTAGCTCAGTAGTCACTTGGTACGCAATGGAAACAGTTGCGTACTGGGGAAGTTTTGAACGGTCAATTTGTTGAATGTGCATAGTATCCTCCAAATCTGATCGTCCTCCTATCTCAACCCAAACATCCCTTTCCCATCCTCCATATTGATCGGTAATGAAGAATGTTCGTGAATGATCAGCCACGTGTCCTTTACTTTTTCCAAGCAGAATGTAAAGCGGTTCGTCATCTGGCGAAGTTTCTCCACAGATGATTCTTTGTGGGCTGCGAATGTCACGGCACAGTGGGCAAATGCAAGATTGGCATTTTCCTCAATCACCACATCTTGAAAGTCGACTTTCAGTACTTCTCCATCATCCTTTAATCCGATGAACCACTCCGTCACATTCTCTTGCCATGAAGCAAGTCCGATACACTCCCATTTCCCCCAGCAGTCATAGATATGGACGGCGGGATCATAAATGGAGAGGAAGCTTTCAATATCTCTTTTGTGAATCGCATCCTTGTATTGTTCGAGTACGTCCTGAACGTTCATTTTCTCATCTCCTTTGATCGCATCTTTAACTATTTCAAGACACTAAGGTGATTTCCCTTCTTTGATTTTTCGGAAATAGGTTGTCATCACTCTAAACTTTGTATTAACATAATAATAAATTGGATTTGTTTTCCATTATGGTCAGGGGGGATTGAATGGGGCGTAAATTGACTCGTTTTTTGATTGTTTTAGTAGCCATTACGTTGAGCGTCATCTGGATTTGCCATATTCCAGCGCTTATGTTTAAAGACATTCCGCCACCGGCTGATCAACCTTTTGATATGGAAACAAAAGAATTAGGTTTTTTCCCTGGAAACTACTTCATTGAATTAAAGAAGACGTTTAATGAGCTGGTTCATTTTAAGGAGATCAGCTATGTTGCACAGGGGACCAACGTCGAGAGAACGATTTTTCCATATATACTGGAATCCTATGCCTATTCACTTATTCCCCTTTTTGTTTCACTCTTCATTGCGTTAGTATTCGCTGTTATTTTTACGACGGCAACGTTTTATTTACCCCAAAAGATGCAGGAAACAGTGAAAACCATCCTTACGGTTCTAGAGGCGCTGCCCGATGTATTCGTGATTTTCTCCTTGCAGCTGGGGGCCATTTGGGTATTTAAACATACGAATCTACTTGTGACAGAGCCCTATTCACTATCCGGACAAAAGATCTATTTTCTGCCGATACTCACGCTATCATTGATTCCCATGATTTATATCTATAAAAATACGATCTTGATGTATGAGAATGAACTCGGGAAACCCTATGTCGAGCTTGGGGTGGCAAAGGGGATGGGGAAGTTGTACATCTTGATCCGACATGTTTTCCCGAACGTGCTTTATTCATTTTTTTATAACTTGAAATATATGTATCTACTGCTTCTATCCAATATGATCATCCTCGAATACATGTATAACATCTACGGCATTTTACAATTCATGACGAATCATCCGAGCTACGAAATCATATCGGCCGGCTTGATCTTACTCACACTCCCTTTGTCGATCGTCTTTTTCTTGATTCAATCATTTCTGCCGAAAGGAGTGATGCTCTATGATCAGAAGGCTATGTAAGGATGGAAGCCTTATAGCGGGTCTAGTGTTGATGGTCCTCCTGTTAGGGACAAGTTATGTGAATAGTCAATTCTTTAAAGAGGATATAGGCGACATTTCCAAAGAGGATTACTATAACAAAAAGCCACTCCCTCCTACATGGGAACATCCTTTTGGCACTTCGACCGGAGGGATCGATATGTTTGATGCGACTTTAGGGCAAACCATGACGACTCTGAAATTTGCCCTGGTTGTCACATGTGGGAGAATGCTTATTTCCCTCGTGTTGGGACTTCTATACGGACTCCTTTATCGAAGGTTGAAATGGTTGGATGTTTTCATAAAGGGGTTTCATTTTGTCCCGACTACGCTTCTCGCCTTTCTACTACTCTACAGTATGAGATTAATGGACTTTAATCTTTTTATGGGAAATCCCGACTTCAGATGGACCATGACCATGTGGATATTAATCGGAGTGGGCATCCCTTCATTATCCCAGCTGATCGGAAAAGAAACTTTTCTGGCTATGCAGCAGGAATTCATCCAGGGTGCCCGGGTGCTGGGAGGAAGACATCTTCACATTCTTGTAAAACATGTCCTTCCGAGTGTGAGAGGGAAGTTCCTGTTGGTGATCAGCGGCCAACTGATTACTGTATTAACTCTCATGATGCACGTGTCGATCCTTGGTTTTTATATCCCCGGGTGGACGTCATTCATCGGGAGCAACTACTATGAGTTGATGCTGTCACCATGGATTGTTTTCTTTCCGGTCCTGATGTTAACCCTTCTGATCGTCTCACTGACCCTGTTGACAAACGGGGTCCGTACCCTTTTCGATGGAGATTATATGAGGAGAAGGTCATCTTTTCTTTCGGGTGATCGTGGTGTCCGGAATCATGCGGCTAAAAATATTTCTTACTAACATATTCTGAACAATCGGTTGTGATATAAAGGAGTGAGAAGCTATGACAACACAATTGAGTGATGATCTGAGGGGGATCGACCAACGTTTTAAAAAGGAAATCGAGCCCTATCGATCGGATTTGTGGAAGTATTGCTACAAGTTAACTCGATCGCCTTGGGATGCAGAGGATCTGGTACAGGATACACTGTTCAAGTCTCTGGCCATGCTTGCCAAGATGCATCGGCCTGTAAAGATGAAATCGTATTTATTTAAGATTGCGTCCAATCTGTGGATTGATCGTTATAGACGAACTCCTTATACTGTCCAGTCTTTGGAGGAAGAGATTCAGCCTGACCGCAAGTCAACTTTCGACTTTGAGATAATGGATCATCTAGAGTTTCTTATGCAGCATTTGACTCCCCATCAATATGTCTCACTCCTGCTCGCAGAGGCTTTCCGGTTCAAGGCGAGTGAGATTGCAGGCATGATTTCGACGACGGAAGGGGCTGTGTATACCAACCTGACAAGGGCAAGATCAGTCTTCAGAAAAGCAAAAGGAAAGCAAACGGCATCGACACCCGTCCTTAATCTGGTTTCCAATGCGACTCTTGACACGTTATTGAGGGGGTTCAGAAATAAGGATCCCGAGTTGATTGTTTCAGTCCTGAATGAAAATGTCACAGTCAATATCGTTCATGCCGGGATTGAAATGGGCAGGGATGAAACGAAGGGGAATTCCCTCAACGATTGGAAGGAAGTCGTCGATACGCAGCATCAAATTGTTGCCGAATATAGAATGCTCTGGGGCAAGCAGGTCGTCGTCGAGATGGAGAGGAAGCTTGACGGAGATCTGTACCTCAATAATCTTCATATAATCGAAACGGTGGGATTCGAGGTCACTAAGTGGACTTTCTATTGTTTTTCCTGGGATTTGATGAAGCGGGCAGCTGAAGAGATGCAGGTGAAATTGAACGCCACCTGTTTTTATCATGTTTTTTAAATTTCCCTGTAAGGTTTTGAACGTTTTCTGCGTTGTTATGTATGAAGACAATCAAAGGGTATGGGAGAGGGAAATCAATGAAAAGTCCAATTTTAAATCAAATGAATACGGTGTTTATTCATGTCAGCAATCTGAAGGAATCTGTCCGATGGTACTCCGAGTTACTGGGTCAGGCGTATGATCTCGGTCAGGTGGAAGATCCCGTCTACAACCTGGCCATCAATCATTTCACGGGATTGACCCTGGATGCAGGGCCGGAGGGTATGACGAAAGAGGCAGGTCAGAGTCCACATCCTCTTTTTAATTTCCACACTGATAACATTGAAGAAGCTTATTCGTTTGTAGAACAGCTGAATTATGAAATCGTCTCTGACATCACAAGATTCGATGATTTTTCCTTCTTCGTCATCCAGGATCCCGATGGAAATCGAGTGATGATCTGTACGGGATAATGAAACAGGAATGCCCAAGATAGAGGGCATTCCTGTTTTTATATTTTCAAATGAAGAACATGCTGTGGTCCTTTAGGTCCTACATATACTTCGTCTTCATCAGTGAACCCGGTTTTCAAGTAGAGGCTGATGGCTGCCCCGTTCCGTTTGTTTACTCCGAGGACCACTTCGTCCGTATCCGGAAGGTGCTCCCGAATGAAGTTTGGAAGCTGGATGAGTCCCTTTTTCGCCACGCCTTGTCCCTGATGTCTTGCATCGATAGAAAAAGAGGTTAAGAGTCTGGCTTTAGGATTAGTCGAATATTTACGAAGCTTTTCCCCTTTCTCCAAAGCAAAATAACCGACAGGTGTGTCATCACTTAGGATCACTATGTGACGGGTGTCTTTAGAGATGGCGGGATTATGGATTTTATCAAGTGGCAGGCTCGTGAATTGAAGCTGGTCATCCGGCAGGTGGAAGTCCTTAAGCCGATGTTCATAGGTTTCGTTGTATAAGGCTAAAGTGATTGGCACGATGATTCCTCCGTTTAGTAGTATAAGGGAATTATAATCTATTTAGAAAATTGGGACAAATAATGATTGGAAGATAGTAGAAAATAAGGTAAAATAAGAACATACGTTTGATTAGGGGGATATTAGAGATGAATGCAATTCAATTAATCATACTCAATTTGGAAGAAGTGAGACGGAGAAGCGTAAAGCTGTGGTCAGGCATTCCAAAGGACTTTTTACATTGGAAACCAGATGGTGAGGCGATGTCTTGCATCGAGATGGTTCGTCATGTGTTGGAAGGTGAACATTATTATCACTTGGCATTAATCAATGGAGGGAGTTTAAGTGAGTACGAATCACCCTTTGCAGGTAAGCCGTACATTTCAGTGGAAAATGAGTTGGAGTTTGCCGAGCCCTTCAGAAAAAGTTTTCTGGAATATGTTTCGGATTTGAACGAAGAATCTTTATCTGCTGATAAGATTGATCGTTCCGATGTAGGATACGTGAGGGTAATGGGCGATATGTTGATGAGAATCGCATATCACGAATCCGTTCACGCCGGTCAGTTATTGGATTATTTACGAACAGGCGGGATTACGAGGGCGAATCTCTGGGATTAGGGGGAGAATGGAATATGATTCATACGGAATATAAGGCGGTTTGGAATCTCGACAGCATCTTCAATGGGGGAAGCGCATCACCTGATTTAGAAGACCATATGAATCAGACGAAAGTAAGGATTTCCGCGCTGGAAGAGCTCATGCAGAAAGTGACGCCAAAGCCTGATCAACTGAGAAATGTTCTTGATCGGCTCACGGAAATTAAGGTTTCGATATCACAAATGAGGTCATTTGCTATTTGTCTGCTTTCGGTGGATCCGGATGACCAGGTTGCCCAATTTTATAGAGGGGAAGCAACGGCCCTTCAATCAAGACATGATTCTATCAGGAGTGACTTGAAGAGAGAGTTAGCTTCTATAGAGGAAATGGAATGGGGACTTCTGCTTGCTTCAGAGAATCTCAAGGAGTATCGCTTTATCCTGGAAGAGTGGCGTGAAGAAGCGGAACGTGAGCCTACACGTGAAGTGGCGAATCTTATGCCAGACGGTTACCATGCCTGGGGACAATTCTATCAATCATTCATGAGCAGCATAAAGGTACGGTTCAGGGGAGAAGAGCTTTCGGTTGGACAGGCGATCAATCTCCGGACCCATGCCGATGAATCGGTTAGAAAAGAATCTCATGAAGCGCTGGTGGCAAAATGGAACGAACACGCGGGACAGTTCGCCCAGATCTTGAATCATCTGATAGGCTTCAGGTTGAATATGTATGACAGCATGGGGGTGGAGGATGTCACCCAAGTACCTCTCGCTCAAAACCGGATGAAGCCGGAAACACTGAATGCGATGCTTTCCGTAATGAAAAAGTATAAAGAGCCATTTGCCGAATATCTGAATGTGAAGGCAGAGATGAATGGTGATCTCAAAATGAAGTCCTATCACTTCTGGTCCCCGATGAATCATGATCATCAAGGAATGGAATACGCTGATGCTGCTCAGTTGATCGAAGAGCGATTCCGCGCGTTCGGGAACGAAATGGGGCGGTTTGCCGAGAATGCATTCCGTGAAGGGTGGGTCGAAGCGGAAAACCGACCTGGTAAGTCGGCGGTTCCCCTTTGTGCAGGATTTCCGTTGACGGGGGAATCAAGGGTCTTCATGACGTTCCCGGGTACATTTAAAGGAGTCCTGACCCTTGTACATGAACTGGGCCATGCCTTTCACAACCATGCGATGAAAAATGAAAACGGGATGAACAATTCGTACCCCATGAATTTGGCAGAAACAGCGTCAACCTTTGCAGAGATGATCATCCTGGAAGCAGCTATGGAAAAGGCGGATACCGACGAAGAGAAGCTGTTCCTCCTTGATGAGAAACTGAAGAGAAGTGTGATGAACTTCATGAATCTGCACGCCAGATTCATCTTTGAAATGAATGTTCACGAAGAGCGGAGAAAAGGGTTCATCCCGGCATCACGCCTGAACGAGCTCATGGAGTCTGCCATGGAAGAAGGATATGCAGGTGCCCTTGATGAGGTCCCGGTTCATTCGTGGATATGGACGCCCCATTTCTATAAAACAGAATCACCTTTTTATAACTTTCCGTACACCTTTGGGTATTTACTGGCTCTCCACCTTTTTGCACGTGCAAAGGAAAAAGGAAAAGGATTTGAGGAACAATACATGGACCTCCTGCGGGATTCAGGACGTATGTCGGCAGAAGATCTCGTCATGAAGCACTTGGGGGAAGACATTACGAAGGAAGATTTCTGGGAAAAAGGGATGGAATTGTGTGTGAAGGATAGTGAGGAGTTTATCAGACTGGCTTGTTCCCGATGAAAAAGCTTCAATTCCTCATTGCACTTCCGTCGATTTTGTTATTAAGTGTGGCACTATTTTTTCACTTCGATTTCCTCTTTTATTTATCGTTGGTCGGCGTATTCCTGGCTATGATGATCAAGCAATTCAGGAGGCGTGGACAGATGTATGAAATGAGGCATCCGGACGGTGTGGGTGAAGACAATACTGAGATCGATATCAGCGGAGAAGATTAATACTTAAGAGAGGGAGTCATCTATGGACAACATTTTACATAACATAGCAGATCGCTTGAAGAAGCAGGAAGGAAAAATGGTTATCGGCATCTCAGGTCACGGTGCTTCGGGTAAAACGACATTTGCGAAGAAACTGCTGGCGCTGCTTGGAGAAGCAAATTATATCAACACCGATCCTTATATCGTGAGTTCGGCTGTCAGAAAACATTCCTTCATAGAATATGAATATAAGAACGAAAAGCATCAGTCCAAAATGACCGCATGTCATCCCGATGCCCATCATCTATTCGCCCTTGATCGGGACGTCCGGATGGTGAGGGAGGGAATGAATTTTTACACGTTGGACGTACCTTATGAACCAAGTCGGCTCATTTCATCCGAAAACAACCTGACAATTGTAGAAGGGATGTCCGTCGCGTTCAGTAAACAGGATTTATATGATTTGAAAATCTACTTCTACACAGATGGAGAGACAGAGCTCATAAGAAGGGGCATCCGCGACGTGAACGAAAGAGGGATGGAAGTGGAGTATTTACGGAAAACCCATGACGAGCGCAGGGTTCAATATGAAGTCTTCATGCATCCGAAGAGTGAGAATTTTGATGTGGTTGTGAGGAATTCGGATGAGGGGTATTGGGTGGAGAAAGGTACAGAGTGAATCTGGAAAGACACGAATTCTGGATGAATGAGCCTCATATAATGGAAATAATGATTGAGTGTTTTGGTTTATTTTGACATAATTGGTAGTGGGGGAAGTGACCTCAAACCGTGGAATGGAGGGAATGGATGAAAAGACCTTTAGGTGTATCTATCATAGGATATTTCTATATTTTTGGAGCGGTGGTTCTGTTATTCACGGCCATTTTTTATCAGGCTGGTTCGGACGCCATCAGCATTTCGGAACGTTTTGGTGTATCGATCCTGCCTGAACGGATGATGAGAATAGTATTGGCACTGTTTTCTCTATTGATGGTATATGGGTACATGAGATTGAAAAGATGGGGATTTTGGTTGTTCGTCTCGTACTCAGTGCTGTTTGCTTTAATTAGTTCAGTATTAGTGACAAATCAACCTGAGCAACCCTTTCTAGGTAATCTTGTTTTTTCGGTCATTGTCTTAATTTATACGATTTATGTGAAAGGTGCATTTTTCACGACGGCTGAAAAGGGTCAGCCTATTTAAGTAAGGGGAGATTCATAAAGGCGCCAACATTCTCATTTGGTCCATGAATAAAGGTTTTTGGGTATCCGGGGTTTATCGTGATAGGTAAGCTCCTATTTTTATGGAGGGGGAAAAATAATGACACAACAAACATACACACCGCCAAAACATATCGTTTCAGCGGCTACGATCGTCATGAATGAAAACCAGGAAATCCTATTAATTAAAGGACCTAGGCGTGGTTGGGAAATGCCCGGTGGTCAAGTGGAAGAAGGGGAGTCGTTAAAAGACGCAGCGATCAGGGAGACGAAAGAGGAGTCGGGTATTGAAGTTGAAATCGTAGCGTTTTGTGGGGTATTTCAAAATGTGAAGAGGTCCATCTGCAATACCCTATTTCTAGCTAAGCCCGTTGGGGGAGTGCCGACTACTTCTCCTGAAAGTCTGGAGGTTGGATTTTTTTCGATTGAAGAGGCACTCAAAATGGTGACGCATTCGAATTTCAGAGAGCGGATCGAGCTCTGTTTGAATGAGGAAAAGCATCCGTTTTTTGTGGAATTTTAGAAAACATCGAATATTACCTGAAGTAAGGAGAACGTAAAGTGAGTTCAGTAGAAAAATTACCTAGGTTGACTCAGATGAAACGCTTTCTTGACCAGACAAAGGTAGATGTGACAATAGATAGAGAAAAGCTCTTCATGGAAACGTTCCAGCTTCAAAAAGAGGAGCTTAATACCAGAATGTTTCTCGGAATGTTTGATCTTTATTCAAATGTGGATTCTTTACAGCAGCAATTAGATAGAATAAGTCTATGTGATTATGAGTCTTATATTCAATCCGAATTGACAAGATTACAAGCAACATATCCGTCAGAAAAACCGATTCAATTTGAGTTGTTGATCTTAGATCAGCATGATGAATTTGTGAAAGAGAAGCTTGGAGGAATATCTGCCTATACAGAATGGAACGGCCAAATGTGCTTTATCGTGGCAGCCGATGAAGGTGTAAGAGACACATTGAAGTCGGTGATTTTTCACGAGTACCATCATCACTGGAGAATGAGTAAACACAATATGACCGAAGGAAATGAGACCTTGCTGGACCGATTAGTTTTAGAAGGATTGGCTGAGCACTTTGTAAGAATTGAATTGGGTGATGCTTTCCTGGGCCCTTATAAAAGTGTTCTCTCAGAAAAAGAAGCACAACAACTGTGGGAGACAACGTTTAGGCATCACATCCATGATAAAGGGAAGAGAACAGATTCTTACATGTTTGGGAATAAAGAATTGCAACTCCCTTTTTGGGGTGGATATTCTATAGGCTATTACCTGGTTGAATGGTATATGAATGAAAACAGTGAATGTACGATGGAGGAGCTTACCGAGCTGCCTTCAAAATCGTTCTTACTAAAGAGGTGACAAAATGAAGAAAGACAACTTGAAATCCAACCTCTTGGACAGGTTAGCTGTCTTATTTTGACTGAAAATTGAAACTTCTCCCTATCTCAAACGTAAGTATGAATAATACAAGGGGGAATCGTAATGAAAAAATTTATCACACGAACGTCAATCGTGACGGCCGTGATCCTCGCCGTTGCCATTTGGATTGGAAGCCTTCTGTTCTCATTTTCCTTTGGAGAATGGAGCTTTTTCATCGGTCTCGGATTAACAGTTGGGCTTTTCTTTTTCAACAGCAGTGGCGGTGCATTATCTAAAAATGCCACACTCGGAGCAAGTCAGGCAGGGTGGAAGATTCAGAAGGATAATGAGCTGAAATCCAATGTAGGTTCAGTGTTTTATGGTGTCCTTTTATTTACAATGATCAGTTTTGTAGTGATGATGGTGACCTATTTGTAACGAAAGTCTGTTTTAGATCGGAGTGACGCATGATTTACTTTAATGGAACCCCCGCTTTAAAAACCAATCGATTAACTCTGCGAAAGATGCGCATGGACGATACGCGAAGTGCCTTTGATCACTGGCTTTCTGACGAACGGATTTCCGATCATCGAGTCAGTCCGGCACTCAAGACCGGGGCCGAAACAAAGTTGCGGTTGGAGAAGATTGTAAATGCGTACGATTCGAAAGAGGTTTGTCACTGGGGAATCGAGCTCAATGATGGACGTGACCTGATTGGAGAGATTGATTTATATGATTTTGACTTAACCACAGGTAATTGTGAGGTTAGTTATTCCATTGGATATGACTGGTGGAATAAGGGGTACGGGACCGAGGCGTTGAAAGCCGTGGTGGAATTTGCCTTTACCCACATGAACGTACACAAACTATCCGCTGCCCATAATACGGATAATCCGGCATCAGGGAGGATCATGGAAAAAGCCGGGATGAAGCAGGAAGGCGTCATCCGGCATATGATCAGAAATGCAAAGGATCAGTACAAGGACTGTGCGGTGTATGGACTTCTCCGGGAAGAATATCTTCTCCAAAGGGAGGGGGACGTATGAAAAGGATAGCCATTGATATGGATGAAGTAATCGTTGACTTACATAAAAAGCACCTGAATCTATTTAATGAGAAATATAACGAAAGCTTGACTCCAGAGGACTTACTGGTACAAGAATTTGGAAAGTCCGTCCCCATGATGCCGATGACATCCTTGCTTATATAGATGACCCGACGTTCTTTAGGGATTTAGAAGTAATGGAAGGGAGTCAGGAAGTGATCAAAGAGCTGAGTGAATCCTATGAAATTTACATCACGACTGCGGCAATGGAACATCCTACTTCTTTTACGGCAAAATACGAATGGCTAAAAGAACATTTCCCGTTTCTATCAGACTTACAATTTGTCTTCTGCGGTAACAAAAGCATTATTCATGCTGACTACTTAATAGACGACAGCCCAAGGCATTTTAAAGACTTTATGGGAGAGGGGATATTATTTTCAGCTCCTCATAACCGGTATGAGTTAGGGTATGTACGCGTGGAGAATTGGAATGAAGTGAGAAGGTTCTTTTTACCATAAGTCCTGATCTTTTAATGAGGAGGAGTAAAGCATATGTTCAAGAAATTAGCCATCCTATTTATCCTGCTCTTCTCCTTTGGACAGACGGCTTATGCAAAGTCTTATAGTATCGATGAAGTACAGATCCGTGCGTGGATCCAGCCGAATGGGAATCTGCTGGTCAATGAATTGTTCACGTACACGTTCGATGGAAAGTATAAGAGTGTCAGGAGGGCCATCCATGAGGATCATCATGCGGGAGTGCAGTGGTTTAAAGCCTCTGAACTGATCAATGATGAGGCGGAGCTTGGCTTCATCGAGAATGGGGATATCCGTCAACTTGATGTGAAACGGGAGGATGGTACGTATCGTTCACCATTCCCCGTGGAGGACGCCACAAAGACCATTTTATTTGCATATGAACTGAAGGATGCCGTGAAATCGTATGACTCATACAGCGATGTAACGGTTCCTTTTTTCGGAACAGATAGCAATCATGATATTGATTTACATAATGTAACAATTGATTTCGTTTTTCCTGAAAAACTCGACCCGGCGGAGTATCATGCTTTCTTTCACGATCCAAAGGGGAAGGTGGAGGAGAAGGGACCAGAGGTGGTGCGCTTTACAACCCCTGTTTCAGCCATGTATTCTTTAACGGAAACTCGGGTGCTCTTCCCTTCTTCAGTCATGAGTCAGCAGAAAAAAAACGCGGCTCCGAAATCGTTGGAAGCGGCCATTCAGGAAGAAGAAGACCGTGTGGCCCTTGCCGCTCACAGGGAAGCACAAATGAAAACATACAATAAAGTGCTGGGTGGGCTCGCACTTACTTTAGGTACAGTTTTATTCATCATGATGCTTGGATTCTTAATAGGCAGAATAAAAGGCAGTGGGAGAACGAGGGATGTACTCGAGTCGGATCCTCTTCTTTTATATATGGTCCATAGGCGGGGGAAGTTCACCCATGGAGCATTGATGGCAGGGTTGTACTCCTTGGTGGAAAGAGGGAAGGCAACGGTCCGCAGACAGAAAACGACCACTCGTTTTCTCAGTGATGCCCGGTCACCGGATGAGACCTTGTTCTTTACCTTGACCTCTGAAGGTCAATTATCGACGATCGAAGAAAAGCTGGTGTCCTGGATTTTTAAAAGAAGAGGAAAGAACGGTTCCGCATCCTTTGCCATGACCGATCTTGCTGGGGCGACAAAGAGTGAGAAAGATCTCAGCCGCCATGTGAAAAAGTATCATACAAAAGTCAAGTCACTGAAGGAGCAGGAAAGAGAATGGTTTGCCGAAGTTTTGAAAGAGGCCAAGGAAGCGGGACTTCTGCATGACCGGTGGTTCCACTTCGTTACGAAGCTTGCACCACTTTCTGTTGTGCTTGGAACTTTATGTGCCTATCACTTTGACACGAAATCGATGTTTGCCATGTGGTTTTATGGAATCATTGGTTGTGGGTCCCTTGTATTACTATGGTGGAAGAATGAAAAGAAGTGGCCGGCACTTGTTTTTGGTGTAATTTCATTTTTTGCAATTGCTCAACTCAAGGATGAAACCTCCTTCTTCCTTCTGTTTTTATGCCTTTTAATAACCTTATTTCTCTTATTCTTCGTCCCTCGCCATACGTTGTCGGGAGCGGCACTTGATGTGAAAGCGGGCATCGGCAGATTCCGGAAACAGGTGAAGAGAGAAGGGTACCCGAAAGGAAGCGGGGAGGAGATGGAAAAGTGGATGATCCGGACCCTCCTGTTTGAACGAAAGAGGAAACTGAAAAGGATGACGGGTGCAAGCATGGAAGACAATACGGTGTTTTCAGCCGCCCCCCTGACTGCCCTTATCCTATCGGGCCAGGATCCTCATGAGTTTTTGACGAATTCATGGAAGTGGAGCGGTCCCCCTCCGAGTACGTCTTCCGGTTCCTCTGATGGTGGATTTTCCGGAGGAGGCGGAGGATTTGACGGCGGCGGTGGTGGAGGTGCCGGCGCGGATTGATCAATAGCGGTTTACGAAAGGGGAAACGCCCATGTCAAAGGATAACTTGACACTTGTCATCATCCTGGGGATTTTGTCAACGATGGCGGGTTTTATTATGTTTTTCTTTAATGTTTATTTTGGGACTGCGACTGCGGAGGCACAGTTATTCCATAATGGAATTGGCGGTCCAGAATATTACAACGTCATTGTAAAAGGGTATATCAATACCTATTTGGTGGGAGGAAGTATCTTATTTGTGATGGGCGTGTTGGCTATTGTCTTCGGATATCATCATCTTCAATTGAAAAAAAGCAGCGACTCACAGCTAGATGAAAGCATTCAGAATCGGGAGGAAGAAATGTGATAAAAACCAAAGAGAAAACCATGAATGAAATCATCTTCGTCACCACCAACAAAGGGAAAATCGCATCTGCTCAAAAAGAGTTAACGAACATAAAGGTGTTGCCGATTGAAGCAGAATTAAGTGAACCGAGAAGTGATGACATCAAGGAAATCGCAAAAGAAAAAGTGTTGCAAGCATACTCCATCGTGAAAAAGCCATGCATTGCACTGGATTCAGGCTTTTTTATCTCGGCATTGAATGGTTTCCCAAGGGCATACGTGAATCATATGCTTGATACAATCGGCATCGAGGGAATTTTAAAGCTGATGCATGGGGAGGAGAATAGAGCATGTGAATTCAGGTCCTGTCTGGCTTATTATGACGGGGAGGAAATGAGATTTTTTGAGAGTAAATCTCCCGGCGTCATCGCAGAAGAAATACGGGGATCGGATAATGTGAATAGCTGGTCTGACCTTTGGTATATCTTTATCCCGAAGCATTTTCATAGAACGATGGCTGAGTTTGATGAAGGAGATTTTTTGGAATACAACCGGGTGAAAGAAGATTCGGGTATGAAGAAGTTTGGGGAATGGTATTCGGGTTCACGGTAGGAGGAGCTGAGAACTCGTGTTTAAATCTGAAAAGGTGAATCGAATTCTGGCAATCGTTATGTATTGGGGGATGGCTGTGTTTGTAGTAAGTGGAAATCAGGAGTTTTTAAACAATCCGTTTTTATTCTCACTCATCGCCATTTTGACATGTTCATTCACGGCGTTCCAAACGGTGAAGATAAGGAAGATTGAAAGGTGATGAAAGGGAAGAGGATAACCTCGTGACAACGTGTATTTGGGTTTTTAATGTCCTTTCTCTGTTTCATCCATGCATATCAAAGTTGGATGGACGGACGGAAGGTTTCTTTTCTTTTTTATGGATTGGGAGGATCGCTTCACCTGATAATGTACTCAGCGGGTCTGATTAAGTATGTGAGGACGAGAGAGAAGTCGTCGGTGAATTAATATTGGTCGTTTCTGTTTTTTTGTAAAGTATTAATGTAAGTGCGATTTGAGAAAAAACCTGTCCATTAGAATGAATCATATTATGAGCTGGATTTCAGCACGTATGATCCGGATTGGGATTCATACTTTGTGGATTAAATCCTAAATTTTACAATATGACCCGTTTGTCGATATGTCAATATCGATTTACATTAATAAAGAAGAGGAGTGCCTAGTAGCAAGGCACTCCTCTTCTTTATTTCATATAATATACCCCCTTGTTCAACCCAATTCGAGTTAAATCAAGTGATTGCAAGATGAGAGTAGAGGTTTTTCGTGACGGAAGAATAAGAAACTCTCTTAGCTCCCGGTTGGTGATGGTGGGCTTAATCAACAGGAAGTAATCTTCAATGGCTTGGAGATGAGCAGTTTTGGAGGAGTGATTGCAGTGGGGGCAATGCCAGTGACCAATCATTCTGGTCATGACCTGACTGCATTGTTCACAGAGCACGCCATGTTTGATGTCTGATGGTTGCAAACGATAGCTATCCAGAATAGAAGAATCGTGTTCTTGATGTTGATTCAGAAGAAGTCTTTTGGTTTTCCTCAGATCATTGATTGGTTTTTCTTCTTTACCAAACTTCGCATTTAGCTTACTGATTTCCCTGACCAGATTTTGAGCATGGATGATTTTGTTATAAGGCGAAATCAGTTTGTGGCCAGGTGCCATTTTTAAAATGGAAGAAGGATTGCTGAAAACAACAAGGAATTCAATGGGAGGACAGGGAAGTTTGTTGTTGTAATACCATCTTTGGAGAAATAATTTTTTACGGTTTGCCTGTGAAATGGGATCGGGATATCCTTTTTCAACTCCTTGATACAACTGTGAAAACTGATTGAATTCCGGATCAATAGTCAATGTACCGGCAATATTTTTAACTTCTATTGGGAGTGAGTAATGTGGAGTCATAAGCAGCGAATCAATTTGAAAGAAATCAGGAGTCATGGGGAGTCGGAGATCGTTCAGAATCATATATTTCTTGTCAGTAAGAAAGCTAAGGTGATAGTCAACGGCTTTCTCACCATTGTATCCTGCTTTTCGTTTCTTAAGGTCTTGTTCGATGACTGTCCGTTTGGGGTGGTTAAGGGGAATCAGCCTCTTTAATAAGGCATACGTTTGAAGAAGTCTTTTAGGGGGTTTTCTTTCTTTTACAATCAAACTATCACTCCTTATGGCTGGTTATTCTTAAAGTTAATTCGCCATTATATGATATAATCCTCCTTTTTTCTGAAATAGTGCCATGGAAGACGAATTAAAACAAATACTTCATCGGAGTGTGAGAGACTTTTGATCTCCCTTCTGTAAATATGATTTGGAATTTGAAGAAATGATCTGGGAAAACGCAATATGATCCCGAATAGCCATATATGATCCGGAATCAGAAGAAATGATCCCGAATAGCAAAATATAATCCTCATCGTGAAGAAATGATCCCGAATAGCAAAATACACCACAAAGCCTAAGAGAAGCTCAAGATGTATATCAGCAGGCAAGTAATGCAAAAGCTCCCGGCAGAAACAAGTCTGCCGGGAGCTTCCTATTTTCATTATGATAGTTTGTAATTCTCTACAAGTTTCTTTAAGGAGTCTGCCATTTCTTTCAGTTCTTGATTTTGATTTCGTAACATGCTGACGGTGGTGTGCTGTTGTTGAGAGGCAGCTGAGATTTCCTGGATGGTGGCGACACCTTCTTCGGAAATGGCGGCTACTTCATGGATGGATTCGACTGTCCGTTGGGATGTGCCTTGTATGTCTGCCACATCTTCTACCATGGCAGCTACCTGATTAGTCAGGGAATCAACGGCTTGGAAAATCTGGTGGAACAGTTCACCGCTTGTTGACACAAGGTCGGCGCCATCTTTTATATCTGTGTTGATTTCTTTATTAGCGTGCAACATTTCATTAGTCTGGTCCGTGATGTCTTTCAGTACAGCATTGATGGTTTTGACATTTTCGTCGGTTAGGCTCGCCAATTTCTGTACTTCTTGGGCGACGATGGAGAATCCTTTTCCAGCTTCTCCTGCACGTGCCGCTTCTATAGAAGCATTGAGGGAAAGCAGATTTGTTTGATCTGCTACATCTTTAATGAGATCGATGTCCCGGTTGATTTGAGAAATCTTTCCGTCAAGTTGAGTTAATTTAGTAGAATTGATTTCCCCGTTGGATCTGATTTTGTTCATTTGGTCTTGGATTTTATTGATTTTTCCAGTGCCTTCTTTGGCAATTTGACCGGTGTTTCGTGTGAATTGGTCGATTTGTTTTGTTTGGTTAGCTACGCTGGTGATTTTGTCGGACATAAGAGTCGTTCCATTAGATATTTGATCAATATGGACAGAACGGCTTTCACTGGCATTGGCTTCTTCGCTTGTTCCAATGGCAATTTGATTGGAACCGTCTGACAATTCATCAAAGGCTGTCAGGAGGACGGCACTTGTATCATTGATCTGATTGGCATTGTCTTGAACATGGTGGATCACCTGTTTCAGGCTCGCTCTCATTTCTTCATAACGAAGGGCCAGTGTGCCGATTTCGTCTGCACGATCAATGGTGATGCTTTCTGTTAAGTCTCCATTGGTGACCATGTCCATAGAAGAGAGAAGCTGTTCAATGTTCTTCTTCATGCGTCTGCCGATGATGTACGATAAGATTGCGCCGAGGAGTACGGCAACCCCGATGAAAATGGATTGGAATATTGTAATCTTCCGTTTTAAGTCTGTAATAAATTGAGCACTCATGTCGATTCCAACAATGGCATTCGTTCCTTCAAGTGGGACGAAATATGATTTGTGAGTTCCCCACTCATCCGAATAAATCGATGAAAGGACCGGCTCTCGGTTGGTGAACGCTTTTGCCTGATCATCTGTGAAGGGGGATTCGACCATTGTGTCAGGGCTGTCGTTCAGTCCTACGATGTAATCCTTCCCGTTCTTTTGTGTGAGGACATACACATACTCGATGCCTTCTTTCCCTTCAATAAACTGGTCTAACTCATTTCCGACGGCCCCGTTACTTTTTTCCTCATTTTGGATGATATCATTCACGACTGTTTCATCGATTGATCTAGCTAAATCTTCTCCATTTATCGTCAACAGCTGATCAAATTGTGGCAATACATGCTCTTCAAAAATGTACCCAGTCAAGAATCGGATAAATAAAAAGATAAGTGCGCCTAAAATAAAAAAAGGAATGATAAAGCTTAAAAATAATTGCGCTTGAATTGATTTTTTCGGATTGAATAAATTCTTCATCATACGGCCGTCTCCTCTGTTTGTTTTAACCTGATGAATGTGGATAAATCCAGATGCAGTAACGCTTGCAATTCATCCATATCGGATGTCTGGAAGAATATCACGGCAAATGTACGGTCATTGGATGCCTGAATCGCCCGGTATTCAAGGACTTGGCTGAATTTGTTCATGAGTCCTTCATGATCGATGGATTCTACGAAATGCTTACTGATATGTAAAGGAATCTCTGCACAGAAGAAGCCGTAGACTTCATTACCTTTCTGTGCTTTAATTTGTTCCCACTCCGGTTCTTTCTCCTGGAAATAATACTGTGCTCCATTGACACCATAAGCATGATAGCTTAAATCGGTGGTTCCTGCTCCAGCAAAGCGAAGGGGGTTAAGTTCAATGGCCCTGATCCCATTTCGGCTTTTTCTCACCTCAAGGTGGAAGGGGAAGTTCTTTATGTCCATTCGCTCATTTAGCATATGGAGGAAGGTTTCAATTTCTTCCTGAATCTCGTTGATCACTTGTTTCGACGTAAAGTAAATCCTGTCTGATGTGTCCCGGTTATTCATGAAGTTCCTTTTGAGAATATTCAGGACCACTGGTTTACCGGAAGGAGTGACATAACAATCCACGGCATACTCATCTCCATCGATCCATTCTTCAATGATGATTTCTTCTCCGTTAACAACTGTGTTTGAATATGTATTTTTCGTGAGTAGCAGGTCTGCATATAAGCTTTCCACTGCTTGGTCCCACTCTTGTTCGGTTTCGATTATATAGACACCGATACTCGAGTATCCCTTATTCGGTTTAATGACGACCGGGAAAGGGATTTCTTCCTTGTTCAACTGAAGTAAGTCTTCAAGAGAGACGAGGCGGAAGTAATAGTCTGGATATACACTAGATAAGAATTGGCGGAAACCAGCCTTGTTCTTCACCAGCTTGGATGCGGTGGTGAAAGGATGAGAGGGGGCTTCATTTTCCAAAACGGTCAAGCAACTTTCAGAATTGGTCAGCACCTTATCCTCATCACGAATCACCGGATGTCGCCCGTCCGTATCGTAGTAGATTGGGAGCTTTAAATCAATCGCGGTTTTTAATAATAAAGGTGAAACAATTTGGTTTTCTAAAATAATAATAAAAAACACCTCCTATTTTATATAGTAGTTATCGGTCTTAAGGTTGGTATGTTAATAACGATTACCGTATTCCGAAAATTCCAGTAATGAAGACATGTTATTGAGAACGGGTTGAGCGGTGCGGTAGCAGGAAAGTTCTTTATTCATGGGGTAGGTGGCTCATGAAGTAAAGTGGATATGACAACCAATTATATTGGGAATAAGAGGATTTTTGTTCTTAATTGCGTGCTTGGTTTTTTTATGAATTGCCTGAAATTCGAGGTTTTTCTTTTAAAAAGTAAACTCCCGTATTCTACAATACATACCGGTGAAAAGTTTTTTTGAAAAAAAGTGATCCATATCAAAATACGCTGCGTTATCTTACCAGAACACAAAAAACAAAACGAAAAAGGAGAGTTTAAAAAATGAAAAAAACAAAATTACTTAAGAAAATCGCAGCACCGATGTTAGGATTATCTCTACTAGCTCCAACGGTAAGTTTCGCGGCAGAAACACCGACAGCGGTGACGCCGGCTTCCGACCTTCGTTCCACGTTGGATCAATTACTATCTGAACACTATGTATTAGCGGTCAACGCCATGGTAAAAGATTACAAGGATGCACCGGATGAGAAAGAAGCATATGAAGCACTTAATCAAAATGCACTGGATATGACACCGGCGATCGAATCGATTTACGGGAAAGAAGGAGCTCAGAAATTCGAAGAGATCTTTGCCGGACATAATGAATATTCACCGGATTTCGTTGAAGCTGCCAAATCAGACGACGCGGAAATGAGAAAAGCTGCTGAAGCCGAAGTGAAAGATTTCGTCAACGAATTCTCAAGCTTCCTTTCAACAGCAACAGAAGGAAATCTCCCGGAAGCGGCAGCGAAAGAAGTATTAACAGCACATGAAATGGATGTCATCGAAGCGTTTGACAGCTATGTAGAAGAAGACTATAAAGGATATCAAACGAACTTCAAAGAAGGGTACGACAGAATGTTCGATATCTCGAAAGCTTTATCCGGAGCGATCGTGACGCAGATGCCGGATAAATTCAATAACACGAAAGTAGATGCACCGGCAGCGGAATTACGCTCTACATTAAATAATCTGGCTGCAGAACACTTTGCACTGGCAGCGATGAGCATGCAAAAGGGTGTCAACGAAGCGCCTGATTATGATACAGCGACTTGGGCAGAAGACATGAACACAGAAGCCTGGACGAAAGCGATCGGATCCATTTATGGTGAAGAAGGCGCGGCACAATTCAAGAAATTATGGACAAGTGAGCACATTAATGCCCAGGCAGATCTTGTGAGCGCGACATTAGCAGGTGACGAAGAAGGCGTGAAGGCAGCGAAAGACAGCCTGGGTATGTTCACAGAAGAATTCGGTACATTCCTTGCAACGGCAACAGAAGGAAACCTTCCGAAAGACGCGGCCATCTCTTCTCTTAAAACACATGAAGATCAAGTCGTGAAAGCGTTTGACTCATATGTAGCAGAAGACTATAAAGCAAGCACAGATACATTCCGTGAAGGATATGCGTTCATGTTCGGTGTAGGGAAAGCACTTGGAGATGCGATTGTGAAGCAAAATCCTGAAAAGTTTGCATCAAGTGACATGCCTGAACAAATGCCAAACACAGGAATGGGTGGAGCAGCTGAAGAAGGCATGCCAATGGCTGCATGGATCACATTTGTAGCAGTAGCAATGATGGCAGGCGGAATTATCATCAAGAAGAAGTTTGCAAATCAACAATAATCATAGAGCCATGAGAAGAGCGGGATTCTGCTCTTCTCTCTTCTCTTAAGTGGAGGGAACACGATGAAGAAACGAATGCTTATCATAGTAATTGCAGTCCTGATGATCGGGGCAGTCGGCTTTCAGGCCATTGCCAAGAATGGAACTGAGAAAGAAACCCGGACCGCCCAATCCGTCGAGAAACCAACAGTGAAAAAAGAAAAAGCAAAAAGCGGGGTGGGTACCGCCCATAAGGAAGAAGAATTTGTTCTTCTTGACTCTTTAAAGAAGAAGAAAACAGAGCTTGAAGAGCAGGTAAAGGTTCAAGAAGAAGGAATTACGCCTTCCCGTGTCCAGATTCCGAGCATGGACATTGATACGAACGTCATCCCAGTCGGACTGCTTGAGAACGGGGAAATGGAAGTGCCCGAAGAAACGGATGTCGTCGGCTGGTACGACCGTGGTGTAAAGGTCGGAGCCAAGGGGAATGCCGTCCTTGCAGGTCATGTCGACAGTAAAAAAGGACCGGCCATCTTCTTCTATCTGAAGAACATCGAAATAGGGGAAGAGGTCATCGTCACAGATGAACAAGGAATGAAGCGAACGTTTGAGGTGAAATCAAAGGAAAGCTATCCGAGTGACGAAGCGCCGATCGAGAAGATTTTCGGACCATCGGATAACCGGAACCTGAATGTCATTACATGCACAGGTACGTTTAATCATGACAAGCATCTTTATCCGGACCGGCTGGTCGTGTATACGGAACTTATCTCAGAAACGAACGTCAATGAAGTAAAAGTGCCAGAATCTCCAACGGCTGTTCAGGTGGACACAGGCTCGGTTTCATGGCATTCGGTGCAGAGTGATACAGTCATGGGATACAGAGTTTATAAAAAGACCGCGGACGAAAAAGAATTCAACCATATCGCAAGTATCTCTGCCCACGAACGGAAGAGCTTCTTTGACAAAGAGTCTGGAAAAGGGGACACTTATTACGTCACAACCGTGAATATAGAGGATCAAGAATCTGCTCCCTCTGAAAAAGTGGAAGTTAAATAAGACTTTGCATGAGACCCTTCTGATGATGGAGGGTCTCTTCCTTCGAATGAATGGCTGAAACAAGGAAATACTTCCTTTAAGGAGGTGTTTTTTTATGTTCGAAGAAATACAGAGGCTTAATCACGAAGCCAGTAAACTGGAAACCAACTATTGGCTGAGTGAGGACCTGTTCAGTCTCCACTGGTGGGTCATTGTCATCGTAAACATTCTCTTTCTTATGGTATTGATCAAACTGTTGGATCGTAAGCGTCCCTTGCAGGTCATCATCGCTTTTCTCATAAGTTTCATCCTTGTGGGATTCATCAATGAACTCGGCTATTACTATCATTGGTGGAGCTATCCACATCAATTCATCACAGCGTTCAGGGTCATGAATGCCGTTGACTTCCTGACCATTCCGGTAATTCATACGCTGTTATATCAGAAATATAGTGGGTGGAAACCTTATTTGATTGCGAATGCCATCATTATGGCCATTATTGCGTTTGTAGGGGTGCCGATTTTTGTCCATTTTCATTTCTATGTTCTATATGACTGGAACTACTTGAAATCCTATCTGGCTCTTATTGTGGTGGGGATGCTTGTGAAGGTTATTGTGGATTTATTGATCGATTGGGCAGCGGTAGAGAGGGACTCATGAGGCGGTCGCTATTTGAAAGGTTATTCTGTTTAAGAGGCTTCTTGATTATAGAGACGAGATAACGTTATAAGAGTCGGAAACCCCAAATTGGGTCTTGACTCCCTGGATGAGCCAGATTCCAGAAAATGATCTGAAATCAGACCATATATTCCAACATACATAATCCATTTTCAATACTCGACGAACGACCACTATTAAAAAAGGAAATCCGGGATCAGCAATCAATCCCGGATTCTTGCTATTCTATGAATGTAAGCCTGACCGGCTCAACACGATCCATACTCGCCCGATACAACGTAATCTCCCCAGAGGGAGGCTTTGGGTCATTCGAGTGACTTTGAAAATGTTCATTCAATCCGATTGTCCATTCCGCCTCACCGTCTCTCATCAGGACGATGGCAATGGTGCCGAATTGGACGACGTTGTCCCAATCGTAGTACTGGCCGGATTTTCCGTTGTAGTCAATGGAGATGCCCTTCGGTGTGCAGTCAATCCTGGCATCGTTTCCTTTCCACTGGCCTTGAATCGTCGGTCCGACATAAGTATACGAAATACCTGAGTCCCTGGCGCCATATGTACCTATGTACTGGTGAATACTGTTGTCAGATGCACGGTAGGTCAACGTCGCAATGTCATTTTCAAGCCATTTTAACTTGAATTTCCCTTGTGTTTCGTAGGGAAGGACTTCTTTCGGTCTGGCGAAGAACCGGTAATAAGTTCTATAATAGACGGCCTCACCCGTTTTTCTGTCTTCTTTTAAGACGAACTGATTTTTCATATCGGGTGAAAAGCTTACAATCTGTTTGGTCTGCTGACCATGGTTCAGAATGAGGCCCCCTTGAAGGAGGATGAGAATAACCGCTGTCACGGAGGAGATGATCTTCCACGTCTTCGGAATGATAAAGAGGAGGAAGATAGAAGCAGCCATGCCCGCCACAATGAGGGTATTGACTACATAGAATAGACGATTATCGATATATTCCAAGTTATATGTGTCGTTCAGGAACAGGTATCCCATCTGGAAGATGAACAGGATGATGGATAAGATGAATAGTAGACGCCCAATTCTTTTTTTAGTCGGTTTCATCTGGCTGTACCTCCTCTTGGAATGACCAGGTCCGTCCCTGATCTTCTGAGATGAATTTCCCTTTTATTTTTCCGCCTTTATAATCACCGTTCGGACCCTGATTGACGTAGGCGGCCAGGTGATCACCTTCTTTGAAGGGGACCTCTGCCATGACAAAGATCCTTTTATATTGATCCGGGATTTCCATCGCTGCTTTGTTCCACGAATTTCCCCCGTCATGTGTGAGATGAAGATCCGGTTCTTCCGGGTTGAGGATCCCGAACGACAGAAAGCCTGTGTCTTCATCAACAAATCCCCCGTCATCTATGAGGCGCATGGTGTCGGGGCTTGCCGTCTCCTGCCACGATTCCCCTCCGTCTTTCGTCAAATAAACAGTTGTCAATTCCTGTGACATCGTCCGGTCGGCTGAAAGAATCACATAGCCGAAGGACTCATTGAGAAAGCCGACCTTCCTGAAACGGATGGGCGGAGAAGAAGCTGTGACCTGGGCATCTTCCCAAGTCTCCCCTTTGTCCTTTGAAAAAAGCAATCGGACGCTTTTATCGACGGAATAGTCACGGGCATATAAGAAGGCAGCAAGATCTTCTGTCAGAATATAACTTTCCTCTATCAGCTCGTCCTCACTCCCGGAATACTCCCCTTGGAATAGATTCTCTTTTTCCACGGGAACTTGAATCCACTTCTCTCCATGGTTGTAGGTGATCTGCAGCTGATCCTCTTGAAGCGAATATCCGACAGGGGCAGCCTCATTCAACGCTTGAAGCGGAGGAGGACCGGGATCAGTTAGTTCCGGCGTCGCCGGTTGGCTTATGTTTGGCTCTTTTTCAAAAAAATACGTGCCTGCGATGATCCCGATGACCATCAGACAAGCGGTCCCGATCATGATGTATTTCACATTACCAGACTCCTTTGGTTATATTTTCTATTTTATCATAGAGAAAAGATTGAACGAGATAACATATTTTGGAATAATGGAAGGAGGAGGGATGATATGAAAATAAATGCGTACCTTATTCGCTTATCGTTTTCCATCATGAACATCTTTGGTGGGACGCTTGCGATTGTTTATATAAAAACAGGAGACCTTTTTGGGTACAATCTGATTGCGACGTGTGTTGGGATGGTTCTTCTTGTGGCTTCGTGGATGTGGAGAAGAAGGAACAAGGAAAGGGGGGGGGAAGTGTTATGAATTCTAAGGAAAACGTAAAGATGTGCGACTATGGCCATACCTATGTGAAAAACAGTGATTGTCCGACCTGTCCAGAATGTGAAAAAGAAAGGAAACCCGACACCGGATTTCTGTCGATTCTTGCAAGCCCGGCAAGAAGAGCGTTGGAGAATAACGGGATCACGAAGCTTGAAGAGCTGGCAGGATTCAGTGAGAAGGAGCTTCTTGCTTTTCATGGGATGGGCCCTTCGTCGATCCCTAAGCTTCGAAATGCCCTTGGGGAGAAGGGCTTGTCGTTTAAAGAAGAGGGGTAAGAGAAGATGGCCGTCATACATAGACAGTACGAAGGTATACACGACTATGACGAAATTCGAATATTCCTGGAAAAAGAGTTCGGGCATACGAGATTTGATCATAATCTCACACTATTTGAATTTCAAACTGCCCTTTCATGTGGATTGGATGAGCGGGTCAAGAGGCTAGATGAAGTATTGGAGAATGTGCATCTTTGGTTTAATGGTGATCGTCTGGTCGGACTTCTTGAAGAGGGGGCATTTTGTGCCGCGGGAGATCACCGATTCCTTTTTGAGGAAATGGTGGAGGTGGCAGAAAGGTGTTTCCCAGGGATGGAATGGGAAGTGTATGACGGTGATAAGGATTTGGAAAAAGTCCTGTCAAACAGGGGATTTCTCAAGTCAGCGGAATACTGGGTAAGAAGGGATTTCGATCTTACACAGCCGGTGGAAGGAGGCAGGCTTCCTGAAGGGTGCGAGGTAAGGTCCGTCCCTGATCTAAAAGAGCAGGAAGAAGTATTTCAAGCTTATAAGCTATGCTATGGTCTATTGTTCAATCAGACGATGTTTGATCGTTTCTATGAAACATCCACTTACAGAAAAGAGTTGGATTTGGTCGTGACGGGTCCTGATGACAAGGTGGTCGCGTTATGCAGTGGGAGATATGATGAAAGGAATGAGCTGGTGACGATTGAGGCGGTGTCCTGTTTTCCTGAATACAGGGGGAAAGGGTTCAGCAAAGCCCTGTTACGACAAGTACTCCATGCCGCGAAAGAACTTGGCGCCAAACAGGCAACTGTTTATACAGGCATGCCGGAGAAATTCCCTGCACCGAATCGACTATATGAATCGGCCGGTTTTGAACTGGTCGGGAAGAGGTATGTTTGGAATAAAGAGTAGTGAATGGGAACATTGAATTTCGTTAAGGGAAAAGCTTCGAGACGGATGCTTTGTTATTATAATAAATAGACGGAATTATTCCGCTTAATTAGTCATTACTAGATGAAAAAGGATGAAATAGAGGGAAAGATTCCGCCTATTAAGATTAAAATTACGAAAATAGGTGATTTTTCTGTCCGTAAGCGGAATACCTTCCCTTATTTACCCCAAAAACAAGCTCCATTCTGAATGTAACCGGAAAAACTCCGCTTATTTTACGTTGGCTGGTTCTTCTATTCAATAGATTACGATGAAACGTATCACAAGTATTAAAGAAACTCGCAAATGTACTAAGGTGAGTTCTCCTTGTTGTAATCCTATAATGATGCTACTACATTTTTTATAAAATCACTTCAAAACGGAGCGGTTTAAGAACGCCTCGAAGCTTTTTTATTTCGTCTTCTTTCCATGGAACACCATTGCATTCCCCAGTACTTTTTTGTTCAGCAGAAGTTTGGGTAAGTTCAAAACATCGGTTAGTTTCTCCTGTTTCAGTTCAACTGTATCAGTCAGGTCGGCTACCAACTCTGTACGCTCCCCAAACATAGCCTCATCCAGGAAAAGATCCATAAAGACAAACGTGCCACCGGGCTTTAACACTCTGAAAGCTTCCCTGATAACGTCCGTTTTGTTACGGGAATCTTTCACTTCATGAAACGTGAGGCAGCTGACAACAACATCGAATTCCGCGTCCCGGAATGGGAGCTTCGAGGCACTTGCTTTCAAAAATTGAATCCGATCTGAAACCCCTTCGATTTCAGCGTTTTCTTCGCATTGAGCTTTTGAATATTCCCAGTTCTCTCCCCAATAATCGATTCCGATTAACGATGAATGGGGAAACCTCTTAGCGATTTTGATGATCAGAGAACCACTCCCTGTACCAATATCGAGGATTTTTCCACTTTCAACATCCATTCTTGAGACAATCACATCATGAATCTTCGACTGATAGTTTCCGCCGAATCCTGCAAATTGAAAGATAGAGTAAGATAGGATAAAGACGATATAGAGAAACGGCAATGCAAGCATACCTGACAGGATGCGCAGGTAAATGGAGATGGGGAAGAATGTGATCATCAGAAAAAGAAGGGAAATCCCCAGGAAAATAAGAAGTTTATTCACTCGAATCCAGGTTTGATACGTTGGTTTGGTTCTCAATTGATTCGCCGTCCTTAACATTTAGAATGAGTTTGATATTATTATAAAGGAATGGACATTGTAAAAGAAGGTGATCAAGTGGACATCAGACATTTAAAATATTTTATAGAAGTAACGAAATTCAAAAGTTTTACCCGTGCGGCGGATCATTTGTTTGTGACACAGCCGACGATCAGTAAGATGATCCGAAACTTAGAGGATGAGCTGGGAGTGGAACTGTTCGATCGTTCCCGGAAGCAGCTCGTGCTGACGGATGCGGGAAGGGCGATTTTGACGCAGGCTCAGACGATCGATAAGGCGTTCGAGAACGTCCAACATGAGCTTGATGACCTGATTGGCCTGCAGCGGGGACATATCCGTATCGGACTTCCGCCGATCATGGATGCGGGTCAATTCATCAAGGTGCTTGGGGAGTTCCATGCGCTCTATCCGGGCATCACGTTCCAGCTGATCGAGAACGGGACGAAGCGGATTGAAGAAGATATCCTTGCCGATCAATTGGATGTCGGTGTCGGGGTACTGCCTGCTGCTGAAGAGGATTTTCATCATTTTTCATTTATGAGGGAAGAATTGAGAATGGTTGTTCCAAAGACTCACCGATTAGCTGGCAGGAAACAAGTTAAATTAATGGAGCTTGAGGACGAGCAGCTTATCCTTTTTAACAAGGATTTTGCCCTGAATGATCGGATCCGTGAGGCGTGTAAAGAAGCTGGATTTCTTCCGAAAGTGGTGTCTGAAAGCTCACAATGGGACTTTATCGGGAAGATGATCGAGGCCAAACTTGGGATTTCGATCCTGCCTTACAGCGTCTATGAACAGTTGAAGGAAGATTTGGTTGCGATTCGTGTCGTAAAACCCGTCATCGAATGGGACCTCGCCATCATTTGGAGAAAAAATCAATATTTATCGTATGCCACAAAAGAGTGGCTCACCTTTACCCAGGAACGATTAATGGGGAGCATTTCCGACTGAGAAATGCTCTTTTTTTTGCCCCGATTTAGGAAAACTAGGGATTGATACCATTCAATTGTAAGCCGTTGCATAGATAGTATCTATGGTAATGATGAGGAACATTCATTTCACTTATCCTGATTCGGGGCGTACACTTTAGGTATCAAACGTTTGAAATACCAGTACACAAACAGAAGGGACTTGTTCTCCATGCCAAACAAGAAACATCCGAAAGAGAGTCTGGTCGTCAGCACGGACCAGGTCATGATCAATGATTTAAACAATTACAATACCCTGTTCGGCGGGGTTTTAATGAAGAAGCTTGATAATAATGCGACGCTATCCGCTAGACGTCATGCACGGGTGAAGGAATGTGTGACAGCGTCAACAGATTCCATCGACTTCCTTTATCCGATCCATCAGAGCGATTCCGTTTGCGTCGAATCTTTCGTCTCTTATGTCGGGAATAAATCGATGGAAATCTTCTGCAAAGTGATTGCCGAAGACATGATCACAGGAGAAAGACGAATGGCCGCGACCGCTTTCCTAACCTTTGTCGCACTTGATGAAAATAAAAATCCCGTCAAGGTACCGGAAATCGTACCGGAAACAGAAGAAGAGAAATTCTTGTTCGAATCAGGAAAAGAGCGTGCGGAAAGAAGAAGGATCCGCCGCAAGCAGAGCAAGATCCTGAATGACATCATCGGACTCGAAAAACCTTGGAACTTGGGAGGGGAGGCATCATGAGCATGATGGTAGCAGGAATGAACGAACTGCACGAAGCAAAAAAAGATGTAGAAGCACTGAAGCAGGATTACCCCGAACTGAATGAACAGCTAGTCCACGTCACGAGTTTGACGCGACAACTACAGCTGAAGTACGGCTACATGGGGTCCTTACTCCGTGACAAAGAGCTGCCGGATTACGAACCGCAGTTTGTCCGCGACTCGATCCTCTCACTCTATCAGGACGAGGTCCGGAAGCTGAAAAATCATCCAAATATGGCCCAGCTGAAAGACATCATGAAAAAGCATAGACAAATCAGTGACTCGAAATTATTCTTATTGATCCTTGGCGCGAAGCCGGAACTGCTGCAGGGGTCGACAATTATAAAGTAATGGAGAGTGAAGCCGGAAGAGGGGAGTCTTCCGGCTTTTTATAGTATGGGCGACACCTCTTCAAATGGCTAACTCCAAATCACCCCTTTTTTCCTTTCTTTCACCATGTCCTGAATGGTTTCTGCCATCAGCTCAATCCCTTCTCCAATCATGCGATTCTCCACATGGGAGACACTGAGACGGAGCTCGTCATGTCTCATGAAATCCTCCAGATACATGGATTCCGTGCTCTGCGCCAAGACGTTTCTCTCTTTTAACCGCAGAATCAATCCATCAGCTTTTAATGGAGAAGGCAGTCTGACCGTTGAGTAGAATCCTGATGTGGGACAAGTATAAAACGTTCCCTCCGGCATAAAAGCACGATACGCCACGCGAAGCAGATCACCCTTTTTCCGATACAGCTTCCGGGTCTTTTCAATATGGGCATCAAACATCCCGTTTTTCAAATAGATTTCCAGGGCTCCCTGTGTGATGACCGGTGTATGGACGTCTGCGGCAAACTTGGCACGTGTAAATCCCTCGATCAACTCAGGGGGAAGGACGGCAAGCCCGAGACGTAAGCCCGGCAATAGGGTTTTAGAAAAGCTCTTCGTATAAATGACCCTTCCATTCGGTTGATACGCAAACATGGGATCCTGCTTCAGGTCGGGATCAAGATCTCCCATGTAGTCGTCTTCCACGATATACACATCATACCTTTGAGCAAGTTCGACGATTTTCCTTCTTCCTTCATTCGTGTAACTGTGCCCGGTGGGGTTATGAAAACGGGAAACAGCGTAGAAGAATTTAATGTCTTCTTTTTGAAAAATGGACTCAAGCCGCTCCAGGTCAGGTCCGTCCCTCCCGATGTCAATCCCGAGACAGGGCTGGTTCTTCACTGATTCTATGAAACTGGGATGAGCCGGCTGCTCGGTCAGGATGGTTTGTTTGCCATTCGGGAACGGTTGCCGTATCAAGAGATGGAGGGCTTGTTGGGATCCGGTCGTGACGGCAATGCGAGAAGGATCTGTAAACACCTGGAGATCCCGCAGATGCCGGGCGAGTTCTTCACGCAGTGAGGGTAGTCCGAGAAGGTCGGAATAAGTGAACATATCTTCTTTGTACCGGTCGATGGCCAGGTTCATGCAGTGCTTGTAGTCGAGGTAGGGCATAGCGTGTTTATCGGGGCCGGCGGATAAGAAGTCATAGACGGTTACTCGAGAACCGGCTTGTCTTTTATAAGGAAAGTCTTCCACTAAATAATACCCGCTTTTACTCACTGCATAAATCTTATGGCTGAATTCCAATTCCTTGTACGCTTTGATGACGGTGTTCAAGCTGCAGGAGAATTCGTTGGCGAGGATTCTGATTGATGGCAGGCGGCTTCCGGGCTTAAGATTACCCGACTCGGCCAGTTCTTCTATGTGACGGATGATTTCTTCAAATTTGGCATGGGGCACTCTTTTTCCTCCCATCTGTAGGGGTACAGTCTATGAAAAACGGCATTGGGCAAAACCTTTTCTGTCAGTATACTAAAAATTAAGAAAGATTGGCATGGACCATTTGCCTGTCATTCTAGTAAATATACATGGGAGTTGAATGATGTGAAACGAATGGCTGCACTAGTATTGAGTATTGCCCTGGTCGTCATGGGAGGAACGTATGCGGACGCCAAGAACAGTATCAAATCTGAAATCACGGACATGATGAACGGAAAGGACGCGACGATCATCATCCGCAACGTGAAGACAGAAAAGGAATTCGTTTACAACAAGGTTAGGAGTGAGCGGCGGTATACACCTGAATCGACGTACAAAGTCCCCCACGCCTTGATTGGATTATCGACGGGTGCTGTCAGGGATGAATATGAGGTGAAACGATGGGACGGAGTAATGAGGGAGTTTCCTGATTGGAACAGAGATCACACGCTTGCATCCGGCATGAGATACTCCGTCATTTGGTATTATCAGGATATGGCACGTGATATCGGGGAAGAGAGAATGCAAGAGAATTTGGATCTGCTGGATTACGGGAATACCGACATCTCAGGTGGCATCGACTCTTTCTGGCTCGACAGCAGTCTGAAAATATCGGCCCGGGAGCAAACCAACTTTTTCGAAGATCTTGTGGAAGAGAGCCTCCCCTATGACAAACAGCACATGAGAACGGTGAAACGGATCATGATCAATGACGAGCAGGATGACTATACCATCCACGGCAAAACCGGCACCCGGCTATCAGACTACGGCCTCGGCTGGTACACAGGTTATGTGGAGACCGACAAGGGAGAGTGGATATTCGCCGTCAATCTGGATGGAAGCGGGACAGAAGCGAAGAACTTGACGTTGGAGGTACTGAAGAAATTGAGTATCATCCCGAAAGAATAAAGGAGAGAGCTTACCCAAGGCGGGTAAGCTTTCTATTTACGTCTGAAAAAAGGATTGAGAAAGATTCCACTTTTTGAAATAATTAGAAAAAAGGAGTGGGGGATTCGATTTATATGATCTATCTTGTGAGCGGCATCTACGACATCCTGAGAGGGGTCGGGATTGTCTTTTTGGTCTTAATCTCCTTTTTGATTTTTACGATTTTAAAAGAGAAAAAATGAGGTGGACACATGATGAAAAGCTTGGTGGGATGGCTGATTTACCTTGTCTTCACGCTGTTCATCTTCATCGTGTTATGGAAAGGGACGGCTTTTTTATGGGAGGCATTCGTGCCGTGGAATTATAAGACCGATTTAGTAGGGTTGCTGGTTGTAATACCAATACTCATCGCTTTGTCATTTATTTTATCAACCCTTGCCTTTCAATACACGAAAGATTCTTGAGGAGGAACATGGATGAAAGCAGACATCATTCCACTCGACCCGCAGTATGCCGAGGAAACGGTGGCCATGTGGCGGGAAAGTAAGGAGCGGGCCATTGGGCAAAAAGAAAAACACAGTGTGGAAAGTCATCTTTATTTTTTAACTGAAATCCTGCCTCGGCAGTTCCAAGTGGATTTGGCTCTCATAAATGGAAAAGTCGTCGGGATGGCGGCATATAATGATTCGGAAATCAGTCAGCTTTATATTCACGTTGATTATCAAGGATTCGGGATTGGTCAGATGCTATTGGATAAAGCGAAGGCGAAGTCTGGCGGTCGCTTGACCCTATATACATTTGAAGTGAATGAGAACGCGCAGAGATTTTATGAAAAGAACGGGTTTGTGGTGATCGGCAGGGGGCGTGAAAATGAGGAAAATCTGACGGATATTCTGTATGAGTGGAGAAGGACATGAGTAAATACTTTGGTCTTCTATCGATTAGTATTCTAATTGTCACATTTCTGATTTTACAGGCTCTTGTCGGGAAACAGATCGGTCATCTCTGGTTGTGGATCATCGCAATCGGATATATCGGTGCTGTTTGTGCATCCTGGTATAGTGCACCGGGATTCTGGAGGAAGGCATCGGCTGTGATTCTGGTGGTGCTTCCGGTTGGGTTTATCCTTGTGATCGGGTTATTTATAGCTGGGTTGATGGGGTCGGGATTCTAATTCATGCAGGAGGGAAGTAATCAGGAATTACTGGCTGCTTCTTTACTTTTAGGGAAGCGTCCCATGTAAAAAATGATTTTCTCTGAAACGATCTGAATGAGGGGTCGTTTTTTTTATGATCAAAGAGATACTGCTAAAATCAAACCTAGGTACATTTGCCTTTCACTAGAAGGAACAAATGAGTTCAATGGAAAAAACAGGATTATCATCAGGGGCTGACGAATATCTTAAAGGAAAACAACTTGGGAGGGGGGAGTGCATGTCTGAAGTGAAAGTATTGCCGGCACCCCATGTATATGCGGTTTGTGCAGATGCTGACATGCCGATTAAAGAGTTCTATAGAGAAGTATTTCAAGATGTCTTCATCTTTTTCCATCCATTTATTAAACCTCTTAGCACAGACTTTGAGCTGTTTTGTCCGGATACCTATCCCGGGAAACGGGAAATTGTGAATACTTGTGAAAAAGTCACGTGGCAGGAGTTTCTGATCCTTTCGGGATTAACGAATATAGCAGAGTTGGATATAGGGCTTAGAAGTATCATTCTTGGACTTAACAAGGCGTATGAAAATAGAACATGGGCCAATCGTATCATCGATATATGCGAGAAGAATAAGATTGTGTTTCCTTCCGAGGGGCTTTTCCCCGACCTCGTCATGGATGATTTATTGCGGGCGATTCAAAAAGAGGGCTATGACTGGATATGGTGCGGAGATGAATTTTGTACAGAAAGAAAGCTTGAGTATATGGACGATGTAATAAACGATGATGGGACCATTCTGCATCGGGAACGACGAAACCTCTTCACACACGATCAGAAAATCCTTGTTACCACTCATTGGGACAGTCATTTTTCCATGTTATGCGGAGAAAGGGAAACCTTAAACCGGATCGTTGAATCAGCTAATCTGGAGGGGTTTTTTTGTAATGACAAGACAGAAATCTATTGGAGTATCAAGAATGGTGCGGGCATATGACGAGCGAAGAACAGAAACGGATTCAAGAACTGTATAGAAAGAAAAAACGCCAGGAATCGTTCAACAAAACCTGGACATGGATTCTCATACTTTGCGTAATCCCGGTGCTCATCCTCCTTGTGACGAGCGCTTTATTCGATCTTGGGGTGCAATTGCCGGAGTTCTTTGGAAGATAGGGGGGTGTTTGAGATAAAACGATTCTGGATTGGGTTAACATGTTTGGTGGTCAGTGCGATTCTTTACGGGGCGACGCTTATAGCGGCAGCCGTTTATTCTGGCATGCTGACGGAAGATGGCGGTCTCGGATGGGACTCTCGGTACGGTGTATTCGGAACTGCGTTGAGGGAGGTTGGGACCTTGCCACTAGTGTTGGCGGTGATAGCAGGAGGCACGGGCATTGTGTTGATAGTATTGGAATTCCGAACGAATATGGCAGAAAGCGATAAGCAGCATAAGGAGATAGGCGGATGAAGAAGCGTTGGTGGGTGGCGGTTCTGATTTTAATGGTGGCAGTGGCAGTGGTTGGTGGGTGCTATGTCTGGCTTAGGATGCATCCTCCCATGGAGGTTGGTGTCGTTGCTAGTAATACGACAGGGACGTCGGTCCTTGTGGAAGTGACCAATCATGGGTGGGAAGATGCGAAAGTGACGGGGGTCACAGTCAATAATGGTGAAACACCGAGTGGAGTGAAGATGCAGGTGAGTAACCTGCTGAGAGGATATACGGTTACCGATGGACCCGATGATCAGCTGCCGGTAGGAATCAGCTTCGAAAATGTAGGGGACGTTAAGATTAAAGCCGGTCCCACTAATGCGGAGCAATTGGCTAGTCTGGATGATGGAACAGCTACAAAGGAAGATATGATCTACGCTGTCAACGTGTTTCATGATGAGAAAGTACATCGAGTGTTAATTGAGTATGAATATTTGGGCATGACGTATCGTGATGCGGTAGAGGTCGATTTTTGATCATGCATGTGCCAGATAAAATCAAGTGTGCCTGTACAACGGAGGTTTTTCGACAGACGGTTCATATAATTCTAAAGGGGATCATATCTCAGAATTCGAGTTCATGTATCAATAAACCTGCCCATAAAGAAGAGAACCAGACCATACATCTAAAACAGGCTCATAAAGTAGCGGGAGACGTTAAGAATCACTCTCGGGTGACTGCAAAAGATCCATTAGTAACATACATGCGCATTATATTACTCATGTTACATGAGTAAAACCCAGGTACGATCAAAGAAAGAGGACTTCACGAAAAGTCCTCATTTTTTTTATATGGCCCGAGCAGCGTCCCTTTTCCCCAACCGCAATGATATCCCGATTGACACAACGGACAGGACAACGATCATCCACACCACGCCCTGCCAATCGAACTGATGATAAAAGCTTCCACTGACGGTACCACCAACGCTTGATCCCGCGTAATAAGCAGAAAGGTAGAGGGCAGAGGCCTGTGCTTTATCATGGAGTGCTAATCGTCCGACCCAGCTGCTGGCGATGGAGTGGCCGGCGAAGAATCCGTATGTGAAGACGGCGATCCCGATGATTTTCACCCAAAGGTTCGGATGCAGAGTTGTCACGACGCCTGCTAACATGATGATAAGCGACAAAGGCAGGATTTTCTTTTTTCCATATTGATCGGAGAGCATTCCCATCCACGTCGAGCTGAAGGTGCCGACGATGTAGACGATGAAGATGAAGCCGACGACGGTCTGGCTGAGGGAGTAGGGCGGTGCGATCAGCTCGAATCCGATGTAATTATAGAGGGAAACGAAACCGCCCATCAAGAGAAAGCCGATCGTGAAGAGGAGTGTGAGTCCCGGAACCTTGAACTGACTGAACAGGGATCCCGCCAGTGATATGAGCTTAAAGTTCTGAGGTTCAAAATGGGCGGACCTAGGAAGCAGGACCATGAAGATAATGCTCGATAATAAACTGATGACGCCGATTCCCATCAGTGCAATATGCCAGCTGAAATAATCGGTCAGGACGCCACTTATGATCCGTCCCGACATCCCTCCGATGGAGTTCCCGCTTATGTATAATCCCATTGCCATCCCAAGGCTCTTCGCTTCGATTTCTTCACCCAAATACGCCATGGCGACGGCGGGCAGTCCTGCAAGCGTTATCCCCTGCAGGATCCGGCCGGCCACGAGCATGTGGAAGCCCGATGCAAATCCCGTACAGATGGCAAGGATGGAAGAGGCCAGTAACGAGAAGGTCATGACGGATTTCCGACCGTACACATCCGATAACGATCCCGCAATCAACAGACTGATCGCCAGGGCAATGGTGGTGGACGATTGACTGAGACTCGATGTGGCGGGGGAGACATGAAACTCCCGGGCGATTTCCGGAAGCAGGGGCTGCGTTCCCCACAGGATCGCGAAGGTGCTGAAGCCTCCCGCAAACAAAGCCAGGTTGGCATGCTTGAAAGCTGATGTTCCCCGCTTGATGTATTCCATATTGCAAGACTCCTTCGTACAATTCGTGTAACTTCATCATACACCTACGTTGAGAGTACTTCTATTAAAAGGCACTACCCACCTAAAAGTATAAATTAAATTACAAAAATGTTAAAAACCCCCAAAATCGTTTATCTTTCCGAACACGAGGTATATAACCAATGTACAATCGTACAACACCATTTTACTAAACTTAAGGAGGATTTGCTTTATGTCTAACAGTAACAACAATAGCAACAACAACGGCAACAAAATGAGTTACGAGGAAGCTGGTCGCAAAGGCGGCGAACAAACAGCTAAGAATCATGACAAAGAATTCTACCAAGAGATTGGTGAAAAAGGTGGAGAAGCCACTTCAGATAATCATGATAAGAAATTTTATCAGGAAATCGGAGCAAAAGGCGGAAGCCAGTCCAGCAACTCAAGCAACAATAACTCAGGTAACTCAAACAGCTCGAATTCAAACAGCAACAAAAACTAAAATCCACGGCCTTGATGATTTCGTTTAAAACCAACTTTACTAAACTTAAGGAGGATTTTATTTATGTCAAACAACAACAATAATAACAATAATAAAAATAGTGGTAACAATAACAACAAAATGAGCTACGAAGAAGCCGGCCGTAAAGGCGGGGAACAAACAGCGAAGAATCATGATAAGGAATTCTACCAGGAGATCGGTGAAAAAGGTGGAGAAGCCACTTCAGATAATCACGATAAGAAATTTTATCAGGAAATCGGAGCGAAGGGCGGGAGTCAGTCCAGTAACTCAAGCAACTCTAGTAATTCCAGCAATTCAAGCAACTCCAGCCGCTCAAACAATTCAAACAACAATAACTAGCACCGGATGGTTTCCGGAAACGAAAGAAGACCTGTCGATCGATAGCGGCGACGGGTCTTTTTTTTGTGGCATTGCATGCTTTTTTTAACGGGTAAGGCTTTTTAAATCATTTATGAGTGATTCTAACCTGGCTAAAGCGGAAAGTATATCCTGATAGGTTTCCACTGTGTCATGTTGTGTGATGACAAACACTTTGGATTCATGGGAATAGGAAACCTTCAAGAGGTCAGTATCATGTTCAGAAAATGAATGGGTGATGTCACATTGGGAATAGGTTTCAAGTGTCCTTAAAATGGTGTACAGCTCATTATTTTCTGACATTATCTACATCTCCTTTCAATAAAGGGAAGACTATTTGTCTGATTTTGGCTTATTTTAACATAAATAAGAGAGGGGGATAAGGGAGAAAAGTCGTGTTTTGCATACAGGTTTATAGCGTAAGGTAAAGAAATGTGTGGTTAAAATGGAAAAGGGAGCATGCCAGCTCCCTTTTCAACTTATTTTAGAAGAAATAAATAAAGAAAAGTCAGTCCCCCGATCAGCAGACCGCTGGATAAAGAAAGCCATTTCCATTTGGTCAGGGGTGCTTCCGTTTTCATCAATACCGTCATTTGCAGGCTGATGGATAAAAAGGCAAGGATTAAGAGCAGGAGGAGAAGCGTTGAACGGTCAAGTTGTTCCTTGCTATATTCAACGAGTGCGTACCCCCCGATGGCTGAACCGATCACCATGATATAAAGGAAGATGAACGCAGTTTTTTTCACACTTATCCCACCTTTCCAAACAGATAGACGAGGGTGAAGATCAAGACCCATACGAGATCGACGAAGTGCCAGTAAAGGGAAAACACCGAAAGTCTCGATGAGGTTTCCCGGCAAACCCCTTTCACCCTAAAATGTATGAGCAGGATCCCCATCCAGATGACGCCTGCCAGGACATGCATGCCATGGGTCCCGACCAACAGATAAAAGGAGGACAAGAATGGACTTGTACCCAGTTCAAATCCTTTTTCATAGTAGTGGATGAACTCCCTTGATTCCATCATCAAAAAGACGCTGCCAAGTAAAAGAGTCAAGAGTAATAGAAGGAAAGTCTTCCTGGTTTCTCCCTTTCCACTCCACCTGACACAGGCATAAATCGTGAAGCTGCTTGAGAGGAGAAGGACCGTCGAGATCATGACACTTTTCAACTCAAGCATCTGGTCGCTGGAAGGACCATCGGATACATGGGATTTAAGCGTGAGAAATACCCCGAAAAGGGAAGCGAAGATGACAACCTCCGCGGCGATAAAGAACCACATGGCGAGCTTCTTGTCCTGCTCTTGTTCGAATTCGAAAGTGTGTTGATTCATTGGGACCCTTTCCTCCTTTCTTCCCGCAGTTCATCTGGCGTATAAGGTGTCCAAGTACGTCCGGCAGTGAAGGAGCGCAGCGTCAGCATTCCGATTACACTGGCAAAACCTAACCATTGCAGTGGAGGAAAACCAAAGATGAAGCCAAAGGAAGAGACAAAAAGGGCACCTGCGAGCATCAGCGGCTGTGCTGTAGGGTTTGATACGTAAATAAGGTCTTCTTCCTCTGCCGTTCGAATGGTTCCATCCCCTTCCTGCTTCTCATACCAAAGCTGGTCGATCGTGGTGACGAGGGGTCGCTGGATGAAATTGCCCAGAGGCGGCGGGGACGGGATCGACCATTCAAGGGTCCGTCCCTCCCACGGATCACCGGTGAGGTCACGCTTTTCATTCCGGTAACTCCAGAAAATGTTCCAAAGAAAGATCATCACGGCGAGAGCCATGAGGAAGGCTCCGATGGTACTGATCAGATTCAATGTTCCTAGACCGTCGCTTTTTAAATAGGTAAACACGCGGCGGGGCATCCCGTTCAATCCCATGAGATGCATCGGGAAGAAGGTAACATGAAAACCGATGGTGAATAACCAGAAATGCCATTTTCCCAATGCTTCATTGAGAAGGAAGCCGAACATTTTCGGCCACCAATAATACACTCCAGCAAAGATACCGAGGACGGTCCCGCCGACGATTACATAGTGAAAGTGACCGACGACGAAATAACTGTCGTGATACTGATAATCGGCAGGTGCCGATGAAAGCATGACACCGGTGGCTCCACCGATGAGGAAGGTAGGGATGAACGCCAGTGAAAACAACATGGCGGTCTTAAACCTGATGACCCCTCCCCGGAGTGTGAAGAGCCAGTTGAATATCTTAATGCCCGTCGGAACTGCAATGGACATGGTGGAAAGGGCAAATATGGCGTTCGATATCGGCCCGAGCCCTACGGTGAACATGTGATGGATCCATACCATGAACCCGAGAAACCCAATCAGGACGAGGGCAAAGACCATGGCAGGATAGGCAAACAGATTACGTCTTGAGAAGGTGGTGATCACATCGGAGAAGATGCCGAACGCAGGTAGTATCAAAATGTATACTTCCGGGTGACCGAAGATCCAGAATAAATGCTGCCATATGATGGGATTTCCCTCTGTCCCCGTCAGAAAAGCTGTCCCATACACCCGGTCCATCGTCATGAGTAACAGGGCGACGGTCAGGGCGGGAAAAGCGAATAAGATCAGGATGGATGTAACAAAAGCGGACCACGTGAATAACGGCATTCTCATAAAAGTGAGCCCTGGAGCCCGTTTCCGTATGATCGTCACCAGGAAGTTAATGGCGGACATGATCGTCCCGGCACCGGCGATCTGGATTCCGATGGCATAATAGTCGAGACCGGGTCCAGGGGTAAACACATCAAGGCTTAAGGGGGCATAGCCCGTCCAGCCTGCAGAAGGGGATCCACCGAGCACGAAGCTGATATTGACCAATGCCCCTCCTACAAGAAACAGCCAAAAGCTCAGCAAGTTGAGGTGGGGAAACGCCAAGTCCCTTGCCCCGATTTGAAGGGGGACGGCGACATTCATCAGCCCGATCAATAACGGCATCGCCACGAAGAATATCATGGTCGTCCCGTGTGTGGTCATCATTTGGTTATATTTTTCACCTTGAAAGACCCAGAACTGATTCTCCGGGAGTGCGAGTTGAATCCTTATGATCAGGGCATCAAGTCCACCGCGAAGGAAGAAGGCCCCTCCTGCCGCAAGATATAAAATGCCGACTTTATGATGGTGAGTGGAGGTTGCCCAGTCCCAGGCCCACTTCCACTTTTTATAACGTGTCAATAAAAACAGTGCAGCCACTGCCATCAGGATTATCGAGATGTCTGCCGCAATGATATCAGAGGGGAATACGAATTCCCGTCCGAAAAGGGTGTACTTGATATCCATATTCTCCACCTCCTATTCTAATTGTGAAAGATACGTACTTAATGCTTCCAGGTCTTCTTCTGTCAGATCAGGAAACGGAGGCATATTGATATCCGGTTTGAAAGAGGACGGATCCTTGATCCATTTCTCCACATTTTCATCCGTGTTCAAAAGGACATTGCCTATCCGCTCCTTATCGGCAAATCCGGCAAGGTTCGGGCCTTTGCTCCTTTCCGCAGGCGAAACGGCATGACAGGTTAAACACTTGGAGATAAATAGTTTCTTTCCTTTTTCAGCTGTCGGATCGAGGGTTTCAGGTTCCTTTTCCTGAGACATTTGATCGGCCCACTTACTGAACTTTTGTTTCCCGACTGCGTGAACCTGGAATCTCATATAGGAATGGGAAGCCCCGCAGAGCTCTGCACATTGTCCTTTGTAGACGCCTTCCTCTGAGGCATTCAACGTCAGGGTATTCGTCTTCCCTGGTATGAGATCTTTTTTTCCACCAAGCCGCGGCATCCAGAAGGAATGGATGACATCTTCGGACCTTAATCGGAACACGACAGGCCGATCCACTGGTATGTATGCTTCATTCGTCAGGGTAATGCCCTGATCGGGATAATGGACCTCCCACCAGTATTGGTGTCCCGTAACCTCGATCGTCAGAGGGTTTTCACTGGTTTCATCCGACTCGGCTAGGGAAAAGGTTCCTTTTAAGGTAGGGACGGCGAGGATCACCAATAAGAGAATCGGAATGACGGTCCACGTGACTTCAAGCTTCCTATTCCCTTTCACATATGAAGGATTGACGTGGCGGCGCTCCGGTGTTTCACGATACTTCCATGTGAAGTACACGAACATGGAAAACACGACAAAAAAGACGAACAACATGATCGCAATGGAAATTTGGAATAAGTTCAATTGAAGTTCGGCCACCGTTCCTTTCGGGTCGAGAACTTTTAAGGAACTGCAGCCGGTGAGGAACAATACGGTGAGCAAGATACCGCAACAAAGACGCTTCATGGAATCCCCCTTTCATCATTTCGCAAGGTCCGTCCCTGGACATAAGACGGTAAGCCTTTCCATACATACCCTACCTCTAAATTCCATCGATTAAACGAAAGATTTAGAAAATAGTGAAGGTGAAGGAGTTTGTATCATGACAGGGAATAAAATCTTTTAATTGGCCAACACTATAACCGAAGGATATACCAGCATTCAAAGCCCTCTTAGATCATCTATGAGGGCGTTTTTTAAAAGGGGATAGTATATGCAAGAACGATATGATCAAATAAGAGAAAAGGCTCTGGAAGTGACACGGGAAAATATCGACTACTGGCTGGAGTATTGTTTTCTGTCTCCTCGCTGGTGGTGTATTCTCACTCTTTTTATCCTGACCTGGGTGGTATTTATCCGTTTAACGAGAAAGGAAACGAATAAGCCTAAACTGCTATTCCTGGGACTGGTATGGATCATCTTCTCGGCAAATCTGGACGGTCTCGGTTTCGACCTTGGATTGTGGGGGTACCCTGGACAACTAATCCCGGTTCTTCCGAAAGCATACTTATTTGACTATGCCTTGATCCCGGTCACTTACATGCTCCTATATAAATACTTTCCTAAAGGAAAAGCATTCTTTTATGCAACCATCATTCTCTCGGCTGGATCCTCTTTTATAAGTGAAATGGTATTTGAATGGTTACAAATATACAAAATATATCACTGGAAATTGTGGTGGTCATTTGTCATCTATTTTCTTTTGTCTTATGTGATAAGAGGAATTGTAGAGTATGTGTTTAGAAAGGAAAGGGAGCAATAAATGGAAGCGGGGATCACCACTTAAGTTCAGCGTGATCTTGATAACCGGGTGAATACGATCAATAATGGAATGAACGGTGTACATAAGCTGACAGGTACTGTTGGCTTTTTTTCTGATTTTTAAATTATTGGAAACCAATACCATCAACCTTGCTATCTAGTAAAACAATCTGTATCGTAAGAAGAAAAGGAGTGATAATGTGAATGTTTCGATTGCAGAAGTAGATTATTTAGAAGTTATGGAATATTCACGGGATCCACTCATTATTCACACCGACTATAAGGTCCTGTTCATAAACCGTGCTGCGGAAGAGTTTTTCAGGAGCACCAAAGAAATCATGGTCGGTGCGAATCCCCTCGATATTTTCCAAGAAAGCTCAAAGGACGGTATCAGCCAGAGAATTCAATCTGCGTATGGAGAGCCTGCAGACGTCATTGAAGAAACGGTTTACCGCATGGATGGGACGAGTGTAGAGGCCGAGTTGTATTGTCATCCTGTGAAAATCGGGAGTACCAAGGCCATTCAAACGTATGTCTGGGATATCTCTAAACGGAGAGAAGTGGAAAAGAATCAGCATGACATGAACGAGGAAATCAATGAATTATCAGCGACCCTTGTTCCGTTAATGGATGATGTGGCCGTGCTTCCACTGAGAGGGAAAATAGGTCAAGAGAAAGTCATGACCCTCCTGGAATTAATCCCTGGTAAAGTAAAGGAACAAAACATCAATCGCTTAATCATTGATTTCTCCGGTGTGTATACCCTTGATCGCATGGTTATCGATTATCTTTTCAAGATTACCAACGTTTTATCTCTGCTCGGTGTACGTTCCATCATATCAGGAGTAAGACCGGAATTAGCCGTTGAAGCGATCGAGGTGGGAATCGATTTATCCACGATTCCAACAGTGGCTACCGTGAAAGAGGCCTTGGCGCAAATAGGCATGATCTTACAAGAACAGAATTAATCATAGGAAAAGCCCCCAACGATTACTCCATTGGGGGCTCGGAACTGTGTTCCTTAATTGGTTTGATCTGCAAGTTTCACTAACACATGAGCCATATGCTCACGCTCTTCCTTATTGGCGACATGCCACATTTCATTCAGCACCTTCTGCTCACGGTTACGTGGTTCCTCATGCTCGGCTAAATAATCGGCCACGCGCTTAGCCCCCTTCGAAAGAGCTTCCTCTCCGAGACCCAGCTTTTCACCCTTCTGAACCTGATTACCCAAATAATCCTTGAACGAATCGAAATGCTGCAGAATATCTTCCTTTTTGTCTTCATTCATTTTTGCCGCTGCTTGTTTAGGATCGTGTGCGATAATGAATTCCTCCTTTTGTTGGTTGTAGTAGTGTGTTTCCCTTTTAAAAAGAGGTTAAACAGGTGAGAGCATATTGGAGTCCCACTTCAAGAAAATATTGGAAAAGTTCTTCTTTTGGTGTAAAATTACACTAAATATTAGCGGGAAGTGGGTGAGTCGAATTGAAGAAGGTTCTTTATTCTTTGGTGGGTGCACTGCTTATGTGTATTTGTATATTCAATTTTACTGACATCCTCAGCAATACAATTTCGTGGAAAACCATCCTAATGGCCGGTTTTTTATCCCTAATTGTAAACGGTCTTTTCATCAGGGGATGGCGTCATGAAGGGGTTTTTTTTAAAAGCAGACTGTATCCGAGTGCGCTCTATCAGGTCTTTTTTATGGTCGTGGTTGGATGCGTTATCATCTCAGTCTCTGAAAAATCATATATCCTGGATGCCTGGGATGGAATGTCTCCCTACGTGACGCTTTTACTGGTTTCCTTCGTTCATGGATGCGTACTGTTGTTGATGGTGAAGGGGAATAAAAAGCTACTATAGTTGATGATTGAGAAAAATCACATTATATGGTAAAGTTTTATTGTGAAATAATTCACAATATCTTTATGGAGGTCGACACGGTGACTAAATTCAAAGCGGCACTTTATACCTCCCTGATCCTTTCAACGTTCATGATGGTCATAAGCATAACGGACGGAGGGCTCTGGATCTTTCCGATTGTTCTGATCTATGCGTTGGCCGGAAACGTTGCGTATGGAATCCCTGTGTCCCTGCTGTCTGATTGGCTGACGAAAAAGATGTGGAAAGGGCGGTTGATGACCGCAGGATTTGTCCATGCTTTATTTGGCGGTCTTACATACTTAGTGATCGAGGGGTTTGCATGGTTCGCTGTCATCTGTGCGGTGATCTTTTTCTTCATAGATGAATGGTTGAAAAGGAAGCATGAGTATGGTGTCGATTTTGATAACAAGCGGTTTTATCTGAAATTAGGAAGCGTCGTGATTGTTTTAGCTATCGTGATTGTAGCTGTAAATTGGATACCCGGTAATGACAGAGAAGAAGGAATAAAGTCTAAGTACCTCATCCCAAAAGGATATGAGGGGACGATTGTCGTTTTCTATGGCGTTACGGGTCGGCCAGCCCTTGAAAAAGAGGGCGGGTTTGCTGTCGTTCCTGTCGAGATAGAAAGTCTGCCTACACTCATGAGGACGGATATCGAACGATACGGAACTTACAGGACGGCCACAAAGGATCAAGTCCTTCAGATTAGTCAAAATCAATATTTCTATGTAGATGAAGAAGGGAACCGGGTTCGGATGGAAGAGGATTGCATTTACCATAGCGGAGGAGGGAACGTTACTCGTTCTGACGGGGAAGAGATGATGTATGATGAATTCCAGGTGACGAATTCTGTCTGCGGCGAAGACTTTACACTGCATGGAAATGAACGATACTCAGCCCAGGGAAGGGAAATCGGAAAATACTACGAAGAGCAGGGGAAGCTTGACTGAATGAGTCGGGCTTCTTTTTTTAGGGGATTGAGTTTGCATTGAGTATTTGAAATAATTGGTAGAGATGAAGTTTAGGAGGTTTACCATGGAAAATCGACCATTTAGATCAGCTCTCGATGCATTTTTACTAGCATGGGAGAATTCATCACTCACAGAATTAGAGACATTCATTTCCGCTGACTACCAAGGGAGGGAAGTCAGGGATGTAGAAATCGAGGCATTCGGATATGAGGAGTCGGTAGAAGGCTGGAAACAGGGATTTGCCTACGTGAAAGAGCAACAGGCAGAATGGGAAATCCGTGAAGTGTCGGTCATTCCTCTGAAAGAGGATGAAACGATGGCCATCCTCTTTGCCACCATCATACTGGACGGAGGACCGATGGACACCGGAAACATGTTCTTCAACACCTTTAAGAAACGAGAAGAAGGTTGGAAATTAGTAAGGAGTTATATTGAGACTGGTGTTGGGGGAGGTTCTTGAGGGACGGACCTCAAAATCGGTCTCTGAGAGTTGGGGAATGGGGAGATTTGAGGTCCGTCCCTCAATGTTTTTTTCTGAGAGAAATGGATAAATGAAAGAATAATGGTTTATAAGGAGTACATAAGATGGGGTCAAATCGCGGTGTTGAAACTGAAAAGAAAGTAGTCTTTACTGTTTTGGGTCTCTTTGCTGTTTGTGTGATTGGATTTGGGATCTATGCAGTCTATTGGGCATTTTATGATATGAACAGGCTGCCGGAAGGTGAGTTTCTGACAGAAGAAGCATCTCCTGATGGGAAATACACGATGCGGGCATATGTCACGAATGGGGGAGCAACGACTTCCTATGGGGTTAGAGGAGAATTGGTTGATAACGAAAAAGAGAACAAGACGAAAAATATTTATTGGAACTATCGGGAAGAGACGGCCGAGATTTCGTGGACGGATAAGGATACGGTCGTGATCAATGGAGTAACGCTGAACGTTCCTGGTGAAGAATTTGATTTCCGGCATCAATGAAGATGATCTGGGCCACTTTTTCCCTGTGAAAAATGATATCGAAATCATTGATATAACAGGGGTTTCCCCATGTCAACGTGGGGTTGCGGGTTTGTGCAACGATCCCGTTCTTTACGTTTGAAAGATGATGGGCAACAATGAAACTATCAACAACGAAAGGTGACTGATGGAATGGTCTTCGGTGAGAAGTTAAAGAGGGAGAGAACCAATAAAGGGTGGTCCCAGGGTGAATTGGCAGAGCAATTGTTTGTCAGCAGACAATCGGTTTCGAAATGGGAGAACGGTCAGAATTATCCGAGTATCGAAATCATTATCCGATTGAGCGACTTGTTCGGCGTTACGATCGATGAATTATTGAGGAGTGATGAAGAGTTGACGGAGAAGGTCATTCAAGACAGTAAGCAACTTGCTTATCCGAGGGTTAAATTTATGTTCGACGTGTTGTTTTTAATAGGTTTCATATTACTTGTCATCAAATTGATCGTCCTGGGGGTGAATCACTTCACCCCGATGGATGCGACTTTATATGGCGGTTCATTTTTGTGGAATTTCGGCCCACTGATTCTTATGCTTGGAGGGGGATTCGGTTCTGGTGTGGTTAAGGATAAGTATAGGGAGGAGTAGGGGAGATTCATATTAATAATAAGATCATCAACTAAAAGGGGCATAATAGCCTCTTTTTTTTACGCCAAGAAGTTTGAGTTCCACGTCCAGGTTTGGAATAATGAATAGTGAGAAAATTCATTGGGGAAACAAGGAGGCCAACATGAAAACAGTCATAGCATTCAGCGGTGGAAAGGATTCCACTCTGGCATTATATAAAATACAGCAAAATCCTGAGTACGAGGTGGATTCACTACTCGTGACACTGACGGAAGGCTTCGACCGGGTATCGATTCACGGAGTCCGGTATGAGATGTTGAAACGGCAGTCGAAATCTCTCGGGATTCCGCTGCGTGAGGTATGGATACCCCAGGATTGCCCGAATGAAGTGTATCAGGATCGGATGGGGAAAGCGGTCTCCGGAATGCTGGAGGACGAGGTTACGCATATGGTCTTCGGGGATATTCACCTGGAGGATGTACGGGCGTATCGGGAGAAGATGCTTGAAGGGACAGGTATTACACCGATTTTTCCGTTGTGGGGTCGGGATGTTGGAGAACTGGGTCGTGAATTTATCGATCGTGGATTCAAAACTGTGCTCACCTGTATCGACATGGATCAGCTGGACCGTTCGTTTGCGGGGAAAGTATATGACGAGGATTTTCTAAATGATTATCCAGAGAACTGCGATATCTGCGGGGAGAATGGGGAATTCCATACGTTTGTATTTGAAGGTCCGAACTTTGGGTTTCCGCTCCGGTACGAGCTTGGGGAGGAAAGAGTGACTGCAGACGCGGTGACGGGTCGGGACCGCTTTTTGTTTCGGGATGTTGTTCCGAAGTGAGTCGGACATGGGAATCGCTGATATATTCCTAGATTCGCTGATATAAAGGGAGTTTCGCTGATATATTGAAAATATCGCTGATAAGTGTCTCCTGAGAGCCCTTTTCACCAAAAAGTATATTTCTAGTAAGGACGTGTTCACATGAAACTACACCACATCACCATAAAAGGGGACGGACCTCTTAACGAAGATGCATTGATCTTCAATGAGCAACAGTCCCTATTCGGCGTCGCCGACGGGGTATCTTCCCTCGTTCCGTTCGCCTCAAATGGGAATCTGACAGGAGGCTACATCGCTTCCCATGCGGTGAAGGATGCATTGGAAGCAATAGATTCGGGGGAACAGTCACTTTATGGGGCATTGACTCGGATCAATGAACATTTACATATGAAAATGACAGAATACCAAATCGACAGTAATCGGAAAGAGGAGCTGTGGGGGACGGCCGTTGCAGCAGTCCGCGTTCAGGATAACGGGATCGAGTTCATCCAGACCGGGGATTGTATGATCCTTGCCGTCTATGAGAGCGGCGAGGTCCGTCCCTTGACGAGGCTGCAGGTAGAACATCTGGAAGAGACGGCGGTTGAACTGTGGAGGGAGTGCATCCGACGGGGGTTCAGGACGAGGGATGAAATCATGCCCCATGTGAAGGAGCAACTGATTGCGAACAGGCAGCTGAGTAATGCGGAAGGGGGATATGGAGTCCTGAACGGGGAGGCTGAAGCGGTCGGGTATTTCGAATACGGCAAGATCAACAAAGTCGGGCTGACGCATCTGATCCTCTTGACCGACGGACTATTCCTTCCGGCGGAATCGATACCAGAGGGAGAATCGTATTGGGAATTCATAGCGTGCAGTATTCTTGAAAAAGGTATAGGGGAATATGCTGCCGACCTGATCGACCTTGAAGAATCAGACCCCGAATGCATCACCTACCCACGATTCAAAAAGAGCGACGACAAAGCTGGCATTGTATTGAGCTTTTGGGAAGAAACTTGAGAGAGGGACGGACCTCCATTCGAGGATATGCCACATGGCTGAGGGAAGTTAGAGGGACGGACCTCTAAACTCGTTCAAAGGAATCACAATTCAAGACAAAAAGAGGTCCGTCCCTCAAAAAGGAACGGACCTCTTAATCTCTTTAGTTCCGAATCAGGTAGTCAAATGCGCCGAGTGAGGCGGTGGCTCCTGATCCCATTGAGATGATGATTTGGTTGTAGGCGTTGTCTGTGCAGTCACCTGCGGCGAATACGCCAGGGACGTTGGTGGCACCATGTTTGTCCACGATGATTTCACCGAATTTCGTACGTTCGACAAGGTCGCCGAGCCAGTCTGTGTTTGGAACTAGACCGATTTGGACGAATACACCCTGTAGTTCGACATGATTCTCTTCAAGAGTTTCACGGTCCTTATAGGTAATTCCGTTCACCTTATCGGTACCTGTGATCTCTTGCGTTTGTGCGTTGGTGATCACGGTCACGTTCGGCAGGCTGAAAAGACGTTTCTGCAGCACGTCGTCGGCTTTTAGTTCAGAGTTGAACTCAAGTACCGTGACATGCTTGACGATTCCTGCGAGGTCGATGGCTGCTTCGATACCGGAGTTTCCTCCGCCGATGACAGCGACATCTTTGCCTTCGAACAGTGGTCCGTCACAGTGAGGGCAGTATGCCACTCCTTTGTTTTTGAACTCCTGTTCACCAGGAACGTTGATATTGCGCCAGCGTGCACCTGTCGAGATGATCAGGCTTTTACTCTTCAGGACTGCGCCGTTTTCAAGCTCTAGCTCCACAAGATCTTTCTTCTCGAGGCGTTTTGCGCGTTGAAGGTTCAAGACTTCAATGCCGTAATCCTTCACGTGCTCTTCAAGACTCGCCACAAGCTTCGGACCTTCCGTTTGCTTCACGCTGATGAAGTTCTCGATGCTCATCGTATCAAGCACCTGACCTCCGAAGCGTTCAGCGACGATTCCTGTTCGGATCCCTTTACGGGCAGCGTAGATCGCCGCACTGGATCCAGCAGGTCCGCCACCGACGACAAGGACGTCATACGGGTCTTTATCTGAAAGCTCATCCGCACCGGGACCTTCCACGATTTTTGAAAGAATTTCTTCGAGAGTCGTGCGGCCACCGTTGAAGAATTCTGCATTCAGATAAACAGCGGGAACAGCCATGACGTTCTTGCGTTCCACTTCTTCCTTGAAGGCAGCTCCGTCGATCATGGTGTGTGTGATGTTCGGGTTCAGGACACTCATGATGTTCAGTGCCTGTACGACATCAGGACAGTTGTGACAGCTTAGGCTGACATACGTCTCGAAGTGGTGTTCACCTTTGACGCTCTTGATCTGGTCAATGACGCTTTGATCCACTTTTGGCGCTCTGCCGCTCACTTGAAGGAGGGCAAGAACCAGGGAAGTGAATTCATGTCCAAGAGGGATCCCGGCAAAAGTAATACCGGTCTCCTCACCAGGACGATTCACGCTGAAGCTTGGTGTTCTTGTCAGTTCTGCTTTTTCCACTGAGATGCGGGATGACATGGAAGAGAGCTCCTCTACAAGAGCGAGCATCTCCTTCGACGTGTCATCGTCACCTGCACTGACTTTCAGGACGATGTCGCCTTCCATCATCTGCAGGTATTGTTCTAATTGTGCTTTAATATCTGCTTCGAGCATGTTCAGCACTCCTTATAATTTACCAACTAAGTCAAGGCTTGGCTTAAGTGTTTCAGAACCTTCCTGCCATTTAGCCGGGCAAACTTCGCCTGGGTTGTTGCGCACATATTGTGCCGCCTTGATTTTGCTTACTAGAATATCTGCGTCACGGCCGATTCCGCCAGCGTTGATTTCAACTGCCTGGATGACGCCATCCGGATTGATGATGAATGTTCCGCGGTCAGCAAGACCATCTTCTTCATTTAATACATCGAATCCGCGAGTGATGCGTTGTGACGGGTCACCGATCATGGCGTATTTGATTTTACCGATTTTTTCAGAGCTGTCGTGCCAGCCTTTATGTGTAAAGTGCGTGTCCGTAGAAACAGAATATACTTCTACGCCAAGCTCTTTAAGTGTATCGTAGTTATTTTGAAGGTCTTCAAGTTCTGTCGGGCATACAAATGTGAAGTCTGCAGGGTAGAAGCAGAAAATGCTCCATTGACCTTTCAGGCTTTCGTCTGTAACAGTGATGAACTCACCGTCTTTGAATGCTTCTGCTTTAAATGGTACGACTTGTGAACCGATTAATGACATAGTGTAAATTCCTCCTAAGTATGTGGTTGATTGAGAATCATTAACAGATTGTAATAATTCTAATTCGATATTCATTATTATATAAATGCGTTTTTTTGTCAAGGGAAAAGCTTCTGTTTTAGGAAAGGGGGATTTTATGTTCAAAAATGCAATGATATTGGTGCTCTTGCTCGCTCTGTTTCCTATACAGGTAAATGCTGAGACATCTGCGGTGATGCAAGATAGAAGTGCAGGTGGTTTCCATTATAAATTAATTACTGAAGGTCGTGCGATAACGTGGGAAATTGGTCATGAGAACCATAAGAGGACGTTCCAGGAAAGCAATGAGAACGAAGAAACACTGGAGAGTTTTCGGGAAGCTGTGAATGAAGTAGCAGGTCACCGTTTCACGCTGATTATATCGGCCGGATATTTTGTTATTGTCTGTATTACAACAATGATTACTTATAAAAAAAGAAAACATCTTCCTAGGTCAGTCGGGATGGTTATTACCTGTTTGGCCGGTCTTGGGCTTTATTTTGCATTGACAAATTATATTGATATGGAGGCTGCGCTGCAGGATGCTGGGTATTATTATGGATCACTGCTGGTGGATTGAGGCTATTTGGTGTAGATAATTCCCCCCAAAACTGCGATCCCATTTCCCCTATCAACATATCAAGATTTAACGATTTAGGCATATGCAGACCCCTTTTTATTATAAGGTAAGTATACCTATTTAAAAAAATTAATAATCCGGTTGCAAAATGACATTCGTGTCGATATACTAGAAGTAACAAAACGACACAAGTGTCATTTTAAAAAGGGGCGATTCAAATGGGGAATTCTTTACGGAAAAACAAACCGTTCATTACGTTGATGACGGCGCAGGCGATTTCAGGGCTCGGTGATTGGTTGAGCATTGTGGCAATCATTACGCTGGTTGGGTTAAAATGGGAAGCAACACCGATGCAGATGTCGCTGATCATCTTGAGTCTCGCACTGCCGATGGCATTACTCGGTCCAATCACGGGAACGATTGCCGACCGGATGGAGCGGAAGACGCTGATGGTCTTTTCCGATGTGGTGAGGGGTGTGCTGATTCTGCTCCTGACCGTGGCGACGAATGTGTGGATGGTGTACGGGTGTTTGTTCCTGACGGGAATCTTCTCCTCGGTGTTCATTCCGGCGAAAAATGGAAAGCTGAAGGAGCTTGTGGCAGATGAGAACATTAAGGGGGCCATGTCCCTTTCATCCACCATCGATTCAGGCACGAAGGTCATCGGGCCCCTCGTGAGCGGGATCCTCGTTTCCCTGATCGGAACGTACAACGTCTTTTATCTGGACTCTGCTACGTTCATCCTATCGGCGATCCTCATTTTCTTCCTGCCGAAAGCCGTCAAGGAAGTTGAAGTAGAGAAGAGGGACGGACCTTCATTCAAGGAAGAAATCAAGGTCGGATTCACGTTCATTAAGAAAAGTAGTTTCTTATTATATGGATTGTTTTTACTTGGTGTCAGTTTATTGATACTCCAACTATCGGATTCTCAGCTAATCGTCCTGCTGAGGGAACTGTCGGATGTATCGCCAGACCTGTTCGGTTATTTGGTAACGAGCGCCGGTATCGGGATGCTGCTTACGGGGATTTACCTTTCTAAGAAAACCGATTACAATGCATTCGTTTATATGTGTTTTGGAGTGCTGGGAATTGGCGCAGGCTTCGGTCCGATGGCGATCCTCACTCATTATGACCTGAGTTTGTCGATCATCTGGGTACCACTACTTGGACTGATCGCAGGTGCCTCGGCCGGATTCGTCTTCATTCCTTTCCAGGCAGCGACCCAGGAAAAAACACCGGTTCACATGACAGGAAGGGTCTTCGGGGTCGTCAACAGTACGACAACGACGGCGACGATCATCGGGCCGTTGGCGGGGGGAGCCCTGGCCACGGTCATTGGGATCATCCCTTCCTTTATCGTAACGAGTTCATTATTGATCGTCTTATTCATCATTTCAATCGCAGTTAAGAATAAAGTAGAGGAGGAGCCAGATGTCACCGAAAGTCAGCCAGGAACACAAGGAGCAACGCCGCTCTAACTTATTGAAAGCAGCACGGGAAGTCTTCAGCGAGCACGGCTATGAAAATACGACCATGAAGCACGTCATGGAACGGGCCGGTGTAAGCAGGGGAGGACTATATCAATATTTTGAAAATAAAGAAGATCTCTTTGAAGCCTTGATTGAAGATGAGCTGATGGAGGCTGTCGAAGGATCTATTCAGGAGATGAGGAAGCAGCAGGGTTCTTATTGGGATGTCCTGCTCATGAGTTTCCTCGGGAAAAGTAAGCAGGCAACCAATGGCATGGATGCCCTGGCACCTTCCAAGCTTGAATATTTCATTACGGGACGCAACGATGAAAGAAGGAAGGAACACGCCAGGAAACGATTCCTTCAGGCGTATCAAATGACCGTCAACATCATCGAAGAAGGAGTCAAGGCAGGGGAGTTTTCCCCTAGGTTTGAACCTGAAGTCATTGCCAAGGCAATCATCTCCCATATCGATGGGATGGCGATGGACCATGCGATTCTGGACTCTGAGACGATTCAGTTGAAGGAGCAGACGGAGTGGTTGATGGGTTATGTTAGATGGGGATTGGGTGTGGAGGAGTAGAGGAGATATGCAGTGTGAAATGTGGGGTCGCTGATATCATTCCTTTTCGTTGAGAACGGATACGGAGACCCCATAGGAAGCGGAATTCGCTTTAGAATATGCCTTAACCTTCAAGCAGGCCGGTCGTCGGTCTGTTTTTTCTTGCCAATTAAACATGTATCCAATCTGAATGTATAGCCAATAATAATGGCAACAAGCATCAGGAGGTTACAGGATGACCAATGCATTCGAAGCGATTTCCGCTATCATAAAGAATTTTGTAGATGAAGCGCCGAAGCCGCCTCTCCATGTCGGTGAAGTGATGGATCTTTGGACCGCATTCACGGCATTTCACGAAGCCCACGCCCTTTATCAAGTAGGACTGAACACCACGACGGACAAAGATCTGCAACATGTTCTGGAGACCGCCTTGAACGGAAGCATGCTGGACACGAAAAAGATAGAGAAGTTCCTTTTAAAAGAAGGAGTGCCTCTGCCCCTGGTCAATCCTAGAAAACCACTGTCAGAGCAAGGCGCCGTGCCGGAAGGGGTCAAGCTGACGGATGATGAGATCGCCAATCTCATCTCAGCCAAAGTGGCAGCGTCCATCACCTATTGCGCACAGGCAATGTCAAAGACCGTTCGGACCGATGTCGGACTGATGTTCTTTTCCATTCAAATCAACTTGATGAAATTCGCTGCGCCGTTAAAGAATTTGATGATATCAAGGGGCTGGCTCCGGGTTCCGCCTAAGTATAATCCCCCTGGCTCACCGTGAAGTTTCTTTTGTGTATGATAAACGTTTTATATCCCGCCAAAAAAGAGAAGAGAAACAGGACTTGAGCCTGTTTCTCTTCTTTTACAGTCTAAGCGCGGACAGAACCTATCTTAAATAATTCATACCACTCTTGAAGATCTTCCCCTTCGTATATCTTCAATTCTTCTAAAATGTTTTTTGCAAACTCGATTGCCCCTGTTCCGTTTGCCGTAATCAGTCCTTCGTCTCGCACCGATTGTTGATTTATGTAGTGCTCCTCGCCGCGGTAATCCGGTGCCCCTTCCTTTAAAAAAGGAAGCGAATTTCCTGTATGCTTATGGTGATCAAGGAATCCGTGCATCCCGAGGAATGTCGTGGCATCACAAATGGCGGCGACTGTGATGTTTTTTTCAAAACAGTCTTTCACAAGCTTCTTAGCCTGCTGATTCTTCTCTTCACGCCAGGTTGTTCCGCCGGGCATGATCAACATGCTGAACGTTTCTGGAAGGTCGTCCATGCTGTAATCCGGAAGTACCGTCAGTCCTCCCATGGAAACCTTGGGGTCCTTATCGATCGCAACCGTCTGAACCTGATAATCTGTCCACGACTTATTCAACTCCGCCGTCACATAACTTGCTTCCCAATCGGCAAACCCATCTGTCAAAAATACCAACACTTTTTTCATATGCATCCCCTCCTTGTTACATTTTACCATATGGGTGTTGAAGGTTTCGGGTTTTTCGTTAAAATTACTGATAGTATGGAGATTTCACTTCCGAGGCCAGGAATAACACTTGAAAACGCATACCCAAGCCCCCATCAGCACAACCTTAGGACATATGTCCTTTCACAAAATCACAACCTCCTATTTAATAGAACAAAGAATAGGAGGATGAACGATGAAAGGTGCTATTTTTGCCCTCTTCGGGGGTCTTTGCATCACAATGCAGGGAATCTTCAATGCTCGGATGAGTGACGCGATCGGCGGATGGCATACGACATCGATGGTCCACCTGGTGGCGTTTGCGATTTCGATGACGATATATATGAAAACGAGGGATGGAAAAGGGAAGAGCTTCAGGCAGGTGCCGTTTCTATATTTGATCGGAGGCACCTTCGGGGTGATCGTCGTGTTCTCGGAATTGACGGCGATCCATACCATCGGACCGGCAGCGGCGATTGCCATCCTGCTTGTGGCACAGATCGGAACGGCCTTCCTCATAGAATCGAAAGGTTGGTTCGGTGAAAAGAAAATCCCGGTTACAAGGCGGCAGGTGGTCGGACTCACGATGATGCTAGCAGGAGTCATTCTGTTTCAACTGTAGAAAGGAGTGGGATGATGAAAGAAATTCAAGGTGCAAAGCCAGACCTGTATATCACTAGATTCGAGCTGGATGATTTATTTCCGGCCGATTTCAGAAACGATATCAAAACCTACTCTTTTGAAAAAGGGGATGTCCTTTTTTCAACGGGGGAAGAACTCGGCGAACTGTATTTCCTTATGGAAGGGAAGATCAAGATCTTCACCCATACGCCGGAAGGGAAGCTCCTGATCAACCGGTTCAAGCGGCCACTTGCCCTGATCGGGGATGTGGAATATTCGAAGGGCACAGCGGTGCTCAATTCGGTGGAAGCCGTCACCGACGGGGTGTTCTTGTCGGTCTGTTTCGAGGATCTCTCAAGGCTCGAGAAGGAGAATCCGGCAATCATGCGCTTCCTGTTTGATACCGTGGCTCACAAGTTCTACACCGAATCCCATATCACGAGTATGCACATGCTGTACCCCGTCGAAGTGCGCCTGGCGAGCTATTTGCTGTCCATCTCGGAAGCGGGGGAAGGGACCATGTTCCATCAGGAAATGCATACATCGAACCTAATGGAACTCGCCGAATGGATCGGCACGAGCTACCGCCATCTGAACAGGGTACTGAAGAAGATGGCGACGGATGAACTCATTGAACGGGTCAACGGATCCATCACCATCAAGGATCTTGAAAAACTCAGCATCCTAGCGAAGGGAAACATCTATGAATAAGGAGGATCTCACATGTTCGGAATCGGATTAGCCATCGTGGCAGGAATCCTGATCAGTTTACAAAACGTATTCAATGCACGGGTCAGTGAAAAAACCGGTCCATGGGCCACGACGAGTCTCGTTCTCGGCCTCGGTCTCGTCTGTTCATTGCCGGTCTTTTATACAATGGAAGATAAAAGTCTTTTTGATTTCAGCGGCGTTAATCCCGTGTTTCTTTTCAGCGGAGTGTTCGGCGTCGGGATCGTGTTTTTCCTGATGAGGGGAGTCACGTTGATTGGCCCGGCATATGCGATCTCCATCGCGCTTATTTCGCAGATCACGATTGCTTTCATCGTCAACACGGGAGGCTGGTTCGGGTTTGAACCGTCTTCATTATCCTGGGAGAAGCTGCTTGGGATCGGGTTGTTGATCGGTGGAGTGCTGGTGTATAAGTTGGAGACGCGGACGGAGAAACCAGAGGAAGAAGTACGGAAGAGTATCGGGGCGTGATGCCCGGTCAAATAGGAAAAACGCCTGTTCCTTGCGGGGAACAGGCGTTTTTTTAATGACGGTAGTAGTATATAAATGAGTAGAATTGACCTTAGTACATTTGGATACTTGTAATGCGGCCTTCGTAATCTTTAATAAAAGACCAGCAAAAGAAAAATAACCGGAGATTTTCCGGTTACATTTCGTATGGAGGTTGTCTTAGGGGTGAATAAGGGAAGTAATTCCGCTTATATCTAAAAAGATAACCAATATTTTTATTTCTTGAGTAAATAGGCGGAATCCTTCCTTCTATTTCCACCTTTTTTACTATTCATTACTTAATAAACGGAATTTTTCCGTTTATTTATCAGCTCTAGTGCTTAACTCGATCTCCCAGTCGATAAGTGAAATCCACCTTTTAGGGAGCAGACGCCTTTTTATGAATGCCACTTTCCGATTTCTTCCCCCATCTTCACGGGTCCTTTTTCTCTCGTAAAGCTGAACTTGCCTTCCGGAACGCAAATTACCACCGTCGATCCAAATGAGAAGTACCCGTAAGGATCTCCCCGGTGAACGACGTCATTCATATTCGTCCGGACGATCGAGTTCACGTTCAACGCCCCGACCATGACATGGGCAAGAGGGGCTCCTGCCACATCGAACCGTGAGACGAGTCGGTAATTTCGCGTGAGGGGACGGACACCGTGCGTGAGTCCGAGTTCGTTGACGGGATCTGCGTGCTTACCGAGTGTGTAGACTTCCTCGACCGTCGCATCGATCGGTACGTGGACGCGGTGATAATCGGTCGGACTTAAGTAGAATATGAGAACCTTCCCGCCTGAGTAGGGTGCTGCTTTCTCTCTCGATCCGAGCAGTTCTTCCACCGTATAGTTCTGCCCTTTGACCATGAACGTGCTTTCCGGGGTCAAGTCGTCGACGACGGATAAATAAGCATCGCACGGGCTGACGAAGGCATCGGGAGAATCTGAGACAGGGCGGGCATCAGGCTTCAGTTCCCTTGTGAAAATGTCATGAAGGGTGCCGTAGTCACGGAGTCCGCGGGTGGCTTCCTCCATGTTCAGTTTATAGAGTTTGGCAAAAGAAGCGATGAACGGTTTGCTCACCTTGGATTGAGCGAACGAGCGTAATCCTTTGGCAATGATGGGATGGCCGTTCAGTTCGAATACTTTTCGGTAAAATTTCGTTCTGATCATATGTGGTCACGTCCTTTGGGTTCTGGGAGAAGCATTTGGATGAGGGAAATCTTTTCGTTCTCATCCGTCGGTCTGTTGGAATGGAATTTACTCAGGAGCTCGTTCATACCTTGAGTTAACTCCTGAAGTTCATCGGTTGTCAGGTACAGGTCCAGCTGGTTATAACCGAATGAATCCCGGGTAAGGTCAGGATTGTTCAGAAGATAGGTCCTGGCCTGTCCCGTCACGGAAGAAAGGAAGGTCATGAACAATTTAAGATGTTCTTCACCTGACAGCTGCTCCAATTCTTCAACCGTCCTATACGGGCTGTCTTCCTGCATGGCATAGGTTTTCTCGACGGCACCGCGGATTTTCCGTTCATCGACAATATGAATGATCTTGCTTTGGGTCAGTCGATTTAAATGGCGGTAAAGAGTGGCCTGGGGGACATCTGCCATCCATTCCTTGAGCTCATGTACCGTAGCCGTCCCCTTGGAAAGCTGCTGGATGATCCGCATACGGACCGGGTGGAGGAATAGGTCTGTATCTATTTCAGTCATGGAATTCAATCCTTCAATTGTTATTGTTATCGATATTGATAATAATTGGTCGAAGGGGATTTGTCAATAGGAGGGAAGAGGGCCAGTAGGTTCACAAATAAAAAGGGTGACCGGTTAGAATGAAAATTTATCTCTATATGAACTCGAATCTTGCAATATTTATAGGATTAGTAGGGAAATCCTTTGTTAGTGGAGCGGTAAATATGATTCGTTATTGCTAGATAGGGCTTGGTTTTAGGCTTTTTATAGGGGGCTAAATAGATATGAGCTTGGAACCATGAGAAATGATCCCGAATGTGGAGTAATGGTTTGGTCTCCCGAAATATGATCCGGAATTTCAATTTATGAGCGGCAATCAGCTTTTACGAGCTGGAATCCTGAGATATGATCCTGAATACGGATTAATGATCCGGACACCCAAACTATCAGCCGGAACCACTATATGATTCCCCCAAAAAAACACGCCTTATCCCGGACGGGGTAAGGCGTGTAACTCATTATCTTAAATCAAACCGATCTGCATCCATCACTTTCGCCCACGCGGCAACAAAGTCACGGACGAATTTCTCTTGGTTATCATTCTGCGCGTATACTTCAGCTAAAGCACGGAGCACGGAATTCGATCCGAACACAAGGTCAAAGCGGGTAGCGGTTCTCACAACTTCACCGCTCTTCCGGTCGCGGCCATCATACTGATTGAAGCCGGCTGGTTTCCATTCGATGTTCATATCCAGCAGGTTGACGAAGAAGTCGTTCGTCAATGCACCGACCCGGTCAGTGAAGACGCCGTGTTTCGAATTGCCGTGGTTAGCACCGAGAGCTCGCATGCCTCCGATGAGGACGGTCATTTCAGGTGCAGTCAAACCAAGAAGCTGTGATTTATCCACAAGCATTTCCTCCGGGCTGACGGCGTATTCCTGCTTCTGGTAGTTGCGGAAGCCGTCTGATACCGGCTCCAATACGCCGAAGCTCTCGTCGTCGGTCTGTTCGGCCGATGCGTCGCCGCGTCCAGGGGAGAATGGAACGGGCACGTTGAAGCCTGCATCACGAGCTGCTTTTTCAACACCTGCGTTTCCGCCTAATACGATCAGATCGGCAAGGCTGACTTTTTTATCAAGCTTGCTTTGAAGATCTTCGTAGACACCAAGGACTTTCTCAAGCTGCTGTGGCTCGTTCACTTCCCAGTCCTTCTGAGGAGCGAGTCGGATGCGGGCACCGTTCGCGCCACCACGCATGTCGGAACCGCGATAGGTGCTGGCGGAAGCCCATGCCGTTTTCACGAGTTCGCTCACCGTTAAGCCAGTCTCGAGGATTTTTTCCTTCAATGAAGCGACTTCACTTTCGGACAGATCATAATCCACTGCCGGAACCGGATCCTGCCAGATCAACTCTTCATCCGGAACTTCCGGACCCCAGTATCTTGCTTTCGGACCCATGTCGCGGTGAAGCAATTTGAACCAGGCACGGGAGAAGGCATCGGCGAATTCTTCCGGATTTTCATGGAAATGACGGGAAATCTTTTCGTAATCAGGGTCCATGCGAAGCGCCATGTCTGCCGTCGTCATCATCGTCTTCACTTTGATGGACGGATCTTCGGCGTCCGGAGCCATATGTTCTTCCGTCATGCCGACCGGTGTCCATTGGGAAGCGCCGGCTGCACTCTTCGTTTTCTCCCACTCATAGCCGAATAGAAGGTCGAAATAGCCGTTATCCCATTTCGTCGGATTCGTTGTCCAGGCACCATCGACACCACTTGAAATCGTGTCGCGGCCTTTACCGCTTCCGTGTGAGCTGATCCAGCCGAGTCCCTGGTTTTCAATGTCGGAAGCTTCTGGATCATCACCTACAAGCTCTGCATCACCGGCTCCGTGGGCTTTCCCGAATGTGTGACCGCCTGCGATAAGGGCGACGGTTTCGTAATCGTTCATTCCCATGCGTCCGAATGTGTCGCGGATATCACGGGCACTTCCCAGTGGATCCGGCTCTCCGTTCGGTCCTTCGGGGTTCACGTAGATGAGACCCATCTGGACGGCAGCGAGTGGATTCTCTAGCTCACGGTCACCGGAGTAACGGTTGTCGGCGAGCCATTCTTTCTCGTTGCCCCAATACACATCTTCTTCAGGATGCCAGATGTCTTCGCGACCGGCACCGAATCCGAAAGTCTTCAAGCCCATGGATTCAAGGGCGACGTTACCCGTCAACACAAGCAGGTCAGCCCATGAGATCATGTTGCCGTACTTTTGCTTGATCGGCCATAACAGGCGGCGGGCTTTATCGAGGTTGACGTTATCCGGCCAGCTGTTGAGTGGAGCAAAGCGCTGTGAACCTGATGAACCGCCTCCGCGGCCGTCCGTTTCGCGGTATGTACCTGCTGCATGCCATGACATACGGATGAAGAAGGGACCATAGTGACCGTAGTCTGCGGGCCACCAATCCTGGCTGTCTGTCATCAGATTGTGAAGATCCTGTTTGAGGGCGTCGTAATCAAGCTTCGAGAATTCTTCCTTATAATTGAAGTCTTCCCCCATTGGATTCGCTTTTCGGTCGTGTTGGCGAAGGATGCTCAGGTTCAGCATATTCGGCCACCATTCTTTGTTCGTCGTGCCTCCAGGAGCCGTCGTTGTCGTGATGGCGCTATCCTTGTGATGAGTGAACGGACATTCTCCAGATGCTGCAGAGTGATCCTTTTGATCAGGGCGATTCTCTTTTTCCATTACGATTCACCTTCCTATTCTAAAATATAGGGAAAAACAATTATCACACTAAATAGTGTGATAATTATAATAATTCTTAATTATCATTATAAAAGATTAGAATGTGTATTGAAAGCGTGAAGCTTCTCTTAATGGTGAATTTTAACATGGTGTGACCAAAATGAGATTATTTAAAGACCCCAGGGGGAAAGTCCAATGAATGGAAACGATCTTAAGGAATGGTTGAAAAAGTGGGGGTGGGATGATAACCCATTTCTAAACAATAAAGAATGGGTCTACATAATGGACTATGTAGACCCATTCTCATATCATCATCACATACGAGTTCAGGGAGAGGTGAAGTGTATAAAGAATTTGACCTATTTTATCATGGTGACTTCTTCGGGTTCACTGGTTTGATTGTAGGAACCGCATATATATCGTAAGTCATCTGTAATGGAGTGTCTTTTATCTCAAGCTCAGGGGAGGAATTTTCAAAGCTTATTTAGCTTCTTTTCTCTTCTTAATAACATCATAGGCAATTTTCATGAAAAAAAGGAAAAGAAGGAAAAAGAGCACAACTAATTCGGCCACTTCCATTACTCGAAAGGGACTGAGAGCATTGTACAATGCGTCTGAAACATCGAAACCTTGAAGAATATCGAGACTTAGAGAAAATGCCATTAGACATCCCATCATTAAAAGGGTAATACCAATGATCTTCATACAGATCACGCTCCTCATCTTAGCTTCCTCCCTTGGGTGCTGTATCATACAGTCATCTCTTTTGTTAAAAATTACATAAAACCCCCTCATATGGTTAAAGTAATAAAAAATAAGAGAAGGGTGTCAGAATCTATGCCTTCGTTCTTTAAAGGTCGTAAACCAAAAAAGAACCAAAAATCAGATCCCGAAAAACAAGCTTCTGATCGCTCATCAGAGAAAAATATACAAAACTCATTATCAAATAACCTGGAGATCATTAGACGGAAAACAGGACACAGTTCAGACGTGATCGTTCGTCACTTGAATATGGGGAAGAATTCCGATATTGAAACAGCGATTGTGTATGTCGAAGGAATAGTGGACAATCAATCGATTCAAGAGTTCTTACTGCAATCCATGATGAAAGATGACCATAAAGAAGAGTTGAATGAGCAAGATGCGTTAGATTTGATTTCTGATGACATGATGACGGTTGGGAACGTGTCATCTTTCGATACGTGGGATGACCTGTTTTCATCCTTAATGGCAGGTGACACTCTTGTTCTGGTGGACGGAATAGGTAAGGCATTGAGTGCTTGCACGAAAGGTGGAGAACAACGCTCCATATCAGAATCGACCACCCAAATGGTGGTCCGCGGACCAAAAGGGGCGTTTACAGAGTCGATCTGGACCAATACGGCAATGATTCGCCGCATCATTAAGACTCCTGATTTATGGATGGAGACCTTGAAGGTTGGCCGCATAACGAAGACAGATGTGACGCTTATGTACATACAAGGAATTGCCAATGATCAAGTAATCGAAGAAATCCGTCAGCGGATCAAAAAAATCGACATCGACAGCATCTTGGAATCAGGTTATATCGAACAGCTAATTGAAGATCAAACCATGACTCCATTTCCAACGATTTTCAACACTGAACGACCCGATGTTGTGGCGGGGAATCTATTAGAGGGACGGATCGCCATTTTTGTCGATGGCACCCCTTTTGTGTTGATTGCCCCTGCTCTGTTCATTCAATTTTTTCAGTCGGCAGAGGATTATTACTCCCGTTTTGATATTGCAACATCCATTCGCCTTTTACGTATTTTGATGTTCACTATCTCGCTGATTGCCCCTGCTTCCTTTGTGGCCGTCACCACCTTCCACCAGGAAATGGTGCCGACAACCCTCATCGTCGCGATTGCAGCACAGAGGGAAGCGGTTCCGTTCCCGGCATTCGTGGAAGCCCTTCTGATGGAAATCACGTTTGAAATTCTGCGGGAAGCAGGGATCCGTCTGCCAAAAGCAATTGGTTCCGCTGTATCGATTGTCGGCGCCCTTGTTATCGGACAGGCTGCCGTTCAGGCGAGCATTGTGTCACCGGCGATGGTCATTATCGTATCGATCACGGCAATCGCAAGCTTCGCGACCCCATCGTTTGATATGGCGATTTCTGCCCGTCTCATCCGATTCTTATTTATGATTGGTGCAGCGACATTTGGTTTTTACGGAATGATTTTGATCTTTCTGATGATGGTTGTCCATTTATGCAGTTTACGTTCATTTGGTGTTCCCTATATGGCTCCATTCGCTCCTTTCATACCCGTCAATAATAAAGATACATTTGTACGGTTACCATGGTGGACACTTAAACAACGGCCACGATTGATGAGTGCCAATACGGTGAGGGAAGGGACGACACAAGGACCTAAGACTCCTGCCTCCCGTTCGATGGTCAATCGGGATGGAAAAGGAGGGGACACCAATGAATCGTAAAGTGCCTTTTCTCTTACTATTGATGACCATGGCCCTTTTGCTTTCTGGTTGTTGGAGTAAGAAGGAGTTAACCGATCTTGCCATCGTGGCAGCCTTGGGGGTAGATAAAACGGAAGATGGAAAATATGCCATAACACTTCAAATTATTAATCCCGGGAACGTGGCCGGGGGCATGCGTGGAGGTGGCGGTGGGACTCAAAGCCCACCTGTTACGATCTATTCTGCTACAGGAGATAATTTAGTAGAAGCAAGCAGGCATGCTTCAAGCAAAATTTCCCGAAGATTATATTATGCTCATGCCAACCTGGTGGTCGTGGGGGAAAGCCTTGCCAGAGAAGAAGGGGTGGCGACATTTATCGATGCCATTGATCGAGATCATGAATTCCGGATCACCACGACCATGGTGATTGCGAATCATTCATCTGCAGCAGAGCTCGTGCAAGCATTAACCCCCGTTGATAAGATTCCAGCGAATAAAGTACTGAAAACACTAGAGTTTTCCCAAAGGAAATGGGGAGAAACCATAAAGACCTCGATCCAGGACGTGATGAAAGGTCTGCAATCCCCTGATGAAACAACGGTGGTTTCTGGATTTCGTCTTGTAGGAAATCCAAAGCATGCGAGTCAGTTGGAAAACATTCAGGAAAGTGAGCCTGAATCTACCCTCGAAGCCAGCGGTATTGCCATTTTAAAAGAAGGTAAGTTGGTGGATTGGTGGTATGGCAAAACGGCGAGAGGCACTGTATGGACCCTTGACAAAATCCAAGGGACAGCCATCAACATTGATTGGAAAGAAAAAAAAGAAGCCATCGCCTATCAAACGATCCGTCAAAAGACAAACGTGTCTGCACACGTGAAGAATGGGGCCCCCCATCTCTCTATTCATACACGCGTGGAAGGGAGTATAGGTGAAATGAATGTACCTGTCGATATCACGAATGTAAAGGTTATCTCAAAAATGGAAGAAGAGGTGGAGAAAGAGGTTAAAAAAGAGATAAGAACAGCGGTTGTAGAGGCTCAAAAAAATAAAGCGGATATCTTTGGGTTTGGGGAAGCCATCCACCGTAGCCATCCAAGTGAATGGAAGAAAATAAAACCGATGTGGAACGATGTGTACTTTCCGGAAATAAAGGTGGACATCACGGTAGAAGCATATATCCGTCGAGCGGGATTACGAAACAAATCGTTTCTTTCAAGTTTAAATGATGATCAATAGTGAGGAAAAGGAGGGACCGGTAGAGTGGAAAAAGCTAAAATTAGTGCAAGTCAGCTCTTTGTCTTAATGGTTCTGTTTGAACTGGGGAGTGCTTTACTAGTCCCTCTTGCCATAGAAGCAAAACAGGACGCCTGGATGGCTATTCTGATTGGAATGGTCGTCAGTTTCGTCCTATTACTCGTTTATCATAAACTTTATTGGTATTATCCCGATCTACTGCCCACAGAGTACATGCAAAAGATTCTGGGGAAAGCAGCTGGAACCGTCCTTGCTTTTGTTTATTTATTTTACTTTATGTATGATGCTTCAAGGGTTCTGCGCGATTTTGGGGAAATGCTGTTAACCTTTGCTTATCCGGAAACTCCATTATTCATCGCCAATGCCCTGTTAATGCTGGTCATTATTTATATGGTCCGAAAAGGAATTGAGGTCATCGCCCGATCAGGAGAACTGCTTTTTATGCTCATGTTTATCCTTTCGGTCGTTGGATTTATATTGATCGTAAGTTCTGGTCTAATCGACTTTTCCAACTTACAACCGGTCCTTGAACAAGGAATTGCACCTGTCCTAAAAGTGGTTTTCACTCAAACCTTTTATTTCCCTTTTACAGAAGTCATCGTATTTACGATGATTTTACCGTATTTGAATAACCCCAAGAAGGCAAAGATAACCATGTTATGTGCAACAGGATTAAGTGGAATCAATTTGATTCTTACAATGCTCATTAATATCAGTGTACTTGGTGTGGGGCTGACTGCAAGGTCACAATTTCCTCTTCTTAGTACAGTTCAGACCATCCAAGTAGCAGATTTTTTGGAACGGCTGGATGTATTTTTTATGCTTGGCTTAGTGATCGGGATTTTTTTTAAGATAAGCATGTTGTTTTATGCAGCTGTCATAGGATCAGCCAGCTTATTTAAGGTTCAATCGCCTTCACGCCTGGCCTATCCATTGGGTCTGGTAGTTCTCTTTATGTCTATGACGATTGCGAGCAATTTCCAGGAACATATCCATGAAGGACTAAAGATAGCAATGTTTATCTTACATATGCCTCTCTTTGTAGCGATTCCGATTCTTCTCCTTTTGATTGCGTTTATAAAAAACAGAAAAAATAAAAGGGACAAGACGATGTAAGAAGAATACATATAAGATGGACAAAATAAAGGAAGTGGATGGAATGAATTTGGAAACCGTCATGCAGGAACTAGAAGGCCTGGGCAAGGAACGGACGAAGAAAATGTACGTATCGAACGGTGCCCGTGAGCCGGTATTTGGCGTCGCGACTGGTGCCATGAAGCCGATGGCAAAGGAAATCAAGAAGGATCAGGCCTTGGCCGAGGAATTATACGCTACGGGAAATTACGATGCTATGTATTTTGCCGGCGTCATTGCCGATCCGAAAGCGATGACCGAAGCGGACTTTGACCGCTGGATCGAAGGGGCGTACTTCTACATGCTGTCCGATAACGTGGTATCGGTCACATTGGCAGAAGCCGATATCGCGCAAGCTGTCGCCGATAAGTGGATTGAGAGCGGGGAGGAACTGAAAATGTCAGCGGGATGGAGCTGCTACTGCTGGCTCCTTGGGAACCGGAAGGATGAAGAGTTTTCCGAAACGAAGCTTGCCGGAATGCTTCAGAAAGTGAAAGAAACCATTCACGAGGCACCCGAACGGACGAAATCGGCGATGAGTAATTTCGTCACGACAGTTGGCGTTTCCTATGTTCCCCTTCATGAAGCTGCCCTCGAGACAGCCAAGGAAATCGGTCCTGTCGAGATGGTGCGGGAAGGGAAGAAGAACAGTGTCCTGAAGTCTGCTGATGATATTCTTAAGCAGGTGGAGAAGGGACGGATTGGGTTTAAGCGGAAGTATGTGAGGTGTTGAGTCGTCATGGGAACAGGTCCCATGGCTTAGTATTGAGCCACTCGTGAAATTTTCTCAGAGAGGAGGAAACACCATGACAAATACTATTTCCTTTATTCGATCAACGCATTTAGCTGATGTTGATTATGCCTACGCATCAAGAGTGCCTTCAGACATGGACCTCCTTTTTTTAGCCGGAGCCTGTCCTCTGAATAAAGAAGGGGAAGTTCCTCATGCGCAGGATTACGAACTCCAAGCCAGGCTGTGTGTGGAGAATATGAAGGAAGTACTGAAAGAGAGCGGTGCCTCCTTGAAGGACGTCGTCTATACCCGGGTCCTTGTAGCGTCTCATCATCAGTCCGATTTAGTGACGGCTTGGGAGGCGATAAGAAAAGAATTTGGGGATCATGACGTTCCGAGTACATTATCAGGAGTGACTGTGCTCGGATACACACATCAATTGGTGGAAATCGAAGCGGTTGCGGCAATCAGAACCGTATAAATCAGAGGTAAACCAGAGGGACAGGTCCCGCGGCTCATGTTGAGACTCGGTACCTGTCCCTCTGGCGCATGTGAAGGGGGAACCGGATGTATGTTAACACAACCTGAGTTTAACCAGGAAAAAATCATAGATGGATTAGCGAAAGAAGTGACGTTCCTGCCCATCGGACATGATCCGAAAGCGGCAGTCTATCGTGTCGCTGGGTGGAGTGACGAAGTCTTTTTTCTAAAAATGATCCAAGGTTCCTTTGATGACACGGGGATCAGGATCGTTCATTTCCTCTCTACTCAAGGGATCGACGCGGTCATACCTCCCATCCCTGCGACTAGTCATGAGCTTTCGGTCCATCATGAAGGATACAACTGGATCCTCTCGCCATTCGTAGACGGGCGAACGGGTTTCGAAACGCCGTTAAGCGAGCAACAGTCCATCCGGTTTGGTCAGATCCTGAAGTCCATTCATTCTGTAGGGGTCCCTCATGACCTTCAAGAGCAACTGCGTCAAGAAGATTTCTCCGGTCCCTGGTGTGAGAAAGTCCGGGAACTCGACCGGGAGATGGATTCAGATCACCCCCGTGACGAATTGGCAAAGAAACTCATTGATTTTTGGAAAAGGAAGCGGTTGGACATTCTGACACTTGTGGAGCGGACAGAGGAACTAGGGAAGAAGCTCCAGGATCGAGATGAAAGTGGGTTTGTGTTATGCCACGGGGATATCCATCCCGGGAATGTGATGATTGATGAGGATTCAAGGCTTTTGATCGTCGATTGGGACGATCCCGTCATGGCCCCTGTCGAAAGGGATTTGATGTTCCCTGGAGTGGGCTTGGGGTTGTGCTTCAAGGATGAGGGCCGTGAGCATATCGACCTTTTCTACAGGGGCTATGGAGAAGTGGAGGTGGATCCGGTCCTTCTTGCTTATTACCGGAATGAACGGGTTGTGGCGGATATCGCTTCATATGGCATACAGTTATTGGAGGAAGAAGGAGACCTTGAAGACCGTAAAAATGGATTGCGACTGCTGATCGGGCAGTTTGAAGCGGGGTATGAGGTGGAGGTTGCGGGGAGGACGTATGAGGAGATGTTGGGGAGAAGCTGAGGTGGCGGGTATCGGGTACCATGTCTGCCCTGATTTGAAAGAGTACTTTAGTTATGAAACGAGATTATTCGACAAAGGGTTCATATAGGGTTAATGGTGGCTCATATTTCAGAGTACGAGTTTATAAATATCCAGACCGGATCATATATCAGTAAAGCGGACCATAAATGGTGAAAAGCGGATCATAAAATGGGGGATAGCGCTTTGAATGACAATGAAGACTGAGATAACGTCCTCATGGGAGCCCTACTGATGAGGAAACAAGAGAGTTTGATTCTATTTTCATCAAAACCTGGTAGGGAAATGGCTTTTTTTATAAGAGAACACTAAACTCAGGAGGCATACCATGTGTGAAATCAATCTCGAATATCGCATTTTAGGAGAAGGAAAGCAAATACTCGTCCTTGAAACTGGAATCGGCAATTCCTTCTACAGCTGGATTCCGTTTATGGACCGGATCAAGAACGACTTTACCGTTATCTTGTATCATCGGGCAGGTTATGGAAAAAGCGGGACGTCCCCGGAGCATCGGACTACAGCAAATATCGCAATGGAGCTCAATGCACTTATGGAACATCTGAAGATCGACCGGTTTCTACTAGCCGGCCACTCATTCGGTGGGCTATGTGCTCAGCAGTATGCGAGGATGTACCCTGGAAAACTGGACGGGGTCCTCCTCATTGATGCGACTTCCCACAACTTTCAACGACTTTATGATCTCAATCTGCCTGTCATGTACTCTATGATTTCGTTGGAGCAACTGATTGAGACAAACGAGGAAACTGCAGGGAAAAGCAAAGGTGAATTGGAAGAATGGTATAAAGAAAATAATAGCGTATTGTCAGATGAGGAGGAAGCATTTCTTACAAACCCTGTCCTCTACCAAACGATTTCAGATGAGTTTGCAAACTGGTCCAACAGCAGGGAAGGAATCAAGTCTGGTAGACCTTTTCCGGATATTCCCCTGATTGTCATCGCAAGAGATGAGGAATTCTCTGCCAAGCCTTACATGGAACATGGCATACCAGAAGAGGAAGCTTTGCTTCATGAAAAGGTGTGGCGTGAACTGCAAGTGGAGCTTGCACTGTTATCAAAGAAAGGGGAACTTGTAATTGCTGAGGGAAGTGACCATGAGGTACATAAAGATCAGCCGGGGATTGTGGTGGAATGTTTACAGAAATTAAAAGAGAGACAGGTTCCATGGCCCAATTGAGCCAAGGGACCTGTCTCTCTAGTAAAAGTGGAAGCACGAGAACCGTCCCCCTGCTTACGTCTTCGGAAACGTAAATCCTTCCCCAAACACATCCCTCACATCATGCACGACCACAAATGCTTTCTCATCGATCTGTTGGATCATTTTTTTCAGGAGAAAGAGCTCCTGTTTGTTGATCACGACATAGAGAATATCTTTAGATGATTTGGAATAATGGCCTCGAGCGTTGATGATTGTGATACCACGGTCCATTTCGGCGCTTACTTTTTCCGCAATGGCATCGGTGTCTTGGGAGATGATGGTGACGGCTTTCCGTGTATCGAATCCGTCGATCAGGTAATCGAGGATCTTCGTGCTGATGTAGATAGAGATTCCGGTGTACATCGTATTCTCGATCCCGATGACGAACGAGGAACCTAGCACCACAACGATATCAAAGACAAACATGGTCGTGCTGACAGCCCAGCCGAATTGCTGGTTGAGCATGCGGGCAATGATCGTCGATCCACCCGTTGTCCCGCCTGAGCGAAGCACAAGTCCCAGTCCGATCCCGATGAACACCCCGGCAAACACAGTGCCAAGCATGATGTCGACTGAATTTCCCATCCCTTCCGTCAGTTGAATGAAGAGGGATGTAAAGAAGATGGCAAGCATGGTGTACCATGTCACCCGTTTATTTAATACTTTATATCCGATCGCGAGGAGGATGCCGTTCATGACGAAGTTCGTGATACCAGGCGACCAATCCAATACATAATAGAGGGTCATGGAAATCCCCGTCACGCCGCCTTCCCCAAGCTCATTCGGGATGGCAAATAAATTGACCCCGAGGGCGAAGAATAGGGACCCGATGATAATCAGTGTGATTTCTTTCGTTGTTGAATTCATATGCTCACTCCGTTCTCCATTGATACTAGGATACTATAGCACATGGGGAACCGCGGGGACAGGTCCCTTGGTTGTTTTTTGCAATGACCTGCCTCCATGGTTCAAAACGAAGGAGGCGTCACGGAAAATAAAATCGCTGCTTTTTCATTAAAGTCGTTGATCCATCTATGCTTCATATAGGATGGGATTTTCACGCTGTCCCCTGATTCCAGAATGTATTCCTCGCCTTCTAGGCTGATCCGGATTTTGCCTTCTATGACGTAAGCGACTTCTTCCCCCTGGTGATCCAGGAGCTTTTCAGAGGAAGAACTATCCGGTGGGAAATGCATGATGGCCGTTGCCAATTTCCCTGATATATCCGGGGACACCAGCTCATATGATACATCATCCATGATCATTTTTTTGCGATGTTGAGATCTGACCACCAATTCCTCCGTCCTCACTTCTTCCAACAGGAAACTGAATGTAGGAACCTGGAGGGTTTTGGCAAGGACCTTAAGGGTTTGGATCGATGGATTGGCAAGGCCCCGTTCAATCTGACTTAACATTGAGGGGGTGATGCCGGCCCTGTTGGCCAGTTCCCTGATGCTGAGACCTTGGGACTTTCTATATGTTTCTACTTTTTTACCGATATTGATGTCTTCCATAAGTCACTCCGTTAAATTTAATTTACTTTTAATTAATTTAAATGAACACAGGTGGGAAGAATGTGTTAAAATAAATTAACTTTAGTTAAATCAAATTTTACCATATTTGTCAGGAGGATTGAATGACATGAATGAATTCGTCACGTTTATTCTGCTTTCTCTGTTTGTGGTCATGAGTCCCGGAATCGACACGGCATTACTGACTAAGAGACCATCTCGGATGGAAAGACCGAGGGGTTCAAGATGGCACTTGGGATTACATCCGGTTCACTTGTCCATACCTTCGCGGCGGCGTTCGGACTTTCCGCCATCCTCATGCAGTCGGCTGCTGCCTTCGAAATCATCAAATATGTAGGGGCGATTTACCTGATCTATCTTGGCGTTTCTTCTTTCTTATCGAAAAAAGAGAATGAGGAGGTCCCGGATCAGAGAGCGGTCAATAAGTCAGCGTTTCAGCAGGGGCTGTTCTCGAATGTGCTCAATCCCAAAGTCGCCATCTTCTTCTTGACGTTCCTGCCTCAGTTCGTAAATGCAGAATCCGGGGCAGCGGAACAGCTCATCCTCATGGGCATGACCTATACGATCCTTTCCATTCTCTGGTTCTTCATTTATGTCTTCTTCATCAACTACCTGCGCACCTGGCTCACCACCCCAAGAGTGCAGGGATGGATGGAAAAAGCCACAGGCACAGTATTAATCGGATTCGGACTGAAGTTGGCCTTTGAAAAACAACCTTGAAGCAATGAACTGCGCCCCTAATAATGGACAGTTTATAAAAAAAGGACCTATGCTGCTAGTAAATGACCCCGGTATTGCGCTGGGGTCATTTTTTTCAAGCCCCATTGATAACGATAATAGTTGTACTCCTCTATAAACCAATCAACTTGTTGTCTTAATTCAGTAAGACTTTCACACTCTTTGTGATTAACATGGTCTTTAAAATGACCAAAGAATGACTCCATAGGGGCATTGTCCCAACAGTTTCCTCTTCTAG
>NZ_JANIOC010000008.1 GCF_024733565.1 Rossellomorea sp. SC111 | reverse complement strand
AGTCCGGTAGCTTATCGAGTAAGTACTGAATTAGCTGCTTAGAAATTTAAGTGTCCAACGTTATGGGACCAGTGCAAACGCCCGAGGAGGCTCAACTCACGCCCCGCGGAAAGCGAGCACCTGGAGTGGAAATCAACCACTACTCGCTTCTTCTAAGGCAAGATATGAGTGTCTAAATTAGCATCTTTACTTATGGGTTTAGTTTTGAAATAATAAGGAATTGATGAACTTGGTAAGAAAAGGGGAATAATACAATGATTCAACGATTTATTGAATTAGGAGAAGGATATTCAGATATTTATGAGCTTTTGGAACTTGCGAAAGGGAATGAGGAACGTCTGCAGCATATGCTGGCCTTTCATACCATTGTGAAGGACCGCGCTGTCACTTCTTTAGCCGTAGTGATGAAACCGACGGAACAAGGGAAATTCCAAGCCATTTATATATGCAGGGAAGGAGTTCCAAATCCGAATATTACACCTAACCAGCGCTACTCACTCTTTGAGGAGGCTGCTGAGAAGCTTGGCAGAGTCATCATTCAGATGGATGTTAAGCCCTCGACACTATTTCCGGAAAATGCCCTGTATTATCAGCACTTGATTGCCATCTTGAGGTTGAATCATTATATACTGCCTTTGCAATAACTGTCTCAGATTCAAACGGAGTGACATAAAAACCCAATGAAAAAAGCTGCCAAAACAACATTCTTTGGCAGCCATTCTTAAAATCCCATTTTGTAATCATATTCCTTCGCTTTATCAGGCCGTGAATTTTCAAATACGGACTTGATAAATGGCTTAAAGGAAGGATCGACTCTTTTCACGTATGAATAAGCAGAGATTCTTTCCATCACAGAGTCAATTTCATCCTGATTGCAATAAAGCACAACATATTTCATTTTCTTCGATACATAGTGAACATTTCCAAATCGTCTAAGGGACTTGGCATGCTTCAAGCTATGTAACCAAACAACTAAACCTTGTCTTTCTGTTAACATATAGTTTCCCCTCTAGGAATCACTTTTTTTTAAGTCTAGCATAATAGCGTTCGGGTAAGCAATAAGGAATGGTATGATCTTTCCTTAAGTGGAGTGTAAAGTAAATATTTCATATCGAGAGAATGGAGGGCCTACATGGACTTGAATGTGATTTGGGACTATTTCATCGAACATCTGAAGGAAGAAGACGGAATTGAAGAAGCACAAGTAAAATGGAGTGCCGGCATTCCGTTCATCTATATTCGATCAGGGAAAACGAAAAGTGACATTGAATACTCCATCAAGAAATGGTCGGCTAAAGCCATGCGTGGAAAAAGACTGCATTCTGATACTATTTTTTTCAGAAAAGAGGAATCATTATATGTCTATCGCCACCGATTCTTTGTTCCCCTGGAAAAAATGTTTTGCTGTGGGAATCTCTGTGTGGATTGTGTCCGGTTAAAACAATAGGTGTTCACCTTAAAAAAAGAAAGAGCAGACATTTTTTAGTCCGCTCTTTCTTTTGTTTGTTTATTTACGCCGAACAACCGCAGCTCCCCCCTGAACCGCAGCCTCCTCCACAGGATCCCCCACTTGAGAAGAAAGGATTTCCTGAAGGAACCTTCACATTTTTAGAGACGGAATGTCCAATCACCAGGCTCACATGATCAAGGAGATCCTGCAACTCGTTTTCAGCTCTGCGGAATTCTGCCACATTCTCATCAAGATCCATTTCTCTTTTTACTTCCCGGATTTCTTTCATGATGGTTTTGTAGTCAGGATGGTATCTGCCAAAGCGTTGTACTTCTTCGTAACTCTCTTTCATCCGTGAAAAGGTTTGAACCTTTCGCTGGGTTTCAGAGTTGTTACGCAGTTTATATAAAGACTTACGATAATTCTCTGCCACATCAGATTCCAGTATCCACTGAGATAATTCGTCAGCTGAATCCAATATTCCCATTCTTTCAATAGTAGCAAGCATAACGCCCACCTCCGTATCAATATTTTAACATGTTTTACGGAAGGAAGCGAATAGGCATATTCGATATTTCAATTTCAATGTTCATGACCAAAAATAATCACCGTCGAAAGCACGACGGTGAAGGTTTAAATCCTTTATTGAATTGTCACATAAAACTGTTCTTTCATTCCAAATGATTGGTTGTTTTTCCCTACAATTTCAACATTCAAAAGGTGCACACCTTTGGGTAATCCTTTAATAACAAAGGCTGCCGTATGATATTCTTTATACAAATTCCCCGTATTGGACCGGACAATGATTTTTCCCTTTTTGGCACCCTTTTTTTCTGATGTGAATGTGACACCTGGTACAATGCACTCAATATACACTTGATTTCCCTGAACCATATGTTTAATGGAAACAGGCTTCTGCCCTCGATTTGCCGCCTCCACTTTTTTAGCGAACGAGAAGCTTTCCGGCTCAGGCATCTTTTCCTTACAACCGCTTAGTATTAGTAAAGCGATCGCTAACATGATCATTTTCTTCATCGTTTACACCACTCCTTACCTATAGCCTTGCCCTATCGATCGCTTTTTTACTCAAATATCCATCGTCGAAATGAAGACAAAAAAAATAGCACCTTAATCGTCGGCACTATTCATCGATTGAAACATACTGATCATCATGGAAGCCATCTGGACCCCATTCGAAAATTTTTGAACCCTATGTGGTATCGTTTTTTGAAAATGATTAATGGACGCGATCTCAAACTTTTCTAATTCATTGGGATTTCGTGAAAGCGTACGGTACCACTCGGGTTGATCCCTAAGGAATAACTTCAGATCTTCTTTGCCATAAATATATTCAATGACATCCGGTCTCATATTTTACCCCCTAATCTTTTCGGAAAGAAAAAGGATGGGAAGGCTTGGATGGCGCTTCTGTTTTGGTCGCTGTCCCTGATCCCCTATTGTTTCCTGATTGAAATTGACTGAGCACTCCCTGTACTGTTCCAAGTGCTTCACTTATGCTGTTAATATGCTGCTGCAATTGATTAGCGTCCATTTTCTTCACCATTTCTCCAACCTGATCCATCCACCCTCCTTTACTTTCGGAGTTGTTGGAAGTCTTTTCATTTTCTTTCACTGATTGTGTCCTGTATTTATCCCATCTTGTGTCGTCTTCCCCAAGCAAATACCAGTCTTCAAAGAGATCCTGCCAATTAGCATCACCGTTTCGGACATCCTTTATGATTTTCGGGTGCTTTTTCACAAAACCTTTAAATTCTTTGACTTTAGGGTGTAATGATTTCCCCATAACATGAACACCTCCATTACAGGCTTCTACCTACTATACTTTATGAAAAGTTGAAAAGAATGGTGATACATTCCTTTTTGTAGTAATATTTACATGAGATTATGCGTGCGCTTTCCAACGATTCAAGTACTTGATGTGCTTGACTGTGAATACTTTAAAAGGATGTTTAAAAATGAGAGAACAGGTACAAAAATTATTTAATGAATGTATGACTGGGGCTACTGATGAGGATCTCCTGATTGTGAAACAGCTGTTCGAAGGAATACAACGGAAGAAAAGCAGCGAGAATGGATCAATCATAGGCGGGATATTCGCCATGGATAGGAAAGTGGAGGATGGTAACCTTGAGGTGAGCATCCCGATCACTCCCGTTACACATAACTCCCTGGAAATTGTACATGGTGGTGTAACTGCTACCCTGGTGGATACAGCAATGGGGACCTTAGCAAATATGATACTTCCCGAAGGTTATGGGGCTGTAACGACAAACTTAAATGTCCATTACTTGGCACCCGGTATAGGTGAACGCCTCACTGCCCATGCGACAGTTGTCCATCAAGGAAGCAAAACGATTGTAGTGGACGGTAAAGTGGTAAGTTCTGAAGGGAAAATCGTGGCTCACTCAACGGGTTCTTTTTTTATTTTTAAGAAGAAGCAATAAAAAAGTGGATTCTCCATTCAAAATCGGAGAATCCATTTTTTTATTCTTCATCTTCCATTTTCTCTATGAAATTCTGGGTATAAAATCGTTTGTAAACCCCTACGCCAAGATGTGTGAAGTTCTGATCCAGCAGGACCTTCCTGTGACCTTCTGAATTGAGCCAGCCATGGACAGCTTCCGGAGCATCCGTATACTGGGATGCGATGTTTTCCCCTGCTGTCTTAAAACGAACATCCCCTTGTTCTAAACGCTGAGAGAGATCCCCAAGGGTAGGTGAATCATGCGAGAAGTAGTCCCCCTCAAACATTTCTTTACTATGCCCCCGTGCTATTTGGGCCGTTTCCTCATCCCACTTCAGTGTATCTTCTCCAAATTGATGTCTAATCACGTTTGTAATATCAAATATCTGCTGTTCACTGGCAGTATTCACCTTATCCCATTCGTCTTCACTCGGCTCCGTTTCCTCAGCCAATTCACCTCGATACATCATTTCATACGGGTGCATCTCGATCAATGTGGGGCTATCCAAAAAACGTATACTCGTCAGCCGGCTTGTAATTTTATCCAAGTAAAGCTGAGCGTAGATATTACCAAGAGGCACGAGAAGACGGGTATTCAAATCTTCTTCATTTAGTTCGAATTGATAGGAACCTGAATCATCGTTCACAACAATTTCAGATTCGACAATGGTAAAACGATAAATATCTTCCAAACGCTGTCCAAGCTTATAAGGGGCGACATCCACTTGATTCCCGATGGCATAGAGGGTAACCACTTTATGGTTCAAAACGCCCATCTGTATGTATTGTTTAGGTGAAATCGGGTAAACCCACCATTCGTACCCGTACGGACTGGGTTCGACTCTTTCCGGTTCCCCAAATGCTTCCTTTACCTTTTTCGTATCTTTGCCTATCCATGTGGATAAGCCTGAAGCCGGTCTTTCCCCTGGTGTCCCAATTGTTTGATTCACCTTGTTCTCTTTGTCTTCCTTAAGAGTTTGGGTCTCTGGTCCCTTTAATGGTTTGTTTTCCTGCTTTTGACCTTGATAAATACCAATAATTAAAATAATGACAAAAATGATCAAAACACGCAAAACCGTTCTCAGGATTTCCCCTCCTCTCTTTTCCCATGAAAAAATAGGTCAACATTACTATGAATAGTATACACTAATGATGATTATAAAAATGGTGTCTATCATAAAGAATAGCATATTTTTACTCGTTCTAAAACTGACGCACCCTTGCAATCTTTTTTTCCTCAAAAATAAGGAAGGCCATGTTTGTCGACATGACCTTCCTTTAGACTAAAATGGTTTATTACTGAAGTCCGATTCTGATATATTTTCCAGAGCCACATACGCCTCTTTACCCAACGATTCCCTTATGGCAAGATCGCCTAAGGATATCATACCAATCAACCTCCCCCCTTCAACTACAGGAAGTCTCCTCACCTGATTTTCTGCCATCATATGGGCTGCTTCCTCAACTGAAGTGTCCGGTCCCGTCGTGACGAGGTGTTTACTCATAATATCCTCAACTTTAGATGAAGCAGGATGCTTTTCAGCGATACAGCGGATGACTATATCACGGTCCGTCATCACTCCCACTATTTTTTCTTCATCCAGAATGGGAATGGAACCAATATTAAATTCTTTCATTTTCAGAGCGACCTCATAAACATTGTCGAGCAATGAACAAGTCTCAACATCCTTTGTCATTATGTCCCTGATTACGGTCATCTTAGTCCTCCTTTTTATAACACATTTTCCCTCCTATTTTCAGACTTACTCCTGAAAGATATTCATCTTTTTAAAAATCACCCAATTCAAATGATTCAAGACATTGCAAGATAAAGTTTTTTCCACTATTATTAAGAATGAGAAATACCGCATTTAGTATCAATGTACATACACCGATATTAATGCTTCTACCATACGGACAGCATGGGGAGATAACAATGTATCCGCTGTTCTCATGCAAGCCAATATAGGAGGAAAATATTATGCGTTTTGAAGCAAATGAATTTGAAAGCTTAAAAGTCGATTTAAACCGATTGGACGAAATCATGGAATCTCATGGACTGGTCCGTGCAGGTCAATGGGATTATGAGCGCGTGACCTATGACCGTAAATTTGAAATTAGAGAAGGTATTTTCTATTTACGTATACAGGGTCTTGCAGTCGAGGGGGATATCGGAAAGCATGACGCTGTAATTCAATTGATGACTCCGCTACTTGGGAAACATTACTACCCGCACGGAGTTGAATATGGTGAAGGTGAAGAGTTCCCTAAACATCTTGTCACTTCTTGTGAAAAGCTCTTAGCTGATGTTAAAAAAGATGCAGCGAACTTTGCATGGTAATACACTTTTAAAAAAGACTGTCTGACTTATGGACAGTCTTTTCTATTTGGTTTTCTTTTAAGAAAGATACTTCGTCACAACCTGTTCCAAATGGATACAAAACCTTCAAAATTTCACTTTCTTCCCACTGTTCATTCTCCTTTGACTCTAATATAATAAAAGTAAGAGGTTCCTGTTAGAAAGGGGTACACCATTGTCCAAGTTTTTCACTAAAAAAGTATGGATGACCGCATTGATCATCGTACTGATAGCATTAATTGCATTTTTTATTCTGCCGGTATCCGTCACATTGATTATGGCGATCATTACCGCTCTTTTTCTCGAGCCTGCTGTAGGCTTTATCCAAAAACGCTTTTCAACAAAACGGAGATTCGCGGTCCTTTCCGTTTTCATTCTGTTTCTACTCCTTATCAGTGTCTCCTCGTTTTTCATCACTACAAAAGTGGTCGGTGAAGGCATCAAGCTTATTGAAGATGCGCCCAAATACGTCAATCAATTAAGCGATATCTGGCTGGATTATGAAGATAGATTGTTGAATGCAACCGAGGACCTCCCTGATGAATTGGTGCAGAGCTTCAGTGATGACGTCCAGAGCTTTTTGGAAAGCGGCAAGACTAAGATTCTTAATTCATTCAACATAGAAAGAATAAGCGTGGTTTTGTCGTATATCCCGAATTATCTGGTGAGTTTTCTCGTCTACTTAATCGCACTATTTCTATTCATGCTGGACCTGCCCAGGATCAAGAAATCCATCTATGGTCATTTGACAGAAAGAACAGCCGAGAAAGTAACCTTCATGACGTCGAGATTAACTTACGTCATTTTTGGATTCTTTAAAGCACAATTTCTGGTCAGTATCATCATCTTTATCGTTTCCTTGATCGGGCTTCTTTTCATTTCTCCTGAAGTGGCGATTGTGATGTCAATCATCATATGGGTGATTGATTTCATTCCACTGATTGGTTCCATTGTTGTATTGGGCCCATGGTCAATCTTCCATCTATTGACCGGAAACATCGCCCTCGGAAGCCAATTAGCGGTGCTGGCTGCCATACTGTTGATCATCAGACGCACCGTAGAACCAAAAGTAATGGGAAGCCATATTGGATTATCCCCTCTAGCTACGCTAATCGCCATGTATCTAGGTCTTAAACTATTTGGGGTATTGGGATTCATTATCGGTCCATTGCTTCTCATCGTGTTTAACTCTGCAAAAGAAGCAGGTATCATTAAAACCAATTTCAAAGTATAAAAAGGCAAATCCCACTACCCCGGGATTTGCCTTTTTTATTCGCTCATAAAAAAACCGCTACGTGAAACACATAGCGGTTTTTATTAATAACCGAGTATTGCTCTTATAACGGAGGTTGTCTCTCCACCTTTGTAAAAAACATAAAGCAGAAGATATACGGCAACCCCTGTGATGGCTGTGAAGAACCAGATAAAGCTTGTAATAGGACCAAGCTTGCGATGGATCTTCAGGCGATCTTTATACCCTGTCCAAAGACTCATGATGCCAAATACGGCACCTGTGGTTGCCAGGGTAATATGAAAGACCAGGAAGATCGTATAATAGATCTTAATGTCATCTGGACCACCAAATGAAGTGTTTCCGACAAAAATCGTCCTGCTTAAATAGATAACGAAAAAGATAAGGGCGAAGATTCCCGCAAGAGTCATCGTCTTCTGATGCTGTTCAATCTTTCTTTGTTTAATCTGCCACCAGCCTATCGCTACAGTAACAGCACTTAACACGATGAAACTCGTGCTAATGGTAGGTAAAATAGGTAAATCCATCTCGTTTCCTCTCTTTTCTAAAGTATTCTAACCAGCGTCTTTCTCTCGGGGAAATATTTGCAGGATACCTATGTACATACAGGAATAACACTCCCCGAAATCCCTGTATTAGCTTTTATTGTTCTGGCAGAGTTGAATCTGCAACCGGATCATATGAAAGCTTCTCCTGCTGCTCCTGATCCTTTCTGTACCATTGGAAGAATAAATTAAATAGAACGACACCAAACACGATTTCCTGAATAATCTTCATCAAGACTCCTCCGAGCTGTTGATCATTGAGAGTCGACATGGAAGTAAATAATTCCGGACCTGTCAGGGTCAATCCTTCCAGGGTATTCACAGGTACACAAAGAGATAAAGCTTGAAGCCATTCGTTCGGATCATAATAGGTCGCATACATCGGATTTTCTGCGAAGATGATCAATCCACATGCCGGGGTCAATAACACGGCACTCCCCAAAATATAGCCAATTCGTTTTAATCCACTTAATTCAATATCTTCATCTACCGGATTAATCAATGGCCACCACATGAATACAGCAAGAATGAATAACATGAAGGTGGTTAAAGCATGTAGAGTGGCGTCGGTTCGTACGCTATCAAAAATCAACGGGATATGGTAAATCGAAAAAACCAGATTGAATGACAATAAGGAAATCAGCGGCTTGGTCATAAAACTGAATATTTGTTTGACGACAGGCAATTCAATCATTGCCTTCCAAACCCAATCCGGTATTCCGAGAATTAATAATGGAGTAAAGACAAGATATAGAAATGCCATCTGTGTCATATGTGCAGAAAACAATATCCCGCTCAGAACCTCAACAGGCGAACCCTTGATGGCATATAACAAAACCATCGAAACAAGGAAAAATGCGGCTTCTTTCCCCGCCAATTTTCTATTATCCTTAAAGCTGTCCCTCCATTTGATCGTGATCAAAAAGTAGAGCACAGACAAAAACACCAACGTCATGAGAAAAAAAGGGCTCCATAACGCCATAAATCCAAAAATAGCCAAATGCATCTTCCCACCTCATTTCACAATTAACACCTACCCCCATTATACTGACAACCCTCCCCCACTTCAACGTAAGGTAATGACAAGTTCTTGAACAATTAGAAAAGCGGAAGGGCTTTGCCAGGGGCGACAAGCATAAGTCAAACCTGCCGGAAAGGCGTTCTTTGCCTTTTTGGCAGGTTTGACTTATGACCTCGAGCCCCTAAGCCCTGGAACTGGACAATGAAAAACGGAAGCGCCTTGAACAGCCCCGACAAGCACCAAAAAAGCCAGCCTATCGGCTGACTTCTTCTTTAGATCCATACAATTGTTAAAAATGTTAACACTGTGATAAATGCAACAAGTGCACCAGAATACAGGAACAATGAAGGTGCTTCATGTCCTTTATGACTCATATGCATGAAGTAATACAGTTGAAACACCAGCTGAACAACAGCCAATAGGAGAATGAACGGTACCACAAAGTACTTATCAAAATCCCCTGCTACAGCGATAAACGCCACCAATGTTAAGAAAATCATTAACATGAATGATGTTAACTGCATTCTCATGTCTTCTGCATTCTTCTTACGACGGTACTCGTAATCTACACTTGGGTTACCTGAAGTTGATTGTTGATTCGCCATCAGTTTATCCCACCATTCCCATTAAGTATACTACCGTAAAGATAAATACCCATACAACGTCGATGAAGTGCCAGTATAGAGAAGCTAAGTAGAACTTCGGAGCATTGTACAGATTCAAACCACGTTTCGCATTACGAAGCATCAAGCTGACGATCCATAGAAGACCGAATGCAACGTGCCCCCCGTGGAATCCAACAAGTGTGTAAAAGGCTGAACCAAAGGCACTACTAGTAAAAGTATGCCCATATTCATGTACGTAATGATTAAACTCATAAATCTCTAATCCAAGGAAGCCTGCTCCTAAAAGCACTGTGATTAATAACCAGGCCTGCATCCTTTGGAAATTGTAGTTCTTCATATGGTACATCGCATAAACACTTGTAAGCGAGCTTGTTAAAAGCAGCATTGTTGCTAAAAAGGAAAGCGGTAAATCAAAAAGATCAGTAGTGAGAGCATGACTGTCACTAGGAACTCTGTTTTTAAGAGCTAAATACGTTGCAAAAAGAGAGCCGAAAAGGACCGTTTCTCCACCAAGGAAAAACCAGAAGCCCATAAATTTATTTTTCCCCTCAAGGGTCGCCTTTTCAGGGGAGGCCGGCCAGGTCTTTGGCGTGAATTTTTCTTCAGCGTGCATTATGCCTTACCCCCTTTATCGTCGTCCATTAAATCTTCTTTGTGCACATGATAACCGTGGTCATCTACAACAGAACGAAGGAACATGGATCCCAATGTGATAAGCATTCCGATGATTAGTACTGGCAGTGCCCATGCTTTATCATCTACATGATACATGGCACCAAATGCCGCAATGAATAATCCCAGTGAGATAAAGAAAGGTAAAATGGAATTATTAGGCATATGGATATCCCCGATAGGCTCAGCTGGAGTCAATCCTTTATTCCCTTCCATTTTCTCTAACCAATAAGCATCCAACCCACGGATAAGTGGTGTTTGCTTAAAGTTATAGAACGGTGGTGGTGACGGGATTGCCCATTCAATGGTACGTCCGTCTCCCCATGGGTCATTGGATACTTTCACACCTTTAACCTGTGTTGAAATGATATTGATTACATAGACGATTACGGCTACACCCATGAATCCTGCACCGATGGAGCTGATTAAGTTAGCTGTTTCGAATCCTTGACCAGGCAAGAACGTCCATACACGACGCGGCATTCCCATCAGTCCAAGGAAATGCTGAATGAAGAACGTTAAGTGGAATCCGATAAAGAATAACCAGAAAGCGATCTTTCCTAAGAAATCGTTCAACATAGTACCGAACATTTTTGGCCAGTAATAATGAGTACCTGCTAATAGGGCAAATACTACTCCACCTACGATAACGTAATGGAAATGGGCAACAACGAAGTACGTATCATGGAACTGATAATCTGCCGCAGCAGAAGCAAGCATGATTCCCGTTACCCCACCCGCTACGAATGTAGGAATGAACGCCACTGCATAAAGCATTGGAGTCGTGAATCTCAAGCTTCCTCCCCACATAGTAAGGAGCCAGTTAAAGATTTTGATACCTGTCGGAACGGCAATCGCCATTGTTGCAACAGCAAAGATTGCATTCGCTATTGGACCCAAACCTACAGTGAACATGTGGTGAGCCCAAACCATGAATCCTAAGAAACCGATCAATACGGTCGCAAATACCATGGATGAGTAACCGAATAAGCGTTTTCTTGAGAAGTGTGGAATGATCTCTGAGAAAATTCCGAATGCCGGTAATACAAGGATGTATACCTCCGGGTGACCGAAAATCCAGAAGAAGTGCTCCCAGATAATTGTATTCCCTCCATTGGCTACATCGAAGAAATTCGCTCCGAACATACGATCAAATAACATTAGGAAAAGTCCTACCGTTAATGCCGGAAATGCGAAAAGAATAAGTGCAGATGTAACAAATACTGTCCAAGTGAACAGCGGCATACGCATATATGTCATTCCTGGAGCACGCATATTGATAATGGTAACAAGGAAGTTGATACCACCTATCAGCGTACCTGCCCCGGCTATCTGTAACCCGAGTACATAGAAGTCGATCCCGTGACCCGGTGACGCCATGGATAGCGATGCGTATGAAGTCCATCCAGCATCTGGTGCTCCTCCCATAAACCATGAAAGATTCAGGAATACCCCTCCTAAGAAGAATAACCAGAACCCTAATGAGTTCACGAAAGGAAACGCAACGTCACGAGCACCAATCTGCAATGGTACGACTGCATTCATGAATGCGAATATAAGTGGCATGGCAGCCAAGAATATCATCGTTGTACCGTGCATCGTTAATAATTCGTTGTATAAACCAGCGCTAACAAAGTCGTTGTTAGGAACGGCAAGTTGTATACGAATGATAAGAGCTTCCAAACCACCGACAAGGAAGAAAAATCCCCCTGCCATTAGGTAAAGGATGGCGATCTTTTTATGGTCCACTGTTGTCATATAGTCCCATACAGTCGCGCCGAAGCCTTTTTTCTGTGAATAGCTACTCACGATTAAACCTCCCTTTTACTAATCCCCAATTAATCTTGAACCTTTAAGCCCATTAAATACTCTGCAAGTGCATCAATTTCATCTTCCTGCAGGTTACCATATGTACCTGTCATTTTATTACCTGGTTTGTACTGCTCAGGATCAGAAATCCAATTTTTCAACTCTTCCTTATTATGGTCTAAAACACCAGCGATACGTGAACGCTCACCGAAGTTAGATAAGTTAGGAGCAAGTCTAGCAGATTCAGGTCTTCCATCCTGTGGTGATACTGCGTGACAGCTTAAGCATTTTTTGTTGAAGATTTCTTGTCCTTGTTGGGCCAAATCAGAAGTCGGTTTCGGTTCTCCTGCATTTTTCATATCTTCAACCCATGCTGTAAACTCTTCTTTGGGAAGCGCTTTAACTTTGAAGTCCATTAAAGCGTGGGAAGGACCGCATAACTCAGCACATTTTCCGTAGAATAATCCGCCTGCTTCTTTTGCCTTCTCCCCATCGAATTCAAGGAAGAATTTGTTGACGCCATCTACGTTTGTATCAATCTTACCCCCTGCTGCAGGAATCCAGAATGAATGTTTTACATCTGATGCTGTCACATTGAAATATACTTTTTGATCAGTCGGGACAACCAAGTCTTGAGATGTAATGATCTTTTCATCAGGATACTCGAACTCCCACCAGTAAAGGTTGGCACGTACATTTATGACCAATGCGTCACGATTACCGTCTTTATCCTTTTTATCCATCGCCTTTGTATCCGCTAACTGGAACGTTGCTGTAACAGTCGGAACAGCAAGGATAAGAAGTAGGATGATCGGGATAACGGTCCACACAATTTCAAGTGTGTGACTACCTTCTACCTGCTTAGGGATTTTTGTATCCCCTTTCTTTCTACGGAAACGAACGATCGCAACCATATAGACAACCATGACTACAATGATGACCAACACCATAATTAATGTAGCAAGTATCATCAAATCATATTGTGTCTGTGCTACTTCACCAGCTGGCTGCAGTGTGGAGAGAAATGGCTCTCCACAGCCAGAAAGAACTAGCGCTAACATTGCTACAATTGAAAATAAGCGCCACTTAGATAGCCTTGCTTTCATAGCTTAATCAAACCCCTCTTTCATGTAATGTACTTTGAATAAAACAAGGACCCATAAAAATATCTATTTGGATTTCTTAACAGAAAGAATTCCCGCTAATCTTAAAGTACGGTAACGATGACCATCGCTACGAACAAGATTGTCAAGTAATTTAATGAATAGACAAACATAAGCTTTGACCACTTAATATCGTCTTTCATCTTATACCCCGCCAAACCAAGAGCGAGCCAGCCGATGTTAAAGGCCGTTGCCAGGATAAAGAAGAACATTCCGAGATCCATCAAGAAGAAAGGAAGGGGTAAAAGGGCCGCAACCCATGCTACGATATGGTGTTTCGTTGTAGCAAATCCTTTCACTACTGGAAGCATCGGTATATTAGCTGCTCTATATTCCTCCACTCTTTTCATCGCTAGCGCGTAGAAATGAGGAGGCTGCCAGATGAACATCATCAGAAACAGCACCCAGGCGACTACATCCAGGTTTGCATCTACAGCTGCCCAGCCGATTAACGGCGGAACCGCACCTGAGATACTTCCAACAATTGTGTTGCTCACATATTTTCTTTTTGACCACATTGTATATAATACAACGTAACTAAATACCCCGATCAACCCAATGACACCTGCAGTGATGGTTGTCATGAATAACATGATGAGACCGACCGCAATCATAATTAACCCAAGGGCCAATGCTTTTGGTCCATTGATCTTACCTGTTACGGTAGGACGTTCCTTCGTTCGTTCCATCAAGTGATCGATATCCCGATCGTACACATTATTAATGGAGCAGGATCCCGCAATAATAAGGGAAGAACCTATCAACGTAAGAAACATGATATCCAGGGAATTTAGAAAGTGTGTATTCGTAAAATAAAAGGCTAACCACATACCTGTAAAGGTTGTAATTAAATTGGAATTAACGATCCCAATTTTAATGAGCGCTAAAAAATCCTTCCAAGCAGTTGAAGCTGTCACATCTGCTTTATCAACGTCTGTCATGATTCGACTATTAGACATTTTCTCTCTCCTCTCTATAAAAGGCAAGAGGTTTGTTGCCACCTCTATACTATATAGGAAATGATTAACTATTTCTATATTCCTCTGTAAATTCATCCACAGATAAGAAATAGTATATATGCTATCAATATTATATTAAACCATATATTTTTTCCTTTTTGGGGGAGAATTAGACAATTATGTGAAGAAATTGTGAAGAAAGAAAGACGCAGAAGGTTCTTCATATTTCTACAAACATTTTAATCCCATCATACCATAAAACAGAGCTAAGCGCTTACAGAATTTGTTTTTACGTAAATTAGTCCTTCCCTACTATTACTATTCTCTATTCTCTCAAGATAAATGCTCATAATTCTGTAACATTTTATCGGTTGAGTTTTTCATACCTATTATGTAATATCGTAGAGGCATATATATTTTTCTACTATATTTATTTATAGAAAGTGTGTAGAGTCTTTTAATTAAGAAGGTGAATAGATTGCAAAAAGGTGTTCACAAAGGATTAAAGTGGCTGGCCGTTCTAACCACTCTGGGCATGTTATTCGTATTGTTGGGTGGAGCCCTGGTGACGAAGACGGAATCCGGTATGGGCTGCGGGCGATCTTGGCCCCTTTGTAACGGACAATTCATTCCAAGTGACATTACATTTGAGCTTGTTATAGAATTAGCACATCGTGTTGTTTCAGGCGGTGTGGGATTATTGGTTCTGGCTTTATCGATCTGGTCATGGAGATCAATCGGTTATAAACGGGAAACAAAATTCCTTGCAGCCCTTTCTTTCTTCTTTCTTGTATTGCAGGGACTAATCGGTGCTGCAGCTGTATTATGGGGGCAATCTGATTTCGTCCTGGCCATACATTTTGGAATTTCCCTTATTTCTTTTGCTTCCATATTATTATTGACACTGCTGATTTTTGAAGTCGATCAGAAATTTGATGCGAATTCTTTGGTCATCAACAAACAGATGAGATTTCATACGGTCGGGGTGACGATATATAGTTATCTCGTTGTTTATACCGGCGCTCTTGTAAGGCATACGGAGTCCAGCCTGGTGTGCAAGGATTGGCCATTATGCGTCAACTCCTCCCCAAGCCTCCCCACTAACCTTTACGAATGGATTCAAATGGGGCACAGGGCAGCAGCAGGCTTCATCTTCTTATGGATTGCCTATATCACATACATTGCCATAAAAGAACATAAGCACCAGAAAGTGATCTACTGGGGATGGATCATTGCCTTCACCCTCGTTTGTCTTCAAGTAATGAGTGGTGCACTTGTAGTGTTCACTAGACTGAATCTCTCTATTGCTTTAATGCATGCTTTGATTATTTCTTGTCTGTTTGGATTATTATGTTACTTCAATCTTCTTGCTTCAAGAAGTAAACGGAAGAAATAGAAAAAAGGATTCCGGGTTCATTTACCGGAATCCTTTTTTATTATGCTTTGTTCACTTCAATCAATAAATCTCCCGGGCTGATGGCATCACCGTTTTGTACATAGATATCTTTAACTACGCCTGCAAAAGGTGCCTGAACGGTCGTTTCCATCTTCATGGCTTCAGTTATCATTAAATGATCTCCCTTCTCAACCGTTTCTCCTTTTTCTGCGATGACCCGTATAACGGTTCCCGGCATGGAAGCGCCGATATGATTTTCATTTTTCACATCAGCCTTCATTTTGGCTGCAACAGTTGATTTAATACTCTCGTCCTTAATGACTACCTCACGTGCCTGTCCATTAAGCTCGAAGTATACAATACGGGTACCATCTGCCTGAGCCTGCCCGATCGAGACAAGCTTCACAATGAGTGTCTTCCCGGTTTCGATTTCCACTTCTATTTCTTCGCCAAGTCTCATCCCAAATAAGAATGTAGGGGTATCAAGGACTGAGATATCTCCGAATTGATCCATTGTTTGTGCGTATTCCATGAATACTTTCGGATACAGGGCATATCCAAGGGCATCAAAACTTGTGACCGGACGCTCGAGGTCTTCAAAGAGTTTTTCTTTCAGGGCTGTGAAGTCCACATCATCCAGTAGTTCCCCAGGTCGTACAGTCAACGGATTGCGCCCTTTCAAAATCACGTTCTGCAATTCTTTCGGAAATCCTCCGTGGGGCTGACCCAGGGATCCTTCAAATAATTCAACCACTGAATCAGGAAAATCGATTTTCTCCCCTTTTTCGAGTACGTCTGTTTCCGTCAAATCGTTTTGAACCATGAACAAAGCCATGTCTCCGACGACTTTAGAAGAAGGAGTCACCTTGACTATATCCCCGAAGAGATGATTGACCCTTGCATACATGTCCTTTACTTCTTCCCAGCGGTGACCGAGCCCGACTGCTTTTGCCTGTTGCTGAAGATTGCTGTATTGTCCCCCGGGCATCTCATGTTTGTACACTTCTGAATGCGGCGACATCATCCCACTTTCAAAGTCTGTATAATACTTCCGGACGTCTTCCCAGTAGTGAGAGAGGGTTTCCAGGGAATCGATGTTTACATTCGGTTCTCTTTCCGTCCCCTTTAATGCGTAATACAACGTATTGGCACTCGGTTGGGACGTCAGACCGGACATGGTGCTCAGGGCCGTATCAACAATGTCGACACCCGCTTCGACGGCTCTTGCGTATGTGTAGATTCCGTTCCCGCTCGTATCGTGTGTATGCAGGTGAATCGGCAGGCTGACTGTGTCTTTCAGTTCCGAAATCAATCGGTAGGCTGACTGCGGCTTCAACAGTCCCGCCATATCCTTGATTGCCAAAATATGGGCACCACTCGCTTCGAGTTCTTTCGCCATATTTTTATAGTAATCGATATCATATTTTGTCCGCGTCGGGTCATCGATATCACCGGTATAGCAAATGGCCGCTTCTGCGATTTTTCCGCTTTGTCTCACGGCATCGATCGCCACTTCCATTCCTTTGACCCAGTTTAAGCTGTCAAAGATCCTGAAGACGTCGATACCGGCAAACGCTGACTTTTCGACGAATTCCCTTATCACATTATCAGGATAGTTTTTATACCCTACCGCATTGGATGCTCTAAGGAGCATTTGGAATAATACATTTGGAATGCGCTCTCTTAAAGTCAATAATCGATTCCATGGGTCTTCCTTAAGAAAACGGTAAGCTACATCGAAAGTTGCCCCGCCCCACATTTCATATGAGAACATATCCGGCAGCAACTGGGATGTTGGTTCCGCTATATGCTTCAGATCATTTGTTCTGACACGGGTCGCCAGTAATGATTGATGTGCATCACGGAATGTTGTATCAGTGAGGAGTACAGCATTCTGTTCTTTGACCCAATTCACCAGGCCGTCCGCACCATGCTGATCCAGGATCTGCTTAGTTCCGGGTTGAAACTCTTTCTTTACATCCATGGCCGGTACCCGAGGTTTTTGTAAAACAGGTTTTTTCTTTTTTTCTACTCCCGGGAATCCATTAACGGTTACGTTTCCGATATACGAAAGCATTTTCGTTCCACGGTCTTTCCTTTTCGGGAAAATGAATAGTTCAGGAGTCGTATCGATAAAAGAGGTATCATACCTACCTGTAATAAAGTTTTCATGTTTCACGACATTTTCCAAAAACGGGATATTCGTCTTGATCCCCCGTATTCTAAATTCTTGAAGATTTCTGACCATTTTGGACGCAGCCTGTTCGAATGTAAGGGCCCACGTGGAGAGCTTTACCAGGAGGGAATCGTAATAAGGTGTAATGACCGCACCCTGGAATCCATTCCCGGCATCGAGGCGGACCCCGAATCCCCCACCTGACCGGTAAGCCATGATTTTCCCGGTATCAGGCATAAAGTTGTTCAATGGGTCCTCCGTTGTCACACGGGATTGAATGGCAAATCCATTTGTCCTGATGTCATCCTGAAGAGGGATACCAAGCTTGTCGCTGTGCAGGGCATAACCTTCCGCAATCATCAATTGTGATTGGACAATATCCACTCCTGTCACCATTTCCGTAATCGTATGTTCCACTTGAACACGGGGATTCACTTCGATGAAGTAGAACTGATCATTCGCTACCAGGAACTCAACGGTCCCGGCGTTCACGTACTTCACATTATCCATTAACCGGACGGCTGCCACGCAGATATCTTCTCTCAGCTGGTCACTCAAGGAAACGGATGGCGCAATTTCCACTACCTTTTGATGGCGTCTTTGAATGGAACAATCACGCTCATATAAGTGAACGATGTTTCCGTCATGATCTCCAAGAATCTGGACTTCAATATGCTTCGGGTTTTCAACAAATTTCTCCACATATATTTCATCATTTCCAAACGCTGCCTTGGCTTCTGATTTGGCTCGCTCATAGGCTTCTTTCAAGCTTTCAAGGTTTCGGACGATGCGCATCCCCCGTCCACCGCCGCCCAATGAAGCTTTGATGATGATCGGGAAACCATTTTCCTTCCCAAAGCTGATGACTTCTTCCAACGTATCTACAGGGCCATCTGTACCCGGAATGACCGGAATATTCGCCAGCTGGGCCTGATGGCGTGCCTTAACTTTGTCCCCAAACATATTCAAATGCTCAGAATGAGGTCCTACAAAAGTGATTCCTTCTTCTTCACAACGTCTAGCAAAATGGATATTTTCAGACAGGAAGCCATATCCCGGGTGGATGGCATCCACATCTGCATTCTTTGCGATTCGGATGATCCCTTCAATATCCAGATAAGCATCAATAGGCTTCTTCCCCTCACCTATTAAGTAGGCTTCATCTGCTTTATAACGATGATATGACCCTGAATCTTCTTTACTATAGATTGCTACGGTCCTAATATTAAGTTCCGTACATGCACGGAATACACGGATGGCAATTTCCCCGCGGTTTGCTACCAGTACTTTTTTAATTCGTTTCAATACACTCTCTCCTTTTGGCTATTCATGATTGAAATTCCACCTATTGAAGTCTATGAAAAAAGGGCTGACCCCGAAGATAATTAAGAAGTATCTTAGGGGGCAGACCCTAGACTTAGAGTTTTAGATACTCTATCAAAGTGACCTACATTTTTACACCATATATTTTTTTGCTATTATCCTTATTCTCCGAAGGATAGTCATTTTCCTTCTTTGTTTTATATTTTTCTTCATATTTTACAAACATCGACACATTTACAAGGACACCCATCGACAAAGATAGCACCAACAGGGACGAACCACCGTAACTGATGAAAGGGAGTGGGACCCCTGTGATCGGGATTAATCCGGATACCCCTCCAAGATTGATGAAAGCCTGTATTCCAATCATACAGGAGATCCCGATTGCAAGCATCGTGCCAAAGGGGTCCTGACATTTCACGCCTGTATATATCCCCCGGAGAACAATATAGGAAAGTCCGAGGATGACAAAGCTTACCCCAAATACGCCTAGCTCTTCAGCAATGATGGCCATGATGAAATCCGTCTGGGGTTCCGGTAAATAACCAAGCTTTTGGACACTTTGTCCCAAGCCTAGACCTTTCACTCCCCCGGACCCGATCGCGAGGTAAGAGTTCACCAAATGGTACCCTTCACCCTGTGCATATTTAAACGGGGACAGGTAGGCTTCAATCCTGCTAAGCCGTTCCTTGGTGAAGATGAATCCTCTTGCCAGGTAAATGACCGGGGATAGGACAACTAAAAATCCCACTCCCAAGCCTGCAAGCTTGAAAAACGTTTTATAACTGATGCCCGAACAGGAAATGACGATGGCACCGATGGCAAAGATGATCGCTGCCGTACCAAAGTCCGGTTCCAGGAATACTAAAAAGCAAATAAAGCCAAGAAACAGTAATGGAGGTGCAAGACCTTTATTGAAGTCATCTATGTATGCCTGTTTCTTGGAGTAAACGGAACCAAGGTAAATGATGACAGCAAGCTTCGCAAACTCCGATGGCTGGATGGGCATGAACCCTAGGTTGATCCAACTTTTAGCGTTATTCACCTCATACCCAAAAAGATGTACCCCAAGTAATAAACCAATGATTACAATCATCAGGCCTTTGATGATCTTACTTACTTGAAAGGCTTTATACGGAAACCACGCTGCTGCCGTAAAGGCAATGAAGCCGATGATGATATTGATCATCTGCCTTTTATAAAAGTGATCGCTGTCCCAGCCGAACCGTTCTACCGCCATGACCATACTGGCACTATAAATCATGACGAGGCCAAATAAACAAAGGAAAACATACACAGCGATTAACGAATAATCGTAGGATTTTGCTATTTTTTTAATCATGACATTTCAATCCTTTTTCTCTTATATCATTTTCATCTCTTAAGATCATCAATTCCTTAACAAAAAAACTCAAACAACAGATCTATGTATTGTTTGAGTTGTCATGACTATTTTACTTTTTTGTAGATGCTTCATGAAGGGCAGAAAGTTGTCTTTCCAAAGAATCAATCAAGTCTTTTCCATCTTGATCATCTACAAGCCCTAAGCGGACCGCAAATTCTATTTCACGAGATAATCCGAACATTTGGGTATCCAATACTTCCTCATATAGAGGACATTGGGGCATCGTTAAATTATCCATTTGTACTTTAATAAGTTGTAATATCTTTTCTGCGTCGGCCTTTAATAGTTCATAGGCTTTTTCCCGATGATTGATTGTCATTTCTGACGCCACAGTGATCCCCCCATTCCGAACAAATAACCTTCCTGTCTTAAAATTTTATCGTTAAACCCGATAAATTGCAAGAAAAATAAGTGTTTTCCTAGGGATTCAATGACAGAATTTCGAACAATTTTCAAAAGAGAAATCGGGGTATCTCATCACGTCATGCTTCCTCTTTTAATCACGTTTTGCATCGTAATTTCAAGTTAAAATATACTCCATGAGTGTTCATCACTAAGCATTTCGAGAAGCTTCAGCCCCGCAATGCTATTTCCTACATCATCGAGTGCCGGTCCGAAAATCCCTATTCCACATTTTCCGGGGACCGAGCCCATGATGCCGCCGGATACGCCACTTTTTGCAGGAATCCCCACTTTAATGGCAAACTCTCCGGAAGTATTATACATCCCGCATGTCACCATGAATGTTTTACATACTCTTGCCACATCCCTTGTAATCAATTGGCGGCCGCTCTCAGGATCGATTCCATCATTGGCGAATACCGCTCCCATCTTGGCAAGATCCACACAGTTCATCTCCACGGCGCATTGTTTTGTGTAAAGGACGAGTAGATCTTCGACATTTCCCGTGATCACCCCGTGCTGCTTCATGAAATAGCAAAGGGATCTGTTCAGGTTGGCCGTCTGCAATTCTGAATATGCCACATCTTCATTATATGAGACCGTTTCCCCTGTCATATGATTTATGAATTCGATTAAACGGTGCCATTTCTCCATTCCGGTGTTTCCCTTGATCATATTCGTTACAGCAAGTGCCCCTGCATTGATCATCGGATTAAGGGGCTTTGAAGGCTTATGGGTTTCGAGCTTCGCTATGGAGTTGAATGGATCTCCTGTAGGTTCCATTCCAACCTTGGAAAAAACATACTCTTCCCCGTAGTCCATCAGTACGAGTGCAAGGGTGATAACCTTCGAAATGCTTTGTAGTGTGAATTTTTTCAAATGATCCCCGGCATAACAGGAGTTGTTATCCAATGTGTAAATGCTGATTGCCAGATCATGGGGATTTTGATCCTTAAGTGCGGGTATGTACTCTGCAACCTTTCCTTCAGATGCGAAAGGCCTCGCCTTTTCAACTAATCCTTCCAACCATTCCTGTGTGTTTATCATCTATCTACCAGCTCCTTTTGTCCTACTTATCATTTCCCTATTTTCACTCATTGAAAACGCTGAAAATGCTTTCATCAGAATGTGACAAACCTGCTTTTAACATATATACTGATACTATCAGCGAGAGGAGGAGTCAGAAGTGGAAAGTATCATACCGATAAAAGGGAAAGTGAAATTTCCCATTACATTGGATGCGGGAGTTTGGATATTTGATGATCGAAAAGTGGATTTAACTACATATTTTGATGCTAAAACAGAAAAAGTAGATGAGTTGGAAGAATATACAAAGGCAGTTTCCAAGCACTGGTCGAGAGAGATTCAAGAAGGGGCAACCTATCCTCCAACTTTGAAAACCGAGAAGAGATATGAGAAAGAAAAAATTCTTAACGGAACATTTGCTATTCCCTTTGCACCTTTTCTGAAAAATGCAGAACCACTTCCTGAAGGGGCGTCCATCGTGATTGAAACCGAATCCGGGGATCACTTTCTGGATTTAAACCAGGCAGATCAGCTTTTGATCGGATTTTCAAAAGAAGGCAAGCCACTCAGGGAAGACGGTCCCGTTCATGTTTATTTTATGGATGGTTCGAACAGGGACAAGCCGATCACCGATGTCAGGGCATTTCGAGTTGAATAGCCATAACGAATGAAAACCGGTTCAGTAACATCTGAACCGGTTTTTTCATACGTTATTTTTATGTGGTCTAAAGGTTATAATATATCGGCTGCAAGCTGTGCTAATCCTGATCTTTCACCCTTCATAAGCTTCACATGACCGGCTAATTTTTGATCTTTGAATTTCTCCACTACATACGTCAGACCATTATTATATTCATCAAGATATGGGTGATCGATTTGAGCCGGATCTCCCATTAGGACAATTTTGCTCCGCTCTCCAACACGTGTCAGAATGGTTTTCACCTCATGCTTCGTCAGGTTCTGAGCTTCATCTATGATGATATATTGATCAGGGATGCTTCTTCCTCGTATATACGTCAACGCTTCCACCTCGATAGATCCCATCCCGGCAAGGATATCATCCAATTCTCCAGGCTTTTTGGTATTAAACAGGTATTCAAGATTGTCATAAATCGGCTGCATCCAAGGTCTTAACTTTTCTTGCTTTTCACCTGGAAGATAGCCAATATCTTTGCCGACCGGGACAATCGGGCGGGCTACAAGTAATTTATTAAATTTATTAAGGTCTTCTGTTTGTAAAAGTCCGGCAGCCAGTGCTAAGAGCGTTTTACCGGTCCCGGCTTTCCCGATCATGGTCACCAACGAAATATCATCCCGTAATAATAACTCCGTTGCCATCGTTTGTTGGACATTCCTCGCTTTAATTCCCCACATATGTTCTTGGTCATAGACCAGTTTCTTCACTTTGAGTCCGGTTGAATCCACCATTCCCAGGGCAGATGCAGAACTTCCCAGTGCATCTTTCATAATGAGGAATTGATGGGAATAAAACCGTTGTTTCGTAATATCTGTAAGGGTCAGTTCCCCTTTGTCATAAAATTTATTGAGAAATTCTCTCTCGGTGTATAATTCGATAAATCCGGTATAAATATCATTCACTTCGATGACTCTGTCACTCAGGAAGTCCTCAGCCTGTAAACCCAAAGCATCTGCCTTGACCCTGACCAGGGTATCTTTACTGACAAGGATAACCGATTTTCCATCCTTTTTTGCTTCTTCCTCGAGTGAAAGGTTTTTAGCTACGGCGATGATCCGATTATCGTTTGTTTTCTCGACAAATATATCTTGAAGCTGCTGAAAGGAGCGGTGATTTAGTTCAATCCGTAATGAACCACCTGTATAAAGTGGGATTTTTTCATGGAGCTTTCCTTCTTGCCGTAAATTATCTATCAGTTTCGATACATGTCTTGCGTTTCTTCCGATTTCATCCATATAACGCTTTTTGGAGTCCACTTCTTCTAAAACGACTGCAGGTATAACCACCTCATTATCCTGGAAAGAAAAGATGGCTTGTGGATCTTGTAATAAGACATTGGTATCTAATACATAAATTTTATTCAAATCGATGCCTCCTGCTCCTGATTTCTTATTACTATTGTATGTAGCCTATGATGTTCCGGTTATTCCCAGCTACTCAAATAGGACGGCCCGTTTCTTAAAATATATGAATAAACGTATAAAGATAGAAGAAAATTACACAATAAGAAAAGATATTGATTCTAAATCGGGAGGTATTGACATGAAAAGACTCATCTCTCTAGTTATGGTGACCATCTTGCTCGGAGCTTGCGCCAACAAAAATGAGGTCGGATATAAAAATGATGCAAACAGTAAAAACAATAAACCAATTACCGTCCAGGATAGCAACATTCAACATGTTCATCGAAAGTCCGGGCAACAAATCTCAAAACATCTGGTCGACCTCACCACTTCTGTACCAGACGTAAAGGATGCAACGGCTGTAGTCATCGGTAAATATGCGTTTGTAGGCATTGATATCGATTCGGACGTAGAGCGTTCCCAAGTGGGATCGATTAAATACTCTGTCGCAGAAGCCCTTCAGAATGACCCCTACGGTGCAGAGGCAATGGTCATCGCCGATCCGGACCTGTATGCCCGACTGAAGGAGATCAGTAAAGATATCCAAAGAGGCGAACCGGTTCAGGGCATCATGAATGAATTGTCTGACATATCGGGTAGATTGATGCCTGAGATCCCTAAGTCTTTAAAGCAGACCAATCCCGAAAATGCCCCGAACGAACCTAAGAAAAAAATGAATAACGCAAAAGAAAAACAGCTTAGAAAAAAACAGGAAGATCAAACATACGATAAAATCGATTGATTGTACAGACCTATTCAAAATGAGAAAAAGCCATGAAAAAGCTTAGGATGCTAAGCTCTTTTCATGGCTTCTATTACTTGACGGTCCAAACGGTCTGCAGCCGTTTTATCATATGTCTTTTCATAAACGGGCTCTGTGGAAATTTTCGATCCATAGAACATGACATCTCTCACTTCATTAATCAAAAGTTGAATAAGGGTCAGCTTCAAAGGCACTCCTGAAAGCTTCTCATGGTATACGGAAGCTTTCCCGCCAATCGAATACGTGGATTCATTTGCAATTAAGTTCACCACAACCAGCGGATTCCCCTTAATATTCTCAACGATTCTTGAGCGTTGATCCACGGCAAACAATAGCGTTTGTTCGTCTTTGGCATAGATCCACGATATTGCACTGACATTTGGTCCCAGTGTTTCATGATCAACGGTAGAGAGTGTAACAAATCGCTCTGATTGCAGTTCTTCAAACAATGCAGGAATTAAGCTGGGTTCGACTTGATTAGCCATACAATCCCCCCTGGTGACATTTTCTAAGCGTTCTCATTTCATACGTGATTCATCTTGATTATACTATACCAAATTCCATTGTTAAAAGCATACAGGAAAGTTAAATAAAGCGTTCGGCTATACTACATGATATACTAATGAGACTAGACTTATGATTAGAACAAGTAGAGGTGTACGAAATGAGAGTGAAATGTGCTTTATGTGAAGTAATTGAAAATATTGATGATTATTCCCTGCAGGCGAAAAAGCTGCGCAACAGACCCATTCACACATATATGTGTGAAAAATGCCATGACCGCATTAAAGAGAAGACAGAGGAACGTGTTTCGACGGGGAATTTCCGTTTTTATCGTTCTCCCAAAGTCGACGATGACTTTTAAACAAATAGGTTTGGCCGTCGGCATTATCTCAGGCTCATTATTGGGTTTATTCCTCAAGTGGATACAGGGACTGACCGGCATTAAAGTATATGTTTTGTTATTGAATGTTGACTTCATCCCACTGTTTGCATCTACATTGCCTGAATGGCTTGAGTTCTCTTTCCATTTACTTATTTCCTGCGGTCTCGGTTTGGTATTTGTGTATCTGATGGAAAAGCTGAAGGTATCTGAGAGGGGAGCATGGCTCCTTTCCCTGCTGCTGACCTTCCCCACTGTTTTTCTATATTTTCCCCTTTCTTATCTGGCTGTACAGGATGCACCCGGCTTATTCGATGTAAAAGCCATCACCTTTTGGACAATTGGACATCTTCTATATGGACTAAGCCTCCCGCCACTCTATTATTTCTTTGCGAAGTCGAATCCAAAATAAAAAAGCTGTAGTCCTTGGAATATGGACTACAGCTTTTTCATGCTTAAAACGTGCCTTTTTTCTTTTCATTCGTCAGGCGGATCTTGTAAATTACTAAGATTAATGCCGCAACGACCAACCCTTCAGCAACCGGAAGAAAGATGCCGAGAAACGTCAGCACCGTACATCCGAGGATGAGAAAAGTATAAATCAGGATCGATTTCATGACTGGCAGCTTTTTCGCAAAACCGAGCTTATAAACTAAGATTGAGAGGCCAACGATGGTTATATAAAGCAACCACATCCCCATTTCCGCGTTCTGGTCAACCCGGTAAAGGGATGCGAAAAAGGACAAACGTTCTGTTACATCCATTTCCTACTCCCCCTTCACTTCGTTTATTGAGTAACCTTATTTTTCTTTTCTGCTCTTTCCCGTTCATTCTTATCAAGAATTTTTTTACGAAGACGGATTGATTCAGGCGTTACTTCACAATATTCATCATCATTTAAATACTCCAATGACTCTTCCAATGTCATGATTCTTGCCTTTTTAATCGTAACAGTTTGATCTTTATTTGCAGAACGTACGTTAGTCGCCTGTTTCAGCTTTGTGATATTTACGGTAATATCATTTTCTCTTGTATGTTCTCCAACAATCATGCCGCCATAAATTTCTGTCCCGGACTCAACGAAGATGATACCACGGTCTTCCACTTGCATGATACCGTATTGGGACGCTTTACCTGTCTCCATGGAAACAAGCACACCTTGTCGACGTCCGCCTACGCGGCCTTTCTGCAGTGGTTGATAGCCTTCAAAAGTGTGGTTGATGATACCATATCCACGAGTAAGAGTCATAAATTCCGTAGAATAACCAATTAGTCCACGTGCAGGAACCATAAACATTAAACGGACCTGACCATTACCATTGTTTACCATATCCAACATTTCACCTTTACGTTGACCAAGTGATTCGATTACGCCTCCCATATATTCTTCAGGGATATCAATTTGAACACGTTCTACAGGCTCGCTCTTCACGCCATCGACTTCTTTTATGATAACTTGTGGCTTCGATACCTGTAACTCGTAGCCTTCACGACGCATGTTTTCAATCAAGATGGAAAGATGAAGCTCTCCACGGCCGGAAACTGTCCACGCATCAGGTGAATCCGTTGGTTCAACACGTAAACTTACATCTGTTTGCAGCTGAGCCAATAAACGTTCCTCAATCTTTCTTGACGTAACATATTTACCTTCTCTACCTGCAAACGGACTGTTGTTCACAAGGAACGTCATCTGTAGTGTAGGCTCGTCAATGCGAAGAACCGGAAGTTGATCCTGATGTTCAACCGGACAAACCGTTTCACCGACGTTGATATCTTCCATTCCGGAAACAGCGATTAAATCACCCGCTTTTGCTTCCTGGATTTCCTCACGTTTTAATCCGAAGAAACCAAAGATCTTTGTTACACGGAATTGCTTAACGGAGCCGTCAAGCTTCATCAGCGCTACCTGTTGACCAACTTTCATCGTTCCTCTGAACACACGACCGATTCCGATACGTCCTACGTAATCATTGTAATCAAGCAGTGCAACCTGGAACTGAAGTGGATCTTCAGAGTTGTCGACCGGTGCAGGAATGTGCTCAATGATGGACTCATATAAACACTGCATGTTTTCATCCTGTTTTTCCGGATCTGGATCCGTACTTGCCGTACCGTTGATTGCAGAAGCATAAACAACCGGGAATTCAAGCTGTTCATCATTTGCATCCAGCTCAATGAATAACTCCAGTACTTCATCGATGACTTCTTCAGGACGGGCTGAAGGTTTGTCGATCTTGTTTACAACTACGATTGGTGTAAGGTTTTGTTCCAGAGCTTTCTTAAGGACGAAACGAGTCTGTGGCATACAACCTTCATACGCATCCACTACCAGTAAAACACCATCTACCATTTTCATGATACGTTCTACTTCACCACCGAAGTCAGCATGCCCTGGTGTATCAAGGATATTGATTCGGGAATCTTTATATTGAATCGCCGTATTTTTCGCAAGGATTGTAATACCGCGTTCTCTTTCTAAATCATTTGAATCCATCGCACGTTCCGATACAGTTTCGTTTTCGCGGAAGATTCCAGATTGCTTTAAAAGCTCATCAACTAATGTCGTTTTCCCGTGGTCAACGTGAGCAATAATAGCAATATTTCTAAGGTCATTTCTTAATTTCATATTTCCACTCCTGAATATTGGATTTCTTTATAGTGTAAAGATAATATTTTTCAGTTCAACTAGACCATTATATCACAGCATTGACAAAAGCCCTAATAATTATTTCATATTCACTATTCATTCCTGCTAAAAGTTTCCTTATCGACTTGAATGTTCTGCTTCTTTGTCTCCAAAACCCACTTGCGATTTATTGTATTGATAGGTAAAATTTAATAAGGGCAGCACACGAAGCTGCGTTGGCAATCTGTCAGGGAAAGAATCATTGCTTAACTATTGGGGGTTACAGAATGGCAAATATAAAATGGATCTTTGTGCTTTTTTCAATATTAGCGGCCGTATCACTTATGGGCATTGCCATTTCAATCAGTTTACAAAGTATATTGCTTGCAGCTGTATGTATCATCTGTTTATTCATTGTGATGGGATTCGGTTTTAAGACCAAGAAGAAATACAGAGAAGAAGGAAGATTGTAGTACACATAAAAAGGAGTGAGGGCCATTCAACGGCCACCACTCCTTTTTCATTTACTTATTTCTATGAAGATAGTCAGTCAATATGGTTTCATGCAGACCAGGCTTCCCAACGAAGACAGAGCTCTTGTTTAATGGATTCAAGGGGGTCCCATCAAGGTCTGTCACCACTCCACCAAGCTCTTCGATCATAATCTTTCCGGCTGCGAAATCCCACGGGGCCAGGCGCATTGTCAGATATGCGTCAAGCCTCCCTGAAGCCACGTAAGCAAGCTCCATCGCAGCTGAACCATAGGACCGGGTCCCTCTCACATCATGCACGAGTGGAGCCAATATTGAGGAATCAATACGCTTGTTCTTCGTCACCCACAGTGCATTCAATGCGACTATCGCATCTTCCACAGGAACGGGTTCAAGCTTCGGAAGCTTCACATCATTCATATAAACACCTTTGCCTTTACTCGCAAAGTAAAGCTCGTCGTGCACGACATCATATATGTATCCTAACTTCCCTTCATCTCCATCGTAAATCCCGATAGAAATGGCAAAATTCCTCTGCTGATGAACAAAATTCATCGTTCCATCGATTGGGTCGATGATCCATGTTATTCCGGATAACTCTTTAAAATCATCCCCATATCCTTCTTCACCCAAAATTTGATGATCGGGGTAAGTGGTTCGTATGTTTTCAGTAAAGTATCGCTCAGTCGCTTCATCCATATCGGTGACCAAGTCATTCCGGTTCGATTTCGTTTTAATGTTCAGTTCGGTTTTAAATGACTGACGAATCCTCTCACCGGCTTCATGTATCCATGTTCTAACATTTTGATCTAGCTCAGTCCAATTTGTCATGTATTATTAGCCTCCAATATGTTTAGCGAAAATCAGTTAGTGTAGTCATTACTAATATGGTCTTTTCAGATAATCTTAACTCCTAGGTCCAATTCATTCAAGAAAATAGGCTTCACCAAGTAAGGTCATTTCCCCATAAAAAAGCGAACTCTCCAACCACTATGAGCTCGCGTTCAAAAGTAGATTTTGTTATCAGCATACTTTAAACCATTGAATGTTATTTGCTCTATAAAGCCTTCATTTTCATTAGTTCTTCCCTGATACTCATAAGTTTCTGCTTGGACTTGGTCTGGGTCTCTGTATTCTTCGTTTGAATTGCTTCGAACAATACGGCTAATTCATAATCCATTTCAAGTTTCAATACGTTCATTCGTTGCTGTTGGACATCACGTTTTTTAGAAGTGTTCATTACTTGTTTCATGGCCATACACCCCTTCCGAGTTTTCGATTTATCTGATTGTTCTGATAATATTTACTACATGTTATGAAATACCAACTCATCTTGTAACTAAAATGTGCAGACACCTATAGATAATTCATTTGGCTACAAGCTTGTACCTCTTTATGGTAAGATATTGGTGGAAATAAGGAGGTTACAACATGACATTTAACGGTTTCACTAAAGATGATTTCAATGTTTTTAAGATCGATGGTCTCGATGACCGGATGACAGCCATCGCAGAACGGGTCAGGCCCAAACTCGACTATCTCGGTGAACATTTCACCACAACCTTAAGTGCCCTGACCGGTGATGAGATGTTTTACCATGTGGCGAAACATGCAAGACGCTCAGTGAATCCTCCAGATGACACGTGGGTTGCTTTTGCAAACAACAAACGCGGTTATAAAAAACATCCTCATTTCCAGATAGGATTATGGGAAACCCATGTGTTTATTTGGTTTGCAATGATCTATGAAGCTCCAAATAAAGCTGAATTCGGTGAAAAAGTCGAAGAAAATGCAGATAAGATAAGGTCATTGATTCCCGGTCACTTTGTTTGGTCTGGAGATCATACTAAACCGGATGCTGCAACATTTTCCTCTCTGTCACAAGATGAATTCATTGCTTTAACTGAAAGAGTTCAAAAGGTGAAAAAAGCAGAACTTCTATGCGGACTTCATCTGGATCGTGACTCTGCCATTAAGATGAATGGGGATGAATTGATCCAGGAAGTTGAGAGTGCCTTTGAAACACTTTTACCCCTTTATAAAATGAACTAAACCATATAACTGTAGGGAATAATGCAGAAAGAACGACTGCCGGAAACACGGCAGTCGTTCTTTTAATTCATCGATATTTTTGCAGCGTCCTGTTGCTCTTTCATTTTTTTCACTACACGATAGGAAGAATAACCGCTGGATTCTTCAAATTCATTGCAGATCCTTTTCTCTTCTGCTTTACCAGGGACAATTTCTTTAAATCGCTTATATCGATTCATCAAGTCCTCTCTTGAAACACCTTTTTCATATGCCTTTTCAACCGCTTCAAAAAAGGAAATGACATCGATGACTTCATCCGTGGACCAGTCTATATCGAATGGGTATTGATATTCCATTTTGCACCACTACTCCTTTGCTGATGAATTAATTCCACTTTTTTCGAATGGTTTCACCTTGTGAAATCATTCGCTCGATGAGATCTCTAACAGAAGGGACGTCCTGTATCAACCCCATCACCTGTCCTGCCCATGCAAAGCCTCCGTCTACTTCACCATCGTAGATATATCGTTTATTCGCCTCGCCGCTTATGTATGATTTTAATCCTTCATATCCCGGATTCGATGTTTCGGCAGCCAGGATTTGGTTAGTCCAAGAATTCGATATCGCTCTTGCCGGGGCTCCTAAAGATCGTTTAATGACTACTGTACCACTCTCATCCCCCTCAATCAAGGCACGTTTATAGACGTCTGAGGCATGGACGCACTCTTTTGTCGCTATGAATCTTGTCCCCATTTCGACTCCCTCTGCGCCGAAGCTGAGGGCTGCCATTAAACCACGGCCGTCCCCAATCCCTCCTGAAGCGATGACAGGGATGGATACAGCGTCCTCCACACGTGGAATCAAGACGAATGTCCCGATGTCATCCTTTCCCAGGTGTCCTCCACCTTCTTGTCCGACGACCATAACGGCATCCGCACCGAGCTCTTCAGCCTTCATAGCCTGTCTTTTTGATGCGACCAATACAAGCTTCACCATATTCTCCCCTTCAATTTGTTGGAACAAGGGAGTTGGGTTACCCCCTGTAACGGAGATGACCGGCACTTTCTCTTGAATGGCAATATCAACATACTCACTGAATGGGCGTCCATGTTGACCGATGGCAAAGTTCACTCCAAACGGTTGATCTGTTAATGACCTTACCTTTTTGATTTCTTGACGAAGCTGTTCAGGGTTGTCAAGTGACATGGCAGTGATTTGGCCAAGTCCTCCTGCATTCGACACCGCCGCAGCCAATTCTGCATATGCCAGGTGGGCGAGTCCTCCTTGTATGATTGGATATTGAATGTTCAATAATTCTGTTACGCGCGTTTTCCAATTCATTTGAATCCCTCCATTCCTTCATTTATTCTCGATGGGGGGTGGGAAATCCTTTTCTTTAGGGTGTTGTATATTGATAAGAAATAAGGTCAGTCTTAAATGAGAGGCCGATAAGAATTTTATTGATAAGTTGTGTAGATTTTTGGCTCATTCGGGTGAAACGGATGTTTCACCCGCCTTTTAGCTTTGCTGAAAGGTCGTCAGATGGTATAGAATCCTCCAGACCAAGCTAGCTTGAGCTGGAGGGTTCTATACCATCTGACGGAAATGAGCCAAAAATCAGGAGTATGACTTCTTTTGTGTGTGCTATGAAAAAAAACACACCATCATGGGCGTATGTCACTATGCAAAGATTTTCTTAAGTGCTATAATTTTTTTGTTTGTTGAAAATATCGTAAGAAAATGTATGAAATTGTGGTTTGAATCCTATATAATGATATCTTTAGTATGCATGTTGGTTTATGAAGAATATAAAGAGGTGTTGAATGAATTGTCTCAAAATGAAACGCCGTTGTTTACCGGCTTAATTGAACATAGTAAAAAGAATCCCGTCCAGTTCCATATTCCCGGTCATAAGAAAGGTGCAGGTATGGATCCTGCCTTTAAGGAATTCATAGGGGATAATGCGCTTTCCATTGATTTGATTAATATCGGACCTTTAGATGATCTGCATCAACCTAAAGGAATGATCAAGGCAGCACAGGATTTGGCTGCTGAGGCATTCGGTGCCGATCATACTTTCTTCTCTGTTCAAGGAACGAGCGGAGCGATCATGACGATGGTCATGAGTGTGTGCGGACCTGGGGATAAGATCATTGTTCCAAGAAACGTGCATAAATCCGTTATGTCTGCGATTGTTTTCTCAGGGGCCACCCCTATCTTTATCCATCCCGATATCGATGAGGATCTTGGAATCTCTCACGGTATCACGACAGACGCTGTTGCAAAGGCTTTGGAACAGAACCCTGATGCCAAAGGTGTACTGGTCATCAATCCGACCTATTTCGGGATTTCGGCAGACTTGAAGAAAATCGTGGAAATTGCACACTCTTATCGTGTTCCGGTACTGGTCGATGAAGCTCATGGTGTTCATATCCACTTCCATGATGAACTTCCCCTGTCAGCCATGCAGGCGGGCGCTGACTTAGCAGCTACGAGTGTTCATAAACTCGGGGGATCCATGACTCAAAGCTCAGTCCTCAATATGAAGGAAGGACTTGTCTCTGCTAAGCGTGTACAGACCATTTTAAGCATGCTGACGACGACTTCCACGTCATACTTACTTCTTGCATCCCTTGATGTTGCAAGAAAGCGACTTGCAACGGAAGGACGGGAGCTCATCACCAAAACGATCGAACTCTCCCAGAATATGAGAAAACAAATCAACGAGATTGACGGTTTATACTGTGTAGGGGAAGAAATTCTTGGAACAAAAGCAACCTATGCATATGATCCGACTAAGCTGATTGTATCCGTGAAAGATCTTGGAATAAGCGGTTTCGATGCTGAAAAGTGGTTAAGAGAGGCTTATAATATCGAGGTTGAGATGTCTGACCTTTATAATATCCTTTGCATCATCACACCTGGTGACACTGAATATGAAGGAACTCAATTGGTTAACGCTTTAAAAGAACTGGTTATCAGCCTGAAAAACCAAGGAGAAATGGCCCCCGTTAAAGTGATGCTGCCTGATATTCCTGTTCTTTCCATTACGCCGAGGGATGCTTTTTATGCTGATACCGAAGTCATCCCGATTGATGAATCTGTTGGAAGGACCATCGCTGAATTCATCATGGTCTACCCTCCCGGAATTCCCATCTTCATCCCAGGGGAAATCATCACTCAGGAAAACATCAATTATATCAAAACCAATATAGAAGCAGGTCTCCCTGTACAAGGGCCTGAAGACTATGATTTACGACATTTAAGAGTCATCAAAGAGCATCGTGCCATTCGATGAAAAAAAGGATGAAGAAGGTTTCCCCTTCTTCATCCTTTTTATTTATAAGAACCCCTTAAGACGCTATTTTCACCCGCTCCCCAAAGCAGGCATTAATCGTCTAATTCTTTGTCGTCGTTGCAGTCACAGCAATTAGAGAATAAAACAGAAACCTTCTCATCTTCATAATGCTCAATAGTACCCAGGCATGATTGACATACAATTGTTCCCATCTTTTTTCCTCTCCTTTAAGTGGTTTTGTAAACGCTTTATCTTATCTGTTTCTATAATAATATAACACATTTAAAATATCAAGCCTAAATTGTATGACATATTTAACTTTTTAACCTCATAATCAATCATACTTTTCACCATAAGAGTGTATGTAAGGGTTTATCCGAATATGTGAAGTTCAATTAAAAAAGATGCATAAATGAATTGACTCATTTATGCATCTTTCACATTATTCTATTGTTTTAATCCGGTGCGGATCCAGTGTTTCATACCCCTTTGCTCGAAGGCCTTTCACAATGTCTGTCAACGCTTCACTCGTCCATGTACGATCATGCATAAGGAGATTCGCTCCGTCAATCAAATATGGGCTGTTTACCATGATATCCGTAATCGCTGCTTTATTTTGATATTGTTTTTCCCAATCATATCCGTAAGTCCAGTTCATCAAGGACATCTTTTCTTCAGCTGCAAGCTCTCGGCTGTAATCGGTATTTTGGCCGAAAGGAGCCCTGAAAAATTGCGGCCTCTCTCCCGTGATGGATTCTACTAGGTCGCTGACAGAGAGGATTTCCTCTTTCTGCTCTTCAGGAGAAAGATCTCTTAAACTGCTGTGACTATATGTATGATTCCCAATCATAAATCCAAGATCATGAATCTTTTTTAACGTTTCTTTTTCCTCAGGCGTATCAAGAAAATGACCGTTTACAAAGAAAATGGCCGGGGCATTCAACTCTTTTAGATCTTTAGCCATTTGCAGTGCATGTTGATCGGGTGCATCATCCATTGTCAGGAGTACAACTTTAGGATTGGCTTCACCGATTGGTTCAATGCTCCAATTAGCCTGATTTATCTTATAATCCTTGGTTTGCACCACTTCTTTTGAAGGTTTTTCTTTCTCTTTCGTTTCACTTTCTGACACTTCAGTTTCAGGGCCATCACTCTGCTTCTGATCCACTTCATTCACTTCAGTCTGGTCGGATTTTTCCGCTTCATGGCTGGTCCCCGTTTGTTCACTTCCGCAAGCAGTCAGGAGTAGGATGGTTAAGCCGGATGCTAATATCTTTTTCATGTCTCTCACCTTTCCGTATTCACTTTGAATATTTTAACATATTCCAAAGAGAAACTGGGAAAGAATTAAAATATTTCCAATATATTTTCGAACGCCATCTTAAAAACAAAAAAGCAGGTCAGACTGAATGAAGTGATAAATAACGTAAGCCTTCTTGATTGAACGATTTTTCTTGCAGCCATAAAGGCAAGGTAAAAAAACAGGACAAACATAATCCATTTATATTCTACATGATCTTTTTCAGAAATCCATTCAGCTAATGAAAACACGCTCCATAAAATCATTTGGACCAAAAAAGCGATGTACGATTTCATGATAAAACATCCTTTAATCGATTTATTTACATGTACCCGTCCCAATTTAATAAAAACTCTTTGATGGCTCTTATATATCCTTTATTAAATCAAGATCATTGTATTAACATAGTATATTCTTTTAAGATGACATTCATTATGTATGACTTTTCAATCTTGTAACATTTTTATGACTTGGCGCTTTTTTATTTTTACCTATGATAAAATGTGACGTAAGATTCGTTAAAGAGTAATTCATTTACAAGTTTACAATCCACGTTCATAGCATCGTTTAAGAAAAGAGGATGATGTATGAAACATATATTAGCTTTTGTAATACTTACTTCCACTATGCTGATTTTGACTTCGTGTGATGACATCTCATCCAATAAAGTGGTTTTGGCACAGGATCACTTTATAGAAAAACAGGTGATATTTTTTACGGATGAAACAAATGTTTCGAGGGAAATACCATACTACGATGCCATCATTGAGCTAAAAAAACAGTATCCGGATCACTTTAAGAAATTAAAAGTTGTCAGTTTAAACACGAAGACGACAAACGATATTGCTGATACCCCACCCGCTTCTCCAGCCATCGTTGTGGTTGAGGACAATCAGATCATATGTAAAGTAGAGGGGCATAATTCTAAAGAAAATATAATCAAACCTGTTTCCAGAGCCATTCAAACCTGGGGACAATAATGCATGAATTAATCATTGGGGTCGAAGCCTTATACGCTTCGCCCCTTTTTTTCCATAATAAAAAGGATGATCCCATCATAGGGATCATCCTTTTGTCATGCCAATTATTTGATAATGTGAATCGGGCTTCCCATTGCAACTTCTGCTGCTTCCATGGAAATCTCACCTAAAGTTGGGTGAGCATGAATCGTCATGGCAACATCTTCAGCTGTCATTCCGGATTCAATTGCAAGTCCTAATTCAGCGATCATGTCAGATGCACCGGAACCAACAATTTGAGCCCCGATGATTAAACCGTCTTCTTTACGAGTGACAAGCTTCATAAAGCCATCACTTGCATTAAGGGCTAAAGCACGTCCGTTTGCTGCAAACGGGAACTTAGCAGCAGTTACTTCAATGCCCTCTTCTTTCGCTTCCGCTTCGGAATAACCTACAGTTGCTAATTCAGGGTCTGTGAAGCACACTGCCGGGATTCCAAGGTAGTCAATTTCTGCCGGTTCACCTGAGATGACCTCGGCAGCAATTTTACCTTCGTAAGAAGCTTTGTGAGCAAGTGGCGGTCCATCAACGATATCACCGATTGCGAAGATGTTCGGGATGTTCGTGCGGCATTGCTTATCAATCTTGATAACTCCGCGGTCTGTCATCTCGATACCAACTTCTTCAAGACCGATTTCGTCGGTATTTGGACGACGGCCAACCGTTACTAGAACGTAATCAGCTTCAACTGATTTCTCTTCGCCCTTCACTTCATATTTAACAACGACTCCGTTGTCACTTTCTTCAACGCCTTTAGCCATAGCTTTCGTTACAACTTCAACGCCTTTTTTCTTAAGTTCTTTTTTCACGACAGATGTCATTTGCTTTTCGAATCCGCTAAGGATATCGTCGGCACCTTCCAAAATCGTTACTTCTGATCCAAGATTGGCATAAGCAGTTCCAAGCTCGGTTCCGATATAACCTCCACCGATTACAACAAGCTTGCTTGGAATTTCTTCAAGAGCAAGTGCGCCTGTAGAATCAAGCACGCGTTTAGAGAACTTGAAGCTTGGGATTTCAATCGGACGTGAACCAGTTGCAAGGATCAAGTTGTTGAACTTGTATGTTTGAGCTGAGTTGTCGTCCATGACACGAAGTGTATTGGCATCTACAAGGTAAGCTTCACCGCGAACGATTTCAGCTTTATTCCCTTTAAGAAGTCCTTCCACACCGCCGGTTAATTTCTTTACAACTCCAGCTTTCCACTCTTGAACTTTGTCAAAATTCACTTTTACATTTTCAGCAACGATCCCCATGTCATCAGAGTGCTTGGCCTGATGGAAACGGTGACCTGCAGTAATAAGAGCTTTAGATGGGATACAGCCAACGTTTAAGCATACTCCACCCATGTTTTCTTTTTCGATGATTGTTACTTTTTGCCCAAGTTGAGCTGCACGGATTGCAGCAACATATCCTCCGGGACCTGAACCGACTACGATTGTATCTGTTTCGATTGGGAAATCTCCTACTACCATTGTATTACGCCTCCATTAATAATAATTCTGGATCGTTCAACAAACGCTTGATGTGGTTAAGTGCATGTTGAGCAGTAGCTCCGTCGATCATGCGGTGATCGAAGCTCAATGATAATGCTAACACAGGTGCAGCTACAATTTCACCATTTTTAACCACAGGTTTTTCTGCAATGCGGCCGACTCCAAGGATAGCAACCTCTGGATGGTTGATGACCGGAGTGAACCATTGTCCACCGGCTGAACCGATATTTGTGATCGTACAAGATGCACCTTTCATTTCATCGCCTGAAAGTTTACCATCACGGGCTTTTCCTGCAAGTTCATTGATTTCATTTGAAATCGAGAACATTGATTTGCGATCTGCATTTTTCACAACCGGTACTAATAGACCTTTGTCAGTATCCGCAGCGATTCCGATATTGTAATAATGTTTTTGAACGATTTCGCTTGTTGCATCGTCAATTGAAGTATTAAGAGCCGGGTATTCACGTAATGCACTTGTCAAAGCTTTAACGATGTAAGGTAAGAATGTTAATTTAACACCTTTTTCAGCTGCAACTTCTTTGAACTTCTTGCGGTGTGCCCAAAGTTTCGTTACATCGATTTCGTCCATTAGCGTTACGTGAGGAGCAGTATGTTTAGAATTCACCATTGCTTTGGCAATCGCTTTGCGCATTCCACTCATTTTCTCACGGGTCTCTGGATATTCGCCTTCAGGAGCTTTAGGTGCAGCCGCTTTAGAATCTGCTGCTGGTGCATTTTCTTCTGTTTTTGCTTCTTCGTTCGTTTCAGCAGGCTTAGAATCTCCACTTAAGAAAGCATCGATGTCTTCTTTTACGACACGTCCGTTTTTACCAGAACCGGAAACTTGGCGGATTTCAACGCCGTTTTCTCTCGCGTATTTGCGCACTGAAGGCATAGCGATTACCCGCTTATTAGGGTCAACTTCTTCATCGGATTTCTCTTCAGCAGCTTCTGGAGAAGCTTCTTTCTTAACATCCTGGCCTTGTTCTGCAGTTGCTTGAACTTGACCTTCCGTCTTCTCTTCGGCTTTTTCTTCCTTCTTATCTTCTTCTCCACCTTTGAATTGCAGGTCCTCATAACCAGGTGCATCGAACTTGATAAGAGTATCGCCAACAACGGCTACAGTTCCTTCGTCAACAAGAAGTTCTTCAACCGTTCCTGCTACCGGAGAAGGAATCTCAACAACAGCTTTATCGTTTTGCACTTCACATAGTACATCGTCTTCTTCCACTTTATCGCCCGGTTTTACAAACCACTTGACGATTTCACCTTCATGAATACCTTCACCAATGTCTGGTAATTTGAATTCGAATGACATGGACTCGACCTCCTGTATTGAATAATGAGTATATAGATGAATGTTTGTTTATATCTGTCTCTATTTCCTATATCTATAATTGGAAAAGAGAAGGGTGGCGTGCCCTTCTGTTTTCATTTATCTATCAACGGAGGAGCCTTTTAGCTCCTTCCAATTAGAAATTAAGTACTTTTTTCGCTGTTTCGATAACGTCTTTGTGGTTTGGTAACCAGATAGGCTCTGCTTGAGAGAAAGAGAATACTGTATCCGGTGCCGCTACACGAAGAACTGGTGCTTCCAGGCTAAGGATCGCACGGTCATTGATTTCAGCAACAACATTTGCTGCGATTCCCGCTTGCTTTTGAGCTTCTTGAACTACGATGGCACGATTTGTTTTCTCAACAGACGCCATGATCGTGTCAATGTCCAGTGGACTTACAGTACGAAGATCGATTACTTCAACTGAATGACCTTCTTTTTCAAGCTCATCTGCAGCTTTCAGTGATTCGTGTACCATAGCTCCGTAAGAGATGATCGTAAGGTCTGTACCTTCACGTTTTACATCTGCTTTACCAAGTTCAATTGTGTATTCCTCTTCAGGAACCTCTTGACGGAATGAACGGTATAATTTCATATGCTCCAAGAAAATGACAGGGTCATTATCACGGATGGATGAAATCAATAGACCTTTCGCGTCATAAGGAGTTGATGGAATGACCACTTTCAGGCCTGGTTGTTGAGCCATCAAACCTTCTAAGCTGTCCGCATGAAGTTCTGGAGTATGTACTCCACCACCAAATGGGGAACGGATTGTGATAGGTGATGTATACGTACCACCTGAACGATAACGCATACGCGCCATTTGTCCGCTTACTGAATCCATTACTTCATATACGAAACCGAAGAACTGGATTTCCGGTACTGGACGGTACCCTTCTAATGCTAAACCGATTGCTAAACCACCGATTCCTGATTCTGCTAGTGGAGTATCGAATACACGGTCTTCACCGAATTCTTTCTGAAGCCCTTCCGTTGCACGGAATACACCACCGTTTAGACCTACGTCTTCACCAAAAACTAAAACGTCTTCGTTGTTGCGTAGTTCTGTGCGCAGTGCATCAGTGATCGCTTGAATCATTGTCATTTGCGCCATGGCTTATTTCGACTCCTTTTCTTTGTAGATTTCTAATTGTTCTTTTAAGTTATAAGGAAGTTCTTCATACATGTTGTTGATGAAGTCAGTCACTTTTTGTTTTGGAGCTGAGTCTGCTTCCTTGATCGCTTTTTTGATATCTTCTTTTGCTTCTTCGATTACTTCGTTTTCTTTCTCTTCGCTCCATAGTCCTTTACCTTCAAGGAATTTACGGAAACGCACTAGTGGATCTTTCTTTTCCCAATCCGTATCCATTTCTGATGTACGGTAACGAGTTGGATCATCACCAGCCATTGTATGTGGACCGTAGCGATAGCAAAGTGTTTCGATTAGTGAAGGACCTTCACCATTCACTGCACGGTTACGAGCTTCTAATGTAGCAGAATAAACCGCTAAAGGATCCATACCGTCTACTAAGATTCCAGGGATACCTGCTGCAACCGCTTTTTGAGCAATTGTACGTCCGGCAGTCTGTTTATCGCGAGGAGTAGAGATTGCGAATTGGTTATTTTGTACAACGAAAATCGCAGGAGCTGCATAAGAACCTGCAAAGTTGATTCCTTCATAGAAATCACCTTGTGAAGATCCACCGTCTCCTGTATACGTAACGGCAACAGCTTTCTTACCACGTTTCTTAAGGCCAAGTGCCACTCCGGCAGTTTGGATGTATTGAGCACCGATGATGATCTGTGGTGATAATACATTTACACCCTCTGGAGCCTGGTTACCTTGGAAATGTCCGCGTGAGAATAAGAATGCTTTAGCCAATGGAAGACCGTGCCAGATGATTTGTGGAACATCACGGTATCCAGGAAGGATCCAGTCTTCCTTCTCAAGTGCGAAATGGGAAGCAATCTGAGATGCCTCCTGTCCAGCTGTTGGTGCATAGAAACCTAATCGCCCCTGACGATTCAGTGAGATTGATCTTTGATCTAGAATACGAGTGTAAACCATGCGACGCATTAATTCCTGTAGATCCTCATCAGAGATCTCCGGCATAGCATCTTCGTTCACTACTTCGCCTTCTTCGTTCAAAATTTGGAACATTTCAAACTTGTCTTCAATTTGCTCGAGCGTCTTAACTGCATCGAATTGTGCCTTCTTTGATTTAGAAGCCATCGAAGTCACCTATCCTTTCTTTATACATTTATTTTGGTTTTTTTTACATACATAGTTTAGATTACCCAAATTCAGTATGACCTACCACAATACCTGCGGATAAACACACACTATAAGTAGTTTTCCACAAATACCAAGAAAGAAAACCCGAAATTGCATTCGAGTTTATCTGTATCAGTCAGAAATCATTATCGACTGATACAATTCATGAATACCTATCTTAGTTTACAATATTAAAATTCAGTTAGTCAACGACAAAGTATTATAAATTCATGTTTCTCCCTAATCGTTTTAAATCTATCTGCCATAAATTTTCAAAACTGTATTAATACCTGTAAACATCCTGTTATATATAAACATACAGGTGTGACTTATCTGTTATAGAGTAAGAAACCAGCGGACAGTAGCTTGCGAACGTAAAAAAAGATAAAGGAGGCTTAACGCGCTCCTTTATCTTATATGTACACGATTATTCCGACTCTTTGACATCAAGTTCTGCCTTTGAGTAGAATTTTTGTTTAAGTTTGTTGAATTCCTCTGTTTTTGTATTATAGTCTCCATTGAGCTTTACTATTTTTTCGTATTGCTCATTAATGGAGGAAATTTGCTTTTCAAGCTCTTCCATCGTGAGGTCTTTCTTTTTGAACATATTATAAAGTTCTTTATCAAGAGAAAGCGCCTTTAAGTAAGAAGTAGTTAGCTTTTCATGGAGCTGATACCGTTCTTCCATCGTATCTTCCAGCTTTTTCGCATCTTTTTTGAGGTCATCGTTTTCTATCTCATCAATATAGTCGTCTGCTTTAGCAAACTCCTTTTTTGCTTCACTCATGGACTCACGTTCTTTTTCGATTTTCTCTTTTCTCTTATCGATGTTGTCCAGAGCTTCATCGGAAAGCTTTACAATCTGGTCAAACTCTTTCATTCCAAGATCCATGATTTTCGTATAGATCTCCTGTTCCTTTTCTTCCAACTCTTGAAGAGGCTTCTGAACTTTAACATATTGACTTTCTTTGGCTACGGTTTCTTCAAGAACCTTATACACATTTTCCTCAGGTGATGAACCACCGACACAACCCATTAATACAAAAATAGCGGCTCCCAAAATGAAAGCAAAACGAAATTTCGACACAACAAGATCCCCCTTAACTATTTACCACCTTCTACTATATCTATGTCTACATCTTTTGACAATAGGGATTTACAACTGTGGAAAAAAATGTCGATTGGACTATTCTCCCTATTAAAATCATTATGACTATTTGCGACCGGTTATTCCTTTTAATACCGAATCTCATTCATTAACTTTTTCAAAGGAAAATGATAAACTATTACCATACATAATAGATTATCTTGATACGTAAAGTAGAGAAGGGATCATTTTGGATGGCCCTGCCTTTTTTGTGTTCTAAAATGAACGGGGTCTGCTGTCTCTATCTCTATGTATCCTAGGAGGAAAAACAATGATTACGATGAATGATATCATCCGTGAGGGTCACCCCACATTAACTAAGGTGGCTAAGGAAGTTTCAATCCCGCCATCCGAAGAGGACCAGGAAACGCTGAGAAGCTTATTAGAATATGTAATAAACAGCCAAGATCCTGAAATGGCTGCCAAGTATGGATTGAGACCCGGTATTGGCCTGGCAGCACCTCAAATAAATGTTTCAAAACGGATGCTCGCTGTAAACGTTACAGACAATCAAGGGAAATTATACAGCTATGCTTTGTTCAATCCGAAGATTATCAGCCATTCTATAGAGAAAGCCTATTTAACATCCGGGGAAGGCTGTTTATCCGTCGATCGGAATGTACCGGGCTTCGTACCCCGATATGCAAGAGTGACTGTGAGAGGTTGGGATGTGGACGGTAATGAAGTAAAGCTTCGTCTCAAAGGTCTGCCGGCCATCGTCTTCCAACATGAAATCGACCACCTGAATGGTATCATGTTCTACGACCATATCAATCCTTCTAATCCGTTCGAGCCGATCCCAGATGCCATTGCCATTGAACGCTAGACCAAATAAAGACTCCCACAGATATCAAGTGGGAGTCTTTTTTGAATTTCCTAGATCAATTCAAGTTCCTTTAATCCGTGGTAGATTCCATCATCATCCACGTGCTTTGTAATCAAATTTGCGTGTTTTTGGACTTCCTGTACGGCATTGCCCATTGCAACACCGGTGCCGACGGATTGGATCATTTCAATATCATTCAATCCGTCTCCGAATGCATAGACATCTTCCATATTGAATCCGAGCTTCGCGATCATCTTTTTAATTCCCTCAGCTTTTGAACCGCCTTTCGGAAGAATATCCATGGAGTACTGGTGCCAGCGGATAAACGTGAAATCTGTGTATTTCTCCCGATAAAAACCCTCTTCTTCCTTTGTGCAGAATAGCAGGGATTGATAGATGTCTCTTCCTTTATAAAAATCCGGGGCAAATCCCGGGTGAGGAAATTTCAAGCTGTTCATACTTTTCTCGATATATTCATGGTGCTCATGATTCGATTTCATCGTTTCATGATTTAAATGAACCACTGGGTGTTCCTTTGAATACGTATCCTCTAATAATTCTTCCAATGTTTCAACTTTCAGAGGGTTCGTATATATCACTTCATTTTCAAAAACCACATATTGCCCATTGAAAGATACGAAGGACTCGATTCCTAATTCTTCTCTTAAACTTTCATACATAAATGGAGCCCTTCCAGTCGCAATCGCAACATACGTTCCGTTTGCCTGCAGTGTCCGGATGGCTTCTTTTGTGGCCTGTGGCAGTTTTTTATCGTGATCGAGCAGTGTGCCGTCTATATCAAAGAAAACTATTTTAGACATGATCGTTCTCCTTTTCAAAAATATTCAATTCGATTCTATTTAACCCGTTGTTTAAGGTAATCCTTTACAAAGAAAATGTCAATGAAGACAGTCGGACAGAACCATTTACCAAACATAACCATGTAAGAGATTCCATAAATTCCGTACAATATAAGTAACACAACAGAGACGCCCGTATTATTGTTCCTTTACTTCAAAGGAAAATCTCGGTAAACTATTAATAAGGAGTGATCCACCATGTTAAAGAAGCTCAGGAAAAAGCTTTTAAAACAGTGGAAAGAATTGCTTAGAAAAAAAACGATTGCATAATCCCTCTGTTTCTTAAGAAAACGATTTGAGGGGAACCGCTATTAAAATGCATGACAATCGGACATACTGACATACAATTGCACAATGAATAAGGGACTGACGCCACTAGTGAGCTTTTCCTCCATTGGCATTGGTCCCTCTTCTATCTTTGTCACAATTAAGTACAGGATTATTCAAAAACTTTATTTACACGAGAAAATCCTTTATAATTTAATACATACATAAACTAGATGATTCGTTCCTATAGAAATGATAGGCTATTATATAAGTTAATGTAAATGTTGTTGATAACTTTTTTATCATAGATGAAAGTTAGATTTTTTGAAAACGGATAAGGAGAGAGAAAAATGATTTTTAAAGTATTTTATCAAGAAAGTAAAGCAGAAGTGCCTGTTCGCGAATGCACTCAATCTCTTTACATGGAAGCAGATTCAGAACGTGAAGTACGCCTAAATTTAAAAGACAGACCGTATAACATCGAATTCGTACAAAAGCTTGAGGGCGCTTTTTTAGAGTATGAGAAAAACCACCATTCTTTCGAGATGGAGCAATAATTGATGAAATTTGTAAAGAATGACCAAACCGCTGTATTTGCCCTTGGCGGTTTAGGTGAAATCGGTAAAAACACATACGGCGTACAATTCCAAGACGAAATTATCCTGATCGATGCAGGAATCAAATTCCCAGAGGACGAACTGCTCGGTATCGATTACGTGATTCCTGATTACACGTATCTCGTGAAAAATGCAGATAAGATCAAGGGACTGTTCGTCACTCACGGTCATGAAGACCATATCGGAGGAATCCCATATTTACTTCGCGAGTTAAATATCCCAATATACGGTGGGAAGCTTGCACTGGCACTTATTAAGAACAAACTTGAAGAACACGGATTATTACGTAATGCGAAATTGAATGTCATCCAGGAAGATGATGTTGTGAAATTCCGCAAAACATCTGTAACCTTCTTCAGAACGACACACAGTATCCCGGATTCTTACGGAATCGTTGTCAAAACACCACCTGGAAATGTTGTTCATACAGGTGACTTCAAATTCGATTTCACGCCGGTTGGTGAACCCGCGAACTTAACCAAAATGGCAGAAATCGGAAAAGAAGGCGTTCTATGTCTTCTGTCTGACAGTACAAACGCTGAAGTTCCAAACTTCACGATGTCAGAACGTAAAGTAGGAGAAAGCATCAATGATATTTTCCGTAAAGTTGACGGAAGAGTCATCTTTGCTACATTCGCTTCGAATATTCACCGTCTTCAACAAGTGGTTGAAGCAGCAGTGTTCCATAACAGAAAGGTTGCTGTTTTCGGAAGAAGTATGGAAGCAGCCATCACAATTGGACAGGAATTAGGATATATCAATGCTCCTAAGGATACATTCATCGAACATAACCAGATCAATCGCCTTCCAGCGAATGAAGTGGCTATTCTATGTACAGGTTCTCAAGGTGAACCTATGGCTGCATTATCAAGGATTGCAAACGGTACCCACCGTCAGATCCAGATTCAGCCGGGTGATACCGTTGTATTCTCTTCTTCACCAATCCCAGGGAATACAATCAGTGTAAACCGTACGATCAACCTTTTATATCGTGCCGGTGCAGAAGTTGTTCATGGGCCATTAAGTGATATCCATACATCCGGTCATGGTGGACAACAAGAAATGAAGCTGATGCTTCGTTTGATGAATCCAACCTTCTTTATGCCGATTCACGGAGAATTCCGTATGCAGAAGATGCACGCTCAGCTAGGTGTCGATTGCGGAGTGCAAGAGGAAAACTGCTTCATCATGGATAACGGTGAAGTACTTGCTTTAAGCAACGATTCAGCACAGGTAGCCGGGAAGATCCCTTCTGGTAATGTCTATATCGATGGAAGCGGTATTGGTGACATCGGTAACATCGTCCTTCGTGACCGACGCATCCTTTCAGAAGAAGGACTTGTGATCGTCGTTGTGAGCATCGACATGAAAGATTTCAAGATCGCTTCCGGTCCGGACCTTATTTCAAGAGGATTCGTCTACATGCGTGAATCAGGTGATCTTATTAATGAAGCACAGACGCTCATTTCTAAACACTTGAACAAAGTGCTTGAAAGAAGAACGTCCCAATGGTCAGAAATCAAGAATGAAATCACGGATACACTTGCTCCATTCTTATATGAGAAAACGAAACGTCGTCCAATGATCCTACCAATCATCATGGAAGTTTAATAACGAAAGAAGAGGCTGGCCCAAATGGGTCAGCCTCTTCTTTCGTTTTATAATACCTTTTTTTCAAACCGGTTAATATCCGTATCGGCCCCAATGACAATGAGGATGTCCCCAACCCGGATTTGTTCATCGGCTTGTGGGGAAACGATGATATCTTTTTCTCGCTTTATCGCCACGATGTTGATTCCGAATTGAGCACGGATATCCAAATCGATAAGGGAATTTCCACTGAGGTGTTCACTCGCGACAATCTCCACAATCGAATGTTCATCTGATAATTCCAGATAATCCAGCACATTATTTGAAATGATATTATGAGCAATCCTTCTTCCCATATCCCTCTCCGGGTGAACGACCTGGTTCGCCCCAATTTTACGGAGGACCTTTTCATGATAATCATTTTGTGCTTTCACGGTAATTTTCTTGACGCCGATTTCCTTTAACATCAATGTCGTTAGCACACTGGACTGGATATCATCTCCAATCGCGACTATTACATGATCGAAATTACGGATCCCCAGGCTCTTCAATACGGATTCATCGGTAGAATCCGCCACAACCGCATGTGAAGCGATGGAAGAAAATTCATTGACTTTGTCTTCATCCTGATCGATGGCCATAACCTCCATGCCTTGATCCGCCAATGATCGAACGATACTGCCGCCAAACCTGCCCAAGCCTATAACTACAAACTCTTTTTTCACCATGTATCCCCCCGCACTCTCTATAACCTATATTTTAGCATAAAAAAAAGGAGAAAATGACATTTCTCCCTTTCCTTTTTTGTATTTCATTCAATTTCCACCGTCACTTATTCCCTTTAACATAATCTGCATCAAATAAGAAGAGCCTCATCAACAGATATAGGGATGGAATCAGCAATAATAGTCCTGCGATAAAGACGATCACCAGGGCCATCCCCATCGTCGGATTCGTGACACTCGTTTCAATCGTGATAAACGGCTTCAGGATGTACGGTAAATGTGAAGCTCCATAGCCGAAGAAGGCAAAGAAGAATTGCAGCATGACCAGGATGAAGGCCAGACCAAAACTCTTTCTCCTATAGATTAAAATGGAAGCGCCAAGAAAGCACACAAGGGATAATCCGAACATCCACCATATGTCAATGGCGCTATTGAAATGCTCGGGATTATGTTCCCTTAAAGATACGAACACCAGTAAGCTCGCTAAAATCGTCGGTGGGCTCCAGAAGAGTGAAAACTTTCTCAGTTCTTCTCTTGAATCCATATCTCCTGCACGATTGGCATAATAGGTCAGGAAGGTCGCACTGATGAATAGGACCGATACGATCGACAGGACGACCACGCTCCATGAATAAGGACTTGTAAATAATTCACGGGCAAGGAATACCACCTTATCACCCTGCTCTTCCAAAAAACCGCCTTCTGAAATGGTCAATGCCGTTGACAATGATGCAGGAATCAATAAACCGGTTGCCCCATATAAAAACAGGTAGACGATATTATCTTTTGAACCATAATTCCCGAAAGCATAAAAGCTCCCCCTGATGGCAAGCAATATAATCGCGATACTTCCCGGTAGCAACAGTGCCGTCCCATAGTAATAGGCTGCGTCAGGAAAAAAACCGACCAATCCGACAAAAAAGAAGACAAAGAAGACGTTCGTTACTTCCCATACCGGAGAAAGATATCGACTGATCAATACATTTAAAGTGTGTTCTTTCCCTTTCATCCTACCGTAAAAGGCGAAGAAGCCGGCTCCAAAATCAATCGAAGCCACTATCAGATAACCATATAGGAAAATCCACAGGACCGTGATCCCCACGATTTCCAAACTCATACCCATTCCTCCCTCTTAACAAAATCAGTTGGCCCCTCTAATAGGAGCCTCACAAGCTAACTCGCTTTTTTAGGAAATCGTTGTTCCAATTCAGCCTCTGCCGGCTTATTTTTAAACATTTTAATTAAGACAATGACACACAGGACGCCAAGAAGTATATAAAGACCTACAAAGAGCGCGAAGGTCAAGCCAACCCCATCTGCCTTTGTAGCTGCCTCGGCCACTTTCATATATCCACGCAAAATCCATGGCTGTCGCCCAACCTCTGCGTAAATCCAGCCAAATTCGATGGCGAGCATCGCTAGCGGTCCACTGGCAACGATCCCCCATAGCAATGGCTTATTCCATTCATTCCGCTTTTTCCATTTCCAGAATAAGATAAATGCCCCAGCAATGAAGATACTGTAGAACCCGATGGACACCATCAAATCAAATAAATAGTGTACCCATAAAGGCGGCCGGTCGTCTTCAGGAAATTCATTCAACCCGATGACCTCTGTATCAAACGAACTTCCAGCAAGGAAGCTCAGGAAACCGGGCAATCGTATCTCATTATGGACTTCATTGTTTTCATCAAGCGTCCCGAATACGATTAAATCTGCATTTTCTTCCGACTCAAAATGCCACTCTGCCGCCGCAAGTTTCTCAGGCTGATATTCAGCGAGGAACTTGGCAGATAAATCCCCTGCCAGAGCAGAACCAAAAGCGAAAATCAGCGCTGATACCATCGTTAAACGAAGGGCTTTCTTATGATAGTCCCCTCCCTTTTTGCGGAGGATCGCAAATGCTGTGATGGCTGCCAGTATGAGGGCAGATGTTAAGTATGCCGTCGTCAGCACGTGAAACACTTTGGTTGGTGTCGCGGGATTTAGCATCGCTGCAATCGGATCGATATTAATCGCTTTTCCATCCTCCAATTCGAATCCCTGCGGCGTATTCATAAACGCGTTCACCGTCGTAATAAAAAGGGCGGAAGCCGAAGAACCGATCATCACCGGTATCGTCAGCAGCCAGTGAGTCCATTTATTCTTAAATCGATCCCACGTATAAAGGTAAATCCCCAAAAAGATAGCTTCAAAGAAAAACGCAAAAGTTTCCATAAATAAAGGCAGGGCAATCACCTGTCCGGCCACCTGCATAAACGATGGCCATAACAAGGACAGCTGAAGTCCTATTGCCGTTCCGGTCACAACCCCGACAGCCACCGTAATCGTAAATCCCCTCGCCCATCTTCGTGCCAGCAAAAGGTAATGAGGATCATTTCGCTTGATCCCCATGAACTCGGCTATGGCAATCATAACCGGAACCCCTACACCAATCGTTGCAAAAATAATATGGAATGCAAGGGTTGTCGAAGTGAGCATCCTACTCAAAATCACACTATCCAATACCATTCATTACTCCCCCTACCGGATTACTTTTTATCGTAAACAGCTCTTTCCTACTGTTTATCACTTATTGTCTATTATAAAACCTGGGGTTGAGTTTGTGAAGTATTGAACATGAATATTTTGTGACATATTTCACAAAGTTTCTTTTAGAATCTTCCATTTTGAATAGCTTATCTGCCATTCGACATTCCCTCCCTCCTCGACACTACAAAAAAACCCCACACACTAGTGCGGGGCTCCTAAACAGAAATCACATTGCATCCAACATCCTGAACTGCGACTTCACCAGTTCAAAATAGTCTCCTTCTTGTTCCATCAATTCGTCGTGGTTTCCGGACTCTTTGATTCTGCCATTTTCAAGTACAAAAATATTGTCCGACTCACGGATTGTGGATAGGCGGTGGGCGATGATGATCGCGGTACGGCCGTTCAGTAACTTTTTCAATGCGTTTTGGATTTTGACTTCTGTTTCTGTATCGATGGATGCTGTCGCTTCATCCAGGATGATGATGCGTGGATTCGCCAACAGGGCACGTGCGAAGGACAACAATTGTCTTTCACCGACAGATAACACATTACCCCGTTCCTCGACTTCCGTTTCGTAGCCATTAGAGAGCTTTCCGATGAATTCGTTTGCCCCGATGGCTTCGGCTGCCTTTAATACCTCTTCATCGGATGCACCCGGGCGGCCGAATCGGATATTATCCATGATCGTTCCCGAGAAGATGAATGTATCCTGCAGGACGATGCTGATTTGACTCCGTAAGCTTGAAACAGATGCATCCCGTAAGTCTACTCCATCAATCTTCACCACGCCATTTGTCGGGTCGTAAAAGCGGCTGATAAGATTTGCAATCGTCGTTTTTCCCGATCCTGTATGACCGACGAGTGCAACGGTTTGCCCGGCTTTCATTTCCAGATTGATGTCCCTGAGTGCTTTACGTTTGTCATCATAAGAGAATTCCACGTGTTCGAATTGAATCCTCCCCTTGATATCGGTCAAATTCAAGGCATTCTTCTTTTCGTTTACGATCGGTTGTTCATCCAGGAATTCAAAGATTCGCTCTGATGAAGCCATCCCGATCAACAGCTGATTATACACCTGCCCGAGCCTTGATATCGGCTCCCAGAACATACCCAGATAGAATGCGAATGAAACGAACTCACCAAGTTCCAGTGATCCATTTTGAATCAGATGGGCACCAAACCAAATAAGGACAGCAGTCCCAATGGCATTCGTTAATTCCACCAGTGGACGGAACATGGCATTCTTCTTTGTGGCCGTTCTCCAACTTTCGAAGGTCTCTGTGTTGACTCCATCAAAGAAGGCCATATTTTCTTTTTCCTGAGTGAATGATTGGGTCACCCGTATTCCCTGAATGCTTTCATTCAAATGGGAGTTAAGTTTCGATTGCTTGAGCCTTACCACTTGCCAGGATTTGCGTATTTTTTTACGCAAGCTTGTAGAGATGAAGAACATGATAGGCAAAATGACCATGACGGCAAGCGTCAGTTCCGGGCTTAACGTAAAGAGTATCACGATGATTCCGATGAGCAGGATGATGTCCATCAATAGATTGATGACACCATTCGTGAAAAGCTCCTGCAAAGAGTTGATGTCATTCATGATCCTGACTAGGATGGATCCTGCTGAACGCTGATCAAAGAAACGATGGGAAAGCCATTGTACATGACTGAATAAATGTTTTCTAAGGTCATAGATGACCCCCTGCCCCAATTGATTCATCCATTTTATTCTGAGGACATTGGCTATATAATTCAAAACATAAAGTCCCGCTATGACTCCCACAAGGGTAAAGAGAAGATTCTCCTCTTTTTGCCTGATCGCTTTATCGAGTGTGTACACACCGATCAGGATCGGGATGATCAGACGGACAGCCGTTGTAATCAGAACGGTGATGATGGACAAGGGCAACAGTTTTTTTGAATATGGTTTTAAATACGTCAGTAACCGATAGAGCTGTTCCCAGTTGAATGGCTTATCGATTACTTGATCGGTTGAGTAATGGAACCTGCTCAGAATGTTTTTATTCACTTTCTTTTTTTCATTCAAACCCTATCACCTACCCTTCCTGAGTTTGTAATATTTTTTTCTGGTCTTGGTATTGAATATCATAGATTCGCTGATATGGTCCGTTATTTTTCAGTAAGAAATCGTGAACCCCTCGTTCAACCACTTTCCCGTTTTCGAGGACGATGATTTCGTCGGCATGCTTAAGGGATGAAATCCGGTGTGCGATGATGAAGGTCGTGCGATCGGCCATGACTTCTTTCAGCGCTTTCTGAATTCTGAATTCCGTTTCCATGTCCACGGCGCTCGTAGCATCATCGAGAATGAGGATCGACGGGTCTGTGCAAATCGCGCGTGCGATGGCGATCCGTTGTTTCTGACCGCCTGAAAGACCCAATCCCCTTTCTCCCAGTCTTGTGTCATAGCCATCGGGCAATTCTGAGATGAAATCATGTGCCTGTGCTCGTCTAGCTGCTTCGATGATTTCTTCCATGGTTGATTCCGGTCGACCATATGAGATATTGGCTTTGATGGTAGAGGAGAATAAGAATGACTCCTGAAGGACGAATCCAATATTTTGACGAAGTGATTTTAACGAATAATCTTTTACATCCCTTCCATCAATGAGGATCTCCCCATCATCCGGTTCATAGAAACGTGTGATCAGCTGGGTGATACTCGTTTTCCCTGATCCAGTGCCCCCGATCAGACCAATGACCTTGCCGGGTTCTGCCTTAAAGGAAATATCCTCAAGGGCTGCTTCGTCATGCACCGTGTAATTCAGTGATACGTGCTTGAATTCCACTTCACCTTTCAATTCATCAGTATGAATGACTTCATTGTGGTCTTTAATCTTCTCATCCACTTCCAGAATCTCCAATAATCGCTCTCCCGATGCCTTTGATTGGGAAAACAGGTTGATTGTGAATCCAAGGTTCATGATCGGCCAGATGATATACCAGACCAAACTGTAAAAGGCGACAAGCTCTCCTGGTTGAAGATTTCCATTCATCACGAGGTATCCACCGTATGCAAGGAGGGTTACGACACTCACATTCCCCAAGAACTCCATAAGTGGGAAATATTTCGCCCAAATATCCGATGTAAAAAGGTACTTATCTTTGTAATCACCATTTGACCGGTTGAATTTATTGATTTGAAAATCTTCACGGGACAGTGATTTCACCGTATTGATCCCGGAGATGTTTTCTTGTACATTCGTGTTCAGCTTTCCGAAGGACTTGCGGATACCACGGAAGGCAGGATGGACCGCCTTATCGAATTTGTATACGGCAATGGCCAGAAAAGGCAAAGAAACCAGGGTGACAAAGGTCAAAGAAGGTGAATAGTAGAACATCACCCCAAAGCTCACCGTCACCAGCAGGAAAAAACGGAGCAATTCCGAGAATCCAAATGATAAGAAGAACCGGAAAGCCTCTACATCCGCCGTCAAGCGTGACATCAAGTCCCCTGTTTTGGCGTTATCATAATAACTGAATGGGAGGAATTGAAGCTTTTCATACAATTCATTCCTCATTCGGTAAACCGAGGTTATCCCAAAAAGATCCCCATTGTACTGTTGGATGAATGTGGCGATCCCTTTTAGGACCATGATGCCGATAAATCCGAATGCAAGGTACGGAATCCACTTATATTCCCCTTGGAGAATGACGTCGTCAATTGTTATTTGTAAGATCATTGGATATACCACTGTAATGCCTGTAACAAAAATCAAAAAAATCATTGAAATGATAAAATGCCTTTTATAAGGCCAGTAAAAGGCTTTCAATTTTTTAAATGTATCCATAATTCCTCTCCCCTCCGTGTTCTATAAAAAAACAACGTACTACTAAATATATCGGCTTTCGAAATAATTATCTACCCTTTTTTAGAATTTTTTCCTTTTTGTGAATTCTCCTTTAAATCTCACTATTCATATATATTTTAAAAATGAAACCACAAAAAAAGATCGGTCTTTTGACCGATCTCTCCTCCATATTACGTTTGATCCCTATTCGCTTTTTTCCATTTCATCCAGGACACGGTTCACACGCTTTTCTAGCATCTTCATACCGCTTCCTCCTGCCTGGAAATGACGAAGGTTTCCATCTTTATCAAATACATAATAAGCAGGGACGTATTGATTTTCAAATGCATCTGTCAATTTATGCTCACTGTCCACAAAGATCGGTTGTGTGATATCGTACTCCGAAGCCACCTTTTTGATCTCGTCCAGATTTAGATCCTCCTCTGAACGTGGCATATGAACAGCCATTACGTTCAGTTTATCACTGTACCGGTCACGAAATTCATTTACCTGGGGCATCGCTTCTTTACAGAGGTGACAAGAAATCGACCAGAAGTGGATAAGGGTCGGTTTGTCACCAACAAGATCCTTTTTTGTCACTTCTCCATTCAGCCACTCAGTAGCTCCTGTCAGTTCAGGCATAGGTGAACGCAGTTTCATTGATATTGCCTCCTTCAGTCAGTCTCGGATTTTTCTGCCTTAAAGATGATTTTGTCTATTTATGTTGTAAAAAAAGACCTAACAAACGGTTAGGCCTCTATTCATTTTAAAATTATAAAGTTTTTTGACCTGGCTTCCAGTTCGCCGGGCAAAGTCCGCCGGTTTGGAGTGCTTGAAGTACACGTAATGTTTCTTCAACGTCACGTCCGATATTGTTATGGAATACAGCCTGGTACTGAAGTTCTCCTTCAGGATTGATGATGTAAAGACCACGAAGGGCCACACCTTCTTCTTCAATCAGAACACCATATTCACGGGATACAGAATGGTTTGTATCTGCCGCTAATGGATAGTTTAATTCTCCGATTCCATTTGCATTGCGATCGGTGTTGATCCATGCTAAGTGTGTATGAATTGTGTCTGTAGAAACACCGATGATTTCTGCGTCTAAGTCTTCAAACTCATCGTAACGGTCTGACATTGCGGTGATTTCCGTCGGACAAACAAACGTGAAGTCCATTGGGTAGAAGAATAATACTGTCCACTTATCGTTTTTCATATTTTCCTCTAAAGATACTTTACCGAATTCTTTATTTGGCATTACAGCGTCCATTTCGAAACGTGGAGCCTGTTTACCAACCATGCGTTCTGCCATTAATAGATCCCTCCAATGAATGTTTGATGAAATAGTGTCTGTGAAAGGAAGGTTTTAAAAAGCCTGTCCATTTCAACTCACAATTTTCATTATATAGGATTGGATTTCTTTAGTCAATTATAATTAATATAATATTATAATGATTATAATTAATTCCCGTCATCCCTTAATTGTTTTGGTTCATTTTTATTGTCTTTACTCTTTTATTTCACTCATAAACTACCAGAGTTTAGTTTATCATTTCCAAACCAGGGAATAAACCAGTATGTATTTTAAGGAAATATCTCCTTTGACATAACCTATGGAGTATTGTGTATACTAGAATGGTCATTATTTAATAGGAAAGGATGTTTGGATTTGGATTACATATTTGGATTAACAGCTTTAAGTGATCGACTATCCAATTTTAATTGGGGCGGTCTATTAGTGACGATTGGAATAGGTGCACTGCAAATTTTAGCGATTTGGATCGCTTTTATCATTGTAAAAGGTGCAGCGAACAAAGTGATTGAAAGGATTTTTGACAAATATCGAAAGAGAAATGATGTATCAGACGGTCGTGCTCAGACATTACAAAGTCTTTCAAAAAATATTGTCGGTTATATCCTGATATTCGTTTTCTTCGTAACGATCCTGCAGATCTTCGGTATCCAGGTAACGGCTATCCTTGCCGGCGCAGGGATTGTCGGACTTGCCGTCGGGTTCGGTGCGCAAGGATTAGTAAGTGACGTCGTTACAGGGTTCTTCATTCTTCTTGAAAAGCAAGTTGATGTGGGTGATTTTGTAACGACTGGAAGCTTCTCAGGGATTGTGGAAGAGGTCGGATTACGGACCACCCATATCCGCGGATTCGATGGGACTCTTAACTACGTACCGAACAGGGAAATCACGAGTGTCAGCAATCATTCACGTGGAAACATGAGGGCGCTTGTCGATATCGGTATTTCGTATGATGATGACATCGATAAGGCAATGGTCGTACTTCAACAGGTGTGCGATACTATTGCACAAGAAGATGATAACATTGTCGATGGTCCGAATGTGCTCGGTGTGCAGACACTTGGTGCCTCTGATGTGGTTCTCAGGGTGTTATGCAAAACAAAAAACATGGAACAATGGGGAGTGGAACGAAAGCTTCGCAAAGCATTGAAAGAAGCCCTTGATCAAAACGGAATTGAAATCCCTTATCCTCATCAGGTTTATATCGAGAAAAAAGAAGACTGATAAAATGGGAAAAGAGAAGGCGCTGCCTTCTCTTTTTCTTTGTGCCTCTTATAAAAAAAATCACGGAACGCATCCAGGAGACGTTCCGTGATAAAGATGGATTATTTTAATGAACCTATATAATCCGTAAGGAGGGTGATGGCAAAGTCAATGGCATCTTCATTCGGGTTTAATTTAGAATGATGGAGCCCGTATGGGGAGTCGACACCCAGCCAGAACATAAAGCCGGGTATTTCCTCAAGCATATAACCAAAGTCTTCTCCTGTCATGGCCTCTTTACAGATGATAAGATTTCGGTTCGTATCCTTTAAGAAAGACATGAAATGCTTTGTCCACTCAGGATCGTTGAAGACCTGCCGATACATGCTGCCATAATTCACTTCAATTTCACACTCATAGCTGATTTTCATTCCTTCGATCAAAGCTTCCAGCCGCTGTTTTACGCTCTCCATCGACTGGGCTGAAAGGGTACGGATGGTCCCTTCCAATCTGGCCGTTTCTGCAATGATATTTTGTACCGTACCACTTTCCATTTTCCCGACTGTGATGACCGCACTGTCTAATGGATCGACATTCCGGGAGACAATCGACTGCATTTGGGTGACAAAGGAAGAGGCTACGACAATCATGTCCCTGGTATGATGGGGATAGGCAGCATGTCCTCCTTTACCTTTAAAGTCTATGAAGAGTTCAGACGTATTGGCAAACAGCAGCCCCTCTTTAACGGCAACCGTCCCCACTTTATATTCCGGTGCAATGTGCAGGGCAAAAATACAATCCGGCTTCCATTCCTTCATGATTTCACTTTGGAGCATCGGTTCCGCCCCGCCTGGTCCTTCCTCTGCCGGTTGAAAAATGAAAAGAAGGTCATCTTCGATTGGGTGGTGAACAAAATGTGTGAGAACCCCTAATTCAATCGTCATGTGAAAATCATGTCCGCAGGCATGCATCCTTCCTTCATGTGAAGAAGGAAAATCCAATCCTGTTTCTTCCTCGATCGGCAGGCCGTCAATGTCCCCACGGTACCCGATCGTCCTTGTAGGGTTGGTGCCATGAACCTTAACGAAAAGGCCAGTTTTCCAGGTCTTAACCTCTAATCGGTCATCAGGAAGATTGCTAATATAATTCATTAAGTATGCTTGAGTTTTAAACTCTTGAAACCCAAGTTCCGGAATTTGATGGAGATCTCTCCTGATCGACTTAAAGTCTACTGTTGACATGGATATCCTCCTTATAAAAAAATAGAGTGATGAATTGTGAAAACTGGAATCTACAAGAAAAGAACAGACGATAGCCGTCCGTTCTTTCTCCTACCTTCTATGTTTGAATGAATTACAGTTGACGTAATTCCTGTTTGATTTCTGTCTTTGATTTTGTTTTGTCATCAATATCTTTCAATTTCTTCGCCGGGGTACCTGCCACAACCGTGTATGGAGCAACATCATCCACCACAATTGCTCCTGCTGCCACAACAGCCCCTTTTCCGACCGTTACACCTTCGAGGACAACGGCATTGGCACCAATGACGACATCGTCTTCAATAACCACGGGCTTTGCAGATGGCGGTTCAATGACTCCTGCAAGCACTGCACCTGCCCCGATATGACAATTCTTTCCTACCGTTGCACGTCCACCCAGTACAACATTCATATCGATCATCGTTCCTGCGCCTATTACAGAACCTATATTGATCATCGCCCCCATCATGATGACCGCATTGTCGCCGATTTCGACCTGGTCGCGAATAATGGCACCTGGTTCGATACGGGCTTTCACGCCTTTAAGGTCTAGAAGAGGAATCGCAGAATTTCGGCGATCATTTTCCACTACATAGTCTTCGATTTTATCTTTATTCTCTTCAAGAATAGTAGAAAGCTCACTCCACTCTCCGAATACCACCCCTGATGTTCCTTGAAGGAACGTTTGGGCAGAACCGAAGTTAATCCCATCCAGATCACCTTTAACATAAACCTTTACTGGAGTCGATTTAGTACTATTTTGAATAAAAGAAATAATTTCGTTTGCATCCATCATGTTCATGAGAATTCCCTCCGTAATTATGTATAAATTCAGAATTCGTTTCTTGAATTACTTTATCAGATTAAAGGGTGGAAGACAACCCATATTGTTGAATCCTATGAGTTTTCGTGGATGAATTCGTTTACAACTTCGAGAAATGCTTCCACCTGTCGTAATTGAAAGGCAGACTCGTAACCAAGTAACCATGTATCACGATGGATGAGTGAATCATGCTCATCGATGAGGGGGATTTTATAAATATTTTCTTCCATGCCGTCCAACGTGATGGCTGGCAGTATGGCGTAGCCGATTCCGTTTAAAGTCATCTGCTTACACGTTTCAATTTGGTCCACCACAATCGTCCGCCTGGGAGTGGTCTGGAATTGACGATGCCACCAGTCTTGAATTTCCTGATAATAATTTGAATCACTTTTAAACTGGATAAAGGGACGATCCGTTTTCATGACTTCCTCTATGGATTGAATCTCTCTATCAACCAAGTACAGTGTATCCTGAAATAGATGGTGTTTCGGCCCTTTCCAATCCGGTGTACCCCGGATGATCCCGATATGCACTTCATCTTCATAAATTGCTTTAAGAATTTCACTGCTCCATCCGGTTATCAAAGAAATCTTAGCATGAGGATAGGTCTCCACGAAACGCTTAAGAACCTTCGGAAGCCAATTTTGCCCCACGATCGAGGCACAGGCAATCTTCAATGTTCCGTGTACTTCAAACTCAAGAGCCTGGATCCGCTCCCTCACACTCTCTTCCTTCTGGAGCATCTCTGCCGCTAACTTCACGACAAGCTCTCCGGCCGGAGTCAGTGAAAGGCCTTTTTGAGAACGGATAAATAGTTTCGTCCCCCATTCCTTTTCAATCGTCTGTAGTCTCTGTGACAAAGCAGGCTGAGATACAAATAACCGTTCTGCCGCTTTCCTCATATTCATTTCCTGGGCAAGTACATGGAGCAGCTGATATTCCGAAAATGCCATTGTGTTCACCTTCATAAGTTTTTCTTATATTATATCTTAAATTATATAAAATTTCATTATTAGCTGAATTCGAATACACTGAGAGTAGACAGAAAAGAGGTGTGACAAATGGAAGTAATATTATTTTTCACAGGCTTGTTTGTAGCTTTAATAGGTACGTTGGCTGGAAGTGGGGGCCTGATCGGTATGCCCGTCATGCTCCTTTTGGGGTTACCGATTCATACAGCGATTGCCACAGCTAAATTTTCGAATATTATCAGTTCATTTTCGAGTTTTGTTTATCTGGTGAGGGACCGGAAAGTCACATGGAAGGAATGTTTGCCAATCCTTCCAATTGCACTCGCCGGTGGGCTGACAGGAGCCTTTCTATCGGATAAGATCACCCCTTCCCTCCTTGAATGGATGGCTTTCTTCTTCCTTCTCTTTGCCCTGGCATTAAGCCTGCTAAAGGGATTTAAGCCAAAGGAAAGGAAACAGAAACACTACAGGGTCTACGGGCTTTTGTATTTCATCAGTACGTACGACGGATTATTCGGACCAGGGCAGGCAACTATGCTCATGTACACACATTTATTTCATGGATTGTCTTATTTAAAATCGGTGGCCCTTACCCGTTTTCAGACGTTTGTCAGTTGTTTAGGGGCATTCACGATCTATTTTCACAGTGGTCATGTCGAATGGGGTGTCGCCGTTCCATTTGCATTGGGGGCCCTCATAGGAGCTCAGTTGGCAGTAAGACTGGCATCAAGGCTCTCTATGAAACACCTCCGGATCCTTTTAAACATATTAACGTTCATTCTCATCCTGCAACTCGGTAAGAACTTGTTATTTTAAGGATTGTCCAATAGAACAGTACTGCAATAAAGCTGACTCGTTGATCTTATCTTATGAAAGAACAAAGAGGATGACAAGTGTGCCATCCTCTAAAAATTTTTCGGTATGTAACTGCCAAAAAGGATTTAATCCCTTTTAAACAGCTGTCGTTGAAGCTGTTTTAACACAACTCTTCTTGTCATGATCCCTTCAAAATACCCATCGTCTGACACCACGCATAAGAATGGATGGTCGACTAATAATTCCAAAGCCTTCTTGAAATCTGCTTGTAAAGAGATAATCGGAAAGTCTGTTGTCATGACTTCCTCTACCTTTTTTGCTTCAAGTTTTTCGAACTCAAAACGTTCGAGACCCAGAATCGAATCGGTAATTAAACTTGAACTGATCAATCCCTGGAAACGGAACGCTGGATCAAGTACAGGGATGGCTGAGTAACCGCTCTTTGTGAGTAATAGTAACGCATGTTCCAGGGAATTTCCCATTTGAACATGAGCCACCTTCTCAGAAGGAATAATAAAATCCTTAATATTCGTTTCTAATAACTCCTTGCTACTCAATGAAATCATGTATAACCCCTCATTTAATCAATAAGAATTTTGCGTGACGCTAACAGACAAAAGAAGCTGACACCCTCCATTTTAACACACTGGAAGAAAAATGTATGTTAAAACGATCGGTCTAAAGACTAAAAAAGATAACCGGATGGTTACCTTTTGAGTGTTTAATCTTGTTGGGCTTCCTGTAGAAGTTCGAAAATTTCAATGGCTGTAATGTCTATGTTATCAAAAGGAAAGCTGTTTCCTTTTTCATTCATGACTTCAATCTCGAATGTATCCTGCTTGGGAAGATACTTCACCTCACAGATTTTCTTACCATTGTATTCAAAAAATCGTTGTTGAGTTTCCCCTTGTTCACCTTGCTCTTGTAATGATTTTAATCTTTGTATAATTCCAAGAAGCTGAGACATAATCACTCTCTCCTTTCCTGATCTAATTCTTGGTCATAGCTTTTGCATTGTACCAGATTCTATCCTGTGAAATCTAATGTTTTGCCCTTTTCTACTTAAATTCCTTTATAATGAAAGGTGATTACTATCTTCTCTCAATGAAAGGATTGATTCGATGAGTATTTACCGTATAGATTCCCGCATATCATTAGTTGATCTAATGGATTTATCCTTAAAGGAACGCACAGGCAGTTATATAATAAATGAAGAGGCGCTGACCATTATCGAAACATCGGCCAGTCCTTCTATCCCTCATCTAAAAAAAGGTCTCTCTAAGTTAAACATTAATCCTGAAGATATTCAATACATAATTTTAACCCATATACATCTTGATCATGCTGGAGGCGCAGGTCTTTTTCTAAAAGAGTGCCCTAACGCGAGTATCATAGTCCACCCTAAAGGAAAGCGTCATCTCATCGATCCAACGCGATTGATTTCAGGGGCCAGAGCGGTTTATGGTGACAAATTCGATGAACTATTCGATCCCATTGTACCGATTCCTGAAGAGAGGATTCAGGTGATGGCCCATGAAGAAAAGCTAAGTCTAAGTGATACGTGCACGCTAACGTTTTATCATACCCCGGGACACGCCGAGCATCACCTCAGCATCTTTGATTCCACTTCAAACGGGATGTTCACAGGCGATACGTGTGGGATTCAATACTCCATAGGGTCGAAGCGTTTTTATTTCCCTTCCACCTCTCCCAATCAATTTGATCCTGAGAAAATGAAGAATTCGATTCGCCTGTATAGAAGCCTTCATCTCGACCGGTTGTATTTTGGCCATTACGGCGTAAGCGAGGAAGTGTCGTTTGCCCTTACAGAAGTGGAAAAATGGCTGGATTTACTCGTAAAAAAGAGTGAGGAGCAGTACTCCTCACATGTTACAATGGAGGAGAACGTAAGAACCATCACCTCCCTATTAATCGAACTTACAGGAAGGGAATTGGTGCAAAAAGGAATCGATCCAAACAACCCTATTTACTCATTGTTGGAGTTGGATATGAACGTTTCTGCAATGGGGATCGTAGATTATTTCATAAAACAAGAAAAAGGAGACCGTTCATCATGAAGAAAGTCACACTGTACTCTCAACCCGAATGCCCACCCTGTGAAGTGGTCAAAATGTTCTTGAAAGAACATAATGTGAAGTATAAAGAAATCAACATAAAAAAAGATGAGCAGGCAAGAAACTATCTTATCAATCAATTGAATTCTTACTCCACCCCTACCGTCACCATTGATTTTGAAGTCATTTCAGGCTTCAACCTGGAAGCCCTGTCTGCTGCCTTAAACAAATAATCCCCTTCAATAAAAAGGTGGCCCCAGTTCTCAAGGCATCCTGGGGCCACCTTATCCTGTCAGTGTGATCGTTGAACTGATTCCGGTAATTCATACGTGATCGAGGAAACCTTCCATGTCCCTTCTTCTTCACTCAACACCACGGCTTCAATGCCGTTTATGCTGGAAACAGGTCCCTCCTCTTCTTTTGTTCTTTCTTCCCAGACATACCATTTCCCATCTATGTATCGGGCTCTGGTTGAATCATCATACTGGAAATATGGTACATAGTGCGAGGCGAAATCAGAGCCGAAGGTGATGTACCCACCATCTACCTTATATACGTTTTCACTCATAAAACCTGCTGTAAGACTATGGGTAAGATACTTTGAAAGCTTCTCCTCAATTTGATTCTTCTGTTGTGGTTTTTCACTCAAGGATACTTGAGTTTGAAACGCTTCCTTAACAAGGGTTAATGCATTCTCCTTCGTGAACCCGGATGCCTGTATTTGACTGGCTTGTCCACAAGCAGCTGTTACAAGGACTAAAATAAATAATAATATCGATAGATTTTTCTTCCCCATGTATTTTCACTCCTATACGTAGTAGATGAAATTATTGTAGCAATAGAAAAATGTCGATGGGATACCATTCATTCGTTAAATCCTAACAATGACTGACATATTTATTGGTTTGTTTGTCAAATTCCCCCTGTCCGTGGCGCTCAAACACATTTATTGGTGGTACATTTAACCAAAAAAGGATGCCGCATGATGTTCATGCAGCATCCTTTATTTACTATGATAAATAGCGTATGGACCAGTAAATGATGAATAATGTAATCAGAATGGTACCAATCAGGATGGATAAAAAAACGGGATTACGAATGAACGGGTGCTCTTTCACGACGTCGGGAATGTCTGTGTCAAATTCACCCTTCAACCGTTTTTCCTGCCCCGCCAGTTTAAAGGTATACACAAGTGAATAACCAGCAAGCGCCAAAACAATCAACGCAAGCACAATCATAAATATACTCAATACAGCCCCTCCTTACAAAATGTCCTTTAGAATAATTTGTCCCAACAAGAGGTGGCTATTCAAGAAATGTATGCTAAAAAAGCAAACCCTCTTCTTCAAATAAAAATTCATACGAGAGGTCCATGAAGAGATAAAGTCCATTTCCGAACGGGTAGGAATACGTACGGATGGATTCCCCTGAATCGATGTCACTATATATATCAGAAAGCAAACCTTTTTTATCGATTCTCATCCGGATGATATTTTCCAGGAAGTACGGACGCCAGCTCCAATTTTTCCCTTTGTACCTTGGTTCAATCTTCCAAATTTGATCGGATTTCACTACGTTGCTCGAGACTTGAAACCCATTTTCATCACAAATGTATGCCCGAAAACATTTATCCGCAAAATGCCTCGCCACCTCAAAAAGCAGATCATCGAATCCCACCGTTTGTTTCTTTAGGTTTATTAATTTTTGACTGATTTCTTTATGAAGGAGGTCAGCGAATTCATAGCCTGCTTCCAGATGCTTCTTTTCATAGCGGATATAGTCCTGACATTTTTCTTTCAGCTTCTCTTTTAACAGATCCGGTTGGAGAAAGGATGCGGAAGGATGCTTTAAATAAAAGCCCTGGTAATACCTGCCGCCATTCAGCCAGGCAAATTGGAGCTGGTAGTTGATTTCAATATTTTCGAACAATAGAGATGCCCCGATCTTTCTCGCAAGCATCGATAAGCTATATAAAATATCTTTATACACTTTATTCCCCGCATCATTACGAAGTTGATATAGATCCACTTTCAATATATCCGGCGAATACTGTGACAGCCGATCCAATTGACCGCTGCTACCCCCGATATTATCGATGGCAATTTTCATTCCATATGTTTTGTAATAGAGGAGAAGATGAACCAATTGATCAAAGTCCCCTACAAATGTTTTTTCAGACAATTCGATCACTGTCCGGTTTAAATCCAATCCCTTCTTTTCATATTCCAGAAGGAGCTCAAGGAAGGATTCACCGTGATCGAGCATAAGTAACCTGGCATCACGGTTCAAGAATATGTACCCCTCTTGTTTCTCAGCTAAAAATTTTTCCAGCGCTAACCGTGTGACTCGTTCATCCACTTCAATTTTATATTCATCAGGTATCTCATCGTCACCGAAGAACGGGCCTAGACTTTCAACCTCTTCATTCCCCATATCCATTCTTCCAAATACCTCGTAACCGATGATTTTATGTTCATCTGCACTGAAGATCGGTTGAAAGTACGGAATCACTTTTTCTATATTGGATAATATCTCTAATGCGTCCATTCGCACTCCCCCACCATCACTCATGTTTTTTTGCATAATTATAACATAACTATTCTGTTGGTTTAAAAAAGAAAAACCCAAAAAGCTTTCCCTTTCCTGTCACTTGAACAAGAATGGGGAAAGCTTTTTTAGGAATAGCGCTTTTTATGAACATGTCAGATCAAAATGGAAACGGGTTCAGCCATTGGCCTCCATCCATCGTGATGCATTCTCCATTTATATAGGCAGCTTTGTCAGAGGCTAGGAAAAAGGCAAGGCCAGCAATTTCTTCCGGTGTACCCAAACGTTTTAAAGGTACACTGTCGATGGTCCTTTTGGCAGCTTCTTCTGAGATCCAAAGCTTCTCTGCTCCTCCGGTACGTTCGATCGGTCCCGGGGCAATCGCATTCGTGCGGATACCATACTTATGGCCCCACTCAACAGCCAGGGTTCTTGTCAACGATAAAACACCGGCTTTTGCCGCTGCCGAATGAGCGACTCCAGCACCTGCATTCCAGGCATATGTTGCAACCATATTGATGATGGATCCTTTTTGATCATGTTCGATCCAATAGTTCCCAACTGCATGCGAACATAGAAATGTTCCATTCAAAACGATGTCAATGACGGACTTCCACCCATTTGGAGTGAGCTTTTCTACAGGACATATAAAGTTTCCGGCTGCATTATTGATTAAAACATCGATTTTGCCGAATTTTTCTGCCGTAAACTCGACCATGGCCTTAACATGATCCTGCTCCCTTACATCCATTTGAAATACTTCGATTTTCCCTTTGAGAGAAGAGAACTCCTCCTTCACCGATTGAAGCCTCTCCTCATTCCTTCCCGTGACAACGACGCTGGCACCTGTTTCAACGAAATGCTTTGCCATATATTTCCCCATACCATTCGAACCGCCAGTTACGATGACAACTTGTTCTTCTCCCATATGTAACTCCCCCTATTAATGAATGAATACTCACTCATATTTTACCATACAACAATACTCTGCAACCATGATTACCATAAAAAAAGACTGATTTTTAAGAAAATATCTTTTTTCTTAAAAATCAATCTGTAGTGCTAGCCATCAGGATTATTCACGATGAGCTCGTGTAATTGAGCAAGTGCTTTAATAATTGTTTTATTTCGCTTATATCCTTTTGCTTCAACTGAAACATCATTATATGAAACAACTACCTGACCTAAAGATCGAGGAGATTTAAAGCCGTATACATACACTCTGATCGTTCCTCTTTCGGTAGGGAGAAAGAGGATTTCCATGCGTTTTGTCTTTTTCATAATCCCTCTCCTTCGTAAAGCATTAGGAACCGTGATTCAATCGAAAGGGTCTTCCCTTCTCCTTCTATGAACCTGTTACTCTCCTCACTTTAAAATAAGTCATAGGAATTACTCTGTCAAACATTTAAGGTGATACTCTGTATCACCTGCACATCCTTACTATGCATTTACATGAGGACGAATTGCTGCTGTTCAATTTCTTTTGGCCCTATCGGCTTACTAAAAAAGTAACCTTGAGCCTTCTGACATTTCGCCTTCTTCAAAAAATCGACTTGACCCTCACGCTCCACTCCCTCTGCTATGACTTCAAGACCCAGACTGTGGGCAAGATGGATGATCGTTGTCGTGATGGCTGAGTCCTTATGATTCATCCCGATCTCCTTGACAAACGATTGATCAATCTTTAATACGTCGATGGGAAATCGTTTTAAATAATGAAGGGAAGAATAACCAGTGCCAAAGTCGTCCACAGATATGAACACTCCAAGGTCTTTCAGTTTCTTCAACATTTTCAAGGTTTGCTGAGTATCTTGCATGGCTCCCTCCGTAATTTCAATTTCTATGCAGCTAGCGGGGATACTATACGTTGATAAATAGAAATCGATTGTATCCACCAATTGCTCCTGAAGAAATTGCTTCGGGGAAATGTTGATGGCTACCCGCACTGACCTGTATCCCTTGACCCTCCATTTTTGCAACTGGATACAAACCTGCTCCAACACCCATTCGCCAATCTGATGAATCAGACCTGTTTCTTCTGCAAGCGGAATGAATTGGGCGGGTGACACGAAGCCAAATTTACGATTATTCCAGCGAATCAAAGCTTCGAAGCTGTCGATGGTTCCAGTCGATAAATTGACTTGTGGCTGATAATGGACATATAACTCCCCTTTTTCTATCGCTTTTCTCAAATGAGATTCCATAATGATATAGTTTGGAAAACTCGATTTCATATGGGTTTGGTAAAAACGATAATGTGCCCTTCCTTTTTCTTTCACCTCAAACAGAGCCTGGGCGGCTTTTTGAATGAGGGAATTGGAATCATAGCCGTCTGCAGGATAACGGCTTATCCCGATGGAGGGGGATATATAAAATTCCTGATTGTCGATTGTAAAAGGGTTGATAAACAATGCCAGGATTTCCTTTGCTTTCGTCTTTGTAACTTCAAAGCTGCTATTTTTCAAAAGGAAGATAAATTCATCTCCACCTTGCCTGTACAATAAGCAATCCTCATTGGTGAGAGTGATCAGGCGCTCTGTGATCTTTTTCAGGAAACGATCTCCACCTTTTAACCCCAATGTGTCATTAACAAATTTAAACCGGTCCAAATCCAGGTATAAAAGGGAAAGTTCTACTCCCCTTTCTTCCATATTATTAATGATCAAAGGAATATGATCATCCAGAGCCTTCCTGTTCCATATTCCCGTCAGTTGATCATGAAGGGCCATATAATGGATCATTTCACTTTGTTCATGATGCTGGGTGATGTCTTTCACGATGATATAACATCCGTCACATTTTTGGTCTACCACGATGGGGACCATTTTCAATTGAGTTATTCGTTCTTCGCCTCTCTCATTCAAAAGAAGACAATAATCAATGGAGGACGGATTCCCCGATAACGTTTGGAAAAGGGCATCATCCAATACCACACGATTCTGAGCCTTCATTAACTCAAAGATATTCATGTTGACGAGTGCCTCTTTTGAATATCCTGATAATTTGCATCCTGCTCTATTTGAATCCTTAATGACTCCTTGTGCGTCCAAAATAAAAATCGCATCCAGATTATGTTCTATGATGGATTTATATCGTTCCTTGGCTTTCTTTAATTTCATCTTTTCTTCTATTGAAGGTGTAATATCCCTTGTAATGGAAACGACATACTCCACTAGTCCACTTTCATCCGTAATTGGTGTCAGAATGGACTCATTTACTACTTGTTTTCCGTTTATTGCTTCAAATGCGTCCTGATAGGTAATGCTCTCACCCGTCTCCACTAATTCCGTATATCTCTTCTGTAAGTCAAGTGCCATATCCAAAGGCATCACATCCTCTAATAAGCGCCCCATATCCCCCTGTTGGATGGATGTGTGCCTCTTAGCAGATTCATTGACATAGGAGTACCTGAAAATGTTTCCTTCTTCTACCTTCATAATGAAGATCATATCGTGTATATGGTCTAATATTAATTCCTTCAAGACTGTGTCGAGGCTTTTCTGATCTTGACTGAAGGTGGTGGTAATGTCATTCCATTTCATGGATTCGTCATCCTTTTATGCTTATGTTTTTATCTGTATCCTTCATCCTGATTCTATTTTTGCTAGTACGCCTTTGCTGTTCCTACAATCCTGTAAGAGTATTCATTACATTTCCTTAAAGTCCTCTGCTTTATGCCTCTTGTATCTGCCCGATATATTCGGGACAGGCGCACAGGTTGATCATGAACCATAGAATAATTAGAGAGAGGAGGTTTTCTTTAATTATGTACCAATATGCATATTACCCATATCGAAGCTACCCGCCTTACAGAGGGGGCGATCAGCGTTTCTTCCCATTCTTTGGATTACCATTCTTAGCAGGTGGTTTAGCAGGATTGGCCATCAGTCCTTTGCTTTTCAACAGACCATGCTATGGTCCTGCATGCTACCCGCCTTATCCACCATACGGAGGGTATCCTTATCCTGGTCCTGGCTATCCACAACCCTATGGTGTCAACAGTTTCCAATCTTCACCGAATAACTTCACTGAGAATATTAATATATACCCCGGACGATAATCAGAGGGCTCGCCTAACCTTACATTGTTTAGGTAGAGCCTTCATTGAACTTCCTCTCAGTTCTCCCCAACGCACGTCCTGCGACATTAAACAATAAACTCCCCTCGGTACCCTTTCCAATCATCGGGAAAGGGGGTATAATAGAGAAGAATACACTGGAAAGGAGCCAATAACTTGAGAAACACTAGTAAATCCACCCCTTCTTCCACATCTGTCATTACCCTCTCTCAAGCTATTTTCACTGTGAATCGTCATGCGAAAACGGCAGGTAACCCAAAATACTTATATTCATTAAAAAAACGAGCCTTAATGAAAATGATCAGGGAAGGCAAGGCCAAAAAAGTGGGACTTCACTTCTCTAATAACCCTAAGAACAGTCAACAACAATCGGATGTCTTGATTGATTGCGGAGAATACACGTTCCATCTCCCTCCTGCTAAGGAAGATTTCAAAGAGCTTCCACATTTGGGATCACTCGACCAAAGCCTGCGAAATCCAAAATGTAAAATGGGGTTACAACAGGCAAAAGGAATTCTGGAACAGTATACAGGAATGTCAGATCAAACCGATCAGATACGTAAGACGGGAAAGAATCAATATCAAAAGCCTGTATTCAAAAAATTAGGCGACAGCTTCTTTTAATACCCACTGATTTTAGTACAGTAACGCATATATCCTCTAAAGGGTTTTGACAATTGTCTGAACCCTTTTTAGTTGTGTTACAGAATGTACTGATCGATTTTTAAAATAAGCTCAGCGATTTCAGGTTTACTGATCTGATCTTCGGCCCCTACCATCTCGCCTTTATGTTTTAGATCATTTGTAATAAGGGATGAAAAAATGATGACCGGGAGTGTGTTAAGCTTTGGATGATTTTTGATTCTTTTGGTTAAATGATGTCCATCCATCTGTGGCATTTCAATGTCCGTCAGTACAAGATGTACGCTTTCTCTCACGTCCCGGTTTCCATCCGCAATGGATTCTAAGTATTGAAATGCATCGGCTCCATTTTCAAAGAACTCTACATCCTCATATCCCGCTTCTGCCAGAGTGTCGTTCAACAACTTGCGAAGTAACGGGGAATCCTCAGCTGCAATAATTCTCTTGTTCCTTCTCTCTCTAGGACCTAATTTTTTCACTTGATCTACACGGATGCCTGTTTCAGGATTTATCTCGAGCATGATGCTCTCAAAATCCAAAAGAAGAATCATGGTTTCTTCCCGTTTGATCACCCCGATTATCCCCGAATGGACACCTGAATACATTTCTGAAGGTTTCTCGATCTGATTCCAGGAAATGCGATGAATTTGAGTGACGTTATGGACATGAAAGATGACCTTCTGCTGATTGAATTCAGCTACAATATATTTTGACTTCGGTGTTTCCTCTTCTTCTGCCCCAAGTACCCTCGCCATGTCAACGACCGGCAGTACTTCCCCTCTTAATTGAACAAGTCCCTTTACATGGGGGTGTGAGTGGGGAATCGGTGTCACCGCAGTAGGCTGGATGATTTCCTTCACTTTAATGACATTAATCCCAAATTTATTGTTTTGAACCTCGAATTCAACGATTTCAAGTTCATTTGTACCGCTTTCGAGAAGTATTCCGTTTGATTGATTCAATGATTTTCGTCCTTCCATACATTATTGCCCTCCCTACTTATATCGAACAAACCAGGAACTTCTTTACAATCGTTAAAGAAAAAAATCGGCTCGGGGATAACTGTTAGATGACAGTAGATAAAGATGTTTATAATTTGTTCTATCTAAGATGAGATAATAGTGAATACAAGGACCGCTCCTTTCCGCTCCAGGGACAAGACTCGCGCGGGGAGAAAGCGAGCACCTGAAGCTGAAATCAACCAGCACACTCATCGTTATAAGCAGCAAAGGTAAAGAAGACTAAAATTGAAATCTGAATCCATACTAAGGACAGGAGGTGTTGTTATGACGGATCGTAGAGGTTATGAAGGTGGGGGACTGCCTGATTTTGATGATATCACTGACCATATTCTTCCTGCGCAGAACAATCTTCCCTTGATTGCTCTCGGGAAGAATGCAGAAGGCAAGGATGAACCGGTTGAACTTTCGTATATTGAAGGCCAAAAGCGCAGGAATGAGTCAGATGAAGATACCCGACCTTGATCGCGGATCAACCCAAACCAAAAAGCGATTGAATGGGAGTCCATCAATCGCTTTTTCTTCCTATACCCCTCGTTTGTTCCCCCATACCAATGTATGGAGCTGCGGGAGCACACGAACGTCATTTAATTCTTTTCTTTCACACACTTTATCTATGAGTGTTTCATAATCCAACAGCAAATCCGAAACCAGTTTGGCTGTGTCACCTTCTGCAACGGCAGGATTGCCTGTTTGAATATAAAATGGCACACCGGGATAGTGGTGATGGATGCGTGTGGCATATTCTAAATCAAGATCGTCAAACACCACCACTTTTAGACTGAACTGTGAACGATTCTCACTTAATCGATGAACGATTTCATCAAGTTTCTCAAAGTCCGTCTCCATGCCGGAACTTGGCGGCTTTGGAGATATGGTAAGATCACTGATATCATAAAACCAATCCTGCCACCTGCTTCCCTGGGTTTCAAGGGCAGATTCAATACCATTTTTCTTTAAGATATCAATAAGTTCCTTCATGCTGGCCAATAGGGCAGGATTACCACCTGAAATCGTTACATGGGAAAATCTGTCCCCACCAACTTCAAGCAATCGATACCAAATATCTTCTGCCGTCATGAGCATGATATCCTCTTTGGCAGATCCGTCCCATGTAAAGGCTGAGTCACACCAGGCACAGCTGTAATCACACCCGGCAGTCCTGACAAACATTGTTTTTTGGCCGATGACCATCCCTTCCCCTTGGATGGTTGGCCCGAACACTTCCAGAACAGGGATTTTCTTCATGAGCGTTTCCTCTTTGGTCTGTATATACAATAGCTGGTAGGGGTTTCCCGTAAGAATACTTGAAGACACCGTGGTCGGTGGGGAAGCGTGTCTAAATGATCCTGGATGATTTCCCACATGACTTTCGCCACTACTTCAGTCGTTGGAAATTCCGTCCCTCTCTCTGAAGAAAACCGTTCATCCTCATTGATCATCGTATGATCAAATCGTTTATGGATGAGTTTCTTTATATGTTGGAAATTAATAAGGAATCCTGAATCATCGAGTTGATCACCACCAATTGTAATGTTGGCAAAGTACGTATGACCATGGACCTCCTGGCAGCTTCCTGCCTCCACATGCGGAATGTAATGTGCAGCAGCAAAATGCATATCTTTATTTAATTCATATTCATACGGATGATCAGGAACAGGGTAAATCTGTTGAATCATGATCCCTTTCCCCCTTTTACGCCACTCACATATTCTTCCAATCCCCTTTGTCTAAGGTCACAAGCCGGGCATTCCCCGCACCCGCTCCCTTTCAACCCGTTATAACATGTAAGGGTATTTTCCTGAATATAACGGAACGCTCCTAATTCGTCGGCCATCTCCCATGTTTGGGCTTTATTGATCCACATAAGGGGGGTATGAAAGACAAACTGTTCATCCATAGAGAGATTGAGGGAAACATTCAATGATTTTACAAAGATATCCCTGCAGTCCGGATACCCGCTGAAATCCGTTTCACATACACCCGTTACAATATGTTTCGCACCGATTTGCTTAGCTAAAATGCCTGCAAATGATAAGAATAATAAATTTCTTCCAGGAACAAAGGTGGAAGGTAATTCCCCCTCATGATGGGTAATTTCTTCGTCGGTTCTTGTAAGGGCACTTGGTGCCAGTTGATTTAATAAACTCATATCTAAAATATGGTGAGGTACATTCAGATCCCCGGCAATCTCTTTAGCACAGTCAAGCTCTGCAACATGTCTCTGTCCATAGTTGAAAGTCACTGCTTCTACTTCCTTAAATGCTTTCTTTGCCCAAAACAAACACGTTGTACTATCTTGACCTCCGCTGAATACGACTAACGCTTTATCTGTGTTCATAAAAGGTTCTCCTTTCTCTTCTGCAGGCTTCTGCCATGAGAAGAAGAAAGAGATTCTGTCAGACTCTATAATATAGGCTTTCGTTTGCCACTAACAAAAAAATAACGACACCTAAGGATGCCGTTTTCCTTAGTTTTTTATAGAGGGTTGTGCTAGAACCTCTCGGGTATCGTTTAAACCCAATTCTTCTTCTATTGTCCTCAACCAATATAACGTTTTTTCACAAAAAAATCTACATGTTACTAACAATTTATTCGATAACTACGGAATAAAGGCAGCATGACTATTTTAGACGAAGGAGCCTTCTTCTCTTCCTTCTTTTTTTCGAGCTGAAACGCAGCCAGCCTATTTTCAAAAAGAACCCAAACATGATCAGTGCTATGAGGCCCATGATTCCCAGGACGATGAAATATCCATTGGGCTCATCGAGTTCAGGCATGTTGACAAAGTTCATCCCATATAAACCCGCAATAAAGGTAAGGGGCATGAAAATCGTCGTGATGACTGTCAATGTCATCATGATGTTATTCATTTTATCGGAATTGATCGATAAATAATTATCACGTATATCAGATGAGAATTCCCGATAAGATTCGAGCATTTCAACAAGCTTGATCAAATGATCATATACGTCATTGAAGTATAGCTGCTCTTCCTTGAGGGCATTCAACCTGCCCGAATTACTGATGCGATACAATAAATCCCTCATCGGCACCAGGGTGCGGCGGAGCTTTGACATATCATGTCGGATATCAAATAACTCATCCATTAGATCACTGTCGGCTTCTTCATTCGTGTTGTCTTCAATCGTATTGAGGCGGTCTTCTATCTTATACACAAGGGGGAAATAATCATCCACGAGCCTGTCAACGATTCTATGCATGATTTTAAACGGGCTGAATTGGCACCCCTCGTCTTTCATTTCCTCCCATATTTGATTCAATTGACTGACAGGTTCTTTATGGAACGTAACGATAAATCTTGAATTCACAAACATATTCACCTCATGGGAATCAAGGGTCTTTGTATTGATCCCGTGCATGAGCACAAAGATGTATTGATGATAAAAATCGAGCTTGGGACGTTGACTGAAATCATCCAAACAATCCTCAATCGCAAGGGGGTGAAATCGAAAATACAACTTAAGCAATCTAATGTCCTTGCTTGAAGGTTCAGAGAAATCCACCCAGTACCATTTCACATCTTTTTCCTTTATTCTTGATAAGGGAACATCACTTTGGATTTCCCCGTTTTCCCTGATTATACTTGTTCGGATCATATGGCTCTCCCTAACTGTCTTTTTTCATTTTTTATCCTTTCCCTTTTTCTCCTCCACTCAAACAAATCCCTGCGTAACCGTTCAATTTAATGTTAAAATATGAAGCAAACGATCAAAGAAGGTGTACATATTGGAACAGCATATTAACCCCAGGGTAAGGGACATACAAATTTCTGGTATACGACGATTTTTCAACATGGTGTCAGACATCGACGATATGATCTCCCTTACCATCGGTCAACCTGATTTCCCTACCCCTCAACATATTAAAGACGCAGGAAAAACGGCCATTGATGAAGATTTCACGTCTTATACCCACAATGCAGGATATATCGATTTACGTGAAGCGGCTGCTTCATTCGTCAAAGAAAAATATCATGTAGACTATGACCCTGCAACAGAAGTCATTGTCACAAATGGTGCGTCCCAGGGAATCGATGTGATTCTGCGGACAATTCTTTGCCAGGGTGATGATTGTCTCCTTCCAGGGCCCGTATATCCCGGGTATGAACCCATCATCAAACTATGTGGTGCCAATCCGGTCCATATCGATATTACCCAGAATGAGTTTAAATTAGATGCAGCTTTGATTGAGGGCAGCCTGACTCCTTCAACCAAATGCATCATCCTTCCCTACCCCTCGAATCCAACCGGGGTCAGTTTATCAAAGAAAGAACTGAAAGAAATTGCCGAATTACTCAAGAGCCGCGACATTTTTGTATTAGCTGATGAAATATATAGTGAACTTACCTTTGATGGTTCACATCATTCCATTGCAGAGTATTTAAGAGAGCAAACGATCATCGTGAATGGATTATCAAAGTCACATAGTATGACCGGTTGGCGGATCGGCCTGATCTTCGCTCCTGAAGCCATTTCGAGGCACCTTTTGAAGGTACACCAATATAATGTCTCCTGCGCTTCGTCCATCTCCCAAAAAGCAGCATATGAGGCACTGACAGCTGGCAAAGATGATGCTTGGGATATGAAGGAAGAGTATAAGAAACGAAGGGATTATGTATATGACAGACTTGTTGATATGGGATTTGAGGGAATCGTCAAACCCCACGGTGCCTTTTACTTTTTCGTGAAAATACCGGATAACGTACTGTTAAGCTCATTTGATTTCTCCCTGGCCCTTGCCCAGGAGAAAAAAGTGGCTGTCGTTCCCGGTGATGCCTTTTCCCCGCTTGGAGAAGGATATTTCCGTCTATCATACGCCTGTTCCATGGATCAACTGACCAAAGGACTCGACCGGCTTCAATCCTTCATCCAAACCTAATGAGAGGGACGGACCTTGCATCAAGGTCCGTCCCTCTTTATCATTACCCTTTATATTCACCATTGTTTTTAGGTGCTTTTTCTTTTTTAGCTTTGTCGTTGTGGATTTTATTTGTTGCTGCACTCCCGATTTCATGGGCAAATTCAGCATTGATCTTTGAAGAATCAAAGCCTTTTTTGTTTTTTTGTTGCGGATCATTCTTCTTTGTCCTTTTTGCCATCGGTAATTGCCCCCTTTATGGTTCTGCTAATCCACTCAAAAGATCAGCATATATTTATTATTCATCTTCTTCTCAACAAGTCCTATTCAATGGACAAATTCAAAAAAAAAAAAGAACCAACACAGTTAACTGAGTTAGTTCAATAAAAAAGGAAAAGGGGGTGTTAGTGAGAAATTAATCTCCAATTTCATGCTTAATAATAGAATACCCGCTTTTAAAGATGATAAACCATCTTTCTACTTTTTTTATAAAAAATTTTTCATTTACCAAAACGTCGCTTCACTGAACAAAACTCGTCCATTTAATGGGCATGCAAACACCCCATTCTCCCAAAAAAGTTATTTTAGTAAAACACTTTAAAAAAGCGCTTTCATACAGTATAATAAACAAGTGAATTCGGGATATGAAGTTTGAATGCGGTTTGTAGCATGGTAACCACCTGTGTAATCCCCTTTTAAAAAGAAAAAGGGATTGAAAGAACCAAGCGTTCCTTCAATCCGCAAGAAAGGGGGAAATGAGAATAAAAAGGCCCAAAGGGTGTGTGCCTTATTCTTCACAGATATATTACCCTCATTTCCATCATTTAAACCTAAATTTATTCCATTGATGTCGCTTTTTTCACTGCTGAAATGACCGCATCATTGGTGTCTAATTGTAAGGCCTGTTCAGCCAGTTCTTTCATTTCAGAACGATTCAACTGACGAATTTGAGAACGTGCCTTCAATATGGACGTTGCACTCATTGAGAACTCATCCAAACCTAATCCAAGTAAGATCGGTACTGCAATCTCATCTCCGGCCATTTCTCCACACATACCTGCCCATTTTCCTTCTTTATGGGCCGCATCGATCACCATTTTTACAAGACGTAAGATGGCAGGGTTATACGGTTGATATAAGTAGGAGACGCGCTCATTCATGCGGTCGGCAGCCATTGTATACTGAATCAGATCATTTGTCCCGATTGAGAAGAAATCAACTTCCTTGGCAAATACATCCGCCATGACAGCAGTTGAAGGGATTTCCACCATGATCCCCACTTCAATGTGATCAGCTACCGTTGTCCCATTTTCAAGAAGGGCTTTTTTCTCTTCTTCCAGGATCGCTTTCGCTTCTCTGAACTCTTGAAGATTTGAAATCATCGGGAACATGATTTTCAGGTTTCCGAATGGACTTGCTTTCAATAAAGCTCTAAGCTGTGTACGGAAGATATCCTGTTCATCCAAACAAAGACGGATCGCACGATACCCAAGGAACGGGTTCATTTCTTTAGGCAGATTCAAGTAAGGAAGTTCCTTATCTCCACCTATATCAAGAGTACGAACCACTACAGGTTTCCCTTCCATACCCTCTAATACAGCTTTATAAGCCTCAAATTGTTCGTCTTCAGAAGGTAATTCGTCACGACCCATGTATAGGAATTCTGTACGATACAGTCCTACACCTTCTCCGCCGTGATTCTTTACCCCTTCAAGGTCCTTAGGTGTCCCGATGTTGGCAGCAAGTTCAACATGCTCCCCATCTTTAGAAACCGTAGGTTCGTCAACAAGCTTCGCCCATTCAGCCTTTTGCTCTTCATAACGGGCATGTTCTTTCTTGTACTCCTCAATGACTTCCGGAGTCGGATTAATATGTACTTCTCCATTTAATCCGTCAACAATGATCATATCACCATTTTCAACAGAGGAAGTTATGGCTTTCGTCCCCACTACAGCCGGGATCTCCATTGAACGGGCCATAATGGCCGAGTGTGATGTTCTTCCACCGATATCTGTCGTAAATCCTTTAACGAATTCACGATTTAATTGTGCCGTGTCAGAAGGAGTTAAATCCTCTGCAATCACAATTACTTCTTCTGTTACCATGCTCGGGTTTGCAATCTGCACGCCCAAGAGGTGTGAAAGGACACGCTTCGTCACGTCACGGATATCCGCCGCACGTTCTTTCATGTATTCATTATCCATTGATTCAAACATGGATACGAACATATCCGCTGTTTCTTTAAGGGCGAATTCAGCGTTTACATTTTCTGATTTGACTTTGTCTTCAATTGGTGTAAGTAGTTCTGGATCGCTTAAGACAAGAAGATGCGCTTCAAAGATTTGGGCTTTGTCTTCCCCTAAATCAACTCTTGCTTTATCACGGATCGCTTCAAGCTCTGATTTAGACGTGGCAATGGCTTCCTGGAAGCGTGATACTTCCTGTTCAGCATTGTCTATGTTTTTCTTTTCAAAGCTCAGGTCAGGTTCAACTAAGCGATACGCTTTCGCTATGGCGATACCATTTGATGCCGCAATTCCTTTTAAAAGACTTGACATTACTCAGCTAAACCTTCTTTGTTCAATGTTTCCTGTAAGCTGTTTAACGCTTCCTCTTCGTCACTACCTTCAGTAATGATTGTGATTTCTGCACCCTTACCAACACCTAAAGACATAACACCCATGATTGATTTTAAGTTGACTTTCTTTTCTTTGTATTCTAGATGTACATCGCTGTCGAATTTGCTTGCCGTTTGAACCAGTAGAGTTGCCGGACGAGCATGAATTCCTGTTTCAGCTGTAACTGTAAATGTTTTTTGTGCCATGTGAATCGACTCCTTCAATTATCTTGTTTTTAGTTGCTTCATAAAAGTAATGGATTATAAAGAATACGTCAACTACTTCTAGTTCTTAATCCAATATTACTATAAAGCTGTTCAATAAAAAAGAATAGCATGCAATGAGCATATACACAATTGTAAAGCTTGATTTTTTTAGTATTTCATAAATTTGCCACTGTTATGAACCTAATTATGTAAAATTTGATGATTTATTGTAAGACACAAAGAAAAAATGACTACTAAAGACTCCATATCTATCTGAGATGGAGTCTTTAGTATGAGTCATTCTTTCCATTGTCATACTATTCTTTTTCAACTGCTTCTGCCTTCATGAGGTTATAGCCGATCCTCGCTTTAATGACCGTCCCTTTTAATGTCATTTCATGATCTTCGGAAATATTTGAGTATACATTTACCAAGTCACAAATACATCGGGAGAATAACTCTGACAATTGCTTTAATTCTTGAACACTATGCTTCCTGTCTTCTTTCATCAGTTCTTCCATCACATCGATGGCAAGGCTTTTGACCCTCAGTGCCTGCTCTATTTCGTATTTCAATTTGAACCCTCCCCCTCCTATCATTCTTTTTCTAGCATATGCCGGGGAAACTAGATTAGAACGGGGAAACTATCAAATATTCAACTACCACACCAAACTAAAATGAAAGAAGCTGATGCTTACAAAAAAACGACCCCTGTAAGCATAAGCAATAGCTTCTTCTATTGATCTTCCCGTTCTTTCAACTCACCGATATGGTGCTCAATTTGATTTGTGAAGTAATCGACTTCTTGCTGACTTGGATCTCTAATACCGTACCTGACGTTTTCATAAAGAGCATAAAAGGGCTCTTCTTCAGTAATACCCATTCTACTAAACCATTTCCGAACATCTTCATTGAAATATCTCCCCAGGTTAGCCGATGAAGCTTCTTTTTCTAAACTCTTCATTGACTTCCTGATGGTATTGCTTGCATCCGAATAAGAAACTGTAAATATTTCCTTATTCTCCTCTTTATAGTCTTGTTTAAATGTAGACAGTAGTGATTCTGAAACCTCATCGTCATCTGCATCAAGGGTGATTCGTCTCATTTTTAATATATATATGATGACAATCAAAAGAAAAATCCCGAACAGAACCCCTTTTAACCATGGTATTGAAACCCCTTCATAAAAGGCATTTTGCTGAACAGACTCCACTGGTGTATCCAGTTTTATTCCCATTCCATCCAGTGTTTCTCTGGAAATCATACTCATTAACCAATCTCTTATTTTTAAAAGCAGACCGAAGATTGGATCAACTAAAAATGACAATGCCCAAAAGATTTTTTGAACACCCCAATAGAATCCTGTTCTTATGAAGGGAACAAAGAAAAGCACTACCCCACCAACAAGGATTACCGTCATTAAAACAACAAAAGGCTTCAACAGCTGTTTTTTTATTTTAGAATGTGAAGGAGGCTGATTCATCATTCTTTGAATAGCTGTTCCAGTTGCAATGAAAGACAGTAAGAAGAAAAGAAGAGAATATATAACAGGACTATTTCCTAATTCATTCACTGAACTATATATTAGTGATAAAGTTGACAGGAGAATGAATACCAGTACAATTCCGCTATTGATTTCTATTTGATTTTCCTCATTCTGAAAATGGGAACCAAATCTCCAATGGATAAATAACAAAAAAAGGACTAAAAGCCACCAGGACCCTGAAAAAATGTAGATTCCCAAGATTAGCATCACGAACAAAATTCCATATAAGATGAATTGATTCACTTGTTTCCAGCGTACAAATATAATGATGCAAGGGAGCAAACAGATTAAAGTTAGGGAAACTATAGGTAAGTAATCCCCAAGGAAATGTTCTCTTGGCACAAAAAAAGTTACGGCTAAAAGGGAAAATAATAAGTCTATCCCCAGTAACAATCCTAACTTTACGATGAGCATCTGTTGATTTCTCGTTAAGAGGGCATTTTTAATATTTGATTCCATACGGTAACGACTCCTTGCTCTTCATCTGAGTTCAACATAAAAATTTCGGATTGTTTCATAGAAATTTTCACCAAACGTTCTTTCTCCTTTGAGTTCATTATCCCTGACACTATGAATACATGTGGAACAAGCTGTCTTATATATAGGTGTTGTAACACAATCAGAAATGGTACAGTAAAATCATCCGTTGATAAAGTGGCCAGCAATTCAAGTCCTTTTTGTTGATGTGCCCTTCCTGTACCTGATGGTAAGTAATAGAACGGTGTAGCTCCCTGACTTCTTGCATTTAATACTAGGGAAAATGAGATATTTTGTTCTACAGCCAGATGCATTAAATAAGCAGTGTGTTTAATGATGGATTCCAATTGTCCTGTTATGGCATAACGATCAGTCAAATTTATAGCAATCATCCATTCTTTCTTTGTGGATGGTGCAAATACCTTTGTTTGCAGTTGTCCTGTTCTTGCTGATGCCTTCCAATGAATGTCTTGAAAACGATCGCCAGAAGCATATTCTCTTGTACCAATCGGCTGGAACACATCGAAGAATAGGGAACGTGGGGAGGATAACTCCCCATTCCGATTAGAGTCCCTGTTTTTGAAAACTTTCACTGAAGATGGAGATGGAAAAACAATCATCGTAGATGGTACAGGTTCTTGTAGATCCATGATCACTTTCCCACTACCAAATAGATGGGGAATAACCAGTTGTACCTTCGTTAATCGACAAAGACCTCTCCTTTTGCCTTTGATCGGCAATCGGACCAACCCTTTTTCATCTTTTTTCAAGGAGAATGGGACAGACACTTCGACTATATTTCCATGATAAGATTCATAAGGATGAGAAGTTGGTTCTACAATATCTCTAAACGATAGTTTTAGAGATGCTCCCCAAACAGGTAGTCCATGATTCTCAACCTGGAAATCCCAGTATCCCTCCTCATCACAATGAAGCCTTACTCTTTTTGTCTTTTTTATAATTTTGATTCCGTCCCCTATTTTCTCCAAGTACCACTTATGCACCCTGAAATAAAGGAAACATAAAAGGAAAATGGCCAGTCCGATATACGATTGGACAAAAAAGCTTACACCAATTGCAATGATAAGAAGAACTTCACTCAATGAATTATAAGGATCTTCTATAACTTCACGTTTCCAATCCACGTTCACTACCTCATTTCAACCGGAAGATTAACCATCTGAACTATTTGCTTCATTACCTCTTCATTCGTCTTCGTCAAAGAAGCTTCAGCTGTTAATTGCACCCTGTGCTGCAACACATAAGCTGCTACTTCCGTCACATCTTGAGGACGAATAAAATCCCGGCCTTCAATAAAAGCCTTCCCCTGAGATGCTTTTAACAAGGCCAAACTTGCTCTTGGACTTGCACCTGTTTCAATCCACTCGTGCTCTCGCGTTCCCCTTGTCATCTGTAATATGTACTTTTCTATATCTGGATCAACATGTACATGTTTCACTTGATTTGTCATTTCCTGTATTTCGGCTAATGAAACAACTTTTTCAACCTCATTTAAAGGCTGATTCGATTTAAATCGATTTAATATCATTCTCTCTTCTTCAAAATCAGGATATGTAAACGGAATCTTCAATAGAAACCGGTCAAGCTGTGCTGCAGGAAGTGGAAATGTTCCCTGCTGGGATTCAATCGGATTCTGAGTGGCCACCACAATGAACGGCGGCTCTAATGGAACGGTTTCACCATCTATGGTGATTTGTTTTTCTTCCATTACTTCCAGTAAACTTGCCTGCGTCCTCGGAGTGGCTCTGTTAATCTCATCTGCGAGGAGGACATTCGTGACGACGGGTCCTGTCCTTAATTCGAATTCCTGTGTTTTCGGATTAAAAAACTGTATACCTGTCACATCACTCGGTAACACATCAGGTGTGAATTGGATCCTTTTAAACGCACCATCGATACAATGACTGAATGTTTTGGCGAGCAAAGTCTTTCCTGTACCCGGTACACTTTCCAATAGAACGTGTCCTTCTTGAAGAAGAGCAATTAATAACAGGTCGATTTCTTTGTCCTTCCCCACTAACACTTTATTCATCTCTCTCTTGATTGAATCCAATCGATTCATTCTTTTTCCCCCTCATTCACTATATTGATTAAATTTTCTAAATATATCATTTTTTATTCTACCATAATTCTTTGTTAAATTATCCCTTTTATTAAAAAAACCAACCACTTCACCTGAATGGTTGGTTTTTAAATACCATTAATGTTCATAAATCATCTTCCTTGTCATCCCCCCATCTATTACGATGTTTTCGCCTGTGATGAAATCATTATCGGGGTGGGCAAGGAATAAACATGCCCTCGCAATATCTTCCGGCTTCCCTACCCTGCCGGAAGGGTGCTGACGATGGTCGATGTCTCTCAGGGAGTCATAGTCTTCCGTCTGAATCCATCCTGGACTGACGGAATTGACCCGGATTCCCATTCCGCTTAAGGTAATGGCAAGTGAATGAGTGAGGCTTACAATGCCTCCTTTTGTCGCTGAATAGGCTTCAGTATCCGGTTCGGACATAGATGCCCTTGTGGATGCCATATTTATTACGCACCCATTGCGATCCTTCATTAAAGTGGCCGCTTCCCGGGTGCAAAAAAATACGCTGCTTAAGTTTGATGAGAGAATGCTGTTCCAATCCTCAGGTTCCATCTCCCAGAAGGACATGAATCTGGAGACACCTGCATTATTAATCAAAACGTCCAGCACCCCATGATCTTCTTTTATTTTATTGAAGACGGCCCTCACCTCCTCGGGGACACCCACATCTGCTTCATGGAAGCGTGTGGTATATCCCTCTGCATTAAGCCTATGAGAATGTTCTCTCCCCTTTTCTCTGTCCTTATCCACGAATTCAACCATGGCGCCCTCTCTGGCAAAATGTTCTACCAGTGTTTTCCCTATACCACTGGCTCCTCCTGTGATACATACAATTTTACCCTTCATTCTCTTCATCTCCCATCAAAAGTTTATATAGAAGGATACCCTTAGCCCTGAAGGTTCAATCTATTTTAATAAAAAAGGGTTAACCCGTTGGAATTCTCTTATTAAAATAAGAGAGATTTCCAAAGGTTAACCCTTTAAATTATTGAATCATTTTAGTATGAGTTGTTTTTTTAGTATCATTTCGCTGATGAATATTGATCAAGGTATCCAGCTCTTTACTCAGTTGGATGGTCGTAGGACTGTTCAGCCCTAAACGACGGCCTGACTCTATCATCTTCCACCTTACCAACTCAATTCGAGCAACAATTGTCCCATTCATCAACATCACCTCTTTTTACTTTACTCTATTTTACTATTAATCCCACATAGAGGAAAGAAAAAGATACGCGAACGCTCATTTATTGTTCCCGATTATTCTTACTTTGCGAAACGGTGTTTTCCGATTGTAAGCAAGGTTTCCGTGCTGGTGATCCAGTCACTTGTAGATGTCACTGGATTATAGAAAAAGAGTGATCCCTTTCCCTGCCCCCTGAATGCCAGGGCTTCCTGGACAGCGTCCCTTGCTTCCTGTGAAGGCGCTTGGTTGATTTGTCCATTTTGTACAGGTGAGAAAGCATAGTGCCCATTTGAAACCTGATAAATTACATTTTTGATAGTGTCAGGGAATTCAGTAGAATCCACTCTGTTTAATACGACGGTTGCAACTGCGACTTTACCTGCATATGGCTCACCCTTCGCTTCTGCATGTACAAGTTGTGCAAGCAGCTCCCGATCTTCGGTTGTCACATTATTGTCAGGGATTTCGATTGTTTGTCCAGGTTGGATTTCATTGGATTTGATATTATTTGCTTCTTTTAATTGAATGACGGATACAGATTTCTCTTTACCGATCTCCCAAAGGGACTCACCCTTTTCTACAGTGTGCATGCTCCCTGCAGCAAATGTTTGAGTAGAGAATGTAACAAAAGAAAGTGCTGCAATTCCCAAAATAAAGCTTTTCTTAATCATATTTCTACCTCCTAAATAGTGCTCCCCCATAAGATAACAATGTATGGGAAGAATTTCAGCAGGTAATGGTTACCACCAATCGTCCATCCTTCTATACTATCTGAAGAAATCCGTTCATATAATGATGATATACAGCAAGACTCCAACACGCACAGGCAAAAAAAGCAGAGGATGATCTCCTCCACTTCGTTTAACTTCGCGGTGTATCCAGATATTGAAAAAGGATATTCCCACCTTGTTTAGCGATCCCGCGGAATTGTTTAAAATCACCCTGTTTTACCAGCACAGATCGGAAAGCAAGAAAATCTTCCTTCAATACCGTTATTTCCTCTACTTCTCTTGTACGCAATGATTGCAACTGTTCAAGAATTTCTGTTTCACTCATATACAATACCTCCATCTTCACTGTTTCTATTGTAGTTTCAAATGACTGATGAGCTCAAGAGATAAATTTAATATGGAATTTTTAGAAAACTCTTTACCTTTTTGTGACTTTGGGTCAAAATATTAGTAATTGTTTGTAGAATTTTGCCAAAAAGGAGCGGCTTTTGATGAAAAAAGCAGAGATTGGGAATGTGATTGAATTTAGAGAAGGATTAAAAGGAATCGTTGAGAAAGTGAATGAAAATTCAGTGATCGTCGATTTAACTTATATGAAGAATTATCGCGATCTTGAATTAGAAGAAAAGACGGTGGTAAATCACAAAAACTATAAAATTGTAGAGGCATAATACTAAGAATATATAGTCTTAAGGTGGAGGACTTCCTCCTCCTTTTTTGATGTAAGCCAACATACTAATGTTTATGGTGACGACTTTGAGGCTATTCTTATAGCATACTGTCTAGTAAGGTGGAACCCTGTTATGAACCTGAATATACATATATTGAATAAAGCGCAAAAAAGCTTTTGGTTTGTGCCATTTTTATTCTCACTGATCTCTTTACTTCTTTCCCTTGTCACCTTTTATTTTGATTGGTGGTTAAGTCAGCATAACTATCCCATATTTCCAAAGGTCTTATTCTCTAATTTCAACTTATCCATGACAATCATCAGTACGATTGCATCATCCATCATGACGATGACGACCATTACCTTTTCAACCATCATGGTTGTTCTCACAACGTTTCTATCCCAGTATTCACCGAGGACTTTACAGAATTTCATCAATGATCGCCCGACTCAGCGGGTGCTTGCCATCTTTGTGTCCGGTGTGGTCTATTGCATAACCCTGCTGGTCCTCCTACACGATGAATCGGGTCAGGAATTATATATTTCCTCGGCATTTGCAGGCGTAGTGGCAGTTATTTGTTTATTTGTCTTCGTTTATTTCGTGCATCATGTCTCCAATTGGGTGAAGGTGAGTAATTTAATCCATAACATCACCATTAAAACGAATAATAAAATTGATAATAGCTACCTATATAGAAGGAACGCCATTCAAGAAAATCCATCCATATTCAATGAGTCCTTCTTTAAGGAAACTGAGCCCATCAATGTGTTCAGTGAAACATCCGGTTATCTACAACAGATTGATATTGAGGGGATGATCAAGAAAGCCGGGAAGGATAAGAGTATCGTGCGGATGGTAAAGACACCTGGCGAATACTTACTTGAGGGGACTCCTGTGATGACGATTTGGACCGTGAATGAAGAGATTGATGCCGAAGATTACCTCGGCTACCTTGTACTGGGTCCTGATAAAGAGCCGATGGAAGACATTGAACTCGGGATCCGGAAGCTGGTAGAAATAGCCTTAAGGGCCATTTCACCTGCCATCAACGACCCTAATACAGCCAAGAACTGCATTGAAGAAATCGGGATCATCCTTTCAAAACTTGCAAAACATAAGCTTCCAAACTCATATTTGACAGATGATGAGAACCAGTTACGTATCATTTTAGAACAGCCAACCTTTGTCGATTATTTATATAAAAGTTTTTATCAATTAAGGCATTACGGTAAACAAGATGTATCCATCATTGCAGAAATCCTGCGTTCCCTGAGAATGATTGGTGAAAATAACAACGGTGAAACAAAGCGGCTGGTCTGGACATTCAAGAATTATATTCTCGAAGGCATAGACTATGACTGCCTGCAGGACCTTGATATGCAGTACATTATGAGATATCTTGACGAATTGGCAGCAGCTTGCGGTAAAGAAGAGTGGGACAAAGATGAAGTGCGAAATAAATACTTTCCCGAGCAATACAAAACCGATGACTCATATCATCACGATAAAGAATGATAAGCTTAAAAATACGGATGCCCTTTAGCATCCGTTTTCCTTTTATTTATCTTTCTTTCCTTCCTTTAGCTCCTTGAACGAAGAAACTTTACCGTGAGGATGCTGCTCCTCTTTTCTTACATTCCACTGTCTTTCTTTTTCGTGTTTGGACTGTGTCATGTTTGTCACTCCTTTTGATTATTTACTCTCTATTAACATGGGCAGCAGACTCATTTTTTACTCTTTTTAAACATTATTTATTCGGCTTCATCCAGAGAAGGATAATGAATACCAAACTCATATAGCCAAATAGAGGGTACAAATACGATAGGAGTTCACTGTATTCAAAGAAGCTCAAAGAATAAATCATCATGAAGATACCGGTAAAAGTCAATAGGGATGAACCTTTCCAATAATTTACCAGTTGTTTTTCGAGCCCGAATACCCCCCCGATGACAGAAGTGAAAATCTCGCCATAAATAATGAGGATATAAATAAGATAGACGCCCGATACGAATGACTTCATCACCACTGCCATGGGAATCTGATACTGGGTTACGTTTGGAATCATGACGAGTGTGATATGACTGGAGATCAAAATGAGTGTAAGAAAAAATCCGCCCAGATACCCCCCATATTTAATGATTTCACGATCTTCCACTTCTCCTGCAACTGGAACGAGAACAGCCTGTGCCATGGCTAGATTGAAGGCAACATATGAAAATGGTGCCACCACCGATTTCCATCCGTCTTCCGCGTGAGGGATCATGAGGAATGCATCCAAAAAATCCGCATGACGAACAGAATAAACCATCAGGATTAAATTGAAGACAATCATAAGTGGAACGACAAACGTATTCACAGCAAATAAGCCTTTAATACCTACCATCATCGTGAAAAACCCCAATGCGATCGTCAACAAAATGCCTAACTGTTTGGATAATAGGAGCTGCTCCTGAAAAACGGCCCCTGCCCCTGAAAGCATGACGGCTGAAACTCCGATCAGCATGATCATCATGACGATATTCATGATCTTTGAAAACCATTTGCCAAACAAATATTCATTGAATTCCTCGAAAGACTTCGCTTTAATATCATGGGATTTGAGCATGATCTTGGTTCCCATCGTAATAAATAAGTATCCACTAAGTAATATGGCAATAAACCCGACAAAACCAAATCGGGTGAAAAACTCGACAATTTCCCTTCCCGTGGCAAAGCCGGCTCCTATGACAGTACCTACATATACTGCTGCTATTTGAAACGATCCAGCCATCTTTTTCATCCCATCACCCCTGACACCTTCTACTTCACCTTATGTACAAGCATGGGAAATCAGAAGCAAAAGAACAGAATTCTTTTATTAAATAGGTGTCTTCGTAAACATGGTTGATTTGAAAGAGAATGTAGTGGTTGATTTCCGCTTCAGGTGCTCGCTTTCCGCGGGGCTGGCGGTGACACTCCTCGGGCTATGCCCTGCGGGGTCTCACCTGTCCAGCTACGGCGGCAAGCCCCTCGAGGTCATAAGCTAAATGGTCCAAGAAGGCAAAAAACCCCTTCTCGGACCATTCATCTTATGCTTATCGGGGCTGGGCGAGCGCCTCCGCTTTTCGTACTGTCCAGCGTTTCCCGCAGGAGTCGAGCACCTTCCGCTTCAATCAACTGTCCAAGCATAAGTAAAAAAAAAACCGAACGACCATTCGAATTTCTTTAATGAAATCGAATTCGTTCGGAATATTATTGTTTTTATAAAAGCATATAATAGGTATTTTGCAGATTCTAGCTGTTGATTGGAGTGCAAGACGTAGACTCCTACGGGAAAAGCGGAATAGGCGAGACCCCCGCAGGAGCAAAAGCTGTGAGGAGGCTAGCCGAACGCCCGAGGAAAGCGAAGTCTTGCACGGAAATCAACAGCGGTGTATCAAGAGTTCCTATTCAGACCACTTATTTAGATTATGCGTCTTTAAAATAAATGGAATTAACTATACTCCAGCCACATGTTTTTTATTATAGGGTTGTGTCATCGATTCCATTTAACCATTGCCTGATTGGTTCGATTACTTTTTCGACGGTTCCCTCCTGGAATGGGGAGTCTAAATGTGCCGCTTCCACGAGTGCTGTGAATGAACGGCTTCCACCCAGTTTACAAAGGGAAACATAATCATCCCATGCCCCTTCACGATCCTCATTCATTTTCTTCCAAAATTGAAAAGCACAGATTTGAGCTAACGTATAATCAATATAGTAGAATGGTGAATTGTAAATATGGGATTGGCGCTGCCAGAACCCTCCATTTTCTAAATACGAAACCCCATCGTAGTCTTTGTGTGGAAGATACTCTTTCTCGATCTTTCTCCATGCTGCGTTCCGTTCAGCAGGTGTTGCTTCGGGATTCTCATACACAAAATGCTGAAATTCGTCGACCGCTACACCGTACGGGAGAAATTGCAGTGCCTCACTCAAATGAGAGAATTGATACTTATCCGTATCTTCCTTAAAGAAATAATTCATCCATGGCCATGTGAAGAATTCCATGCTCATGGAATGGATCTCACACGCTTCGTATGTTGGCCAAATGTATTCCGGAATATCGAAACCACGGCTTGAATATACTTGGAATGCGTGGCCCGCTTCGTGTGTCAATACATCAATATCGCCAGAGGTACCATTGAAATTCGAGAAGATATAGGGTGCTTCATACCCTGCAATATATGTGCAATACCCACCTCCTGCTTTCCCCTTTTTCGCTTCTAAATCCATGAGATTGCGTTCAATCATGAAGTCAAAGAATTCCTTTGTCTCAGGTGATAACTCTTCATACATTTTCTTACCATTGTCAATGATCCACTGAGGGTCTCCTTTAGGGGATGCGTTGCCGGACGTGAATTTAAATCCTTCATCATAAAATTTCATGGACTCGATTCCGATCCGCTTCCCTTGTCTTTCTTTCAGCTCTGTAGAAAGAGGAACGATATGCTCCTTCACCTGATCACGGAATGCCTTTACCATATCAGGTGTATAATCCGTTCTCGTCATGCGGTAATACCCCAGCTCAACAAAGTTCTTATATCCCAACGTTGTCGCTATCGTATGACGTACTTTGACTAACTCATCGAATAAACGATCTAATTCTTCGTGATTTTCTTCAAAGAAAGATACTGTGGCAAAGGCTGCTTCTTTCCTTGTCCCCCGATTTACAGATTGTGTAAAGGGACCCATTTGGGCCAAAGTTCTCTCTTCGCCTTCAAAAGGGATCTTTGCAGAAGCCATAAGTTTCGTATATTGGGAAGAAAGCTTATTTTCTTTTTGAAGCAGAGTGATAATTTCAGGGGAGAACGTTTTGATTTCACTCTCTGCCAGAGAAAATAACTGCTTACCCCACTTATCTTCTAGTTCCTTACGATAGGGGGAATTCACAAGTTCCCGATAATATTCTGTCACCATGCCGGAAACCTCAGGCATCATATCATCGATATACTCCTGCTCTTCTTTGTAAAACCTATCATTTGTATCGATGGAATGCCTGATATAGCAAATATTTTGCATAGTGTCGATGGTAAGTCGGATGTCATTGATTTCCTTGATCGCTTCCACCTGTTCTGAAACATCTGAAGCTGCTTTAAATTTCTGGAGCACCTTTTCGAATGCAGGCTTAATCTCTTCCAGATTTGGTCTTTCATATGTATAATCTTCAAACTTCATACTTTATGCCTCCTCTTAAATTCATCCCGATTATAGTTATTCGACTTCATAGACGAAATCTCCTGTTGATATAAGGATCGATTTCATTAATATCTCCTAAAAATTAAAAGAGAGTGGGACAAAGTGTTGAGTTAAAAGAAATTCCGAACGTTCATTCCAAATTCTTTTTTTTAAAATAGAAATCGTTCGGATTTATCTTTAGGCTGTTTACTTATATACTGTTGCTTTTGATGTAGTGAGTAGTGGTTGATTTCCGCTTCAGGTGCTCACTTTCCGCCGGAGGAAAGCGAAGTCTTGCACGGAAATCAACAGCGGTGTAACAAGGGATCCCAACTAATTCCTTGATTGTTCGAAAGAAAGAAATTCAGATATGTCCTACCCTCAAAAATAAAAGCCCCGTCTATAATAGACAGGGCAGGTTGACAGGGCCTAATAGGACAGATCTTTGATGGATAGTCCAAGCTTTTTTAACATTTGAATGGTTTCTTCTTTTTCGTCGGGAGACAGTGCAGACATTAACTCGTGTATTCGGTTCTCATGGTTCGGGAAAATATCATCGATCAACCCTCTGCCATTGTCAGTAATCTGGGCGTATGTCACCCGACGATCCGTTGGACAGGCAACACGTTTAAGATACCCCTTTTGTTCAAGCTTATCGACTACGTAAGTGATGCTGCCTGAAGCTAACAGGATCTTTCCTCCAATTTGTTGCAAAGGCTGGTCTCCCTTATGATACAGAAGCTCAAGTACGGCAAATTCAGTCGGGTTCAACCCATTTTCCTGAATGTTCTTATTTATCTCTTCATTTAAAGCTTTAAAAGCTCTGGATAGGACTATGAAAAGTTTCAACGATTGTTTAGTATTTTGTTTCTCGGTCATGGCATTCATTCCTTTAAAGAATATATCTCAGTTTCAAAATATTATACAAATATATCTGGTCATTGTCAACTGTCTGCGTCTTTCTGCCGGAGTAAAAAAGCAAAGGACGGCCCGCGTTTGGCGAACCGTCCTTTGCTTTTGAGAAACGACAAATTAGTTTTGTAAATAGGATGTGAATGTGGAATTGAACGGAGACTCTTTTCTTCATATGTCTGAATGATGAGGGAATTCATGGTGATTGGTCAAGAAGCAGTGCGTTTTAATAAACTCTTAATGTATTGCCCTAATTCACTTGATGATTCATGCAACGTCTCTGATCCAGCATTATTTGTGCACTTTTCATAGTCGTTCAACAGCTGATCCAATTGCTGGCTGCATTTGATTGTCTCCTCAGCACATAATCCTAAGTTTACTCCCATTGATACCATTTCCGAGCGCTTGTGGTTGATTTTCAATAATAGCCACTTCTGTTTTAATAAACGACCCATTTCTTCTAAACTCCTTTTTTAGCTCCTAGTCTCTTTTAAGTAAAATCATTACTTGAGCATTATCGCAAGTATTATCAGAAAAGTAAATAGATTCGCAAAACAAGACAAAATAACTATTATTATTGCTGAATTAGACATTTTTCGCCAAAAATGAATCATGCAAAAAAATAAAGGACAGACAAAAGAAGCGACTCTTTGTCTATCCTGATAGATGATCAATAGATTGGTACCCAGCCTTCCTGGGTGACGAAAATGCGGACTGCGACTACTTTTTTATCATCGCTTAAGGTGAAATAGTGGCGGATGTTTTCAGGAACGGAAATTAGGTCCCCCGGATTCAGGTGTACCTCAAAGAAATCCCCATCCTTTCCTTGAATGACAAACACGCCATGTCCATTTACGATAAAGCGTACTTCATCATCTGTATGATGGTGTTCCTGTTGGAAATTCTTTAATAACTCTTCAAGATTTGGTGTGCTGTCGGAAAGGGAGATCACATCCCGTGCCTGATACCCCCTGCGTGCTGAAATATCTTCTATCTCTTCTTCAAAGGTTGAGAGAATTGCCTCTTTATCATCATCGGTTAAAGCGTATCGGTCCCTTAGTGATTCGTCCAGTTTTTCAATATTCCAATGTTCATAGATTACCCCTTGTTCATTTAAATACTTTACTACATCTTCCTGATGATCAATGATCTGATTTTTCCCTTGAATGTTAATTGTTGTCATAATTTCACTCCTCCCTTAGGAATGGATTTTGTAGTTGTTAAAGATAATAGAGTAAGTTGGTATTGGAACAGAAACTCACAAGCTTCCAATAATTTCTTAGCTTCAAATGCTGTACGGCCCCAAACGGTAATTCCATGATTACGAATGAGCACTGCCCCTTTTTCTCCTTGAATGTATGGGTGGAAGGAATCCGCTAAGGTTGGGATATGCGCATGGTTATGAATGATGGGAATGAACAGGGAATCATGTTCACCCCATTTATCCCATGCTTTAATCAGTTCCTGGTTTCTGAATGTGATGACACCCTCATCTCCATACAGTTCACTGATCACATTATTGGCAACAGTATGGACATGTAAGCTGCATCCTGCTGAACTCCCATTGAATATGTGACAATGGAGCAGGGTTTCGGCAGAGGGACGCAGTTGTGTTTCCTCCATGGCCTCACCATGTGCATTCACAAGGAGAAAATCCTCTTTCGTGTGCTTTCGCTTATCCTTTCCACTTGCCGTAACCAGGAAAGATACAGGCGTTGATCCCACACGTATCGCCAGGTTCCCACTGGTCCCCATAAACCAGTCCCTGTCTGCTAATTCTCTTTTGATATCAGCGAGCTCTTCCCATTCTGATTGATACGACTTCATATTGTCACTCCTTTTCCAATCACTTTTATGCAATCGTGAAATGTTTCAAAAGGATGATACGGGATTCCCTTTTCTTCACAAGTACGTGCCAAATAGTCCCTTGCGAGTACTGTATCACCAAGCTTCGCCATCTCGATATCTGTGACAGAGTCCCCTATTACAATCACCTCATGATCTTCTAAGGATAATGCCCTCAGGATGGAAGGCTTACAACATCCACATCCTTTATTTTCACACTGCTCGTCACAAGGATATGGCCAATGAATGGTTATGGTAGAATCGTTGAAGCGCGCCTCGTTACAATAAACCGCCTTAAAAGGTTCAAATTCTTTCAGTAACGGATGAACAAAGAAGTCCATTCCCCCACTAACGATATACAAAGGAATCTCATTGACTTTGGTATAGTCTACGAATTCCTTAAACCCTTCACGTATAACCGCTGTTTCCACCAGATACTGAATCATATCGTCTTTCTGTGAAGAAGGAATGAGTGAAAACAGCTTGCTTACACCTTCTTTGATCGAGATTGATTGGTCTAAAATATCTTCTTTTATAGGCTCCCATTCTGGTGGAGCAAATGCTTTCATCAATGAAATGATATTATCTGTTTCTGTGATCGTCCCATCAAAATCACAGAATATCACCGGAAGACTCATTTCACCTTTACCTCCCCTCCCCATAGGGACAGGGCTTTTTCGAGTTCTTCATGGGTTTTGGCTGCCTCATTGAGTGACGTGCCGTCTAAAACAGCATCGATTGCTTGAACGAATGCCCTTCCTCCTCCACTTGCACCGTACGGGTGTCCGTGAATGCCTCCTCCGGCATTAATGACACAATCTGTACCGAAATCTTTCACCAAAAGGGGGACAAGAGCCGGGTGAATACCCGCCGATGGAACTGGCAATGTTTTTTTAAAATGAGCGTCACCCTTCGTTAATTCACGGTTTATGGATAGAACCTTGCTCTTCTCTAGTGCGACACTTCCGTACGGAGATGGAAATAGTGAAAAATCTGCCCCGGCCATTCGCAACAATTTCCCCAACCATAAAGAGTAACTCACACCATATGCAGGAGATGCAGCAGCAGCCCCGGCAAATGCAGGATGAGCCATGATCGGCAGTGAAATCTCAGGGTCCTCTCTCAATTCCTGCAAAACATCGAGACCGTAGGAAAATACATTGAATAAAAGAGCATCCGCTCCAAGCTCCCTGGCTTTCCTTGCTTTGTCCCGTAATTGTGAGGTTTTCCCTGTCAGATTTACGGCATACAATGTTCTCTTACCTGTTTCCTCAAATACGTCTTGAAGCACTTTTTTTCCTAGTCTCACTCTTTCAAAAAAAGGGGTCAGGGAATTATCAAATAATATTTCATCGTCTTTTACTACATTGACTCCGCCGAGGGCCTGAGCTCTTAACTGATATTCAAGGAAAGAGAGATCCCTGCCGATCACCCCTTTAAAAATGCTCATTAACAGCGGTCTTCCATGAACCCCTGTTAATTCTCTGACGCCTTCTATCCCAAAACGTGGACCGGGATATGACTTTTTCAAATCTTCCGAGAACTCAAGATCCAATAATTTCACTTCACCATCGAGGGAAAGCTTACCGAATACCGTGGTAAGGATAGCCGGAATATCATTGGAATAATTATGACTGGGATACCCAATCTTCACCTCACCCCAGAAGCCTTCGTTCTCCCTCTCTTCCACTGAAACGACTCTTCCCTTGTACTTTCTCAATTGTTCCTGCTCCAGAAGCGGCAAGTCCGTCCATGACCCGACCGTGAGTCCCAAAGCAATCCCTTCTGCCTTTTTCGCGAATGAACCACTCTTTCCCTTTAGTTGATACGTTGCAATCACTTCACCCATTCGTATTACCTCCCTATGTAAAAGCCCTTCTCTGCATCTTGATTTCATCTGACCGGCAAACAAAAAAACCTCTTCCAGATAAGAAGAGGTTTACGTTCATCACTCTTTCTTATCTGTCAGCTTTATAGCTGCAAGAATTAGCACCGTGCTTAAATAAGTCGGTTGCCGGGCTTCATCGGGCTGGTCCCTCCGCCTGCTCTTGATAAGAATTACATTCAATTAATTCAGTTGGATTATTGCACCAATTTCAACAGTTGTCAATCCCTTTTGTGAAACAATTCTAAACTTTCTATACGGGAAATCGCTTCTTTTATCCGGTCATTTGTGGTTAAAAGACCAACCCGTACGTACCCTTCTCCGCATTCACCAAAGCCTACCCCCGGTGCAACGGCAACGTGTATTTTTTCAAGTAAATAGGTTGAGAACTCAACAGATGTGAACCCTTCCGGCACCTTAAGCCATGCAAAGAAGGAACCTTGCGGAGCTTTTACATCCCATCCTATTCCCTGGAGACCCGAGATGAGGAGTTGTCTTCGTTCTTCATATGTTGCAACCAGTTCCGTTACGCAATCCTGCGAACTAAGTAAAGCCGTAGTCGCTGCTTCTTGAATCGCTCCGAACAGGCTTACGTATAGGTGATCCTGGAGGAGGCTGATCGCTTCAATGACACTCTTATTCCCAACGGCAAAACCTACCCTCCAGCCTGCCATATTATAGGTCTTCGATAATGTATATATCTCAATCCCGACATCCTTTGCACCATCCGTCTCAAGAAAACTCACAGGCTTCTGTCCATCGAAACCGATCGCCCCATAAGCAAAGTCATGCACCACACAAATATCATGGTTTGACGCAAGTTCCACCGTGTCCTCAAAAAAGGATTTTGTGGCGGTTGCACCGGTTGGATTATTGGGGTAGTTGAGGAACATTAATTTCGCCCTTTCCAATTCTTCACGGGAATGCACCCCATAGTCCGGGAGAAACCCATTTTCCTCTCTCAACGGCATCTTGATCATATTGGCTTCTGCCATTGCAACCCCAGATACATAATCCGGATAGCCGGGATCAGGGACTAACACTCCATCCCCGGGGTTCAATAAACATTGAGGGATCTCCACTAACCCGGCTTTTCCTCCGAATAGTACCGCTACTTCGGTTTCGGGGTCTAACTCCACACCGTATTCGCGGAAATAGAAGGCTGCAATTGCCTCTTTAAAGCTCGGTAAGCCACGAAATGGTGGATATTTATGATTCGAAGGAGATTGAGCTGCGTCAGTTAATTTTTCCACAATATGGGGAGGGGTCGGCTGATCTGGATTTCCTTGCCCCAAATTAATGACATCATGCCCCTCATTCACAACCGCATTCACCGTTCCTGCGAGGGAAGCAAAAAATTGTTGTGGTAGTAGATCTAATCGTTTAGCTCTTTCAAAGTTTTTCATACATTCACCCACTCATTTTTTGAAAATTAATTACTTTCAAATTCTAGTCACAAATGATATAACGGAACATACAGAATGTAAAGGAATAATTGCCAAAAAGTACATAACGAGGTGAAGGTAATGAGTCAAAAAGTTGGTCTCGCCCAGATGGATATTGTGTTTGGAAAACCTGAAGAAAACAAGGTGATAGTGGAAAAGTGGGTCAAAAAAGCAAAGGAAGACGGGTGCGGTATCGTCGTACTTCCCGAACTGTGGACGACAGGTTATGATCTTACAAGGATAAATGAAATCGCAGATGAAGAAGCAGAGGATTCTTCATCCTTTCTGACTTCCCTTTCAAAAAAGTATTCCATTCACATCATAGGCGGTTCTGTTGCCAATAAATCAAAAGATGGGGTAAGAAATACACTATTGGTGGCGGATGCTAATGGCATCTTGGTGAAGCGGTATTCAAAGCTTCACTTATTCAAACTAATGAATGAACACCATTATTTACTTCCTGGTCAGGAAGACGGGGCGTTCTCACTTGATGATACCAGGATGGCAGGACTCATTTGTTACGATATACGTTTTCCTGAATGGTTCAGGAAACATGTCATGATGGGAGCAAAAATTGTGTTTGTGGTGGCTGAATGGCCGGCGGCAAGAATTGATCACTGGCAGACTCTCTTAAGGGCACGAGCTATTGAAAATCAATGTTTTGTCATTGCATGCAACCGTGTGGGGAGCGACCCTGCCAATGAATTCGGCGGCTCCTCCCTTATCATCGATCCATGGGGGGAAATCCTTGCAAAAGGAACTCAGAAAGAACAGCTGGTCTCTGCTGAAATCAATTTACAGGAAGTAGAAAAAGTCCGCAAACAAATTCCGGTCTTTCAAGATCGGAGACCGGAATTTTACTAGAACACTAAAAAAACCGTTGACATGGTAAATACTTCAATGGTACCATTCAAATCAAATGAACATTCAGAATCTTAATTTAATAGCGTACGCAACTCTTATCAAGAGCTGGCTGAGGGATTTGGCCCTATGAAGCCCAGCAACCGACCATAATACCGTAGAAACGGGGCGCAGTTTGCGCCGGATGATCAATCCAGTAAGGCACGGTGCTAATTCCAACAGAAAGTTAATCTTTCTGGGAGATAAGAGGCGAAGAAGATGACTCTTCAAGCCTCTTTCGAACATGGAAAGAGGCTTTTCTTATGCCACGGAAAAGCCTCCCTAACACCCCTTCTTCATAAGGGTGCACTAAAAGGAGGAACGAAAATGGCAATCACTAAACTCGAAACGTATCAACCACTGACGGATAAGTCGGCCATCGCTATGGCCGTGAATTTAGAAATTTTTGAAGTCGGCTCACTTTTAACTTGTGAAGAAATCGGGGATGGAAACTTGAATCTGGTTTTTCATGTAGTTGAAAGGGAGACAAGGAAAGGAATCATCATCAAACAAGCCCTCCCCTACGCAAAGGTTGTAGGTGAAAGCTGGCCATTGACGATTGAACGGGCAAGGATTGAAGCGGGTGCCTTAACCCTTCAGCGATCATTAGTAGGAGACCTCGTCCCGGAAGTGTATCATTCCGATCCATCCCTCGCCGTCACAGTGATGGAAGATTTAAGCAATCTCACAATCGCACGTACCGGCCTGATCAATGGAAATGACTACCCCCGGTTATCGGATGACATTGGTACATTTCTTGCCAATACACTGTATTTCACATCTGATTATGCCCTTCATCCATTTAAGAAAAAGGAATATGTTAAGGAATTTTCAAATCCTGAGCTGTGCAAAATCACAGAGGACCTGGTATTCACGGATCCTTTTTTCAACAGTGAAACGAATGAGTTTGAAGAGGAATTATCCGGGGATGTGCAACAATTATGGGATGATTTCACTGTAAAACTCGAGGTGGCAAAACTTAAAAAGAGTTTCCTTACCGAAGGGGAAGCCCTGCTTCATGGAGACCTGCATACAGGCAGTATCTTTGTGGATGACCAACACACAAAAGTCATTGACCCGGAATTTGCTTTTTATGGGCCGATCGGTTTCGATATCGGTCAGTTTATTGCAAACCTTATTTTCCAAGTGATCGCGAGTCCTGCTGAAAAGGGACCAATCCTCCATCATATCGAAAATACATGGAACGTCTTCTCTGCTACGTTCTCCAGACACTGGAAGGAAAGTGGCGACGCCTATACGAAAGTGAATGGGTACCTTGAGTATGTATTGGAGAAGAGCTTTCAGGACAGCATCGGTTTTGCAGGATGCGAGTGCATAAGAAGGACGATCGGTCTTGCACATGTGGAGGACCTCGAGAGCATCGAAGATAAAGAACAAAGAATAACGGCCAAACGGGCATGCCTGAACCTTGGAAAAAACCTGATTGTAAATCGGAAACACATTTTTTCCATCGAAGAGCTTCTGACTTTAGTACGGTCACATTCTGGATAATTAAAGGAGATACTCATGACACATACACCGACCATTCCAACTTCACTCGAGTGGCATGAAGATCATTTATTGATTCTTAATCAACAAAAGCTGCCGAACACTGTGGAATATCTAACACTAACGAACATTACAGACTATTACGAAGCAATCGTTTCGCTTAAAGTGAGAGGCGCCCCGGCAATCGGGATCACTGCTGCCTATGGATTGGCTCATGCTGCGTGCCATTATGAAACAGACAATCTGACAGAATTCAATGACCTTTTCAGGAGGGATAAAGAATATCTCACTGACTCAAGACCGACGGCAGTCAATCTGGTCTGGGCACTGAATCGGTTGGAAGGGGTTCTTGCCCTTGCACAATCCGTTAATGAAGCCAAGACCAACCTGCTTCATTCTGCCATCCAGATCCATGCTGAGGATGAGGAAGTATGCAGGATGATCGGTGAATACGCATTGGATATATTGGATGACAAGAGGAAGATCATGACCATCTGTAATGCGGGATCCATCGCAACGAGTAAATATGGAACGGCACTTGCTCCCTTTCACTTAGGGAGGGAGAGGGGAATTGGGTTTCAAGTATATGCCTGTGAAACACGCCCTGTCCTTCAAGGCGCACGCCTCACTGCATGGGAGCTTCAGCAATCAGGTGTCGATGTGACCCTCATTACTGACAGCATGGCGGCTCATACTATAAAGGAGATGGGCGTGGAGGCGGTGATCGTCGGGGCGGACCGCATATCTGCAAATGGGGATACCGCGAACAAAATCGGTACGTCCATGCTTGCAATCCTATGTCACCATTACAATATTCCATTCTACGTCGCTGCCCCTTCTTCGACATTCGATCTCACCTCAAGAACCGGTGATGATATCCCTATTGAAGAAAGAGCCCCGGACGAAATCACGACGATGGCTGGCTCAGTGATCGCACCTGAAAACGTCCCGGTTTATAATCCTGCTTTTGATGTGACTTCGCATGAATTGATCACCGGTATCATCACAGAAAACGGCGTGCTGTATCCAAATTTTGAAGAAAGCATTCAACGGACCACAAACCTACCATAACGATGAAAGAGAAGGAATTCACCCTTCTCTTTCCTTTTAATCTGCTAGTTTAGTCGATGCCCACATTTCCTTCGGATTCACCTCATAAATGCCGTTTTCCCGATACATGAACTGATGGATGATGAACTCTCTCCTTAGGGTGGCAAAGTCTTCATGGAATTGTTGAATGTACTCATTCACTTCTTTTTCCTTATACTTTTCACCCACCTTCAGACCTTCGACGAGATGTTCAAGTATAAATAATTTTTTCTTTTGTTGGGCGGGAATACTTTTGATCCGTCCATTTTTCTCGAGAAAATTATTCTTCACCTTCTGTTTTTCTTTCACTAACTTCTCTGACATCGTCCTCTCCCCTTTCTCTTCTTGAGCAAACCTGTGAAGAACATCCCCGTGATGACTTAATACTTTTTTATTTAAATGGTAGTAAACCGTGTTCTTCTCTCTTCGTGAATAAACAAGATTGCATTCTTTCAGTTTTGTTAAATGGTGGGAGATCGTTGGCGCAGTGAGTCCCAGCTTTCCGGCAATGGCCCCCACGTGCAAACTCTCTTCTGCCAATAAATAAACAATCTTGATGCGGGCCGGATCCCCCATTGTTTTATGAAACGCTATCTGCTTACTTAATTGCATCATTATCCCTCCTATCTAATTCGACATCCATCTAATTAGATGATAATCTAAAAAGCACAAATTATCAATGGATATTTTCAGAATTTTCCCCCTCGTGATATTTTCGTATCACAAGAACCAAAAAACAGGCACTCCCCTAATGGAAAATGCCTGTCCCTATTATCTTTCCGATGATAGTAACGTTTCTTTTTTGTCTATTTGCTTCCCTGCATAACCGGTGAGTGTCTTATTTTTCCCAATGACACGGTGGCAAGGGATAATGATGGGAAAACGGTTGGCTTTATTCGCCTGTCCAACAGCCCGAACCGCTTTCGGTCTTTGGATGGCCTGTGCTACATCCTGGTACGACCAGGTTTCGCCGTAAGGTATTTCCTGAAGGATATTCCATACTTCCTTTTGAAACTCGGTCCCTTCGATTTTCAAAGGAAGATCAAAAGCTCTTCTATCTCCCTTAAAAAACTCCAGGATCTGATCCTTTGCACTAATCAAAACGGGATGATCTGTATGGATGCATTCTTCTTCCTCTACAAACTGCACAGAAAGCAATTGAGTCGGATCGGCCTTAAGTTTCAAATTCCCAATGGGACTGTCGAATACAATCGTATGAATGGTCATAATAAAGGACTCCTTTATGATTTAGGCAGATAGATATGGAAAACGGTTCCCTTTCCAACGATGCTTTCAACCTGAACGCTGCCTTTATGTTCTTTAATAATCTTAAAGCTTACCATAAGTCCAAGTCCAGTCCCTCTTTCTTTTGTTGTATAAAAAGGTTCGCCAAGCTTCTTGATTTTATCCTTTGAGATTCCGCCTCCCTGGTCTTTAATCTCGATATGAATCAACCCGTCTTCTGTCTCCCCGATGCTGATGGAAATCACCCCTCCATCTGACATCACTTCAATCGCATTCTTAATGACATTAATGAATACCTGTTTCAATTGGTTGGGTTCAGCTACTATGGTCGGAAGGTCATCCTGATATCTTTCCTCATACTGAACGTTATGCATGACTGCCTGTGCACTCAATAATTCCACCGTATCCTTCATGATCCTGATTAAATTCGTCTCCTGGTATTGGATTGCCTGAGGTTTGGCCAATACAAGAAACTCAGTGATGATTGACTCAATACGTTGGAATTCAGAAGTGATCACATTAAAGTACATCTCATGATCTTTGCCGACGCTGTTTTCAAGGAGCTGAATGAATCCTTTCAAAGCAGTCATGGGGTTTCTGATTTCATGAGCGATCCCTGCAGCAAGCTCCCCTACAACACTTAACGTGTCAGATTTCCTTAGTTGTTCCTGCATCTCAATTTGGTCGGTAATGTCCCGGATGATAGTTAAATTCAAGTTAGAGAGCAAATTATATTTCGATGATAATTCAACGTGTTGAATCCTGTCCCTAGAAGATGACAGCGTTTTTAAAAACGTCGCCTGACCTTCCTCCTTCAATTGATGCAGATAATCGTCATAGGCTTCTTCACCCGGCTCAATATTCAATATTTCCCGTACATCTTTACCAATGAGTTGATCTTTATCCAACTTAATGATGTTACTTACTTCAGGATTCGCATCAACGACGACATAATTGTGATTGGTCATAAGCAATCCATCCAATGAACCTTCGAATATCTTCCGGAACCTCTCCTCACTCTCCCGCAGTTCCTTCTCCATCTGATATCGTTCACTGACATTACGGAATATGGTCATATTGTACCCATCCACGGAATGAAGCTTTGAAGTGAATTCCAAATGTTTCAGCTGATTGTTCGGCATGAGAAACAACACCTCATCCCTTACAGCCCCGCTTCTATATAATTGTTCCATGACCAAATCGAACTTCTGGCTTTCCAAAGGATAAACAAAATCCCTGATTTTTTTTGAGAGGAGCTCAGAAAGTGTGCATTCGAATATTTTCAGTGCTGAAGAGTTCGCTTTAAGGACCCTTCCGTCCTGATCCCATAAGACTATGGCGTCAATCGCTTCTTCGAACAACCCTTTGAACAATTCTTCATTTCGCTTTAGTTGGATCTCCATTTGCCTTTTTTCCGTTACATCTCTAAGAATGGCCATATGGAGCTTATGATGGACGTATGGGCTCGTCGTAAATTCCACGATCGATATACTTTGTGATTTCTTGATCGGAATTTCCCCGCGTGCTTTTTTGTTTTGAGAAATCAATTCTTTGATTTTGTCAACCTTATAATGGGCATTTTCGGGAATGAAGGAACTGATATTCCTCTGGGTAATCTCATCCTTATCGAGCCCAACTTGCAAACTGAATGCATGATTCACGTCATTGATATTCCCATCTATGTCGAATAAGACGATCCCCTCTGATGCATTCTGGAAAATGTTCGATAATAAATGCACATTTAAATGATCTTTACGTTCCTTCTCCTTCAGCTCCGTTACATCCTTAAAGTATAAGTAAGCATTAGGAGAAATGGTCGATTTTTTCAGTAAAAGTTCGACGTGAATGATTTTCTTCTCATTCACATTCATCAGGGTTTCATCTTCCATTGTTTTACCCGTTTCCATCACTTCCTTATAATGGGCCACTATTGGCGCGGGCACAGAAGAGAAAAATGAGCTGAAGAGCTTCCCTACAACATTCTCGTCATTTGACTCCAGGGTTTCATATGCTTCGGGGTTGGCATAAACAATTTTCAACTCTTTATTGATCACAAGCATCGCCATGGGTGAAGCTGAGCAAATTTCCCTATCGATGGGATGACATAATTCCTTATTTTGCTCTTCTTTCACTTTACTACTATTAGTCATTTCCTCATCCCCCTAAAATTTTAAAAGACGACCATTGGCTTAAATCTTACAGAATCCGCATAGCTACCCGCACTTCTGGTGATAATTAACAGTGAAAATCTTGTTTTGCCCATTGTATCCTAGGGTAAGAATGAATTAGGAATAAACTTTTCTCAAAAGATGGTGAAGATATGAAACAGCGCGACTATTACTTCGACAATGCCAAATTCATTTTGATCTTTTTAGTGGTATTTGGACATGTCATCCGATCCTATATCGAAAGCGATCCCTTTATCCTTTCGTTGTACAAAACGATTTACACCTTCCACATGCCGGCCTTCATCCTTGTGGCAGGGTTCTTTGCGAAAGGATTCTATAAAAAGGGGTATATCCAGAAACTTGCTAAAAAGTTGATACTTCCCTACATTGTGTTTCAGCTGATCTACACGGTTTACTATCATTTTCTATACCAAGAATCAACATTCGAGGTGGATCCACTTAATCCTCACTGGTCCCTGTGGTTCCTTATCAGCCTTTTTTGCTGGAACGCACTGCTTTATGCCTTCATTAAATGGTTCAAATTCAAACCTGGAATCGGCTTGACAGTGGCATTTTCACTTGGACTGATTGTAGGGTTCGCCGATGTTATTTCAAATTATTTGAGCTTGTCCCGAACATTTGTGTTCTTTCCTATCTTCCTGATGGGGTACTACATGGAGAAGGAGCACTTCGAATATTTTAAAACGAGTAAAGCCCGTTTAATGGCAGGTTCATTATTCGTAATCGTATTTTTAGGGATGTATTTCATTCCTGAGTTCTCGGACAAATGGCTTCTTGGTTCCAAACCTTACGGAGATTTCCAATGGAACAACGTAATCAGCATGGGTGTAAGGGCAGCTGTATATTTATTAAACGTCGTGATGATTTTCAGCTTTTTCACATTTGTACCTACAAAGAGACAGTTTTTCACCAAATGGGGGAAAAACACTCTCTATGTCTACTTGCTACATGGTTTTCTTATACGGTTATTCCGTGAAAGTCAATTAAAAGACACGATTGACCCTAACACCAGTCTGTTACTGTTACTCGGAGTATCCTTTGTACTGACGATGATATTTTCAACTAAATTCTTTACAAGCATCACGCAGCCTATCATTGAGTTCAGATCAACCAGGCTGCAGAAACTGCTTTCCAAAAGGGAAATGAAAACAAGATAAACCTCACTAGAAAGGGCTGACCCCATTGTGTTCACGGGTCAGTCCCTTTTTCGTGATAAACTATTCGCTTCAGAATCATACGAGCTTCCGGATCACCATTCAACACATTTTTCTAAAAACTTTTATTACCTTATATTATTCGCACCTTTTCCTAAAATTCCTTCTAATAGTTACAATAATTTTAAATTCATTTCAGACAAACATTGAGCTTTATCGCAAGCTTAGATAAAATGATAATCAGGTTGGTTTATTATGTTGTACGAACAACTTGCCATATATAAAAATTCGTTTGACTCTCAGTCAATTGACTGAGAGTCAAACGGACTTAGAATAAAGGAGATTATGAATGAAGAAAGTCGTCTTAAGTACGTTAAATGCAAAATACATTCACACGAATTTAGCCATTCGCTGTCTGAAGGCCTATGCAGAACCTGAACACGAAATTGAACTCTCTGAGTACACGATTAAGGATCCAACCCTTAATATCGTTACCGACTTATTTACAAAAAAGCCGGACATCATCGGATTCAGCTGCTACATCTGGAATATCGAAGAAACGATCAAAGTCATTCAGATCCTTCGAAAAATCATGCCTGAGGTTACGATCATCCTCGGAGGTCCCGAAGTGACATATGACGTTCCATATTGGCTTGAGCGCCTTGAAGACGTTGACTTTATTGTCATTGGAGAAGGCGAGGAATCCTTCAAACAATTATTGGATCAGCTTGATGGTGATAGAGATTGGTCAAAAGTACATGGAGTGGCTTATTTAGCTGGTGGCAAGCCTGTCATCAAGCCTCAACAAAATAAAATTGATTTAAGGGATGTCCCTTCTCCTTTCCGGTTTAAGGAAGACCTGCAAGAGCTCGGCAAAAGGGTGACCTATATCGAGACAAGCAGAGGTTGCCCTTTCCGCTGTCAATTCTGTCTTTCTTCCATAGAAGTGGGTGTACGCTACTTTGACCGTGAAAAGGTAAAAGAAGATATCCGATTCCTGATGAAACATGGAGCGAAAACCATCAAGTTTGTGGACCGGACCTTTAATATTAGCCGAAGCTACGCAATGGAAATGTTCCAATTCCTTATTGACGAGCACGTCCCGGGTACCGTCTTTCAATTTGAAATCACGGCAGACATCATGCGTCCCGAAGTGATTGAATTCCTCAATGAACATGCACCACGCGGGCTATTCCGTTTTGAGATCGGCATCCAATCAACCAACGATGAGACAAATGATCTGGTCATGAGAAAACAAAACTATAAAAAGCTCACTAGAACCGTCACCATGGTGAAAGAGGGTAAAAAAATCGATCAGCATCTGGATTTGATCGCAGGTCTGCCTGAAGAGGATTACCAATCATTCCGGAAAACGTTCAATGATGTATTTGAAATGAGACCTGAAGAACTACAATTAGGATTTCTTAAGATGCTGCGCGGCACCGGCCTGAGAATTCGCGCAAATGAACATCAATATACGTATATGGATACTTCTCCTTATGAGATTTTGGGGAATAACGTATTGTCTTTCGACGATATCGTTCGGATCAAGCAAGTGGAAGACGTATTGGAGAAATATTGGAACGATCACCGCATGGATCGCACGATTGAGTACCTGGTTACTAAATGCTTTGACACCCCTTTTGATTTCTTCCAGCAGTTTGGTTCATATTGGGAAGATCGGGGATGGTCCCGAATCGGACATCAGTTAGAAGATCTCTTTAAGCGGCTGCATGAATTCTTGTCCTCTGAAAAAAGCTTTCAAATTTCAGTTATTGAGGGTCTCATGAAACTCGACTATTTAGACAATCAAAAGTACAAACCAAGAAAACCGTGGTGGACGCATGAGCTGACGAAGGAAGAGCGATCTGCTATTTATCAAAGTCTTTTAACACAGCCAACCATCGCAGGTGAGGCATTTGCCAATCTGAAATTAAATGAAAAAGAGTTGTATAAGCATACACTCCTAGAAACGATCCGTTCAAAAGAAGACAAGGAACTATACGTTCTTGCCTACTTTGAACCTTCAACTGGTCAATCAACTGTATTCGAGTTTGACCGTCAACTTGTTCAATGATAAAGAAGAAAAAATGTTAAGCGAATCGCTTAACATTTTTTCTTCTTTTCTTCTGTCTTTGGTTGTTTTTGGGTCACTTCCAGGATTTTGGCTGCATTGACATCTCCAAATTCCTGACCGAATTCTTCACGGAAAGACTGTTTTTTGTCTTTCATCAGCTTCTCCCTTTTTTACCTTTTGAGGAATTTCTATTCTTCCCTTTTGCCGGGTCCTCACCTTGGGAAAACTCAGCAGAAAATTCAGTCTCCTGCTTGTTCTTAAGTGGGGTTTGATTATTTTTCTCAGCAGCATTATACTGTGCTTTACGTTTCATTTATGACTCATCTCCTTTGACCTTATTTTCCCCGCCTGCTCGTTTTCCATTCTTCTAAAAATAGGTATTCATTCAACTGAATAAATCAACATTTACTCCGGAAACTAAGGAAAAAGTGTGAATGAGGATAGGATATGAGGACATGATACTAATTTTTTTGCTGGCATACGCTTTCTTAGGGTGGAAGTTTGGTAACTGGAAGGATTTTTACAGCTATTATCCAACTTTATTATTCTTCATTATCGGGGATTTACTTTCACAATTTCTATTATTTAATTATTCCATGTGGGAGTTCCACACGGTCACCCCCTTTGGCAACACTCTTCATTTGAATCACACTATTATTTCATTGGGCAAGATGGCCATTCAATATACAGTCACCATCTCCATTTTTATCGGGAGACTTCCGCATGATTTATGGGGAAGGGTTGGTTGGATTTTGTTATGGACAGGTATCTATGGCTTGACAGAAGGTCTTTCCCACCTTATCGGAATGATGACATACCATCACGGATGGCATTTCGGTTGGGATCTTCTGTTTAATCTCATGATGTTCACAGTATTGATCGTCCATCATAAAAACCCGGTAATTGGATGGATCATCTCCCTCCCCATCATCCTGTTCCTTATGATCCACTTTGACGTACCCTATTCCGCATTAAAATGAGAGTTCCCTCTTCATGCTTATAGAACAAAAAAAGATGCTGCATGCAGCACCTTTTTTAAAAGAGGTCCATTACCCTATAATGACCCGTTCTTTAGGATAGTGATATTTTGCAGTCTTTTCTTTTCCTCCAATCATAAAGAGGAAGGAAAGTATGCCCACCCGACCGATAAACATCAGTGCGATGATCACGCATTTACCGATCGAGGAAAGTTCCGAGGTGATCCCCATGGATAATCCCGTCGTTCCGAAAGCGGATGCAACTTCAAACACAATCTCCATAATGGAATGGTCCTCTGTGAAAGTGAGGATAATGACAGACAGGAAGCAGATAAAAATGGCCATCATCGTCACGACCAGGGATTTGATGACATCCTGATGATGAATTTCCCTTTTGAATATCTTAATGGTTTGATTTCCCTTTGCAAAATGGAACAAAAATAAAATATTCAGGGCAAAGGTGGTGGTCCTGATCCCTCCACCAACCGAACTTGGTGATGCCCCTATGAACATCAGGGCACTCATGACCAATAAGGTGGGAGTTGAAAAATCAGCCACATTCATAGTGGCAAGCCCCCCGTTCCTCGTTGTAGCCGATTGAAAAAACGCATAGAAGAATGACTCATGCCATTCCATGCCGTCAAAAAAGCGGTTATATTCAAAAAGAAAGATGATCAAGGTCCCGAATGCCATGAGCGCAAAAAACGTCAAGGTGGTGATTTTTGAGTATAAAGAAAAATGATGCTTATTTCTCTTCTTACTCATCAAATAATCTTTGGTCTCAATCAGGACTGGAAATCCGATGGCACCGAGTGTCAATAAAATGATGGTGATGAATTGGACAAAGTAATCATTCGCATAGGGAATGAGGGATTGTCCTGTAATATCAAAACCCGCATTCGTTGTGGCACTGACAGAGGCAAACAACCCTTGAATAAAAGCCTGCTGCCACGTGGGGTAATAACCCAAGAAATAGACACCTAATATGAAAGCGCCAACGATTTCAATGAATATGATCAATAATAGGATTTGTTTTAATAAACTCACCAGTCCGGCCAGGCTTGTCTGGTTTTGATCCGTCATGATGAGGCGGCGTTCTTTTAAGCCAATTTTCTTTCCTACGATCAACCAAAAAAACGTACCAAGTGTCATAATTCCAATTCCACCGAATTGGAGAACGAACATTAAGATGAAAATTCCTGTCGTATTAAATGTGTCGACCGTGCTTACAACGGTAAGGCCAGTAACGCTTACTGCACTGACAGCTGTAAAGATCGCATCCAAAAATTTCCATTCCGCCCCTTCTTTATGAGCAATGGGTAGACTGAGCAGTACGGTCGCAATCGTCACCGCAAGAAGATAATACGTTACAATCACTTGTGCAGGAGTTAATTTATTTAAATTCAATCTAAGCTTATACCACATGTATGTAATTCCCTTTCAACATTATTTCCTTATCTATCTTAAAGAATAAAACCGAAGAATGAAAGGAAAAATGAATAATTTCTTATATTGTTTATTCTTCCTTTAATAAAAGCCTCCTAAACCGACAAGTGTGGTGGTTAATATTATTTTAAAGCAAACAATACAATTTCGTCGAAATATTACCATTCATGTTCATGATGATAATACAAATAATATAAGTACTGAAACATTCATTGTTTCAAGTATCCTAGTAAGGAGGAAAACGACTATGTCTAGAAGTTCAAATAAATTACTTGTTCCTGGTGTTGAACAGTACCTTGATCAAGTGAAATATGAAATCGCCCAGGAGTTTGGCGTTACGCTTGGATCAGATACAGTTTCACGCTCTAACGGATCAGTTGGAGGAGAAATCACAAAGCGTCTTGTGAAGCAAGCCCAATCTCAATTAACTGGACAACAAACTAAATAATTTGGCATTCGGGTAGCTGGCACGTTCCAGCTACCCTTTTACATTAACCAAGAACAAAGACCCATTCATTTGAATGAGCCTTTGCCTGTCTTTCTTACTCTTTTTTATTTTCCTGTCTGTTTTCATGGTTGTGTTTCTTATCTTCATTTTTATTCTGATGATGATTATGCTTATCATCTTCTCGATGAGACCCCTGGTCATTTCGCTGATGATTGTCATGCCCTTTATTAGATCTCTCATCACCTCTGTTGCCATTGTTACCTATCGAGGAGTTCCCGGTTTGTGATTTTTCAGGTTTTCCCCTCTCCAATTTTTTTTCGGGATGAGGCTTTTGCGGATGGTCATGGTTTTTTTGAGGTTTTTGGATCTTATCCGCATTTTGTTTCTTCTCTTTTCTTGGAGGATTCACCTTTTGATTCGCAGCTTTGACTTTTTCATCTATAATTGCTTTCTTTTGCTTCTCTTTTTCTTGTTTGATCACTTTTTCTTGAACTTCTTTATCTTCTTTGTTCAATTCTTTTTCTACAGGCTCTGTTTTTCGATTCGAATCCTTTTGTTCTGTTTCACGAATAAGGGAGCCGGCAGTCATTCCTTTTTCTGATGCTTTTTCCCTAAACTCCCTGGATGTTTCTTTCATGATGATGTTCGTGGAATGATCAGAACCGTAGTCCTCAACAAACTCAGTTAATTCGTCCAGTAATTCGGTTTCCCGTTTAGGATCGGAATCATCAATAAAGGAAGAAGTGATGAACACATTTTGAATCCCCTTTAAATATCCGAGTCGTTCACTTAAGAGAAAGATTTTCTCCGTCACTTCCCTAACATCTTCATTTTTCCAGTCACTCAGTTTCTTTATGAGAACCTTAGCATCATCATTGTACGGCATGATATTCAATACTTGCTGATCTTTATTTAAGGCTAGTTCCATACTGGGATTGATATCGACCGAAACATATGCATAAGCCCGGTTGTTCTGTAGCACAGAACTTGAGAACAGGGCAATGATGACGACAAGGACTGTCAACATAGAAGTCGACACTTTCCAATTCCACTTATAAATTGATTTTGGCTTATCAGTTCTTGAGCTCAAGGGAAAGAAAGGAATCTCTTCCCCTATCTCATACTGTTGTTCGGGCTGCTTTCTTCCTGTAAGAAATTCTCCTTCCGGTGTCATCATCACCAGGATATCCTGTTTGATTTCCATAATGATCCCTTTTTTCATATCTCTAACCGCCCTTTTAAATAATCCCTTAAATAAACATAATCCCCTATAAGAATAAGAGAAATGGCTATAATATATTTTCTATTTCTCTCAATTGTTTTTCTGGTGACGTTCACCTGTTTTTCTAATTTTTTTATCGGCAATCGTCTTTTTTCTATAAGATAATCCAAAAGTTCTTGTGAACTCACTACCTTTTTGGCGATTTCTATGGCATTCAACCGTGCATCTTCATGCTTGGGCGATTGTTCAACCAAATCGTAGAAGGACAACTTGTATTGAGCCAGGTGTTCTTGGAAAGACAGAATCTCTTCACGTCTCTTACTGGCTTCTTCCTGTCTCCCGAATTCCTCTACAGACACAATCTGATCGACCGTCAAGCTCGAAGCATCTTCCCCATCCTCAAACGTGCTCTTATCGAAGCTGATATCCTGAAACTTCCCATTTTTTCTGATATAATCAATCACTTTCCGCTTGATGATTACTTCAGAGAAACTGATGAGGGAAGAGCCCCGTTGTAGATTATACTTTAATATAGCGTCATGAAAGGCAATCAGACCGATGCTGAATTCATCATCACTTTCATAAATGAATCGTTTGCAGACCGATGATACCGTTTTTTTAATAAATGGCTTATAGTCTTCGAGGACTATGTTCAATAATTGCTCATCACCATTTTGTATTTGGATCGCCATCTCTTCAAGCGATTGCTTCTTTTTTTTAGCGAGTAGAAATAGTAGAACATTTAGCATCAGCCTCACCCCATCCTGCACACTATTATACTCATATGGTGTTGAATGTAAAAGCGAAAAGGAGAGGGGGGAGTTTCTCATATCACCTCATATGTTATTTAGTTATTGGCCGATCGATCGCCTTATTAAAGGAATTACGTTAAAAGAATTTTTTTTGAGGGGGTTTATCCTAATAAAATTGAGAAATCTCTTCAACATCAATGACTTTTCATGTGGACAAGCTGTGAATCACCGATTTGTGAGGCTTCACCCTCACCAAAAAAAACTCAAAAAAGCTAACGTGGAAATTCCACGTTAGCTTTAAAAGGTGAATTATTCTGCTTTTGCTCTTCTTTCTATTTCCTCTTCTTCCTGCTTTGCTTTTCTTCTTGATAATACATACCCGCCTACAGATAGCAGGATCAATACGCTCCAGAATACAAGTTTCCACCCTTTTGATTCTGGAAAGTGTTGGTCCAGGATGGCTACATCAGGATGAGCGAGGGTGAAAACGGCAAGTTTCACACCCACCCAGCCAACAATTAAAAATGCTGCTGATTCTAAGGTAGGGTATTTCTCCAATAATTTCACAAACCATGTTGCAGCAAACCTCATGATCACCAACCCGATGATGCCGCCCAGGAACATGACAATAAATTGCCCTCCGTCAATACCTCCTACATCAAACCATCCAGTCGGTTGAAGGGTTACGGCCAAGGCAACGGCAGCAAGCATGGAATCAACCGCGAATGCGATATCCGCAAGTTCCACCTTGAGCACAGTAGTCCAGAATCCCGATCCTTTTGCCGGTTCCTCTTCTACTGCCCCAGTGTCTTTCCTTTTCTTCACAAAATGGTGTATGGCCACGTAGAATAAATAGATGGCCCCAATGGCCTGAACCTGCCACACATTGACTAAGAACGAAATAAGAAATAATGCAGCGAACCTAAAGACAAAGGCTCCCAATAGACCGTAAAAAAGTGCTTTTTTCCTTTGTTCCACAGGTAAATGTTTGACCATTACAGCCATTACCACCGCATTATCAGCAGCTAAAATCCCTTCAAGACCTACCAAAATCAGCAGGACCCATCCATATTCCAATAACATCGAAGCATCCATACCTCTAGTCCCTCCCTATTTACATAGTTAGTTTTCCAATAGGCAAGGAATTTTATAAAAATAAAAAGACCCTTGCCTAAATAAGGCAAAGGTCTTGCTTAGCATACGGATATGCCAACAAAGCCGATGGCATGCACCATGAATTGACGACTTTGTTTAGGTATGAAACCTATAGCTACTCCCCTTTGACAGGTAGAAAACGTTCATTTGTATAGATATATTTTAACTCAAAAACACCTATTCGTAAAGAGAAAAAATTTATTGAACCCGTATCAGGATGGCTCGTATCAATAGCCCCAGCAACACTCCGGGAATCACAAACAAAATCGGCAGAAAAATGGGCCCGATAAATTTCCCGAATAGATATACCTTAGGGGAATACATCAAACCAACCGTTACCATATAGGCGGACATAACAAAGGGTAAAAAACTGTACTTTCCCTTTTGGCCATCGGCAATTTTATACGCATCCCACATGGCAAACATATATAAACACGGATAAAACATAAGCCACTGGTAATCAAGAATATCTGCTGCTTTATGTGTTTCGCCTAAAAAACTGTACATGATCCCCAGATTGAAGTTACTTTGAATATTGATAATGATCTCAAGAAGCACAAACAACGTTCCCTTAAACCATAAACCAACAAGCAATTGAGGAAAACCCGGCAGCGCAATACTCCACAGGATCCCTTCTAATTTTGTAATGGATGACTTCATATGCACCCCGTATAAAAGGAGGAGTGGTGAAATAGGATGCTTTTATTAGGCTTGTGAAATGGATTGTGTTTGTGTCGGTCAGGGTATAGTGTAAGGGAAAATGACATTTTGAGATTCCTCCTATTGATGCTTCTCCCTTTATATTTACCATATCTCTCCCAATTATTACGACGATTGCTCTTTAGAATGTTTCCATTCCGCTTTTAATCAATCTTTACATGCAATCGCTCATTAGAGGCGTGTTCAAGATAAAACTCCACCATTTTTTCGATCTGACTGGAAAGGGAAGGGCATATTATCGATGTCCCCTCCAGATCTTTTCTGGCATTTTCGCAATTGAATTCACTTTGTAATGTAAAATAGTCCAATGCTTCCCGTTCGACTTTTAAATAACGCCGAATAAAACGGAAGCCGAGTGCCCAATTAGAAAGGGATAATGGAATGCTCCCCTTTGGTTTCTTTTTTAACATATGCCATAAAATCTGCTCATACACTTCCTTTACCATCAGTGGTTCTGGATCGGTCAGATGATACGTCTTTCCACTCCCAGCCTTCTCATGGCCGAGATAAATGGATGCTTTCACTACGTATTCGACGGGTACAATATTTATATTAGAGGTACCCCCACCTAGAAATGGAATCCACGGCAGGAAAGATAATCGATTAAACATATTCATAATAAAGTATGGTCCATCGAACTTCACTGTCTCGCCGGTTTCTGAGTTTCCTTTCACGATACCCGGGCGGAAGATCGTAACCGGCAGTATGTCCTTCAATTCATCCACCAGGACCTCTGCTTCATATTTAGTACGTTCATAGAAGTTATGAAAGCGCTCAGGATAGATCAATTCATTCTCCATTAGTTCTCCTTCACGCGATCCAGCTATAAATGCAGTGGAAAAATACACGTATCTTTTTAATTCAGTGAGTGTTTGACAGAAATCATTGACCTTACGTGTGCCTTCTACATTTATTTTCTGTGCCAGATCCTGAGGAACTGCAAGATCATAAATGGCTGCCAAGTGCCAAACATATTCCACTTCCTCCCTGATCTCGATGAGGTTCTCTTCTGGCATATCAAGATTCGTTCGGGTAATGTCCCCTTCTACAAGGATGATCTCTGCATCTGATAAGAATCTCAGTTTTCGTATACCTTCTTCCGCCTGCTTCCTCATTGGATTCAGGTGAAGTAAGTATAGTTTCGATACTTTATCCTGTTTGAGTAACTCTTAACAATATTATGACTTAAAAAGCCCGGAAACCCCGTAATCAAATAGATCCCTTTTCCCAAAATCTTCTCCCCCGTTTTTGACGATTATTTGTTGATAAAAAAAGAGCTAACCTTTCCACTAACGCACCTCATCATTGTATGAGGCGACTGCTTAGCATTGGGTTAACTCTCGTTGTGTGCTCTAATCTTTATATTCGTATGTTTCTCTTCGTTTCTTCATTCTTCTCGTCTCTGAATCAAAGAAGCTGTAAACGATCGGTATGACATAAATGGTCAATAATGTCGAGCTGATCAGACCGCCAATGACGGCAATGCCCATAGGCTGATTGATTTCGGTACCTTCACCCAGCCCGAGTGCCAGGGGCAATAGGCCGAGTATCGTCGTAAGTGCCGTCATGAAGATCGGTCTTGCCCGGTCCTGCACCGCTTCGACGATGCTGTCAAAACTGCCTGTGCCCGCCTCTTTACGCTGATTGATATAATCCACAATGACGATAGCATTGTTGACGACGATACCTGCCAGTACAATCACTCCAATGATCGCTGAAATGCTGATAGGGGTCTGTGTAATGGCCAAGGCGATTGCTACACCTATTACCATGAGTGGGACAGTAAACATGATGACAAACGGATATTTAAATGACTCGAATTGTGCAGCCATGACCATATAGACAAGCACGATGGCAAGTCCAAGAGCCAGGACCATGTCATCAATGGAGTCCTCAAGTAGCTCTCTGTCCCCACTGAACGAAACCAATGTCTCGGTTGGAAGATCCAGTGTTTCGATTTTCTCATCAACCGCTTTCGAAATGGCCCCAAGATTGGTTGAGGACGAATAGTTGAGTGTAAATTGAACGGCATGCTGCTGGTCAATTCTTTGAATGCTGACAGGTCCATCTTCAATGGAAAAGTCGACGACGGAGTTTAATTGAATATACTTTCCTTGTCCATTTGGAATGAGAAGTTTCTTTAAAGAATCAAGATTTTCGGTGATGTTCCTGTCATATTGAACGAGCACATTGATGACATCAGAAGACCCTGTGACCATTTGGGTAGTCAGGACCCCCCGGGTTACATCTTGAACCAGTGTCCCGATTTGAGCAGGTGCCAAACCTTGTTTAAGAGCTTTCTCCCGGTTCACCTTCATTTGGACTTCTTTCACCGTCTCCATCTGATCTGTTGAAACTTCTGTGACATCCTTCATGCCTTTTAAAGAGTCGAATAACGTATCGACGGAATCGTTCAGTCGATTCTGGTCCGTATCTCTCAAATTAAACGTCAAGGTTTGAGGACTGGAGCCGGATGTCGATTGTAAGTTAAAGGAAACTTCAGCAGATTTATTTACCTTCTGTGCAGCTTTTTCCACTTCAGGCTTTACTTCATCCGCAAAGCTGAAAATAGAACTCTCCCGCTCATCGAGAGGCACCATTTTCACATAAACTTCTGCAATATTCCCTTTCCCACTTCCTCTAAATGATTGTTCCTGGGTGGTACCCACAAGACTAACGAAGACATCGACATCTTTTTCTTTCTCCAACCTGTCTTCGATCGCTTTGACGACTTTATTGGTCTCATCGACGGAAGCCCCATTATCCAATTCGACCCTTATGTTGAAAAACCCTTCATCAGTTGGTGGTAAAAACTGCGTCCCTACCGTCGTAAGGCCAAGTCCGCCACCCACTAAGGTAATGAGAGTGATGAATAATACAATGAACCGGTGACGAAGCGCCCATTTAACCGACCTGGCAAATGTGTTTCGGCTCTTAGAACGCCTACGCTTTGCTTCGATGTTCCCTTTTGGTTTCTTCAAGAGTCTGCTTGCAAGCATCGGTATAACTGTCAACGCCACAACAAGTGAAGCCAATAAACTAAAAGAAATCGTCAAGGCAAATTCAGTAAACAATTCTCCCAGTAAACCGGATATAAAGACGACCGGCAGAAATACCGCTATAGTAGTCAAGGTTGAAGCGGTGATGGCTCCTCCTACTTCTTTTGCTCCCATACTTGCAGCTTCCTTCGGATTTTTCCCCAGGGATAAATGGCGATAAATATTCTCAATGACTACTATCGCATTATCCACCAGCATCCCAATCCCAAGAGCCAGGGCTCCTAAAGTCATGATATTCAATGCAAAATCAGCAAAAAACATAAGGACAAATGTAACAATGACTGAATAAGGAATGGCCACCCCGATGATAAGGGGACTTTTTACATTTTTCAAAAATAAGAAGAGCACAAGCATTGCAAAGGCTCCACCTATCAGGAGGGAATTGGCGATATTTCCGATGGCTTGGGTAATGTAATCCCCCTGATCGAACAGGATATCAGCTTTGATTGATTTATATTGATCCTGTTTAAGGAGGCGGTCCAGTTCCTTTTGAAACGCTTTCGATACGGAAGCGGTGTTAGCATCTGATTGCTGCAGCACACTGAACAGGATGGCAGATTCTTCGTTTGCTCGTGTGATTGTGTTTGTATCCTGCTTTCTCTGTTCAACTTTCGCAACATCAGAAAGCTTAATCTTCTTTCCTGTTTGAGGATTCACTTGAAGGACCAATCCCTTCAATTCATCCACGGACTGGAGTTTGCTTACTACTCTAGTGGTCAATGTTTGTCCATCCGTCTCGATCGTATCTCCTGGAGCTGTCACATTGTTAGCGCGGATAGAGTTGACCACATCCCCTTGACTTAGACGATTATCTTTCAATGCTTGCTGATTCAGTTCGATGACCACTTCGTCCGTTAATGAACCTGAAACATTTACATTCGCAACACCTTCCACTCGTGTCAGTTCCTGTTTCAAATTCTCGGATAGTGCCTTTAAATGGGACTCGTCCCCTTCTTCCCGTAAAGAAAATTGAATGATCGGGAACTGGGCAGGGTCAAATTTGAGAAACCTGGGATTCTCAGCCCCCTCAGGAAGTGGAGTTTGATCTAAGCGTTGCAGGACATCATTTTCAATCTCATCAATGGAGGTCGACCATGAAAATTCAAGGAGAATAAAGTTCGAACCTTCCCTTGAAGTCGATTGAAGGTTCTTCATTCCCGGCAGAGTGGAAAGGCTTTCTTCAAGTGGTTTTGTTACCTTCTCCACCACCTCCTGGGGACCCGCTCCAGGATAATTGGTCACCACGACACCTACGGGAGGATTTAGGTCCGGGATGAGCTTCAATGGGATCCTAAGGAGGGAGACTCCTCCCAGAATAAGGATAAGCAACATGGTGACAATGGTGAACACCGGTCGTCGTATGGAAAAATCACTAATTTTCAATGAAGTGCTCCCCTTTCTATATGTATACAGCGTTCATTATGGTTTGGAAGGAGTTACTGTTAACTATAGTCTCTTCAGGAAGATCCTTCAATATTAAAGCGTCTGTGAATACTAAATATCGATTATTTTCTATAAAAATAAATAATTCCATCCTATCGGTGTACACTATTTTTATACTGTAACGTAAGGAGCATTAAAATGGCGAACTGGGTTCCCTTTGTATTCCTTAGTCTATTCAGCATTTTCGCACTATTTTTCATTGTGATGAGGAATCGTCAAATTTATGGCAGGATCATCCTATTTTGGCTTTTCATTTCCGGGTTGGCCTATGTATTTGAATATGTCATATTTGTATTATTTAATAGCTATACGTATCATCCCCATATTTTATCGAATAATTACAATGACAGCGTCCTGGGGTCAATCAGTTCACAGGCATTTTCTGTTCCTGTTGCCATCACGTACGTTGTGCTGTACCGCTTGCCGGCATGGAGAATTGCGGTCATCATCAGTGTCTTCTTCCTTATTGAAACGTGGTTCATACACATAAATTTATACGAACATCATTGGTGGAAATCGTATTATACAACTTTTTTCCTCATTATTTCAGTCATACTGGCAAAAACATGGTGGAAGGTTCTTGAGGAGTCTTCGAATCATTATGTTCATTTCATCACTTTGTACTTTGCACTCTCTACCATTTCCCTTTCTTTCGCCTGGATTTTGTCTTCCCTGCTGAATCTATATATCGTTCCCCTGAATCATTTTTCGAATCCTGTCAGGGATTTGATCGCAGGGAATGCCATATACATTTGGTTCACGACGTACTTTTATAGTTTAGTAATTTTTTTTAGAAACTGCGATTGGAAATATACATTAGGGAGTATCCTTTTTCTCTTGACCGTTGAAGTATTTATGGTACGGGAAGGTGTATTATTGCTTAACAATCCAGCGATGATCGCGGTACTCCCCCTATTTCATTTATTCATGATATCTACAGGGAGCCAATATTACCAGCGTTATTTTGACACATATAGAGAAATGCAACAAAAAGGACTGTCCTCAAAATGAATCATCCTCACAGTAAGAGAGTGAATCATTAAGACTGACAGTCCTTGATTGTTACGAATTTGATATAGCAGGGTTGTTCTCCGTTTTCTCTTTCTCGATGGTCCATCCTGTGAAACCATATAGGATAGTGATGACCGGAGAAATCAGGCAGAACACCGCAAATGGTAAATATTCAATCGTGGAAACACCTAACACATCTGTAAGGAATATTCCGCACACACTCCATGGAACAAGGGGATTCACGACAGTTCCTGCATCTTCCAATGTCCGGGATAAGGTTTTTGGGTGAAGACCCAATTTTTTGTATTGAGATTGAAAAGCTTCACCCGTCAATAGAATGGATAAGTATTGCTCCCCTACCACAAGATTGATACCGATCGCTGATAGTGCAGTGGAAAGAATCGTTCGTCTTTCAGATTGAATGACAGCAGACACCTTGTGGAGCAACGCCGGGATGATTCCAAGTTTAAATAGTAATCCTCCTAGACTCAGTGAGAGAATGACAAGGGAAATGGTAAACATCATGCTGTTCACTCCCCCTCTTGATAAAAGCGAGTCAACGGATTCCACCCCAGTCTTCGATGTAAAACCTTCGAACAGTACCTGGAATAATTCATTTACCGCTAACGTCCCGTGGAAAAAAGATAATAACACAGAGACGGCAATCGTAATGGCAAGTGTGAATAATGCAGGTGTTTTGTATACGATCAGTACCACCAGCAACACTAAAGGAACTAAGCTGTACCAGTGGATCAGTCCGGTCTGCATTAAACCTTCCTGCAACGCATCAAGCTCGGACAGATTGACCTTACTGGTCCCGGGCGAAAGGACACCAAATACAATCAATGTAATGATAAAGGCGGGTACGGTCGTCCAGGCCATATTTCGAATATGGGTGAACAGATCCACCTTGACGATGGATGACGCAAGGTTGGTTGTATCCGATAAAGGGGACATCTTATCTCCAAAAAAGGCACCTGAAACGATCGCACCCGCTGTGATTGACATGGATAAACCCATAGCCTCACCGATTCCGATTAACGCTACACCAATGGTTGCCGCCGTTGTCAGTGAGCTTCCGATTGCTACTCCGCTTAAGGATGTGAGTAAAAAGGCAATCGCATAAAAATAATGTGGAGTGACAAATTCAAACCCGTAAAACATTAACGTGGGAATGGTCCCACTGATCAACCAGCTGCTTACAAGCAGTCCAATAAAGAAAAATAAGAGAATGGCACCTAATCCACCCTGCGCACCGGCAATCATCCCCTTTTCAATTTCTTTGAACTCCACTTTGCGTACCAACCCATAAACCATCAAAAAGAAGAGGGAAAGTATGATCGGAATATGAGGGACCGCTCCCACTCCGATAATGCTGACACTGATGATTCCCAGTACAACAAGTAATACTGTAGATGCTTCTTTAACGGACGGTTTATGAACGCTATGAATGTTTAACATGTTAACACTTCCTTCTGTGAGCTATGTGACCGAAATAGGATTTTATAACAAAAAGAACCCTCCATCCCCGATAGGGACGAAGAATTCTCCGCGTTACCACCCTAATTGAAATAAACCCATGGCTAGCATAAGATCGACTGATCCAAGACATAACCTGATTTATTTCCACTTCATAAAGGTTGTCTCTTGATAAACCCCCTAATCACTTAGAGAATTCATAAACAATGTAATTCAGAAAGAAGCGGACCTGGACTTCCAGCTGACGTCCAGTCTCTGATTGCTGTCTCACTTATTCCTACTGCGTTGTTCAAGACAATGAATATGTGATTGATTGTTTAAGGTTCTCGTTACTCTTTCACTCTTAAACGCTTTTAAGCTTTTATGCACTAAAGTAATTTATAGTAATATATTATCATTTCATTTGAATTTGTCAAGGAACTATTTCGTTCTCCTTTGCCTTGGAAGGATCCCATTACAAATAAAAGCCCTCCCGTAATTATTGGGAAGGGCTTGTCTATTAAACGAATTGAGTTTCAGCAAATGGTTCCATCGCTTCTTCTTGTGGTTTTCCTATGAAATAGCCTTGTGCATAGTGGATCCCGATATCTTTACAGAAAAGTAATTCTTCTTTTCTCTCAACCCCTTCTGCCAGGACCAATATGTCCAATTCTCCGGCAATCTTCATCACTTTACGTAAAAATGCCTGATTATCGTCATCACGATCACAGTGATTGATGAAGGATCGATCGATCTTTACATAGTCCGGCTGAAGCAGGCTTAACATTTCAACCGTTGCAAAACCTGAACCTACGTCATCAAGGGCGACTTTCATGCCTTCTCTCTTATATACGTCAAGAACAGAGCGCAAGTGATCTACATCTGCAATCTTCTCTGTTTCTACCACTTCGAAGACGAGATCTTCAGGATTCACATTGCATTCCTTCACAATCTTGAACGTATGGCGCAAACAAAATTCAGGGTTATAAATCGTGGAAGGAAGAAAATTGATAAAGCTCTTCGTACCAGGATCCACTTGGCCCTGCCTGGACTCGATGGCTGATTTCCTCGCCTTCTGATCCAACATGGAATGAAAACCAGTTCGCGAGGCGGCTTCGAACAACTCCCCTGGATTGATGCGCTTATTGCCACTATTTGACCGTAAGAGCGATTCATAGCCAAAAAGACTGAAATCGCCAAGATCGATGATAGGCTGAAGATGGCTCTTAAATTGCCCCCCCTGAATCAGCTTTACCATTTCTCTATATTTAATTAAATCCATGAATTCTTTTGAGGGACGGAAGGGACCGGGCTTTTCTGTACAATTAAAGCTGCATGTCCATCCTTCATTCACTAATGTGGTTTCTATTTCTGATAATTTTTCATAAAGGTCATCAAGATTGTCATATGGCAAAACATACAAGCCTTCTTCTGTCCTATCACCTGATCCTGTCAGCGGTAAGTCCAACCCTTTTTCGTTATGTAAAAATAAAAACCCTGCCTCATGATATTCCATCTCTATTCCACAGTTCGCACATGCGTATTGCATAACATCTCTTCCTTCCCCTGTAACGTCAATAAATACCCATACCTATATACTAAGTCTAAATACCCTACCAACGCCAATAATATCCCTTTATTTTAGGAAAAATTACTCAATGACAGTGAATTTTTATGATTATGGTGTTTCAGTTTTTCTCACACATAGATTGTCGTCATTTTATGTTGACAATGATTTGCAAATGCTCTGCCAACTTAATGTATGCTACAGAGTGAGGGGAACTGCTCCGCTTTCCAGGGACGTTCGGCCGAGCCCGTTTTCCGTAGGAGTCTACGCAGTTCCCCTCACCCTTTAACTAAGCCTAATCTGACAGAGCTTTGTGAAATGATATGAAACTAAGTTAAAGAAAATAACCACTAATACAATTCACTTGCATTGCCTCTTAATACTTTAAACTGATGGTATTCAGTCGACTATATTTTTACTAGTAGAAAATTTAACTCGGTCAGTTGGTTGAAGGTGAAGGTGCTCGACTCCTGCTGGAAACGCTGGAAAGTACGAAAAGCGGAGGCGGCTCGTTCAGACCCGACAAGCATAAGTTGAATGGGCTAAGAAGGCGTTCTTTTGCCTTCTTGGACCATTTTGCTTATGACCTCGAGGGGCTAGCCGCCAGAGCTGGATCTTGAGACCCCGCAGGGCATAGCCCGAGGAGGCTCAACTAACGTCCCGCGGAAAGCGAGCACCTGGAGTGGTAGTCAGCACTCGCTAATTTAAATGCAACACAGGGAGAAAAACTTTATTAAATGGAAAAAGCACTCCTCCAGTATTAGGAGAAGTGCTAAGTGTCCTTACATTAAACTATATAATCGTATATCCGGATTTTTATCATTGAACCATCTCATGGCAAAATCGTTCTCGAAAAGGAAGACAAGATTCTCATGTCGATCTTTGACCAGCATGCTCCTGGAGCTGGACATGGACTCCTTGACATCTTCTTCGTTTTCAATCCACCGTGCAATCTTAGACCCGATCGGTTCCATTTTTACATCCACGTTGTACTCATTCTTCATTCTATGCTCAAATACTTCAAACTGAAGTTGACCAACTGCCCCTAGAATGATGTCTTCGGTACGTGTCTTATAGTATTGAATGGCTCCTTCTTGGACAAGCTGAAGGATCCCTTTTTGGAAGTGCTTCTGCTTCATCACGTTCTTGGCTGTGACCCGGACAAAAAGTTCAGGCGTGAATTGAGGCAGCTTTTCATACTGAAAGCCTTGCTTCCCCTGGACGAGTGTATCACCGATTTGATAGGTACCCGTGTCATAAACCCCGATGATATCCCCACTGACCGCTTCATTCACCGTACTCCGGTCATCTGCAAGAAATTGAGTCGATTGCGCAAGTTTAATGGACTTTCCTGTACGGGAAAGATTCACCGTCATTCCTCTTTCGAATTGACCTGAGCAAATGCGGACAAATGCAATCCGATCCCGGTGAGCTGGATTCATATTGGCTTGAATCTTAAATACAAACCCGGAGAAATCCTCTGCTGTCGGCTCGATCTCTCCCGCATCGGAATTCCTTGGCTGTGGAGATGGAGCAAACTGTAAGTATGTTTCAAGGAATGTTTGTACACCGAAATTCGTTAATGCACTTCCGAAAAAGACCGGAGACAACTCCCCATTCGCTATGCGTTCACGTGAAAACTGGTTTCCAGCTTCATTCAGCAACAAAACATCTTCAAGAGTTTGATTATATAGATTGCTTTCTTTAAGAGGATGTTCTCCCTCAATTTCACCTTCATCATTTAATGGAATAAAGCGATCATCTTCCTCTACTCGAAATTGCTCGATGCGATTATGGAAGCGATCATAGATTCCTAAGAATTCTTTCCCCATCCCTATCGGCCAATTCATTGGATACGATTGGATTCCCAATACTTCTTCAAGTTCTTCCAATAACTCAAGTGGTTCACGCCCTTGGCGATCAAGCTTATTGATGAAGGTGAAGATCGGAATCCCTCTCATTCGACAAACTTTGAATAGTTTCAAGGTTTGTGCCTCGATCCCTTTCGCTGAATCGATGATCATCACAGCGCTGTCAACTGCCATCAATGTTCTATAAGTGTCTTCGGAGAAGTCTTGGTGACCCGGTGTATCCAGAATATTCACCCTGTAATCATCATAATCGAAGGCCATGACAGAAGAAGTCACAGAGATCCCTCTCTGCTTCTCGATTTCCATCCAGTCAGATGTTGCAAACTTACCTGATTTCTTTCCTTTTACTGTTCCAGCGGCGCGAATCGCACCTCCGAATAATAGAAGCTGTTCCGTTAAGGTTGTTTTCCCAGCATCCGGGTGGGAAATGATGGCGAAAGTCCGTCTTGACTGAACTTCCTGTATAAAGTCTATTTTCATTCATAAAATCCTTTCTCGTCATTCTCACTTTCTCATCATATTCGTTCTAAAGTAACAATGCAACAAAGAATGGAACAAGAAGCCACTGTTTACTGCTTTCAGCAATAATTAGTACCGGGTTAAACATTTCTTACATCTCAGTCGTCCATTGGACAATTCGTGAACTTAACGTTTCAGCTGTTTCGTGTGGGATCCTTTCCGTTAATGAATGGAACAATTTTGATTGGATTTCTTCATCCTGATAAAAGAATGAGTACGACCATTCGATTGCCGGTACAGCGATTAGAATGAACTCTTCTTTCTTGTTTTCATATATATATACTTTTTGTTCCAAGCCTTCCAAAAAATTTTTTCTGATCTTCATTATTGTATCCCCTTTCATGAAAACGCTGTATTTGCGCATACTATTGACGTTGTTGTCCGTACAACTTTCGACAAATCTTGCAATTGTAGGTTGTCAGACGTCTGAAAGAATTGTAAAATAAAAATCCGAAAGCATCAAGTTTCAATCATACTTATCGAAGAGGTGAAAGAAGTGCAATATTTATGGGGTATTTTGGGTATCATTGTCGTTATGGGAATTGCGTTTGCATTTTCTAAAAACAAAAAGCGGGTTAATTTAAGAACAGTCCTTGGTGGGCTTGCCATACAGTTATTTTTCGCTTTTATCGTGTTAAAGACGTCTTGGGGACAAGGGGCACTTAAAGGATTGACCGAAGTGGTGAACGCCATCATCAATTATTCCAACGAGGGGATCACTTTCCTATTTGGAGGACTTTACACTGAAGAATCAAATATAGCGTTCATTTTTGCATTCAATGTACTTCCAGTCGTTATTTTCTTCTCAGCTTTAATTTCAGTTCTTTATTATCTTAAAATCATGCAATTTTTCATCAAGATTTTAGGCGGCGGTTTGTCTAAACTGTTGGGAACAAGGAAAGCGGAATCATTGTCTGCCGCAGCGAATATTTTTGTCGGACAAACGGAAGCACCATTAGTCGTAAGACCTTTCTTAGCAAAAATGACTGAATCTGAACTTTTCGCCGTCATGACAGGCGGATTGGCATCCGTAGCCGGATCTGTCCTTGTTGGTTATTCTCTTTTAGGGGTTCCACTGGAATACTTACTTGCTGCAAGCTTCATGGCTGCTCCTGCAGGTCTTGTCATGGCCAAGTTATTTGTGCCTGAAACAGATGATTCTCCCGAACCTGAAGCGTTTGAAATGGAAGCGGATTCGGAATCTGCCAACGTGATCGATGCTGCAGCCAATGGTGCAAGCGTCGGACTGCAACTGGCTTTAAATATTGGTGCTATGCTACTTGCATTCATCGCTCTTGTCGCCATGATCAATGGATTACTTGGATTAGTAGGCGGATGGTTCGGATTCGACAGCCTTTCACTTCAGCTTATTCTTGGTTATGTATTTGCACCTCTCGCGTTTGCGATCGGTGTACCATGGCATGAAGCCGTTACAGCAGGAAACTTCATTGGGCAGAAACTTGTCATTAATGAATTTGTAGCGTATTCAGCTTTTGCACCGGAAATCGGAAACCTATCCGATAAAACCGTTGCGATCATTTCATTCGCCCTCTGTGGATTTGCGAATCTTTCTTCCCTGGGGATATTACTCGGCGGACTTGGGAATCTCGCACCAAACCGCAGAGGAGATATTGCCCGTTTAGGATTAAGAGCAGTCGCTGCAGGTGCCCTTGCTTCATTATTAAGTGCAGCCATTGCCGGGATGTTCATTTAATTCACAGTTTTAAGAAAGAAGCCATCCTCTGCCGGATGGCTTCTTTTTCGTTATAGGTTGATAAGTCTCAAGGTACGATCAGTGTATCATTTGCCAGACAGGTTCTCCCTTTCCCTGATATCTTGGCATGATACAGGCGCTCATCAGCAAGTGCAATCAGTCTTTCAGGTTCCAGGGTTTCCGTTGATTGAGACTGACCGAAGCTCATGGAGATGGCAATTGGCTCCAATTTGGCTAACTGTCTGTATAATTCCTGCAGGAACCGTTGGATGATACGCTCATCCATAGTAGGTAAGATAAAGACAAATTCCTCCCCACCATATCTGAACGCCTGCCCATTGTATGCTTCTGCATGGAAACGAAACACTCCGCCTGTCTTCCGAATGACGTCATCCCCTGTTAAATGGCCATATTCATCATTCACCTTTTTGAAATCATCTATATCTCCCAATAATAGGATGAAGGATTCTTTCTCTTCCAGTTTGCTTCTGAACCTTTCCTGAAACGAACGATGATTCAACAATCCTGATAAATAGTCCTTATGGGCAAGGTGATGGTAAGCTTCTTTTTGGACATATTGAGCCCGCTCTCTTAACATGATTAACGCCCCGAACAACCCTATGATCCATAGAAAGAACAAGTTGGAGGTCAAAGTGAAATAATGCTGAAATAGAAGGATATCGTCTGTCATAAATCCCATCACAGCATAGCTTACACTGAATACAGACAGGGAGACGAGTGCACCCTTCGTCCTCCAGTAGATCGTCGCGTGCATCACGAATAAAATGGATATCGGATATAGCGGACTATGTATTCCTTGTGATAGGACCATCAGCCAAATCAGCGCCAGAAAATCAAAGACGATACCCGCCTTCAGTATGAATTGAAGACTGTGCTTGTCCTCCCGAGCCTGTATCAATGCAATTTGAGTCACCAGCATATAAATGACTCCTGATACCAATAAATAAGGAAAAACCGTTTTGTTCGTTGTAATATTTTCTGAAAATGGAGGTATGTAAAAGATGAGCGTGGCGATCAGGACAAACAGCCATCTCAAAGTGGAAAACAATTTTTCTGTTTCATAATCATTTAAATATAACGAAAACTTCATATGCTTCATTCTTTCATCTTTTAATGTGTACTTTAAATTTACCAAAGATTGTGAATTCCGTCTATCCTCATCAAAAAAAAACAGACCAACATTTGGCGTATTGGTCTGTTCCTGGAGAGATTATTCTGTTATCCCGTACTTCAGATTGCTTTCTTCCGTTGCAATCTGCTTATCACTGTGGGGATATTTTGTATTTTCGATGATTTGATAATCCTCATGTCCTTTTCCTGCGAAGATGATGATATCTCCGGGTTCACTTACTCGGATGGCATGTTTAACGGCTTCAGCACGATCCCCGATGAGGGCATAATGTTCATGCTGCATGCCTTTTTCCAGATCGTTCAGGATGCTATCGTATTCCTCATACCTTGGGTCATCCGTCGTCAGGATGACATAGTCTGCAAGTGATGCTTTTTCGGCCATTGTCGGACGTTTGGTCTTATCACGGTTTCCACCTGTACCGACCAGGAAGATAATTTTATTCTCCTTGAACGGAAGGACGGATTGAATGGCATTTTCAATGGCATCAGGTGTATGGGCGTAATCAATGTACACCGAAAGCGGTGCCTTCATATCAACCTTTTCCATTCGCCCATTCACCGGTGGCAGGTCACGGATGATTTCAATGAGTCTTGTGATTTCCATCCCCCTTGCATACAGGCATGCCATGGCAGTCAGTACATTATAGACATTGAATTTCCCCAAGAGCTTCATTTCCACCTCAAAGCTCCCATCCGGTGAATTCAATGTGAACTTAGTCATATCATTGAAATATTCAATATCCACAGCCTTGAAGTCTGCATGAGCGTCAAGTCCGTAACTGATGACTTCATGTGGGGTCATGTAGCTGTATCGGTGATACCATTCATCATCAGCATTTAGGATGACATACTTTGGATGTTGAAGGTCCTGCCCCAACTGGGAGAATAAAAGACCTTTTGCATATCCGTAATGCTCCATCGTCCCATGATAATCCAAGTGATCATGACTTAAGTTTGTAAATGCTACAACATCAAAGTCGATTCCCCATAATCTGCCGAGGGCCAGTCCGTGGGAAGATACTTCAAGGGTGAAGTTTTCAATCTTCCGATCCAGGGCACTTTGCATCATCTGCTGATTCGTTAAATTATCACATGTCGTATTTTCACTGGGAAGCAATTCACCATCCAGGTTAAACCCGATCGTTCCGGATAAAGCCGAACTCTGACCGGCACGTTTAAGGATGGAATGGATCAGATTACTGACCGTCGTCTTTCCGTTTGTACCCGTCACACCGAACACAGTGAGCTTCTGAGAAGGATAACCATAATATTTATTCGATAATTGAGCCAAAGCTTTGAATGTATCTTTTACTACGACTAATGCCGCCTTACTTAGATCAATATCAAGCTGCTTTTCAGCCACGATTAGGGTCGCCCCTTTTTCTACGGCCATTGCTGCGAAATCATGCCCATCCACTGTGTAACCTCTCGTACATACAAACATCGTACCTTCTGTCACTTTTCTTGAATCGACGTGAATATCAGTTATCTCAGAAGGAAGTTCACCATATACCGTTTTTAATTTAATGCTCTCTAACAGATTATATGTAATCATTCTTTTACCTCATTTTAAGTTAATAGTGTTTATATTTTATCTTATCATCTTAACTTTGATAAGAGAAATACCTCCTAAAGTCAAAACAAATTTTTCTCACACAAATGTCACCATACCCCTATTAATTTTAGATGAAACAAAAAAAAGTCCTCCATCACCTATAAAAAAGGTAATGGAAGACGTCTTGATCATTCAATGACCATCTTGGATTGAACATAATGCCATAGTAAATTTTCTGTGTGAAGAATGGAGGATTCGTGGGTGCGTTCGTAAGCATGAGATGCATCGATCCCTGCCCCAATCAATCCATGGACAATATCAAACCCTGCCCGTATGGCAGCGGAAGCATCCGATCCATAGTAAGGATAAATATCCACTTTATATTCGATCCCATTCTCTTCAGCCAATGAGACTAAATGCTTGCGAAGTCCATAATGATAAGGTCCACTTGAATCTTTCGCACAAATTGATACGGTAAACTCATCCGTGGATTGCCCATCACCGATCGCTCCCATATCGACGGCCAAATATTCAATCGTTTCGTCAGGAATATTCGAATTCCCACCATAACCGATTTCTTCATTATTCGAAATCAGAAAATGGGTCGTATAAGGAAGCGTGATTCCTTCAGATTGAATGTGGCGAATTAACTGCATGAGCATCCCTACACTCGCTTTATCATCAAGATGACGGGATTTTATGAACCCGCTTTCTGTAATTTCAGCACGGGGATCAAATGATACGAAATCCCCTACTTCTATTCCCAGCTCTCTTACATCAGTAGCATTCCGTACTTTTTCGTCGATCCGAACTTCTATATTCGTTTCGTCCCGTTTCGCTTCACCTGCATTTTTGTATACATGGACAGACGTTTGATGCATGAGGATGGTTCCACTGTAGGTTTTGCCTGTAGATGTTTCAATCCTGCAGTACTCCCCTTCCACAGCATTCCATCTGAATCCACCGATCATGGATAACCGTAAGCGTCCATCGCTCTTAATTTCCTTAACCATGGCACCTAATGCATCGACATGTGCCGTAAGCATGCGGTGCCTCATTGTATCTTCACCAGGCAGGGTGATGATGAGTGCACCCTTTCGATTCCTTTTCATCTCTACCTGTAAGTCTGAGAAATATTCCTCCACAAAATTCATGATCGTATTCGTGTTTCCTGAAGGACTTGGTATTTCTACAAGTTCCTTTATCAATTGAATGGTCTTCTTCGTATCTGGATATGTATTCATTTGACTCCCTCCCTTCCCATATTATACCGTCATTTGCAACACTACTACAAATTCTGTTTACCGAATATTCCATCGAATGCCCCTGGATTTCTTCATGCCTTCCCTTTCGAACTTCTTTCGTTTCTTCTTAATGAAGGGGTGAAGAAATCCACAATGATCACAACTGTACATGACCATATCCCCTTCGACTCGCTGTCCAGTGCCGTTCCATTTTGCTACTTCATAACCTTCATTCATATATAATTCGTTTTCCGAGAGTGATGCATGACCGCAATATATACACCCATTAAACAATTTCCTCACCATCCCTTTTTGTACATGCCTATGAAAAGAACGGGAATACTATGAGAGGATTCGGAAAAAATTTACTCCCCTCCGTTTTCGGCCAGACCTACTTATTTTTATAAAAATAGGAGTGATATAGTGAACTCATCAACATTAGACCGTTTACCTCAAGGTAAAAAGCATCCCAAAGGTCTATACCTGTTATTCTTTACAGAATTATGGGAACGGTATAGTTACTATGGAATGAGGGCCCTGCTCGTTCTTTACTTAACGACTGCCTTTGTAAGCGGAGGCTTGGGAGTCGATCCTGCAAAAGCATTGTCCATTTATGGCATTTATACCGGCAGTGTTTACTTCACCCCTATATTAGGGGGATGGCTGACGGATCGATATATCGGGCTGAGAAAGGCGATCACCATTGGGGGAATCACCATGGCATGTGGAGATTTCACCATTTTCCTGACCCACTCCCAAATCGGCTTATATGCAGGACTTGCCCTGCTCGTACTTGGAAACGGTTTTTTCAAACCGAATATTTCCACACTCGTAGGAGAGCTATACCCGAGGAACGATAAACGAAAAGATGCAGCTTTTACCATATTCTATATGGGCATCAACCTGGGAGCATTATTCGCTCCTCTTATTGCAGGTTTTCTTGCAGAAGACCTATTCCTCACCACCATGGCGGACGGAACGATGCATTATGGATTCAAATGGGCATTCCTTGCATCCTCCATCGGAATGATCACCGGGCAGATCATCTTTAGTACTTTAAACAATAAATATCTAGGGGAAGTAGGATTAAAGCCAAATAGACTATTAGCAGAAGAAGCTAATGAAGACAGGGATGTCCCTTTGACGAAGAAGGAAAAACAGCGTACGACAGCCATTCTCATCCTAGCATGCTTCGTCGTTTTTTTCTGGGCTGGATTTGAACAGGCGGGGAGTTCATTCACTCTCTATACGAAAAACTTCATCGACCGGGATGTATACGGTTATACCATTCCCGTTGCATGGTTCCAATCCGTCAATCCATTATTCATCGTCATCCTTGCACCGATCCTCTCAAGCGTCTGGTTAAGACTTTCTCGATCGAAAACGGGTGATTTAAATATGACGACGAAAATGGGAATCGGGATGATCCTCCTCGGCCTGGGCTTCATGGTGCTTATACCTGCAGTAATGCAAACCGGGTCAGATGAACAAAATATTACAGTCAAAGCCAATTTATTGTTCATCGTCTTTACGTATTTGCTTCACACACTGGGAGAATTATTTCTGTCCCCCGTCGGTTTGTCTCTTGTCAGTAAAGTAGCACCCGTGAAGATCGCCTCCCTCCTGATGGGCGTTTGGATGGCTGCCATAGGAGTGGCAAGCTTACTTGCAGGTCAACTCGCTTCCCTTACCGCCACTCTCGGATATTTAGAAATATTTACAGTGATAGGTGCGGCCGCCATCATATTGGGAATCGTGCTATTGACCATTTCGAAGAAGCTGGTAGTCATGATGCGGGAAGAGAATCACCTTTAATAAATAGAAATCGCTTGGCACTGATGCCAAGCGATTTCTATTTCAATGATTTCTCCGCTACACTTCCGTTCAACAAGCCCCCGATCAAAAGAATTGTTGAAGATATATAAAACCATACCACCAGCGTGATGACGCTCCCCAGCTGACCGTAAAATTGGGAGTAATCATTCAATTTCACGTAAGTCCCGTAAAGCCACGACACCCCCTGCCACCCGAATGTCGCAACAAGGGCACCAGGAATGACATGGAGAAGAGATATCCTTTTACTTGGAACGACCATATAGAGAAAGACAAAGAGAATGAACATAAAGACAGAGCTCAATCCCCATTTGCCGATCACCCAGGCCTGACTCCACTCGCCGTTAATTTTGCCTTCTGTAAATCGAGCATGACGGATATATTCCTCGACAACAGGTACAATGAGGGAAAACGAAATAAGGACCATGAAACCGACCGTCAATAAGAAATCATACAACAATGCGATTAAAAAGGGTTTCTTCCTTTCAATCCTATATGCCTGATTCAACGAACGTACCATCGATTGGATCGCCATGGAAGAAAGCCAGAAGGTAAAGAAAATGGAAACCGATAAGACGTCCCCTCTTTGGTCATATAGAATGCGTTCGATATTATCCTGGATGATGGCGTATGATTTATCAGGTGCAAAAGGTTTGATCAACAGCAGCACATTGGTCTCAGATATGGGCAGATAACTGATCAATGAAAACACGAAAATCAAAAATGGAAAAATAGATAGCAATAAGTAATAGGCCAACTGTGCTGAATGATCGAAAAAGCGTTCCTTGAAAAATCGAAGGATCACCGTCTTTATATGATGTAAGGTATCCATGGTTTTAGACTCCTAAGCAGGAAATGATACTCTTATTTTCCCCTTTAAGATACGATTCAATCCTATCTGAACCGCTTATCTTCCTTACAGAGGGATACGGAAAGACAAAAGCTTACTTACGTTCATGGCTCTCCCCCCCTCCTTCTGTTTTCCACTCATCTTCTAACATTCCATAAAGAAGCGAATCTCGCCAACCATCTTTCAGCTTCATATGATGACGGATTCTACCCTCAAGTGTCATCCCGATCTTGACTAACACTCGTTGGGAAGAAACGTTCCGTGGATCACAGGTTGCTGAAATCCTGTGTAGATTTAAATTACCGAACCCTCTTTCGACCAGTGCGCACCCTACAAGCGTCCCTATTCCTTTTCCCCAATAGTCAGGATGCAGTATATAACCGATCTCCCCCGAACGATGAGTAAAGCTTTTGATGATGATTTCACCAGCACCGATCACTTTATCAACTCTTTCGTCTACCAGCGCATGCACATACCTGGTTTGCGGAATAACTTTTATTGCTTGCAGGGCCTCTTCGACATAGGCTATTGTGTCATGTTCTTTATTTGGTCCCCAATTCTGAAATCTGGAAACAACTTCTAAAGATGCATACTCATGCACATCCTTCCAATCTCCTTTCTTTAAATTCCTCCAATACAAATGGGAAGACAGATAAATCCTCTCCATAACCTACACCTCGAATCGACTTTGAATTGTGTTAATATTACCATAATTTCCTGGCTGCAGAATCCTTTTTCAACTTTTGGTACTCTGTTAGAAAAACCTTCGGCAATTGAAGGAAGGAATTCCCCGTTTCTGTCCAGAAATATATATCTAGGAGAATGAATTGGTTGCATCTCTGAATTCACACAGAAGAAAGGGAGAAACTTTATGGTTAACAAGAACGATTCCATGGGGAATGAAGAAGTTTACACGGACTTTATTAACAGGATGACGTATGGTGAGTATCTGGGGCTTGATTCGTTACTGGACAGTCAAAAGCGTTTATCCGGTCACCACGATGAAATGCTGTTCATTATCATCCATCAAGTCAGTGAGCTATGGATGAAATTGATCCTGCATGAAACCCGGGCAAGCATCATATCCATTCAAAAAGGCGACCTGTCCCCTGCATTCAAAATGCTTGCCAGGGTTTCGAAGATACAATCACAGATCATCCATGCATGGGACGTGTTATCCACGCTCACCCCATCAGAGTATGTCCAATTCAGGGACAGCCTAGGTCAAGCCTCAGGGTTTCAATCGTACCAATACAGAATGATCGAATTTTCCCTGGGGTATAAAACCAGGCATGTTCTTGAAATTTATAAAAAAGATCCTGAGTTATTGGCCCAGCTTACCGATGCCTATGAAGCCCCTTCCCTTTATGATGTTTCCATCCTTGCTTTGGCGGATGCAGGGTTGCCTATTCATGAAGATGTAAAGAATCGTGATTATACAAAGCCCTACAGTGAAAACCAGTCGGTACTCGATGCCTGGACGACCGTCTATAAGAATCCTGATCAATATTGGGACCTTTATGAGTTGGCTGAAAAATTAATCGATATTGAGGATTGGCTCCAGCAATGGCGGTTCCGCCATATGAAAACAGTCGAAAGAATCATCGGTCACAAAATGGGTACCGGTGGTTCCAGCGGTGTCGGGTATTTAAAAAAAGTGCTTGACCACCGCTTTTTCCCTGAGCTTTGGGACGTACGCACAACCCTTTGACTCAGCTTTTGCACATACCCTTTAAAACGTTATTAGAATAAACGTACTATTCACACATTCGTTCTGCCTATTTTCATTTCAGGCGTTCCACGGGGTTGCCATATATAAAATTACCTGATAATATGTAATAGAATTATTTTTGTTCGGAATGGAAGGATGGACAAAGTTTTTAAAGCTTTTCGCCTTGAAGTTACATGAGCAAGAATAGTAATACATTGTGTGGAGAACACACGAGGAGGTAACATTATGTTAGAAGGTACAGTTAAATGGTTTAACGCAGAAAAAGGTTTCGGATTCATCGAGCGTGAAGGTGGAGACGACGTGTTCGTACACTTCTCAGCTATTCAAGGCGAAGGATTCAAAACTTTAGAAGAAGGTCAAAAAGTTTCTTTTGAAATCGTTCAAGGAAACCGTGGCGACCAAGCAGCTAACGTTACTAAAGCATAACTTATGCTTACCGAAAGACTCTACTCTGTAGAGTCTTTTTTCTTTGCCATCCATTCACAAAGTGTATACAATATTCTTAACATGTTTTCCAGGAGGATTCTATATATGGCAAAACACTCGTTTCATATTTCCACTGAATGGCCGGGTCTAAGGAATGACACAGGTACTTTAAGCTCGGAAAATTTCCATACGGAAATTTCGATCCCACCTGAAATGGACGGTCCCGGAATCGGGACAAACCCTGATGAAATGCTCCTAGGAGCTGCAGCTACATGTTATATCATCACTCTTGCTGCTATGCTGGAAAGAAGTCATATAGAGAAAAAAGACTTAACGATGACATCTGAAGGAATTGTAGAAGTTGATAAAGGAGTCATCACGTACAAAGAAATCATTCATCGGCCAATCCTGTCTCTGGGATCTGCTGCTAGTGAGAAAGACATCGCACTTTCAAAGAAATTAATGCTGAAGGCTGAACAGTCATGCATGATCACTCGTGCGATCAAAGGGAATGTAACGGTGAAGGTAGATCCAGAAATACATATGTAGCAAAAAAAGGGCTTCCGACTGGATGCCCTTCTTTGTTTCCTCACGATTCTGCATGAACAAGCTTCACGAGCATGTGAGAAAGCATATGCTGTTCTTCTTTATTTCCCGCTTTCCATAATTCATTTAATAACTTCTCTTCCCTGTTTTTCGGTTCTTCATGAGCTGCAAGATAGTCCCCGACCTTCTGTGCTGCCTTTGCCTGCTGCTCTTCATTCATCCCCAGCTTATCCGCTAGGGAAACCTTGTTACCTAAGTATTCTTTGAAATCATCAAAGTTTGAAAGAATGTCCTCTTTTTTGTCCTCTGACATACGATCCATTGTACTGCCTACCTTCGACTCCATCTTTTCTTCTGTAGAATGTTCTGCCATGCAGCCAACCTCTCCTCTCAGTAATCTATTATGTATATTCCCAGCAAAAGCATGACTAAACATTTATTTTCTTTTATTTGGAAAAACACACTCGTCTCTCTCTGTAGTGTTTATTTCCTGAATTTAACGTGTAAACAAAAGAGAGGTAAATAAGCTAAATGAATTTTAAGGAGGACAATGAATATGGGTTCAAAGAAAGTAGCGATTATTACGGGAGCGAGCAGCGGGATCGGCCAGGCAACGGCAAAGGAATTAGCCTCAAAGAATATGACGGTCATGCTTGCCGCAAGACGGGAAGAACGTTTAAAGGAATTGAAAAATGAAATAGAGCAAATGGGCGGAACGGCATATTACCACGTGACAGACGTAACGAATGTCGAAGAGATGGAACAACTTGCGAAGAAAACGGTAGAAGAAGCAGACCGGATTGATGTATTGGTCAATAATGCCGGTCTCATGCCCCTTTCACTTATTAATAAACGAAAAATCAAAGAATGGGATCAGATGGTTGATGTCAATATTAAAGGGGTCCTCTATGGGATATCCGCTGTTCTTCCTTATATGGAAGATCAGAAGTCAGGACATATCATTAACATTTCATCCGTAGCCGGACATAAAGTGATGCCGGGCAGTTCAGTCTACAGTGGAACCAAATATGCCGTCAGGGCGATTACAGAAGGCTTGAGAATGGAAATGAATGCATCTCATAACATCCGGACCACCATCATCTGTCCTGGTGCAGTTGCAACAGAACTGACTGATACCATTACAGACGAAGATATCTTAGCCGGTTTCAAGGATCGGGATATGAAGCCACTGGACAGTGAGAATATTGCTAAAGCGATTTCTTATGCCGTTCTGCAGCCTGATCATGTAGATGTCAATGAAATCATTGTAAGACCAACCCAGCAGGATATGTAAACAACAAGGAGGAAATAGTTTATGAATACACAATTTGACAAACTTTTCATTAATGGTGAATGGCTGGATGGAAGCAGTGAAAATACAATACCGAATCAGAACCCTTTTGACCATGCTGAAATCGGATCCATTAAAGCTGCCAACAAAGAAGATCTCGATAAAGCGTATCACTCAGCACAAGAAGCACAAAAATCCTGGGCAAATGAGCTTCCACAAACAAAGAGAGCCATTATGGAAAAGGCCGTCTCTGTTGTGGAAGAAAATAAGGATTTAATTATAGACTGGCTCATCAAGGAGTCCGGAAGTACGTACATGAAAGCTGCAGGAGAAGTGACTGTCTCCATCAACAGCATGAAGGAAGCGGCTACGTATCCGTATAGAATGGAAGGGAAGATCCTGCCTTCCCAAGTTCCCGGTAAGGAAAACAGGGTGTACAGAGCACCACTTGGAGTGGTTGGCATCATCAGCCCATGGAATTTCCCCTTCCATTTAGCTGTCCGCTCCATCGCGACTGCTTTAGCTACTGGAAACGGGGTTGTGGTTAAGCCTGCAACACATACTCCTGTGACTGGCGGGTTATTATTTGCAAGTATATTTGAAGAAGCCGGACTTCCGAAAGGACTTCTTAATGTAGTAGTCGGAAAAGGTTCGGAAATCGGGGATGACATCGTGACTCACCCCATCCCCCGCCTGATTTCCTTTACGGGATCTACGGAAGTGGGACGTCGGATAGGGGAGCTGGCAGGGAAAAACCTTAAGAAAACGGCTTTGGAGCTCGGTGGCAATAATGTCTTTATCGTACTTGATGATGCAGACCTCGATCAGGCTGTTGAATCAGCCCTTTTCGGGAAATTCTATCACCAGGGTCAAATTTGCATGAGCATCAACCGGATCATGGTTCAACAAGGGATGTATGATACGTTTGTGGATGCCTTCGTTTCCCGGGTGAAAGAATTACATGTTGGAGATCCCTCCGACAAAAAGACACATATCGGTCCCTTGATCGATCAAAATCAAGTAGACCGGATATTGAAAGATATTGAAAGCAGCAAGGAACTGGGCGCTGAAGTGGTTCTTGGAGGAAATGCAGAAAGAAACTTATTATATCCGACCGTACTGACACACGTGACAAACTCAATGCCGATTGCAAAGAATGAAATTTTCGGACCGGTGGCAGCCATCATTCCATTCGATGACGAAGAGGAAGCTGTACGGTTAGCCAACGAACACCCCTACGGCTTAAGCGGGGCAGTCCATTCTTCATCCATTGAGAGAGCGACGAATGTGGCCCATCAAGTGGAAACCGGGATGATTCATATCAATGATGAACCTGTAAATGACGAGCCCCATATGCCATTTGGCGGAGAAAAAGATTCAGGATTGGGACGCTTTAACGGAGAATGGGCCCTCGAAGAATTCACGACTGTGAAATGGGTGGCTGTTCAACATAAAAGAAGGGATTACGGTCCTTTTATTGATAAAAGATAATAAAAACAAAAAGCGAGTCATGCCGACTCGCTTTTTGTTATGGCTTCTTCACAGCTCATCAAATCCATTTGCATCAGATGTTTTAGTGTATTGTCTTGATTTTTGTTCAAAGAAATCGGTCTTTCCCTGATCGACTTCCTGATAGGCGATGATCCATTTAAGCGGATTCGTTTTACAGCCCTCGAATGGTTCTTCAAAACCTAATTGCTTCGCTCTTTTATTGGCCATGAATTTTATATAGTCCTCCAAATCATGCATTAAAAGCCCTTCGACATGTGAGCCAATGATCTCCCTCCCCCACTCTATTTCGAGGTGCGCTGCCTGTTTAAATGTTTCCATCCCGAAAGTACGGAGCTCTTCCGTCAAATAAGCGGGGTTTTCATTCAAAACTTCTTTAAATATCTTCTCAAACAAACCCACATGGAGCTGTTCGTCACGATTGATATAATTGATCATGGTGCTGGTTGCAACCATCTTTTGGTTCCTGGCTAAATGATAGAAAAAAGCAAAACCTGAATAAAAGAATAATCCTTCCAGGATGACATCATAGATGATTGACTTTAACAGATTTTCAATATTTGGCGATTCAACAAAACCTTTGTATCCATTGGTAATGAATTCATTTCTCTTTATCAAGATCGGTTCGGTTTTCCAGAATTCAAACACTTCATCCTGCTCGCTTTTAGTCACGATGCTTGACAACACATAGCTGTAGGAATGGTTATGCACCACCTCCTGCTGCGCAAGTATAATCATCAAGGCATTCAGGCTGGAATCTGTCAGATAATCTGCCACTTTTCCCGCATAATCGGTTTGAACGCTATCTAGTAAGGCAAGCAACCCAATGATTTTCAAAAAGGAGTCCCGCTCTCTTTGTGATAGTGTCGGAAACTGCTTGATATCCTTGGCCATGTTGATTTCAAAAGGAGTCCAAAAATTGCCCAACATCCTCTTATATTTGGGATATGCCCAGGAAAATCGAACGTCATCCCAGTTTAATATATTGGAGCTTTCTCCATTTATGATGCCTGTCGACTTATTTGGGGCCTGTGAATCGATCAGGACCCGGTGTTTCAATTCTTCCATCTTACCTCTTCCTCCCCTGCTAGCTATGACAGCTTTCACATTCTTCAAAATTGGATACGGACGTTGACCTTACATAATAAGTGGTTTTCAACCCGGACTTCCATGCATCAAAGTGAAGTTCCAATAATTCTTTAGCCTTGATGTCATTACGTACATACAGATTAAATGAAATTCCTTGATCGATATGCCTCTGTCTCTTTTTGTTCTGTTCCACGCTCCAATGTTGATCCACATGATAGGCGGTTTTGTAATACCAGGTCGTTTCCGGGGACAGGTCGGGAGCGGTCACAGGAATCTTATAATCCTTCTTTTCTTCAGAATACTGGAGCCTGAATATCGGATCGATGCTGGCTGAGGACCCCGCTATGATCGAGGTTGAGGAATTCGGCGCAACCGCCATTAAGTATCCGTTTCGCAACCCTTCCTCAGAAATATCATCCTTTAATTGCTCCCATCTCTCACCTGAATATCCCCTCTTGGTAAAATACTCTCCCGTGGACCAGTCCGAACCATCGAAATAAGGATAACTCCCTTTTTCCTTTGCCAGTTCATGGCTTGCTTTTATCGTGTAATAAGCGATCTCTTCATAAAGGGAATCACAAAAATCGACTGCCTGACTGCTTTCCCACTTCAATCCTTTCAAGGCAAGGAGATGATGCCACCCGAATGTACCTAATCCTATCCCCCTGTACCGTTGATTGGTTATTTGTGCCTGAAGGACGGGAAGATTATTTAAATCAATCACATTATCAAGCAATCTTACCCCTATGGCTACGACTCTCTTCAGTTCATCATCCATAATCGTCTTGGCTAAGGAGATGGAGGCGAGGTTACAAACGACATAATCTCCAGGAGACTTATACGTGACGATCTTTCCATCACGGATCACCTCTTCTTCCATAACAGTCGCACTCATATTCTGAGCGATTTCGGTACATAAGTTACTACAGTAGATCATTCCTTTATGGGAGTTTGCATTCAAGCGATTTACGCTATCACGGTAAAACATATAAGGTGTCCCCGTTTCAAGCTGGGAGATCATGATCCGTTTAAAAATGTCGATGGCCGGCACCACTTCCCTTGAGAGGATCGGATGAGCTACACACTCCCAGTATTTTTGCCGAAATGTTCCAGCGCCTTTTGTTTCATCATAGAAATCTTCCAGTGAATAGCCCATGATTGTTTTCACTTCATGTGGATCGAATAAATACCAATCTTTCCGCTCCTCCACCTGTTCCATAAATAAGTCCGGTATTGAGACACCTGTGAAAAGGTCATGGGTCCGTTGTCTTTCGTCCCCATTATTCAATCGTGTATCGAGAAATGGAAAGATATCTTTGTGCCACACATCTAAATATACGGCAATCGCACCCTGCCGCTGCCCTAATTGATCGACGGAAACCGCCGTATTATTCAGTTGCTTCATCCACGGAATGACTCCTGAACTCACCCCTTTAAAACCTTTGATGTCACTTCCCCTGCTCCGGACCTTTCCTAAATATATCCCTAATCCCCCGCCATTTTTACTCAGTGTAGAAACATCCGTATTACTGTCATAAATGCTTCTTAAGTCATCTTCCACTGTATCAATGAAACAGCTGGATAACTGGCCATGGCTTTTTCCTGCGTTTGCAAACGTAGGGGTTGCCACGGTCATATACAAATTGGAGAGGGCCCAATACGCTTCTTCAATCAATGAGATTCTTTTTTCTTTCTCCTCATTCATGCATAAGGTCATACTTATGATCATAAATCGCTCTTGGGGAAGCTCCAGCACTTTTCCATTATGGGACTTTGTCAAATACCTCTCTGCCAATGTCACGATCCCTATGTAAGTAAAGAGATGATCCCTGGTAGAATCCAACAACGATCCCAAGTGATCCACTTCGTCCTTGCTATATGAATCTAGTAGTGCCGGGGAATATAACTGAGCTGCAGTTAAATCTTTAATCACCTGATAAAATGAACCGGGTAGATCATCTTCTGATTTTCCCCTCGATAAGGAAATTCCGTGATATAAATCCTTGATGTACAAGGATGCAGCCACATATGTCCAATCCGGTTCGAGTGCGGTGATCCGTTCGATCGCTGTCAGGATCATGAAACGATGGAGCTGTTCTGTGGTCCGTTCCTCCTGCTGATTGGCATACATGGTAATTTTCTTTTCAAATTCTGTGAAATCCAGATTGGGAAACTGTGTGCTAAGGTTGTAAATAAGGCCTTCCACTTCTTTTTGCTTTACCATTGTGAATGTCATGATTCATTCCTCCCGTTTCTTAAAGTGGGAAGGAGTCAAAAAAAGCCCATCCTTCAAGAAGGACGGGCTTTAAAAATACGGAGATATAAATAGACCGAAGCCTATTGTAATCCTCGCTTTATCCTCCCAATTCCCGAAGAAGATAACACGTGTTAAATAAGGCAGGTCTCCTGACTCGCGCTTCACCCTACTCTAAGGCCTTCCCATCGATACGACAGTGGCAGTTCCTTATTTCGTCAGCACATACAGTTGCGGGGACAGCTCCGGATTCTCACCGGATTCCCTTTTAAGTCTCATCAGACACCTTATTTACAGGTTATAATCAATATATAGTTAATTAAAATATAAACAGACACCAAATGTTGTGTCCCTAACTATGATATATGATTCAAAACGGATTTACAAGTAAATCTATTAAGTTTTATTTTTCAAAAAAGATTCCTCGGATATGCTTATAATTATTATTTTTACTGAAAAGGGAAGAAGAAGATGGAATAGTTCATTCAAACGGACAGTAGTCGGTCCTCATTTCCACATATGTGGGTTGAGTGAAGTGGATTCCATCTCTATAATCCAAATAGAAGGTTGTTTGACAGTATTCTTTGGTCCCCAATATTTTGATAGGTTGTTTAAATGGAGAAAGTCTCCGATTTAGACAACCTCTTTTTTTCGATCGTTTGATTGTAATAATCTCCCTACTTTATCATTTTAATAAGAATTGTTCACCACATACTTATCAGTGTAATCAAGGAGAAACAGCCTTTCAACACTGTTTCATCCAGATTACAAACAATACTTTTTGACCTAAATACTTTCTTTTTACGCAATTTTCATTTACAATGCCCATTAAGTGATTTTTTTTGGAAATCACACCTTAGTTCTGAAAGGAGTCTATTATGAAGAAACTATTAACGACTTTACTAGTAGGATTATTAACAATTGGACTAGCTGCTTGCGGTTCGAATGAGGAGAGCCAAAAAGCTGACGATAAACCAAAAACAGAAGCTTCTGACAAAAAAGCTCAAGAAGAGCAAGCGAAAAAGATGGAAGAAATGCAAAAGAAAATGGATAAACAAAAAGTTGAGAAAGATAAGGTCGTAGCCATCGTCAACGACGAGAAAATTAAAGGTGAAGATTTCAACAATGTGTTGACTCAATCCCAGATGCAGTATCAACAAATGGGGCAGGACCCGACAAGTAAAGATGCTGCCGAGAAAATCAAAGATCAAACCATCGATAGCATAGTCGGTCAAACGCTTCTTATGCAACAGGCCGAGGAAAAAGGCTATAAAGCGTCGGATGATGAAATCAATAAGCAGCTCGACGAAGTGAAAAAGCAATACAAAGATGACAAGCAATTCGAAGAAGCCATGAAGAAAGCCGGATTTACCATGGATGAGCTAAAAACTCAAATTGCTGAGAATATCAAGTACACAAACTACGTTGAAAAAGAAATCAAAGTCGACGAAGTAACGGAAGATGAAATGAAGAAGTTTTATGATCAGTATGCCAGTCAACAAGGTAAGGATCAAGCAAAGGATGCACCGAAGTTTGAAGATGTAAAACCACAGATCAAAACTCAGCTAGAAGATCAGAAAAAACAAGAAAAACTAGTTCAACATGTGGAAGATTTAAAGAAAAATGCTAAAATTGATGTAAAAATCTAATGCATGTCAGAAAGCCGCCTTCATTGAGCGGCTTTCTTTTTTTTCTATTATCCTTGCGAGGTTTTTCTCCCTGTCCCGGGGGTATGGTATAAGAACCGATATTTAAAGGAGGATGAACATCATGACCAAAAGAACAAATCAAAACCCGGAAAACGCCGAACAGGATCAGGAAAGTATCCTTGATCAGCATGAAAGTGAACAAAATGTCGACCCCATCCCTATCGACGAACTAAAAAAAGACCAGCGCGATGAAAAGAAAAAACACGATACAAAAGACGAATAAAAAACGGCCCTGTGAATTTCCACAGGGCCCCTCTTATTATTTTGATAACCAATCTGTATGGAAAGTACCTTCTTTGTCTACACGCTGATACGTATGGGCTCCAAAATAGTCCCGTTGTGCTTGCAGCAGGTTCGCAGGCAGTGATTCAGAACGATAGCTATCATAATAAGCTAATGCACTGGCTAGACCCGGTACAGGAACGCCCAACTTGATGGCTGTTGCCACTACTTCCCTTGCTTCATCCTGATAATTTTCTACAATCTCTTTGAAATATGGATCAAGGAGCAGATTCGTCAATCCGGGATCACGATCATAGGCATTCTTGATTTCTCCAAGGAAGCCGGCACGAATGATGCACCCACCTCTGAAGATCATGGAAATTTCACCCGGTTTCAGATCCCAACCGTACTCATCCGACGCCGATTGAAGCTGTGCGAATCCTTGTGCATAAGAACAAATCTTGCTCAAGTATAAGGCTTTGCGGATCATTTCGATGAACTCCTGTTTATTACCTGTAAACTCTTTATTTTTAGGTCCTCTCAGGATCTTGCTCGCCTTCACACGCTCTTCCTTCATGGCTGAAATGAAACGGGCAAAAACAGATTCAGTGATGATGGATAACGGCACTCCTAATTCAAGGGAACTGATGCTTGTCCATTTTCCAGTCCCTTTTTGGCCTGCAGTATCTAAAATGACATCCACAAGTGGCTTGCCTGTTTCTTCATCCACCTTCGTGAAGATATCGGCTGTGATTTCAATCAGATAGCTGTCAAGCTCCCCGGCGTTCCATTCTTTGAAGATTTCATGAAGTTCCGTTGCACTTAATCCCAGCACATTCTTCATTAGATAATACGCTTCACAAATGAGTTGCATATCACTGTATTCTATTCCGTTATGAACCATTTTCACGTAATGGCCGGACCCGTCCGGACCGATATATGTACTGCATGCATCCCCTTTTACCTTGGCAGCGATGGCTGTCAGGAAAGGTTCGACTAAATCATACGCTTCCTTCTGGCCGCTCGGCATAATAGCAGGGCCGTATAGTGCACCCTCTTCTCCACCGGATACTCCTGCTCCAATGAAGTTGATTCCCTTCTCCTCCAGCGCCTTGTTGCGGCGGATGGTATCTTCAAAGTATGCGTTCCCACCGTCGATGAGGATATCTCCTTTATCCAGATGGGGAAGCAATGAATCAATCGCTTTGTCTGTAATATTCCCGGCTGGTACCATGATGAGAATTTTACGCGGCACTTCCAACGATTGAACAAATTCTCTTACATCATGTGTTCCAACCAACTTCTTGCCTTGATGCTCGTCCAGTACTTCTTTTACTTTTTCATCAGACACATCGTATATAGAAACTGAATAGCCTCTGCTTTCGAAGTTTAAGGCGAGGCTCTTTCCCATAACTCCGACGCCGACGACTCCTATTTGTTGTTTTGTCATTACGATCATTCCTTTCAAGTACGAGTAAATAGATCACTTCACCGTTATATTATAATACGAAATAAATTTCCGTGGTGGATTTTTATGAAATAATATTTTTTTATTTCGTAAAATAGGTTAAAATTATTTTCACAGATGTCTTACAGGAGGTATTCTACCATCATGGATGAACAGGCTCAACATTGTTTTCCACGAATCCGGTCCCATTACTCACAATTCAGTGAAAAAGAAAAGAGGATTGCTGATTTTATTATTGCTAATCCTGAAAAAATTATCCATTCAACCATCAGTGGTGTGGCAGAAGATCTCGGAATTGCGGATGCCACCGTTTTCCGCTTCTGCAAGCGGTTAGGCTTCAAAGGCTACCAGGCGATGAAGATTTCACTGGCTTCTGATCTTGTGGCACCGATCAAGGATATCCATGAAACCATACAGGAAGAGGATTCTGAAGGGGTCATCGCCCAAAAGGTGTTCCGATCTAACATGAGAAGCCTTGAAGACTCATTGCGCATAATGAAAGAAGAAACATTCCGGCAAGCCGTTCAGGCGATGCTCTGTGCTAGGAGGATCGAATTTTATGGTACCGGGGGATCAGGCTTCATTGCCATGGATGCCCATCATAAGTTCCTCAGGACGGGGATGACCACAAACGCTTATAATGACTCCCACATGCAGCTGATTTCCGCTTCTCAACTGACGGAAGAAGACGTGATTGTGTTCATCTCTCACTCAGGGGCAAATAAAGATCTTCTGGAAGTGCTGGAGGTTGCAAAGAAAAATCATGTCACCACCATCGGCATCACTCATTTCGCCAAATCTCCCTTAAGCAGCCGGATCGATATTCCGTTATTCACGGTCTCACAGGAAACTGAATACCGCGGAGAAGCCCTTGCGTCAAGAATCAGTCAACTGAGCATTGTGGACGCCCTTTATGTGAACATCATGAAAAAACGAAAAGACCTATCCAAAACATCCCTGCAAAAAATACGTGATGCCATTTCCATTAAAAAGGTATAATAATAGAGGGACGGACCTTTAAAGGTCCGTCCCTCTATTATTATACCTCAAGTCTCTCAATGATTGTGGCATTGGCCATGCCATGTCCTTCACACATGGTTTGCAGCCCGTATCTTCCCCCCGTGCGTTCAAGCTCATGCATCATGCTCACCATGATTCTCGCTCCGCTCGCCCCTAATGGATGTCCGAGGGCAATTGCCCCTCCATTCGGATTTAACCTGGAAGGATCCGCATCTATCTCTTTCAACCATGCTAATGCCACGGGAGCAAATGCTTCATTCACTTCAAATATGTCAATATCTGAGGCGGTCAGCCCTGCTTTTTGAAGGGCTTTCCTCGTTGCCGGAATCGGTCCCGTCAACATTAGAGTCGGATCAGAGCCGACCACTACGCGGGTATGAATCCTAAAACGAGCTTTCAAACCTAATTCCTCGGCTTTTTCTTTCGACATGAGAAGCAGGGCTGCAGCCCCATCACTGATTTGACTGGCGTTCCCTGCATGAATGATGCCACCTTCTTTGAACGCAGGTTTTAATGTGCCCAGCACTTGAAGTGACGTTTCTTTTCTTGGGCCTTCATCTTTCATAAACAAAAACGGATTTCCGTCTTCCCCTTCGACTGTCACACCAAAGATTTCACGATCGAAGTATCCTGCTTCCTGTGCCTTTAAGGCTTTTTGGTGACTATTATATGCGAAGCGGTCTAATTCTTCTCGGGTAAAACCATATTTCTCAGCAATTCGCTCTGCTGATAACCCCTGGTGAATGATTTCATGTTTTCCCCTTAACTTATCACTGAAATCTGCCCCTTGATAGTTAGATCCGATCGGCGTTCTTGTCATGTTTTCCACCCCACCTGCTATGACGACATCCATATCCCCGGAAAGGATAGCTTGTGATGCAAAATGGACTGCCTGCTGACTGGATCCACACTGGCGGTCAATAGTTGTGCCGGGCACTTCAATCGGAAAACCTGCTATAAGCGCAGCAACCCTGGCAATATCCCCTGCCTGTTCTCCAGACTGAGTCACACAACCAAGAATGATATCATCGATGCTACCCGGATCCACCCCTGACTTATCTACCAATCCTTTGAGTATCTCTCCTGCCAAATCGTCAGGTCTCATCCCTCTTAACGATCCTTTTCTCCTTCCAACCGCAGAACGGATCCCTTCAACAATGACAACTTCTCTCATCCCACTCTCCCTTTCTATAACCCCAGATTCTTCGCAATGATCACTTTCATTATTTCATTCGTGCCGGCATAAATGCTAGCAACCGGTATATCCCGATATCTCCTGGAAATCGGGTATTCTTCCATATAACCATATCCACCGTGAAGCTGCATGCACTCTGTGGCAATTTGACGAGCCATTTCTGTCAGCTTATACTTGGCCATGGATACCTTAGTCACCACATCCGTACCATTCATATGTTCTGCTATCAACCCATCTAAAAAAGCTCTTCCCATTTCGATATCAGTCGCCATTTCTGCCATCCTGAATTGGGTATTCTGAAATTGACTGACGGTCCTTCCGAACGCTTGACGGCTCTTCACGTACTCCATCGTAATGGAAAACATTTCTTCCGAAGCCGTTTGAGCTGCAATCGCTACGATAAGCCTTTCCTGCTGCAATTTATTCATCAAATATCGAAAGCCATCGCCTTCCTCCCCGATCAGATTCTCTTTCGGAACCCTGCAATCTTCAAAAATGAGTTCGGCTGTATCCTGACAATGCAATCCGATTTTATCCAGCTTACGCCCCCTGGAAAACCCTGGAGTATCTCTTTCAATCGCCAGCAGACTGACACCTTTATGGGGTGGGTTACGATGAGGATCTGTTTTAACGGCGACAATAACTAAATCACCATGTATACCATTTGTAATAAAGGTTTTTTGTCCATTCACAATATAATGATCTCCATCTGGTAGGGCTGTCGTTTTGATGGCAGCTAAATCAGAACCCGCGCCAGGTTCTGTCATGGCAATGGCTGTGATCATCTTTCCGCTCGTACACAAAGGAAGCCACTTCTTTCTCTGTTCATCTGTCCCATATTCCGAGATATAGGGGACTACGATATCATTATGAAGACCTATTCCGATCAAACCGGATCCCACTCGTTCCAATTCTTCATTGATGATGACCGAAAAGCCCCAATCGACCCCGCTCCCCCCATACTCCTCATCAAGATCTGGACAAAGGAAGCCTTGTTTACCCATCTTCTCCCAAAATGACCTGGGAACCATCCGGTTATGCTCCCACTCCTCATAGTAAGGATAAGCTTCCTTTTGTAGAAATTTCCGCAGAGCCAGACGAAAGATACTGTGGTCTTCGGTTAAATATGGATGTTTCATACGTTTCTCCCTCGTTTCATACATGTAAAGTGAATGAACCTGCATTCACCATAATGCCTTCTCATGTTATTTAGGCTGCATCCTGATGGCACCATCAAGTCGAATCGTCTCTCCATTTAACATCGGGTTTTCAAGTATGCTTTTTACCAACTGAGCATATTCAGAAGGATAACCAAGACGTTTAGGGAAAGGAACCATGTTTCCAAGGGATTGCCTTGCCTCTTCTGGAAGGGTGTCAAACATAGGGGTATGGAATAATCCAGGTGCAATCGTCATGACCCTGATTCCCTCACTCGCAAGTTCCCTGGCAATCGGCAGCGTCATTCCGACTACTCCACCTTTGGATGCACTATAGGCCGCCTGGCCGATTTGACCCTCAAATGCGGCAACAGACGCGGTATTCACGATCACACCTTTTTCTCCATGCTCATTCGTTATGTTTAGCATCATCTTTTCTGCAGCCATGCGAATGACGTTGAAGGTACCAATCAAATTCACTTCAATCACTTTTGAAAATTGATCAAGGGAATGGATGCCTTTTCTTCCCACCACTTTTCCAGGCGGTGCAATCCCTGCACAATTCACAACTGTATTGATTCCCCCGAAAGCTTCCAGCGCTCTTTCCAGGGCTTCTTTTACACTATCTTCCCTCGTTACATCTGTTTCAACATAACCCATGGAGTCCCCATACTCTTTTTTTATAGCGGAGCTTCTCCCCCCATTGAGATCAAGGAGGTAAACCTTTCCCCCTTCTTCCATGATTTTTCGTGCCGTCGCCTCCCCCAGTCCGGATGCTCCCCCTGTGATGACGGCAAGTGAATCTTTCATCAGCATTTTGATTCCCCCATTTCGAAGCTTATAATTTTATTCTAGCGTTCGATGCTGGAAAAAGAAATAAAGTTTTTAAAAATTCCGTTAATTTAACACGAGTGGAAGTAATGGTTTGTATGCAAGCAAAATCCATAAAAAAAACAGACTCACGAATGAGTCTGTTTTTGGAGTTTGTAAAGTTAGATTATGCTTTACGTACGTTAGCTGCTTGTGGTCCACGAGCACCTTGTTCAACGTCGAAAGATACTTCTTGACCTTCGTCAAGTGATTTGAAACCTTCACCTTGGATCGCTGAGAAGTGTACGAATACGTCGTCTCCACCTTCTACTTCGATGAATCCGAAACCTTTTTCTGCGTTAAACCATTTTACTTTACCATTTTCCATGTTTGTTGCCTCCTAAAGTGCATTACACACAATGTATTACTATTCTTGCGATATCAGGTGAAAACCAAATCTTGTTCTTCCCTCGTATACCGGACAAAAATAATTCTTCTATAGAATAACAGTAATGAACCAAATAAGCAAGTTTTTGAAGGTGAAGTTTTTAAAGTCAGACCTCTGACATAATTTTACTTGAACTCATTAAAGCCGTGCATGGGCAAGGTGCATTACACTTATTAAAATGAATGCGTTTCCTTTTTTCTTTCTTCTGGTCCTTTTGATGGAACGTGATCGTTTTATCAAGTTTATCACTCATGAGACACTAAAATGGAGGGTAAACTGTGATATAATAATTAAATATGAAAGGGAGTGCCCAATGAAATCCACAAAAAATAGGTTCAGTAATGGTTCTATGGTTACGATCAAGGAAACTGGAGAAACAGTGACAATATTAAAATGGCAATACGTTAAGAACATGAAGAGATATTCTTATATCGTAAAGGAACATCCAGGCACATTTTATTTTGAGGAAGAATTAGAAGTGAACTAAATACGATCATTATTATTAATATTCTTTTGACAAGGACTCTTACCCGCATTCAGCAGAGTCCTTTTTCAATTCTATTATCAAAATGAAAAAAAGCGTGCATCTTATAAGATGCACGCTTTTTTCTATGTATGACCTGTGAGGGATTCGAACCCACGACCCCTTCCCTGTCAAGGAAGTGCTCTCCCACTGAGCTAACAAGTCGCGATGTAAGGTACATATTCTATTATAATAAGTTTAAGAAAATTGTCAATGGCTTTTTCTAAAGAAATGCATGTATTCTAGATTTCACGTATAAAAGAACATCCGTTCGCGTATAATGTCATTACATTCACCTGAGAAGGGGGCTTCACTATGATGAGGATGATAAAGAAATCGTTGGTGGATCGTTCTCCCATTGAAATCATTTACATGACTTCCGAGCAGAAGTGTTCGAAAAGGAGAATACTGGTGAAAAAAGTCGAAAAGGAATATATTTTGGCCTATTGCTATTTCAGGAAAGATATCCGCACCTTCAGGATTCATGACATTTTAGCTGCTTCTCCTATCCTCTTACATTCTGAGCGGACGATATCAAGACTGGATTACAACAAATAAGAGGCTGTTGCCCACGAATGGGGTAACAGCCTCTTATTGTGTTATGCCGTTGCTTTTGTTGGTGTTTTATCTTCTCTCTTTATAAAGAATTGCAAAGCAAGCATGATACCGAATAAAACGAGACCGATAATGTCCGACATTCCCTCAGGGTAAATCAGTAATAATCCCGCTGCTACACAGAGGAGACGTTCTATGACGAATACCCGACGGTACCAATACCCGATCATACCTGCCCCGATCGCCATCATTCCCGTTACGGCCGTAAAGACAACCCAAAGTAATCTCGGGATGGTGGTATCGATCATTAACAGTTCAGGTGACAGGACGAACATATAAGGTATGATAAAGGCGGCGATGGCCAATTTAGCGGAATTGACCCCTGTCCTTATCGGTTCTCCTCCCGATACCCCGGCGGCGGCGAATGCAGCCAGTGCCACTGGAGGCGTGATATCAGCAATGATCCCGAAATAAAACACGAATAAGTGAGCCGCAAGCTCCGGTGCCCCTAATAAGATAATCGCAGGGGCAGCGATGGTGGACGTAATGACGTAGTTCGCCGTTGTCGGAGAACCCATGCCAAGTACAATCGACGCTATCATCGTAAATATCAATGTAAGGATCAGCTTGCCTTCTGTTGTATTGGTCAGATCTGCCGCCAGATCCACTAGTCCATTTGCAAGGGTTAATCCTAACCCCGTTTTCGTTACAACACCGACGATCATACCGGCGGCGGCTGTCGCCACCGCTACAGACAAAGCAGTTCTGGCACCGTCAACAAGGGCATCCACAGCATCCTTGAAACCGATCCTTGTATCCTTCCGTATCGCACTGATCGCAATAGTGGCAACGATCGACCATAGCGCAGCACGCATGACGCTCATTCCGCTTACCAACAGAATGATGACCGTCAGTATCGGAAGCAGTAGATAAATCTTTTTGAATACTTCTTTGCGGTTGGGCATTTCTTCATCTGATAATCCACGAAGGCCGATACGCTTCGCTTCAAAGTGAGTCATGATCCAAATCCCTGTAAAATAAAGGACGGCAGGAATCGAAGCTGCTTTCGCAATATCCCAATAGGATATACCTCCGATGAACTCGACCATCAGGAAAGCGGCAGCTCCCATGATCGGTGGCATCAGCTGACCACCTGTCGACGCAGCCGCCTCTACCCCACCGGCAAACTCTTTACGGTACCCAAGCTTCTTCATCATAGGAATGGTAAAGGAACCCGAGGTCACTACGTTTGCTACCGAGCTTCCACTGATTGTCCCTTGAAGGGCACTGGAGAAGATCGCGACCTTAGCTGGTCCACCGACACGCTTTCCGGCAATCGATACAGCCAAATCATTAAAATATTGTCCGACGCCGGTTTTCACTAGAAATGCACCGAACAACAGGAACAGGAAGATGAAGGTAGCTGACACATATAGCGGCGTGCCCAGAATCCCTTCACTTGTAAAGAACATTGTTTTAACGATATCATCCCAGTCATATCCTCTATGTGCAAGGAACCCAGGCATCAATCGCCCATAATACATATAAAGGATGAAGGCAGACGCAATGATCGTAATCGGCAGCCCTACTGCACGGCGCGTTGCTTCAAGTACAAGGATCATAGCAGCGAAACCGACATAGAAATCCAGTGAGGTCATTAACCCCACCCGGCTGACGATGTCATCCTGCATGATCGGCCAATAAGCACCGATTCCAATCGAAATGACCGAAAGAACGACGTCATACCAGGCGATCTTATCCTTCTTCAGATTCTTCTTCCGGGCAGGGAATAAGAGAAATACTAAAGAAAGGGCAAAGCCTAAATGAATGGATAATAATAATTGCCTAGGGATGAATTGAAAGATGGATGCTACCAATTGAAATAATGAAAATGCTAATAAACCGAAGAATATGATCCATTTGAAAGCCCCATGATGGAATTTTCTTGTAGATGATTCGGGATCATATTTCTCAAGTAACTCTTGTTGTTGTTCTGCAGTCAATGATTCGAATTCTTTATCTTTTTCCAACTACAGTCACTCCTTTCCACTGATCATAAAGTGATTGTTTCTTTATTTGAACCCGAACGACAGAGCCTTTATCAAAATAGTCGGCTAAAGGAAATTCCTTGCCGTCCATCACAAGGCGGTGATTGGCGACAACCTGTCCGATGCGGATATCAATGTATGGAAACACTTTATCCATATTAGTAATTAAATATTTGCCTTCTTTCGTCACTTCAAAGGTTTCATTTCCCTCTGCATTGGAAGGCATGCCAATGGCAGTATCTTCATATAGTAATTGGGTTTGTTTAATTTGATTGGAAGATGTTTGATGGTAAAACTCCTCTACTTCTGATAGATGAATAGAGTGAGTATAGCGTACCGAAAATGAATGATCGACGGGAAGTCTGAAAAAGACCGGGTCCCCTGCTGTACTTCTCGGTTCTATCACTAAAAATGTTTTTAAAGGCATAAAAAGGATGATTCCGACACATAGAATAAGGAGAATTGCAACTATGAATGAAAATTTTTTCATCAAGAATCCCCCACCATTCCACTTTTTGTCCGTTTGCTCTGTGTTAGCTTAAACCAAAACAAAAGAATAGACCGTATTAAGCGGCCTATCCCTTCGTCCATCTTATGGTGTCAAACTATTCCATTGAAATTCCTTTTTCATCAAAGTATTTCTTTGCACCAGGATGTAATTCGATTCCCATGCCTTTAAGTCCGTCTTCAGCTTTGATCAACTTCCCTTTGGCGTGGGTGATTTTATCCGTATTTTCAAAAATAGCCTTTGTCACATCGTAGATGACATCTTCAGAAATGTCAGCGTTCGTCACTAGCATGGCACGAACAGCAACAGTGGTCACTGCTTCATCCACTTTACTGTATGTTCCAGCCGGGATTTCATCTTCTGAGTAGTAAGGATACTTCTCGATCAGTTCGCTCACTTTTCCTGACTCAACAGGTACGATCGCGATGTCTTCTGTTGCAGCCAAACCTTCAACCGCTCCCGTCGGAGTACCGGACGTGATGAAAGCCGCATCGATGGTACCATCCTGAATCCCTGTCGTCGAATCATCAAATGATAGATTACGCGCTTCTAAATCATCCAGTTTGATGCCATGAACCTCAAGGATTTGAGTGGCGTTCAGTAATGTACCAGAGCCGGCTTCACCGACAGAAACGACTTTCCCTTTAAGATCTTCCACTGATTTGATGCCTGAATCCTTCGTTGTAATGATCTGGATTGTTTCCGGATATAGAGTCGCAATACCTCTTGCGTTCTCTACTTTGTTGTCTTTGAACATTTCTGTACCTTCAGACGCATAAGATGCAATATCCGTTTGCGTAAAAGCGATTTCAGTTTTGCCGTCTTTCACAGCGGCCATATTCTCAGCAGATGCACCTGAAGTGGATGCTGAAGATTTGATTCCGGTTTCATCTTCAATGATCTTAGCGAATGTTCCGCCCAACGGGTAATATGTACCCCCTGTTCCACCTGTAGCAATTCCGATGAAGTCAACCTCTTTGTTACCTTCACCATCAGATGATGAACCTCCACCTGATCCGCCGCCACATGCAGCAAGAACGACAGATAGAACTAGAAGTAGTGCAGTGCTTAGAAATAAACTGCGTTTTTTCATATTCTAATTCCCCCTATTAAATTTTATACGTTAACGAAATAATTGTAACACAATCTGTAACAATCTTGTCAAATCAAATACATAAACTTTTAACATTTTTCATAAAAAACCTTTTATAAAAATCCGATGTCATACAGTTCACCTTATCCTGGACCCGTCAATGTATAGGAGATGTATAAAGCGGTTACAAAAATTAACGTCCATTTCACCCTCGACGTATATTTGTCCACACAAAAAGGACTGAAGATGACTCTCTTTCTTCAGTCCCCCGCTGTTATATATCAGGTTGTCCATTAGCCGATTAATTCCTCGTCTTCGAACTTCAACTTATCTTCTTCGGAAATATTCTCTTCCAGGTCCCTCAGGCTGTGGGCAATTCTTGAAGAGGCATTTGCAGCGATGCTTGCAACAATATCATCTAAAAAGGTGTGGACTCCCTTTCCGTTTTTCGTATCCAATTCACGGATAATGCCGATCTTATTTTTGTCAAGATGACCAAAAGTTGTCACCGCTATGCTTCCATATCCAAGTGCTGCCCCCAGTGCGATGGTCTCATCGACCCCAAACAAACCCTCATCCGTTTCCACGATCGATTGAAGAGGTTCTGAAAGTTTCTTCTCCTCAGCAAGCTGATCCAATTCCACCCCGACCAGGATGGCATGCTGGATCTCCCGTTTTAATAACACTCTCTTCACACTATCGATACAATCTTCCATAGTAAGCCCAGGATTATATGGGTACTGCATTTCGAAGACGATTTCGGCAATATCTTCTATCGTCACTCCACGATCTTTCAATCTCTTTAATGCAGCTTTCGTAACATCTCTTGAATGAACAGGTTTATTCATTGGTATTCCCCTTTCTAAACAGCCTTGATTCTATTGAAAATTATAACACTCTTTTGAATTTTCGTATTGTAATCAGCTTTTGGGAATTATGAAAGAGATTATGGTACAATCTTTGTGTAAACGTTAACACTGATCTTAGGAGGCTATCGTCATGACAACCGCAAGAGGAACTGTAACCGAATTAAACCTCTTTAGCAAAGAATTAAACGAAGAGATGAAGATGCTTGTTTACTTACCTGCAACCTACTCTCCCCTTTATAAATACACCCTGCTCATTGCTCAGGATGGCAAAGATTACTTCCAGCTTGGAAGAATCCCCCGACACGCGGATGAACTGCTTTCAAACAGGGAAATCGAAAATATGATCATAGTGGGGGTCCCATACAAGGATGTAGAGGATCGCAGACGGAAGTATCATCCCCACGGTGAGGAAAATGATGCGTATATCCGTTTTCTGGCACATGAATTGGTCCCCTATTTAGATGAGCATTATCCGACCTATCATATGGGGATGGGACGTGCCCTCATGGGAGATTCATTGGGTGCAACCGTGTCTTTGATGACTGCGTTGAAATACCCGAATACATTCGGTAAGGTTCTCCTTCAATCTCCATTCGTCAACGAAAAAGTCCTTGATGCCGTGGAAGACTTCACACAGCCTCATCTGTTAAGCATTTATCATATAATAGGAATGCAGGAAACCGAAGTGAAAACGACAGATGGTAAAGTAAAGGACTTCTTGAAACCAAACCGACAGCTTCATGAAGCATTCGATCAAAAAGGATTCAGTTCCTTTTACGAAGAATTTGACGGGGACCACACATGGAAGCATTGGCAGCCTGATATAAAACGTGCATTAAAAATAATGTTTTAGCTGACCTAAAAGGCAAGTGGCGCCCCCCTTGTCTGTCAGAACAGCCGTTGAGCTTCTGTAATCAGCCCATTGCTCTTTCATTCGCCCTATATTAAATTTTTGAAGAATTTGCTATACTATACATATGACAATGATAGTTAAATAGAGGAGGATTGAAGAAAATGAATTATGGTATAGTCATTTTCCCATCGAAAAAGCTACAAGATATCGCGAACTCTTATAGGAAACGCTATGATCCTCATTACGCATTGGTCCCGCCACATTTGACATTAAAAAATGTCTTTAGTGCAGACGACGATCAAATTAAAGATATCGCAGGAAAACTTTCCGTGATTTCAAAGAAATACGACCCGTTTAATTTAAAGGTGTACAAAGTAAGTTCCTTTCAACCTGTAAACAATGTGATCTATTTCAAGGTCGAGTCAAAGCCTGAACTACAAGGGTTGCACGATGACATGCATCATCAAAACTTCATGGGTGACGAACCGGAATTCGCTTTCGTTCCTCACATCACGATTGCCCAGAAGCTTTCGAATGATGAACATTCGGATATTTTCGGTTCATTGAGCATGCTTGGCATCGATCACGAGGAAATAATCGACCGCTTCCACTTACTTTATCAGCTAGAAAACGGCTCCTGGACCGTGTACGAAACATTCCGATTAGGGAAGGAACAGTAAACGGTGAACGTCGAAGTTGCCAAAACAGAGGATCAGATCAAAGAGGTATTCCATATACGAAAGACGATCTTTGTAGAAGAACAACAGGTTCCCCTGGAAGAAGAAATCGATGAGTATGAAAGCGAATCCACCCATTTCGTTCTTTATGATGAGAACCAGGCGGTCGGGGCTGGACGGTTTCGTATTCTCGATGGAGTTGGAAAGGTAGAAAGGATCTGCGTCCTTAAATCCATCAGGGGGAAAGGTGCCGGGCGTAAGTTGATGCTCGCCATTGAAGAGTATGCGAAGAGGCAGCCATTATCACAATTGAAATTAAATGCCCAAACATATGCCATTCCTTTTTATGAAGGATTAGGATATCAGGTTACTTCCGATGAATTCCTGGATGCCGGCATTCCTCATAAAACAATGAAAAAAACTATCTGAAAAAAACAGAGAATCCAGGCCTGGATTCTCTGTTTTTTTGTTTATCCCTTCGTATATTCATGAACCATCCCGGCGATAATGGTGAAAGGTATGGAAAAGGGGGAACATCATGGAAATCAAGTCCATTGCCATCGAATTGATAGTTGGATATTTTGCTCTACTCATTTTGACAAAAATCCTCGGAAAAACACAAATCACGCAAATATCAGCTTTCGATTTCATTTCCGCTTTAATTCTTGGCGAGCTCGTGGGAAACTCCCTTTATGACGGGAAAACAACCGTCTTCCAAATTCTCGCTGCCATTTCGATTTGGGGAAGCCTGATCTTCATTACTGAATATTTCACCCAAAAATCAAGGCGATTCAGACATATGCTTGAGGGAACCCCTTCGTTAATCATCAATAAAGGGAATATCAATTTTGAAGAACTCAAAAAGAATCATTTGGATTTGAATCAGCTCCAGCATTTACTTCGTGCAAAGGATGTATTTTCTGTAAGAGAGTGTGAATATGCTCTTCTTGAATCAGACGGAACGTTGAGCGTCATTCGAAAGCCACTATATGATATAGTACAGCGCCAGGATCTTCAACTCCCAATCAAAGCAGCCACCCTCCCTCTTGCCTTTATAGTAGATGGTGAAATTGTCTATGATAACTTAACCCTTGCCGGACAAGAAGATAGTTGGTTATTGAGTGAAATAAAAAAACAAGGCTTCCTCTCTTCCAAGGACGTGCTTTACGCAGAATGGGAAGATGGAAAAACCTTGTTGGTTCAAGGGTATTAACAGGGTTTAAGGATCATTTCGTTGTTTTGGATCAAAAAGGACAGGAGTTTCTTACGTTCAAGACTTGTGAGGTATGCTGTGACCGATGTTCTAAATAGCAGCCACTGCCCCACGTTCGAGACGGTGATCATATGTAGTTCCAAGTATTCCTTCAAGATGTGATCGATTGTCTTTCCGTTAGGACATGTATTTACCACTGCTAAAAGGGAGTTCATCCTTTCTTTATGAAGTTCGATATTCTCCTTCACTGTTTGGGTGATGTCGTCTTCGAATCGTCCATGGCCAGGTATCGCTCCTTTGCAGGAAATGTGAAGGAGTTTTTCTAATGATTCAAGTGTTTGGTCTGCATCTACAATGAAAGGGATCACATGCTTCTTCAACGTCTCACGGCCAAAATAACTGTCTGCTGCATATAAGATTTCATCAACCAGGAGACCTGCCTGATTATGCGAATGCCCTGGTAAATCAATGACGTCGAAAGTGAAAGGACCAATGATATTTTCTCCTGAAAATAGTTCTCCATCCACCTCAACTGCCTGTCCCTCAAGAAATTTATTCCGTAATTCATTTATAGGAACGGCCCCATTGAACAAATAAATGGGTTCTAATATGGAATTCTCTATGATGGCTTTTTCAAATTTCAGGGCAAACAATGAAATATCATACTTACTCTTAAGATAGTGGGCACCCCCAAAATGATCGGTGTGGGCATGGGTGATCACACAATAATCGAGGGGAAGTCCCTCTCCCTCCAATATTCTCATTACCTTCTTCACAGCGGAATCATCCAATCCGCTATCGATTAAAAGCCCCTTTCCATCTTTTACACAATAACCAATCGTAACCGCACCGGTAAATGCATAGCAATGTTCTGTGAATTTCTGTAGTTTCAAGTCAATACCTCCATAGAATCGGTTCACTACACATATTCGCTAAAGTGGGTTCCTTTTCCTGTGAGCTGTGCTAATAGTGTTGAAGGAACGGATGGTTTGCTTAGTTTCTCATATGGAGCCTTTACTTGATCGGAATGTGGAACGTGTTCGCTTGTTCCTTCCGGGTGAGCTTGTGAATTATTTTTCAGTGGTTTAATCGGTTGTAAGGGGAAAAAGCTGAAGTGGTGTTTATCAACCTTGATTTCTCTTTCCTGATATTGTTTGTATTGATAGTGAGGAATCGGCGCAATATATCCCATTTTTATGACCTCCTTGGTTTTATTTACCCAATTTCAGATTGTTAAAAACGTATTTATGCTTACCTTCCTGTCTCTTTAAAACATCCTAAAAAAAGAAGAATTAACATAAAATACGTGGCTTCACGTTTTTTTATGTCCATTCTCCTTGATCTTGATTTCTTCTTTTACTTTTTCCCCTTGTTTAACATGTTGGAGATTGTGCCGAAGTCCAATTGCTTTCCATCGTTTACGATCGATTGGACAATTTTATCTTCCATTTCCTTGTTTACAGGTTTATTGGCGATTTTAGATACACGTTTGATGACGCTTCTAACCGTAGCTTCATCTTTGAAGTTTGCATTTTGTAAAGAGTTCGCAAGCTCTAACACTTCGTTCATGTTAACGCCTGTCTTCTTCTCTAAATTCTTAAAAAAGTTATTATTCATTTCCATCACGCCTCCTTTTAACTATAAGCATCATATGTAAAAAACCCAGGAGCGTGAATTGAAAATGAAAATAATCGAGGTAGCATGTTGTCATTCCTTAACAACAATCTCTTTCCGCAAAGGTTGTTGCTTTTCAGACATATTGTCTGCCCGGGCTCTGTCAATCAATGTATGGTGGGATGGCAAGGGGAACCGCTCCGCTTTCCGCGGACGGACGGCCGAGCCTCCTCAGCTTTCGCTTCCGGGGTCTCGGCACGCCCGTTTTCCGCAGGAGTCTACGCAGTTCCCCTCACCATCTCACAAGATTAGTGCGACAGAGCTCAGGAGTGACAAAACCAATAATAAACATGGCTTATACTACAGAAGTCAATCTCTACTTTTGTAGTATAAAGGCAGGTTCTATTGCTTCTATGTTCAGTTTTTTATCTTAGGCATGTTTTAAAAATTATGCTTTAAGTTGATTGGAGCGGAAGGTGCTCGACTCCTGCGGGAATTGCGGGAAAGTTGAGACCCCGCAGGGCAAAGCCCGAGGAGGCTCAACTCACGCCCCGCGGAAAGCGAGCACCTGTAGTGGAAAGCACCCGACACGTCACTCTTTAGAAAAAAATAGATAAAAACAAAAAGACAAAATCTCTCTAATGAGGATTCTGCCTTTTGTACTCCTTTCTAACAGAAGCTTGCTCCGACGATAATCAAGAGAATGAAAAGCACAACGATCAAGACAAATGTCGAACCATAACCGCAGCCGCCATATCCACAGCCACCGTATCCATATCCATACATATAATTTCACCTCTCTTTTACCTTTAGTCTCTTATAACATATGTACAAAAAGAGGATAACGTATGGGCTTTTGGATATTTTATTGTGTGTTTGTCCAATCATACAGATCAAATGTCAGGTTGCCTTCAGAATCTAATTGTGCCAGAAAGACAGATTCCACTGTGAGTTTCCTCTTAGACAACTCACGAACTAACCATGGCAAAGGAAAGCCTACTTCAGACAGTGCTTTTTGATCGATTTTCCCATCTGTAATGACGGCTTGTGGTGGAGTGGATTTTAGTGATATGTCATATACATCTTCCCGGACAAGGGGCTGTTTTTCTTTCTTCAGCATAACACTTAGATCGCCGTTCGTATCAAGGGATGCGAATTCTACATCTGCAACGCGGAATACATCTTTTTTCCGTAACTGTTCAAGCATTTCATCAACAGAATACTTCTCTTTCTTCAATGCTTTTTCATCAATATTTCCATCCTTTATAAATACCGTCGGCTTCCCTTCAGCAAATCTCCTAAAGCGAATGCTCTTCAGGGACAGGAAAGAAAACAGGAGGGGAAATGCAAACCATAATAGGATACTCATCAGCCCTTCACTCAAGGGCAGGTTCAAATCCATTGAAAGTGTCCCTGCAATGCTCCCGACTGTAATCCCTGTGATGTATTCGAAGAACGATAATTTCGACAGCTGCTTCTTCCCCAACAATTTGGTGATTGCAAAAAGGGAAAGCAGGATAAATATACTTCTTAGTGCCACCTGTAAGTATTCAGGCATCTGTTTTCACCTCTATCATCCCTTTGGTTTGAACAGGAGCGCACCAATAAATCCGAAGATTATGGCGGATGAGATCCCGGAACTTGTGACTTCGAACATACCCGTAAGAACTCCCACCAATCCGTGTTCCCCGGCTTCCTGCATCGCCCCATTGACGAGTGCGTTCCCAAAGCTCGTGATGGGAATGGTCGCTCCCGCCCCGGCAAAATCGATAAGGGGCTCATATAATCCGAAGCCTGAAAGGATGGCTCCCGAGACTACCAGCAGACTTAATGTGTGCGCCGGGGTCAGTTTCGCCACATCAAACAATAATTGACCGATCACACAGATGATTCCACCTATTGTAAAGGCCCAAAAAAACATCGCTAACACTTGGTTTCCTCCTTTCAGATCTACATAAATTCAATCGACACCGCATGGGCGATACAAGGAATAGACTCTCCTTGTTGAAATGTCAGGGGTGACAACAATGCTCCTGTCGCAATGACCAAGATGCGTTTGTACGTTCCTTTTTTCATCTCATTCAATAAATGACCGTAAAGTACGGTGGCTGAACACCCCGGCCCACTTGCTCCTGATTGAACCGGCTGACTTTCACCATATATCAGCATCCCGCAATCTTGAAATAACCCATCAGGGATCGCGTAGCCTTTTTGTTTCAACATTTCAACAGCCGTCTGCCTTCCAATTGTGGCAAGATCGCCTGTAATAATGAGATCATAGTAGGAAGGGTCCCTTCCCAGATCCTGAAAATGACCAACAATCGTATCAACAGCTGCCGGGGCCATGGCCCCACCCATATTAAATGGATCCTTCAACCCCATATCCACCACCTTCCCGATCGTTGCAGATGTCACTCTCGGAGTCGGCATGGTGACCGATGTCCCATCTCCAACTACAGCATATCCGGCACCCGTAACCGTCCATTGGGCCGTAGGGGGTTTCTGGCCACCATATTCAGTGGGGTAGCGGAATTGTTTCTCCGTAGCAGAGTTGTGGCTGGAAGCTCCCGTAACCACATGACGGGCTCCGTGATAATTCACTAAAAAGGCTGAAAGCGCGAGACCTTCCATAGATGTCGAGCACGCCCCGAACAAACCGAAATAAGGAATTCCACTGGTTCTTGCTGCAAAACTTGAAGGGGTGATTTGATTGATCAGATCACCAGTCAAAAAAAATTGGATATCGCTTTTTTGCAGAGATTGCTTTTCGAGAGCAATTTGAACGGCGTCTTCAATGAGTGTCCGGTTGGCTTTCTCGTATGTTTCCTGCCCCATCCATACATCATCGTAAAATTGATCGAAGTCGGCTGTGAGGTTTCCTTTTTTCTCAAAAGGCCCACCGACGACACCGGTTGAAAGGATGGCCGGATTGCCAGGAAATACCCACGAACGTGTCCCTTGCAGCATCAGATCACCCCCAGCTGGATTAGAATAGTCTTGATTAATGCCACTATAAAGGCTGAGAATACCCCGAAGACAATGACAGATCCTGCCAGTTTAAAGATATTCCCTCCAACACCGAGGACGAGTCCTTCTGTTCTGTGCTCAATGGCGGCAGAAATCACGGCGTTCCCGAAGCCTGTGACAGGGACGGCACTTCCTGCCCCTGCAAATTGACCAATGTGGTCATACACCCCAAAGCCGGTGAGGAGCATGGCGAAAAAGACCATCGTCGCAACCGTAGGGTTCCCTGCAGTCTGCTCAGTGAAGTTGAAATAATAAATGTACATATACGTTACCGCCTGTCCGATCAGACAGATGAAGCCTCCCACAAAGAATGCTTTCACCACGTTTCTCAGGAGGGGCCGCTTCGTTTCATATTGTTTTTCTAACTGTTCGTACTTCTTTTGTTCGGGTGTTTTTTGTGTTTTTGCCACGAAACATTCCTCCTACGTTTTCTCTTTTTGCAGCTTCACGATATCCTGGAATCTTTTTTCGGCATCCTTTTTTGAGATTGACCCATTTTTCAGCCTTTCTTTTAAGCGGATGGTTTCGAGAAAGATTTTATAGTCACTGGATAATATAAAATCTTCTTTTGGATATTTATCTTCCAAATAGCGGTCCATTTTCTTTTCGATCTTTTTCATTTTGAATCTGTGCAAGTGTTTCACCTTGTAAACAACTAGCGTTTCTTTCTTTCCCTGGATGACAGCTACATCATAAAGCTCCTCCATCTTGGAGATTTCCCTTTTGATGGCGTGACCGTAACTGTCAGTCTCTGGATTGTCCACTAATTCAATGGGGGGCGGATTGGTTTTCTTCATAAGTGCAATCTTACTATCGCTTCCATCTTCCTTATTCGCACATCCAATCAAAACGCATAATGAAAGTGGAATGATGATCCTTTTTTTATTCATGACAGACCCCTCTTTTGTTTGTACTCACCTTTATTTTTTTCATAAAGTCAATTTTTATGAAAAAAAGACTGCCCAATTTGAGCAGTCTTAGCTTTTTTTCACTTTTGACCCACAGCCGCACCCTTTTTTCTTAGTGGATGAGTTTCCTTGTTTCTGTGTATTTGTAGAGGGTTTCTTCACTTTTTATTTCCTCCTTTATCCTGATTCCCTATTTAGTATATGTGAAGAAACCCGAGCTTGTTTCCACTAATTACCTATAGCTTCAGTCTGTTTTCCAACTTTGTACCGCAGCTTCCAGGATGGCAGCGATTCCCGCAACGGCCAATAGGGTGATGAGTGGAGTGAAGTACAATGAAAAAAAGTAATAGCCTCCATAAAGAAAGCCTGATACCCATATACCCGTACACCAATAACAAGACAATAACTCTCCGATAAACCCCTTCAAACCACCTTTTTTGGGAGAAAGATAAATTGCCTCTTCCCCATTCTCTTCCACTTCAACATACTCATCGAAAAATGGAGCTCGTAAGAACTCAGTGATCTTATCGAAGACAATGAGATGGGTCAAACGAAATATGGCTAAGCCAAGTGCAATCAGTTCAATAAAAGTAACTTGCAATGGAAAGACTCCCTTCAATTCACAAATTATACAAGCCCAAATTTACAAAAGAGGGCAGATGTCCGTTACCTAATTGCCTACAAGACAATATGTTAGTAATGTAAATGAAATTCATTTTAAGGAGGAACTTCTATATGGGTTGCGGAAGAGATAAAGACAATAGTTCAAAAGATCGTGGTTGCGTATGTCAAGCCGTCCGTGCTATTAAAGATATCCAAGACGAAGCAAATCAGGAGTGTAACGATTGTAAAAATGATTGTTTCCTTGAGCCACTAGGTTCATTGGTGAGCCCTTCCAATCGGTTGAACACTCGTATCTTCAAATTATATCTAAAAAACGGTGAGACGTTTAAAGCGCACATCAAAGGATGCCCTTGGAAATCACCATTTTTCCGGGTAAAGGAAGTTTTTGATAACTGCTGTGCCACTCTTCAAGTGTTAAAGCCTGACTATGCTGAAGCTTCTGGTTCTGGTTCAAGGTCAGGATCCGGTTCTGATATGGACACTATGGGCAATAACACTGACTGGGTATTTACCGGTGAATGTATCACAGTCGACCTGGATTGCTTCTGTGCGATTCAATGTATCAAAGATGTACACGTATTCTTGGAATGTGACGAAATAAACTAAGTCAGATGAAATAAGCCAGCCGGGAATCCCGCCTGGCTCTTTTTTATTGGAGGCCGATCATCTTGATGGATTGCAATTCATTCTTCCTCATTTTTACCTCTTCCCCTTGAAAGCTTTTAACGGTTATTTCATTTCCGGAATCCTCAAGGATGACGCCTTTCACTGCCAACACACCATTTGAAAATTCACAAGGAAAAGGTACCTTACCGGAAATGCTTGCAGAAATGTAGTCTAATTTCTCTTCTATGGTCAATTCACGGAATGGCTTTAATTTCCTGAACGCAGAAGTGGCCGTTTTCCGTTCTGGAAGCGGAGGGGCCGGTTGGACATTTGGTTCTTCCTTGTTGTGCTCCCCCTGATCCAAAAATAATTGCTCATCAACATATTTACCTTCTTGTACACCTAATGGTGTTTCAGAGTCTGATATCCTTTTACTTTTATCAATCTCTTCCTTTGCCTTGGGTTTCTTGACTGATCGGTAAGTAACTTGCATATTGCCTTTCACTTCTTCTAATCTCGGCTGGTTTATATACAGCAGGGGTTCTCTCCCCGCTTTTTTCTCTTTTCTCACTGAGACACCTCCTAATTGATCTCCACTTTTATATGTATGCAAAAAGCGCCCAGGGGTTTCATGTTTATGGAATATAAAAAAAACGGCAGAGGGAATCTTATCCCACAGCCGTTTTTTATATTATTATCCCAGTACGTGATAGCCTGAATCTACGTGAAGGTTCTCTCCTGTAATCCCTCTTGAATAATCACTGAAAAGGAATACTGCTGTATCTCCGACTTCTTCCTGAGTCGTATTGCGGCGAAGTGGAGCACGCTCTTCGATTTCTTTCAGGATGCTGTTGAAGTCCCCAACGCCTTTGGCTGACAGGGTACGAATCGGACCTGCAGAAATGGCATTCACACGGATACCGTGTTTCCCAAGGTCGCTCGCAAGATATTTCACGCTCGCTTCAAGAGAAGCTTTTGCCACTCCCATGACATTATAGTTCTGCATGACTCGTTCTCCGCCCAAGTACGTCATGCTCACAATGCTTCCGCCTTCTGTCATAAGGTCCTTAGCCACTTTTGCCACTGCAGTAAGTGAATATGAGCTGATATTGTGAGCAAGCAGGAAACCGTCTCTTGTCGTATTCATATAATCTCCGGCAAGCTCTTCTTTATTGGCAAAAGCAATACAGTGAGCCAGTCCATGAATGCTCCCCACTTCTTCTTTAATAGTGGCAAAACATTTTTCGATGTCTTCATCATTCGTCACATCACATGGAAGTACGAGTGAATCTTCTCCGCCTTCGAGTGTTCCCGCTAAATCCCTGACACCTTTTTCAAAACGTTCCCCTGCATATGTAAAAATCAAACGTGCACCTGATTGATGCAGCGAACGGGCGATACCCCACGCGATACTGCGCTTATTCGCCACTCCCATTACAACATATGTTTTACCTTTTAATGAAAGAGTCATTATTATCCTCCTAATTAATACATGTTATTAGTACCTGCTACTAATTCTACCGCACTCTACTATAAAAGAAAAGAACATTTCTATCTTATTCTCTTTTTCACATCTTCCATTTGCATGAGATGCCTTTGTTCGTGTTTTCCGAGAAGCTCGAGGACCTGCCATATCGGCATGTCTCCAAATCGGTGATGGTGCATGGATTGATGATTCAAGCCTTCTTTCGTGTATTTCTTCAGAAAGCATGTGGTGAGGGAACGGGACTCCTCCAATGCTTTCATCAAATCTTCCATGGTTTGTAGATCAGTGGAAGGCTCGATGGGTGCTAACAGTTTTTGGGATGGATCATCAAATACAGATAAATCAACATCGGAATCGCTTCTACCCCCTCCACTTTCTGCAGAATCGAGGGCCAAAGTCAAAAAGCGCATCTCCGCTCCGGCAAGGTGAAGGACGATTTGTGCAATGCTCCATTCCTCTTGAGAAGGTTTTTGATTCAGTTTTTCATAAGACAAACCCTCTATACTTTCCTTTACCTTTTCCCGAATCTCCACAATCTTGGTTTCCCACATCTTCGTTTCCTCCTCCTTAACTTATATTATCTATTAGGGATTGAATCAAGATACTCCTTTATAAAATAAAAACTTCCCAAGAAAAATGTTTCTTGGGAAGAAGGTTTCATGTTAGCAGTATTCACAGAATTCGAGTTCTCGTTTGAGTTCATCGACGTATTCTTTAGAACCTGTGACAATCAGGCGGTCATTCATATGAAGTTCTGTATCCCCATGGGGAACGATGGAATCTTTCCCCCTGAAGATACGGACAAAGATGACATCTCCCGCGAATGGGAATTTCCGGAGTGTCATGCCTTCAAACTGACTGTTCAACATGCGGATTTCGTAAAGGGATGTTTCCTGATTGGTCAAGATGCTCATGACGGACGGTGATTCGATGAGCGCCCTTAATAAAGCTTTTGTTGATAAGAATACAGAATATACTTCAATATCCTGTTCACGTAGACTTTCGTGCAGATCAGGGCTCTCCACCCTTACGATCACACGTCCAATTCCATACTCTTTTGCCGTTACGGCAAGTGTTGCATTCACCTCTTCATCTCCCGTTGAAATCACGAGGATATCCGATTCAAAGATGTCCTTCTCTTCAAGTGTACCGGGATCATAATCATCGATTTCATGGATATCGAACAGTGAATCAGCGATGTTCCGATCTGATTTATCCTGTTTCGTATGATACAGGACAGGTTCGTACAAGGAGGATTGAAGCTCCCTTGAAACGGGCATGGTCAGCTGATTGGCACCCAGGAACGTAATTTTAAGCTTCTTCTCTTTTGCACTTTCCCGCGGGAAAAGCTTCTTAAAGATGATAGGTGTAATGATACATGTAATGACAGCCACCAGAATGAGCGTGCCACTCATTTGAGGGGTGATAATTTCGATTCTTTCTGCGATCTTCGCAGCAGCAATCACCAACGACAACGTTGACGTAAGGAGAAATGCCGAAGCGATTGTCGTTTTCGTATCATACCAGTACCTCAATAAATATACCGGGATGATCTTCGAAACGAGGAAGGCAAGAACCAGTAATGGAATGAGTAAAAGCATTTTCTTATCACTCAGTAGTGACCCAAGATCCAGCTCCACACCGATCATTACGAAAAAGATCGGGATTAAAAACCCGTAACCAAATGAATCAAGCTTGTGAACCATCTCCTGATTCGGTGCAAGTAAAGATACAAGTACACCGGCAAGGAAAGCCCCCAGAATGTTCTCAGCACCCACCGTCTCTGACACGGCCACCAGTAACATGATCAAGGTGAAGACCGCACGTGTACCGATTTGAACAGTCCCGGTCGATAGACTTTTGATGAAAGGGTTATTCTTCAGCCTCTTGGCGAGGAAGTATAATAACAGACCTACACCAAAGAGAATCAGAAGTAGCCACATATTCCCATGTCCTTCTCCATAAAGGGAAACGAACACAGCCAGTAAGATCATGGTCACCAGGTCTGCGATGACCGCTACCAGCAGAATGATCTGTCCGATGGCACTTTTCGTGATATGCGCCTCTTTCAGTGTAGGTACCACGACACCAAGGGATATTGTGGAAATGATCAATGTCATCAAGAACGCATTATCAATGAGTCCAAACAGGACAAACAGATAAGACAATCCCAGTGACACAAAGAAAATACCGATAAAAATGATAATGGCCAATTTCAAGCGGTTTGGTTCTTCTTTACCACTCGGCAATACCTCTTTTTTCTTTTTCCCGCCTGAAAAAGCCGTGAAATCTATTTCAAGACCGCTTAAGAACATGAGAAAGATAAACCCCAGGGTAGAAAGTGTCTCAAGCCACATGTCCTGCTGGACGAGATTAAACCCGCTCTTTCCTATAACCAATCCCATTATAATCTCCGCGATGACGACCGGGATGAAATTCAACTTGAATTTATGCAGCAAAATGGGAGTTAAAAAAGCTACCATGATCACGATCACAAGGGATGCAACAGATGCATGTTGTTCCATTCATACTTCCCCCTCTTCTCTCTATATTAGGTAATTCATAAACATCGTCGCTAATCCAAGATAAATTAAAGTACTGATGATATCATTTATCGTCGTAATAAAAGGACCGGAAGCGACGGCCGGATCCACTTTTAGCTTGTGCATCAAAAGGGGCACTAATGTACCTGCAAGGGTAGCAACGAATAGTGAAATTAAGACGGAGACGCCAACAAGGATCCCTAGAAAGAATTCACCTTTCCACACGTATACAATGATGCTGACCACTATCCCGCAGGTCGTCCCGGTAATCAGTCCTGTTCCCGCTTCACGAAAGACAAGAGACATCTTGTTTTCCTTTTCCAGGTCCCCTGTTGCAATCCCCCTTACGGCAACGGCGAGTGCCTGAGTTCCAGTATTTCCTGCCATTCCGGCAATCAGTGGGATAAACACGGCAAGGATGGCCACTTTATCCAATGTATCTTCAAACCTGCCGATGAGGCTTGCGGTGAACATTCCGAGGAATAATAAGGCGATGAGCCATGGAAGACGCTTCTTGGCCGCATTTATAGGACTTCTGTCAATGGAATCCAAATCGGCGATACCGGCAAGTTTGGAGTAGTCATCAGACGCCTCTTCTTCCATGACGTCCATGATGTCATCTACCGTAATGATTCCAAGTAGATGATGTTGGAAATCAACAACGGGCAGGGCAAGGAAGTCGTAATCCTTCATCTGCCGTGCGACAGCTTCCTGATCTTCGCTGACACCGACAGACATGACCCGGCCACTCATTATTTCACCGATCATCACATCATCATGGCTGATGATCAAATCTCTAAGGGAGATAACCCCTACAAGCTTTTTATCATCATCCACCACATAGATATAGTAAATCGTTTCCGCATTCGGTGCTTCATTTTTCAATATATACATGGCAGATCTGACCGTCTGATTCTTTGAAATGGCCACGAACTCGGTGGTCATGATACTACCAGCTGTATATTCTTCATAATGGAGCAATTCTTTAATCTCTTTAGCCGATTCATCATTCATGATCGTCAAATAACTGACAACCTGATCTTTATCCAGCTCATTCAAGACATCCACGGCGTCATCGGCGTACATATTGGAAAGCATTTCGGCTGCGTATGTAGGATTCATTTCCGCTAAGATATCCTGATAATCTTCTTCATCTATATCCAGACTTTCAAAAAGCTCCGCCATTTCTTCCGGTGAAAGATAATGATACAGCCGGCTTCGGAGGTCTTCATCTATTTTAGAGAAAAACTTTGCTTGATCATAAGAGTGTAATTGAACAAATTCTGAACGAAATAAATCCAGATCTTCTTCCTGAAGGGCTCTGATGAGAAGGTCTTCATCATACATTTCCTTTTCCTGCTTGTCTCTGTCATTCTCCTGTTCTTGAGTTACCTCAGACATCCAATACACCCTCCTTTATAACTTCATTGAATATAGTCGTAATAATACTAGCAAATCTCAAGACAATTGTCTCTTATGAAATCATACCACCTATGTATTCCTTTGCTTTAATATGTCATACTAATGCCTGACGAATAATAAATGCAGTAATTGCTGAATCATTAATATGTCATAAAATACGGGAAAAGAAAAGAAAAAAGGCAGTTTAGGGAGTGGGATTTCCATGAAAATTGATATAATCGGTGATGTTCATGGCTGCTTTAACGAATTTAGAGAGTTGACGAGAAAACTTGGGTATGAATGGGGCAGCGGCCTTCCTGTTCACCCTGATGGAAGGAAACTTGGTTTAGTGGGAGACCTGACAGATCGCGGACATCACTCCCTGGAGACGATTTCAACCGTATACGGTCTCTTTCAAAAAGAAACTGTTTATTATGTCCCCGGGAACCATTGCAACAAGCTTTACCGTTATTTCTTAGGAAACAACGTGAAAATCCTTCACGGTCTGGAAACAACCGTGGCGGAACTGAATGCCCTCCCCCAAAAGGAAAGAAATTGTTATCAGGATATGTTCATTGATTTATATGAACAATCCCCTCTATACCATGTATTGGACAATGGTAAGCTCATCATTGCACATGCAGGCATCAAAGAAGAACTAATCGGAAAACAATCGAACCGGGTCAAAACCTTCGTCCTTTACGGAGATATAACTGGAGAAAAGAACGATGACGGCACCCCTGTCAGAAAAGACTGGGCACGTGATTATCAAGGAGAAGCATGGATCGTATACGGCCACACCCCTGTAAAAGAAGCACGCCTCATAAATAAAACGGCCAACATCGATACAGGAGCCGTGTTTGGCGGTATGCTATCTGCATTTAGATACCCTGAACTGGAAGTAGTGAGTGTAGCATCAAGTATGCCTTTCGTGGCTGAGAAATTTCGGGAAGTTGAATGAGTTTTCTTGTGGGCGATAGCATCATAAGATTTGAAAGAGATCCCCCTTCAGTCTAACTGAAGGGGGATCTCTTACTGTCTATAAAGCATCCTCATATCATCTGGCAAGGGGCATTCCAAGTTCATCCATATGTTCATGATGGGATGGAAAAAGTGCAGTCTCTTACAATGAAGGGCCTGTCTGCCTATCAGCTTTACACTTCCTCCGTATAAATCATCTCCTGCAAGAGGATGGCCTATGAAGGAAAGATGAACCCGGATCTGATGGGTTCTGCCAGTTTCGAGCTTCAACTCCAGGTGTGCAAACTCAGGAAACTGCTTCTCCACATTGTAATGAGTCAGGGCATATTGTCCATCTGAGCGCACTTCCCTTTCAATGATGCTGTCGGCTTTCCTTCCAATCGGCTCTTCTATCGAACCATATCCATTCATCACCCCTTCAGCGAAGGCTTCATATGTCCGATTGATTTCCCTTCCCATCTGCTGAAGGCTGAACAGGTGATGGACGTGGCGGTGTTTTGCCACCAGGACCAGGCCCGATGTGTCTTTATCCAATCGGGTGACGATGTGTACCGTTGAAGAGAGGTCCATTTGATTGAAATATCCTAATATCGCATTCGCAAGACTTCCCGTCGGCTCATCTTTCGTGGGGATCGTTTTCATCCCCCACGGTTTGTCCACAACGAGCACATCATCATCTTCGTATACGATCGAGAGAGGAATTCTTTCCGCCACTAGTGTTTCACTCGCTTTTTCTTCAGGGAATCTCACCTCAAGGATATCTCCTGAAGTAAGTGGATGCCGGACATTTTCTTCTTTTCCATTGATGGTGATCCTTCCTCCGTCAAACTTGACTGCCGTCAATGTGCGTTTTGACAATTGCTGATCGATCAGAAACTCTCTCATCAGTTTCCCTTCATAGCTTGACGGGATGCACCACTTTAGCGTATAACCCTTCACCTTACCATTCCCCGTTATTCATCCGCTACAAATGAATCATGCACGCGTTTCCAGAACGGGAAAGGACGGAAGCGTGCAAAGCGGATTTTTTCATCTGCGACACGATATTGAATGCTTTTCACGTCTTTATGAAGGAGGGATAGATGATCAATCGTCACCAGGAAATCCGGTCCATTCACAGGCTTCAGCATGCATGTATGATGTGCAGGTAAAATGAGCGGCGATCCGATGGTACGGAATACCCGATTATTGATGGAAGCCATTTCAGCGAATTGGATGGCGGGTAAGGACGGGTGAATGATCGCCCCTCCCAATGCCTTATTATATGCCGTACTGCCTGAAGGAGTGGACAGGCATAGTCCGTCCCCTCTGAACCGTTCAAAATGCTGCCCCCTGATTTCCACATCCATCACCAGGGTCCCCTCCACGCTTTTGACCGTTGATTCATTCAATGCAAGATAACGGGTTTCTTTCCCACCATGCTGATAGCGGATAATCGTTTCCAATAGTGGATACTCAATGATCTGATATGGTGTCTTGGCGATGGCAATGACAAGCTTCTCAATTTCTTCAGGCACCCAGTCAGCATAAAAACCGAGGTGACCCGTATGTACACCCACAAAAGCCGTCTTATCAAGTCTCGATCTATAGCGGTGAAAAGCATATAGAAGTGTGCCGTCACCACCGACTGAAATGACGATATCGGGTTGATCGTCATCATAGATCAGGTTGAAATCCTGGAGATACGTTCTCATTTTATGCATCAGTGTGTTGGACTTTGAATCACCTTTTGATGTAATTGCGAACTTCATTCATTTACCCCCTGCTATTTAGGTTCAGAGCCACGCTGGTCTTTTTCCTTTTTGTTTGTGAATATGACCTGGGCTTCCTGGATTTCTTCACGGATCAAACTCATTTCTTCATCCAGCCTGAATGCCGCTTCGGCAGCACTTTGCAGACGGTGACCGATCTGTTCTGGAATTTGTCCACTGTACTTATAGTTCAACGAATGTTCGATCGTAGCCCAGAAATTCATCGAAAGCGTACGAATTTGAATTTCTACCAGGATGTTCTTTTCACCGTGAATCGTTTGTACTGGATAGTCGATGACGACATGATATGAACGGTATCCACTTTGTTTCTTGTGCGTCACATAGTCTCTTTCTTCAATAATCGTAAAATCCTTGCGCCCGCGGAGCTTTTCCACCACCACATGAATATCCTCTACAAACTGACACATCATTCTTAGTCCTGCGATGTCCTGCAATTCAGTTCCAATGTTGGACAGCTTGATTCCTTTTTGATTGGCTTTATCAAGGATACTCGCGATCGGTTTAACTCTGCCAGTCACGAATTCAATGGGGGAATGAGTGTTATGAAGTTCATATTCTCCCCTCATTCCCTTAAGCTTAATCTTTAATTCATCAACCGCCTGCTTGTAGGGAGCCAAAAATTGTTCCCAGTGATTCATTCCCCTCACCTCTAAACGCCTACTTTTCAAGAAATACGTTCTCTACCTTTATAACCATTTCGTCACCATAGTTCCCGTTTCCTTCTATATTATCTATGAGATAGTCAAGCTCTTCCGTGAATTGATCTAATTCCAATGAATACTTTTCACTTTTCGCCACGACTACGGCTTTTTCATTCAGGGCTTTTTTTAATTCCGGCCAGATTGACTCTTCCAAATATAAGTATACATATTCCTCTTCATTTTCTGCTAAGTATACGAAAGCATAGCGATCGGAGTCTGCAATGATCTGACCGGCAGCAGTAGTACCATTAAAGAGCTCCGACTGGTCAGTATGTAAATATAATGTTCCGTTTTCATATGTTGTGTGGTTAAATTGAACAATTTTCCTCATGCTTTTCTTCATCCTTCCATTAAACAATCAGTATCATTTTAACATAAGAAAACCATTTCATCTAAATATTGAAGTTCCCTTTTATTAAAGAGATAATAGAGGAAGTATGAAAAGGAAAGGATGCTGGTGATGGCACAGGAAATTGAAATTGAATTTAAAAATCTTGTAACAGAAGAAGAATTCACCCGATTGACTTCACATTTTCATATAAATAAGGAAGATTTCATTTCTCAGGATAATCATTATTTCGATACACCGGATTATCAATTAAAGGAAAAACAGTCTGCCCTCCGGATCCGGGAGAAAAACGGAAGGTATATGTTAACGTTAAAGACCCCGTTAAAAGAAGATCTCCTGGAGACGAATCAATCCTTATCTAAAAACCAATCAGATTCCCTTTTACGGGAAGGGCTATTCCCAGAAGGAGAAGTGAGAGATGTGCTGACCTCCCTTTCCATTCCTTATGGATCCCTGCAACACTTCGGGACTCTCTCAACCAGCAGAGCGGAAATCCCTTATAGGAATGGCCTGCTTGTTTTCGACCAGAGCTCTTACCTGCAAAAAAAAGATTATGAGCTTGAATATGAAGTGAAAGAACGTACCTCAGGGGAAGCGATATTCTTGGAGTTACTCGAGCAGCATAAGATTCCCCTTCGTCAGACAGATAATAAAATCAAACGTTTTTATCTGGAGAAATTAAAAAGGGACCGATCATGACCGATATAGAATAGGAATAAGCGTTTTATTAAAGGGGAGTCAAACATATGAATGTTCAACAGTTGAAAACGATGATGGAACTTCAAGCCTTGAACAGTCTGGGTTCAGTATCTTCCATCCAAGATACAGGCGGTCAATCCAATGATTTGTTTCAACAATTATTAACTCAAGCCCTGCAACCAAGCCAACAAAATATAGATTTGAATCAAACACTTGGAGCCGTTAGTGGAGCCCTTCTAGCCCAGTCCACCCTACCGGCACCTATGAACATCCACCCCCTTGCGGATTTAAACAAATCGAACAGGGATGCACCGCAGGAAATCGATGAAATCATCAGCCGTGCAGCAGATCACTACGACATGCCGAAAAAATTGATTCAAGCCGTCATTAAACAGGAGTCCAATTTCAACCCGGATGCCGTCAGCCCTGCTGGCGCCACAGGATTGATGCAGCTCATGCCGAGCACCGCACGTGGGCTGGGGGTAAACAACATATTCGACCCTGAACAGAATGTATTTGCCGGTACCAAATATTTAAAGCAAATGCTTGATAAGTACAATGGGGACATCCACCTTGCACTTGCAGCCTACAATGCAGGTCCTGGAAACGTTGATAAATACAACGGTATCCCACCGTTCAAAGAAACCACTTCCTACGTAAAAAAAGTAACAGATCGCTATTTTGCCTAACGATCCCGCCATCAATCAGAAATCATGCCGCTCATTTTGAGGCCTGATTTTTTTTTGATTACAGAATAGTCCAATCTACCCTCGTTGATTCTTCAGCCGTAATTCCCACTATTTCATGGAATTTGAGGATAGAGTGACAAAAGCAGGCTACACTAATTTAGGAATAATCAGTTGGTGTAAGGCGATTTGTTTGAGATATGAAAGAATGCTTGCTAGAATGAACATACAATCTAAGGAAAAAGGAGTCATTCTTATGGTCGAGAAACCACAAATGCCTTATAATCTTATCGGCGAAAAGAAACTCTCCATGCTCGTTGAAGCCTTTTATAATAGAGTATCAAATCATCCTGAGTTAGCACCGATCTTTCCGGATGATTTAACCGAGACAGCTCGTAAACAGAAACAATTCCTAACTCAATATTTAGGTGGACCGGCTCTTTATACAGAAGAACACGGACACCCCATGCTGCGTGCAAGGCACCTGCCCTTTCCCATCACAGAGTCACGGGCTAAGGCTTGGTTAAGCTGTATGCATGACGCAATGGATGAGGTCAACCTAGAGGGTCCTGTAAGGGATGACTTTTTTCACAGACTCGTATTAACCGCCCACCATATGGTAAATACTGAAACACCTAAGGGTTCTTCCATTGACTAGAACAAATAGCTGGCATCACCTCAAAGGGTGTGGGCGTGACAAGAAACCTCTGGAAATATATATGTTTATTGACCCTCTTTGCCCTGAATGCTGGGCGCTTGAACCAATCTTAAAGAAATTGCACATTGAGTATGGACAATACTTCCGGATCCGCTATATTTTAAGCGGGCAGCTCGCCTCCTTAAACCTTGCGACGAAACGGAAGCAGGAAGATCTGGCACATCAATGGGACAAAACAGCGAGTCGCTCCGGCATGTCCTGTGACGGGAGCCTGTGGATCGAGAATCCGATTGATTCACCCTATCTTGCTTCATTCGCCATTAAAGCGGCAGAGCTTCAAGGGAAACACTCGGGAATCCGCTTTTTACGTTTTTTACAAGAGCGATTATTCCTGCAGAAACAAGACATCTCAAATATCGAAGTGCTGAAGGAATGCGCACAGGCAGCCAAGCTTGACCTCACAGAATTCATGAACGATATCAACTCTTCTTCCGCATCCAAAGCATTTCAATGCGATGTCAAGATCACATCTGAAATGGAAGTGGAAGAAATTCCGACGCTTGTCTTCTTCAATGAAAATATTGAAGATGAAGGACTAAAGATTACTGGATTGTATTCCTATGAGGTATATGTACACATCATTGAAGAAATGCTTGCAACAAAGCCTGAAAAGCAGCCGTTGCCTCCACTGGATGTGTTCATGAAGTATTATCGGGTTGTCGCATCGAAGGAAATAGCTGTTGTGTATGATCTATCGGTAGAAGAAGTAGAGAAACAAATGAAGAAATGGACGCTTCAGCAAAAAGTAAAAAAGCTCCCTGCAAAGCATGGAACCTTTTGGAAATATATTAGTCAATAATTATTTTAATATAATTAAATCGCCTTATAAACAAGAAAAGCCGATGTTGTTTCCAACATCGGTTTTTCAATACGAACAAAGGGGATGGGAGAAATTTTTCACGGTCAAACAAAGGGGTATATGTTTGCTTGTGATCAACTTCACACTGATAATATATCATGTATCCACTTGTATTGGCAAGTTGTTTGTATGGTATTTCACAATATTGTCAAAATCGATACATGTTCTCCTTTTCCTTTTCATATACATGGTTATAAGACAACGTACGGAGGGAATGGCTATGTTCGCAAAAATGAAATATGGAATACTCCTTCTATTGATTGTAATCAGCTTCTTCATAAATATCCTTGGCCTTATGCACCTGATCCCCGTATATATCACATCCCCCATCCTCTTTCTCTCACTCCTCATCTTCTTCCATTCACTGGGAAGCCGTAACCGCTTCAGGGGATTCAAGTCGATGAAATGAGGGACGGACCTTTAGGTTGGAATATGGCTATAAGCAAAAAAAACACCCCTCCCTGAAGATAACCCTTCAGGGAGGGGTGTTTCATTCTGTCGTTACGACTATTTATTGCAACTTTTCAAGCAGTTCTTCCATTTCATTCAGCTTTTCTTCAAAGACCTTACAAGCATCTTCCACCGGTTTGGATGTTGTCACATCCACTCCAGCTTTTTTCAATACTTCAATCGGATAATCGGAACTTCCTGCTCTAAGAAAATCGATGTAGCGTTCCACTGCAGGCTGCCCCTCTTCCAGGATCTGTTGACTAAGAGCCGTAGCTGCAGAGAAACCTGTTGCATATTGGTATACATAATAATTGTAATAGAAATGTGGAATACGCGCCCATTCCAAACCAATTTCTTCATCAATCGAAATTTCTTCCCCAAAGTATTTCTTATTCAGTTCATAATACTGTTTGGTTAAGAACTCTGAAGTCAAGGCTTCTCCTTCCTGGGCTTTCTTATGGATAAGATGCTCGAATTCAGCAAACATCGTCTGACGGAAAACGGTCCCTCTGAAGCCTTCAAGATAATGATTCAACAGATACAACCTTTTCTTCTCATCATCTATCGTATTCAACAGGTAATCATTCAATAATGCTTCATTGCAAGTGGAAGCGACTTCTGCCACAAAGATGGAATAATGACCATACGTGTATGGTTGAGCGCTACGCGTATAGTAACTATGGACACTGTGACCGAATTCATGAGCCAGGGTGAACAGATTGTTTACATTATCCTGCCAATTCATCAGAATATAAGGATTGGTACCGTAAGCCCCAGATGAGTAGGCACCGCTTCTCTTTCCTTTATTTTCGACGACGTCCACCCAACGATTTTCAAAGCCATCTTTCAGCACATTTGCATACTCCTCACCTAACGGCTTTAATCCATCGAGGATCATGGTCTGTGCTTCCCCATAACTTATGTCCATTTTGACTTCCTTCACGAGTGGGGTATACAAATCATACATATGAACCTCATCCAGACCCAGCACTTTCTTGCGAAGCTTCACATAACGCTGAAGCAGATGAAGGTTTTTATTCACCGTATCAACAAGGTTATCATACACTTCTTCAGGAATATTGTTAGTAGATAATGCCGCATGTCTCGCCGAATCGTAATGTCTGACGTTGGCGACGAAATTATCTTTCTTCACAGCCCCGCTTAAAGTAGAGGCGAATGTGTTTTCAAATTTTCCGTACGTCTCATACACCTTTTTAAATGCTTCTTCACGTACACGGCGATCACTGCTCTCCAGGAATCGAATAAAACGCCCGTGTGTAATATCCACTTCTTCCCCATTTTCATCTTTGATGCTCGGAAACTCAAGGTCCGCATTATTCAGCATGCCGAATGTATTACTTGCAGCACTGAACACTTCAGATGCCTGGGCCAAGAGCGCTTCTTCTTCAGCGGAGAGGACATGGGGACGCTGAAGGTTGATTTCCTCTAAAGCATGCTTATACTTCTTCAGTTCATCCTTCTCCTCAAGGAAACCATTCAGCTTCTTTTCGTCAATCGATAGAACTTCCGGCACCAAATAAGCAAACTTACTCCCTAACTGGGTATAAAGACTTTTGGCACGGTCATCGAGACCCTGATAATAGGAATTGGTCGTATCCTGGTCATAGCGCATATGAGAATATGTATACACCTTCCCCATACGTTCCATTATTTCATCCTGGAAGGCAAATGCTTTATAAAGCTGATCTGCACTATCACCAAGTGTCCCTTTAAATTCGTCTGCTCTTTTTGTCATTCCTTGGATTTCTTTATATTCTTTCTCCCACTCATCATCACTTACGAAGATATCTTCCAGTCTCCACGTTAACGTTTCATCTACCTCTTTTCTTCCAGGCAGACTTTTAGTAGCTGTATCTTTTGACATATACATCCTCCATTCTGAAATCTACAGAAAATTCCTTATAGTTACATTCTCTCTCATCTACCAATTTCCTGCAACAATACATTCTTTCTTACAGCTTTTTTAATATATGCTTCCATTTAGGAAAAAAATCATGTTTATGCTGTTCGAATGCCGAAAAATGATCCGGGCAGCTCCAGGGTTCAGTTAGTTGAAATGTATCATTTATCTTTCTGAGAACATGCACCTCTTCTAGTACACTTAAATATCCACCAGCAATTTTCTTTATCACTTTATCGCTTTTTTGGAGTGGGAAGGAACGAAACTCGATATGTCCTTTAGTAAGTCTTCTATTTAACGCATTTGACACACTTTCCAATGAGAAGAGGCTGTCTTTTTTCAAACAATCTTTCCATAAATAATATTGCCACTCTACTTCGTGATTTCTAATATGAATGCCATGGGGAATAACTGGAAGGCCAATAAAAAGGGGCAAATACAAAAACGTATCCCCTTCCCCGTACACTTCCCTTAAAAATACATCTGTTCTCGCCTTATTATAATGAATTTTGTTGTATATCCATTTGGTTCTAAAATCGTTCCATTTAGATAAAGAGTATGGAGGAAGAATGGGTACATTTGGAATGACAGGAGGTAGTGTAAACTCAGCAACGGGGATGATGATGGGCGCTGCACTCATAAATGCCGTACTTGAAACGGGAAGAAGACGTGTGTATAGATGAAAGATTCCCCTATCCGGGAGAAACTGAAGGAGGAAATAATCCAAGGATGGAGAGTATCGGATAAATGCTTGTTGAAAGGTCGTTAGATTCAGGAGCTTCTTGGACTTCAGGGACTGGGTCAGGATCCAAAAGGGGGTGATCCCTTCTCGATGATAACCGTTTGAGCGTCGCACTACTTCAGAAATCGGTATGGTTGAACACTGAATCTCGATGGCTATATCTGCCGTATCTGTTTTCACAAAAATATCTGCGACTTGCTTAATCTCTTTAATATAATGTTCAAGACTCACACTCTCATACAGGGAGCTTACCCTACCATATAAAAGCTGCTTACTTAAGAGATGTTGTGGAGTCTCACCCCTCACCAATTCGCAATCAGAGTGGGAAATATGGGCAAAGTGGGGTGTGTTTCGGCTACCGATTCTCATGGTCAATATAGAAGAACAATGGGGACAGACAAAGGAGACACCTTCCCTTCTCAGTCTTCTCAATTCCTCCCTGGAATAATGGATTGTGGTAATTACTTGCTGGTTTAATAATGCTGTTAACATAGAACACCTCCTTCTCTTATCATTCGACATAAATAGTAAAAATCCTGCATAAACAAAGCCCTCAAGCAATAAACTTGAAGGCTTAACTCTATAACAATGGAGACATTAACCTGGAAGTGGATTCCAAGATCCTATATCCCAGATGTCTTTTCTGAAATTCTTCCAGCTGTAATTCTTCGGATTCTTCCAGGTCATGTAAATATTCTTTTACAATGGAGGAGGTACTCTCAGTTTTATACAAAAATGCATTCACTTCAAAATTTAAGTGAAAACTTCTCATATCCATATTCGATGTTCCGATTGAAGCCATTTCTTCATCCACAATCACAATTTTACTATGCATGAACCCTTTTTGATACTCAAATATCCGGGCCCCGGCTTCCAGAAGATCTGGGAAATAAGAGCGGGAGGCATGGAATACAATCCGTTTATCCGGTTTATGTGGAACCAGGAGTCTCACATCCACACCACTTAAAGCGGCAATCTTCAGAGCTGAAAAAATGTCTTCATCCGGAACGAAATATGGAGAAGCCACCCACACACTCTTTTTCGCTGAAGTGATCATCGAGAAGAATATATTCTTCAATACACTCAATTCATTGTCAGGTCCGCCCGCAATCATCTGGACTCCGCCGTCGTTTGTATTTTTAAGGGGGTCAGGACTTAAATATCCAGGTGTCAGGAAATCATCGTTCGTCATATAATACCAATCCTGCAGGAAGATCAACTGCAAGGTCCGAACCGCTTCTCCCCTTACAAATAGGTGAGTGTCCCTCCAGAAACCGAAGTGAGGATTCTTACCCAAATATTCATCCCCGATATTAAGACCTCCCACAAATCCGATACTCCCATCGATGACAATGATTTTGCGGTGATTCCGAAAGTTAAATTTGTTATTAAGCACTGGGACCTTGACGGGACCGAACGCAACCACTTCGACACCCGCACCCTTAAGATCATTTATGTAATCCTTTGATAATTGCCAAGCACCTACTGCATCGTAAAGGAAGCGAATTTTGACTCCATTATGGGCCCGCTCTATAAGAATGTCTTTAATCTGATTTCCAATTTCATCATGACGTACAATATAATATTCCATATGAATATGATGCTTTGCCGTCTTTAACCACTTTAAAATCTCACCAAATGTTTCGTTTCCGTTGGTCAGCAGTTTCGTTTCACTTGAAAAAGAGATGGCACTGTTCCCGATTCTTTGCGCTAGCTGAAAATGTTTCTCTTGAAATAAACCAAACATATCAGCGTTTATTTCTTTAGGACCAGGTTCAAATTTATTATACGTTTCCTGATCCAATATGTACTTCTTCTTATACATTTTCTCTTTTCTGTAATTCCTGCCAAATAATAAGTAAAAAATGAAGCCCAAAAACGGAAATGCGCCCAATACCACAAGCCATGTCAGAGTTTGGGCCGGATGACGATTTTCAAAGAAAATGAGAAACCCAATGACAATGACCGAGAATGTGAAGACGATACTAAAATACTTCACCATACCTGAAAGATATTGATCAAAATAAAAAATATAACTTAATACTAGGACAGCAATAAATAAGAGTACTCTTACTGTATTCTTCATATGTATAACACCTTCCACCGGCTTAATGTATCAAAAATTAAAAACCCTTATACAGAGAGTGGATATAAAAAAATACCGATTTCTATATGAAACCGGTATTGATCCTTACGAAAAGTGTTCACTTAACGTCTCAAAGACTTGTTCATGGATGACCACTTTGCCATACTCTTCAAGACGATGAACAGTCATTCGTGACTCATTAGTATATTCAAGCAGTATACTCAACGTATTATCGATATCTTCTTCAGAAAAGTGTTCTTCAGAAAATTTAACATAAATAAAATATCGATCTTCGAATGCAAGCAGCTTTGTTTCCAAATGCTCCAATGGCATGTCTTTCAATCGATGGGATAGAGAAATCGCATCTTCGAAATCATTGAATTTCAACGTGAAGTCCAATACTACTTCAGCTTCGCCATCCTGGTCCTGTTTAATTTGGAAATGCTCATCCAGTAGTTCCTCTATACGCTCATCGACAGGAAGTTCCTTGAGCTTATCCTCTGGAATAGGAAGCTCGAATCGCTGGCCATCCTTCGAGACCTGTGCTCTTGTAACAAGTACTTCAAGACCTTTATCTAAAGCCTGAACTTGAATCCAAAGCGGTCCTTCTATTCCGAAATCTTCTTCCTGATGAACCTCATCCATCATTTCCCAGAAGAGTTCTTCACTTCGTTCGCGATTATACCAGATTTCCTCACGGTCAAATCCGCGATCTTCTATATCCCCATATGAAATATAGAACTTGACTGTATTTTCGTTTATGCGCTCGATTTCCAATTAACACCTCTCCCTTCTTGCATGATGTTAGTGAAGGGACTACACCCTCTGAGCTCTTTCGCTCCATTGCTGGTGAAGATAGAAGATACATTTAGGTTAGTTTGTACCTTGTACTTCTATTTTATGATAAAACCTCAGAAAATGGAATTAAACTAACACCCATTTTTTCCTCACAAATCCCTCTAGGTGTTTTTGACATTCTAGCGGATATTTGCAGAAAATTCAAGTGATAAAACTTATTCTAATATAAAGGGACTGACCCGAAAGGAGACGCAACGTTCCTTAAAGGGTCAGCCCCTTTTACTTATATATTCCCATACTTAGAAAAGGATACTTTAGTTTACCATTCTTTGAGCTTCGAGAAGTTGGAATGTCCGAACCTTCCTTGGAAGGAATCGTCTGATCTCATCTTCATTGTACCCAACCTGTAGACGCTTTTCATCGAGGATGATCGGACGTCTTAGAAGTCCGGGATTTTTTTGAATCAATTCGAACAGCTCTTGAAGTGGTAAAGTTTCCAAGTCCACATTAAGCTTCTGGAATGTTTTAGAACGGGTTGAAATGATTTCATCTGTTCCATCCTCAGTCATACGAAGGATTTCTTTGATTTCATCAATGCTTAATGGCTCAGAAAATACGTTACGTTCGGTATATGGAATCTCATGCTCTTCTAACCAAGCTTTTGCCTTACGACAAGATGTACAACTAGGTGAAGTGAATAATGTAACCACGAATCATTCACACTCCCTTAAGGATTTTTTATAATTATAGTATAGAGTATTTTATTTAAACATCGTTAATTAAAATTAGTTTAAATAAGAAATCTCTATTATGTATTATACATGAATAACAGTCCCATGAACATAGTTTTAACTAATTTGTCAAATTTCCTATACAGAGGTTTAACATAGCTATATATTTTGTTTCTATTATGGGTTTACCCGATACAACTCAAGCCTAAACATGTTATTGAACATTTCCATATTTTCATTTAGAAAACCTTATTGCGAATAGGCAATAAGGTTTCTCTTTGCTTAAAGATCTTTTAATACATCCCCATCACGTTTTTCATCTTTCTTTAGAACTTCTTCCACGGGTTGATAAGATGCACCATAAAATTTATGGTCATTGTACGTATGAATGAGCTCGTAAGTTTTTTTCATGGATTCGAAGATAAGGTCTTCAGATTCATGTTTGGGAGTCCAATATAGGATTTCCATTTGGTTGATCTCGTTGGTTGCTAGTGAACGGCGTGCATATCCGATGCTGACGGCGTGTTCGAAGCCTTCACGCTTGTAGAATTTCAATCGTTTCTCTGTGTCAGTGTCATCATAGTCCACAGGCTCTACTTCCAAAATGATCGCTTTCTTCTTTACTTTCAACTGATCAAGTAATTTATGGCCGAGGCCTTGTCCACGGGCATCCTTTGAGACAAATAGATAATCGATAAAGATAAAGTCTTCAAGTTCAGCATACATGAGTACATGGTGAGGCCCTTCATCTTTGTGATAGATGTCGCTTCTCTCTTTTAACAGTGACTCAAGATGTTCTTTTGATTTCATTTCCTCTACAGGGAAATATTGATTTAATTTTTCATACCAGTGCATGGATCTACTCCTTCGATTGAATTTTTAAGTGACATTGACTAACGTGATACCATTATCATTCTCAGAAAAAAATTGGTTTATGTTAGATGTTAGTCTTATCCGTGGGATAATCATACGGAATCACAGGCTATACGCCTATGAAGGGGGTAATGTGGTTGAAAGCGGTTAATCTTACCAGTACTTTAATGATAACAATATTTGAAGTCTTTTTCAAATGGGAAGCGATGCTTCGGTCCTGGATTCTCCATAAATGAAAGAAAGACTGACCTGAATGGTCAGGTCAGTCTCTTCTATTAAGGAGTGTAGTCAACGCCTTCTGTATAGGAATTACCTGCATCCCATAGAAGGAATTCATTGATCCCTTGATCATTTAACGCTTTGATCTGCGCCTCTACTTCTGCTTTACCGTACGTTTTATAGTTACCGCTGCCAAGCCAGGAAGCGGTGAAATCCTGCAGCCAAGGTCTTGAGATCGGCTTATTTGTCAATTCGGCTATTTTCGCTTTCTCCACCTTCGAGTATTCCGTCACCAGTTCGTACGGTTGTAGATCCGGTTTCGCTATTCCGAAATATGGTGTCCAATGGCTTGGGTAAATCATGGATGAAATGACATCCACATTCTCAGATATCTTCGAGAAATTCTGACCGATACCAGGTGCCTCCGGAAGAGTTGCCGTATATCCGAAAATATCAACGGATACTTTCACTCCATACGGTTCGAGCTTTTTATGGGCATATTCCACAAAATCAGTAACGGCATGTACACGTTTCTGTACATTATCACTGTCTTCCTTGGCATACTCCCCTCCGTTATAACTCAGTTCATCATCGCGCTTCTCGAATCCTTCAGGGAATCGTACATAATCGAACTGAATTTCCTGAAAGCCCATTTTTGCTGCTTCAATGGCGATACCTACATTATAATCCCATACTTCTTTCAAGAATGGATTGACGAAGGAGTCCCCACCACCATTTGACCAGACCTTATCCCCGTCCTTAAATGACAAGTCAGGGCGCTGATTCGCTAGAACCGTATCCTTGAAAACAACGACACGTGCAATCGGATAGATTTTCTTTTCTTCCAATGTCTTTAACATCGCTTTAGGATCTTTTATATATGGCTGACCCACTTTAGCATACGGGGAAGACTCTTCCGGTTCATATGTTACATTTCCTACGTCATCTTTAATGTCAATGACCATGGCATTAAGATCTGTATCATCCATTAACTTTGTTAGAGTATCAAAACGGTCTCCGCCAGCTGAATGTGCCGTGACATATACCCCTCTTACCGCATCTGGATACTCGAAGCTCAGACCGGAATCATATACAAACCGTGGTACTGGGTTTGTAATCTCTTTTTTACCCATTGAAAACGTTCTCTTCTCATGTACTGCCTGACCATCTTCTGCGGCACTTGCCGACTGGAAGGGCAATACGCATATTGTGACTACACATAGTGATGTCGCTACCTTACTCCATTTCAAAATGAACCTCTCCCCTATTAAGTATGCTATCTAGTAAATTATGTAACTCCTTATACTATTCTAACAAGGAAATTACTTGTAAGAAAAGGGTTATTCCACCTAGTCTTTCGAAATTTCCAAGGAAATGAATATTCTTCAATATATAATATGAATCATTGTTGTAAATAGACTTTATCAAAGGAAAAAGCTCCCCTCATTGAAGGGAGCTATTATCATCCTCTTAGCTTTTATATGATGCTTGATACTGCGCAAATTCTTTCTCGGAACAGTATACGAAATGTCCCGGTACCACTTCACGCATCTCAAGATTGTCATCCTCTGTATAGTTATGAACAGAAGGATTATACTCTTTTCTTCTGCGGGTGCGCTCATATTCTGGATCCGGTAACGGAATCGCAGATAGAAGCGATTGAGTATAAGGATGAAGCGGATTTTTGTATAGGGCGTCACTTGTCGTCAACTCAACAAGCTTACCATAATACATTACACCAATCCGGTCACTGATATACTTCACCATGGAAAGGTCATGGGCGATGAATAGATATGTTAACCCTTTTTCCTTTTGAAGTTCCTGCATCAGATTGACGACCTGGGCCTGAATCGAAACGTCCAAGGCAGAGATCGGCTCATCGGCAATGATGAAATCAGGATCTACTGCAAGTGCACGGGCAATCCCGATACGCTGACGCTGTCCACCTGAGAATTCATGTGGATAACGTCCGGCATGCTCTTTGTTCAGTCCCACTGTCTCAAGCAGCTCATGAACCTTTTTCAAGCGTTCTTCCTTAGAAGAAGCCAATCCATGAATATCGATGCCTTCAGCAATGATGTCCGCTACCTTCATACGAGGATTCAGACTCGCATACGGATCCTGGAAGATCATTTGCATTTTACGGTTGAACTTCTTTAATTGAGAGCGTGACTTCTTCCCATGAACATCTTCACCGTTAAAGAGAACCTGACCGTCCGTCGCATCATAAAGACGAATGATCGTCCGGCCTGTCGTTGATTTCCCACAACCGGATTCTCCAACAAGGCCAAGGGTTTCCCCTTTGTAAATATCAAAGCTGATATCATCAACCGCTTTTACCATATTCGGTTTTCCTGGGTTGAAGTACTGTTTTAAATTCTTAATTTCAAGTAATTTTTCTGCCATTATGAACGAACCCCCTCAACAAGTACCGGCTCTCTATAATTAGATGGCATTTGTCTTTGTCTTACTTTCACTGCTTCCGGTGGCTCAACCTGTGGTGCACTCGGATGCATCAACCAGGACTTTACATAGTGAGTGTCTGATACCTGGTAATATGGCGGCTCCTGCTCGAAATCCACCTTCAGTGCGTATTCACTTCGGAGGGCGAATGCATCTCCTTTTGGTGGATTCAATAAATCCGGAGGGGTACCAGGAATCGCTACAAGCTCCTGCTCACCTTCCGTATCCGTTGTCGGCATCGAACCGATCAATCCCCACGTATACGGGTGACGCGGGTCGTAGAAAATCTCATCGACCGTTCCCGTTTCCACAATCTGACCACCGTACATGACCGCTACACGATCTGCAACATTTGCAACCACTCCAAGGTCATGGGTGATGAAGATGATGGACGTTTCAATTTTATTTTGAAGATCTTTCATCAATTCAAGAATCTGTGCCTGAATTGTAACGTCCAATGCTGTTGTCGGTTCATCGGCAATAAGGATCTTAGGATTACATGCAAGAGCGATGGCGATGACGACACGCTGACGCTGCCCACCCGAGAACTGATGCGGGTATTGCTTAAAGCGGGCTTCAGGGCTCGGAAGACCAACCAGCTTCAGTAATTCAATCGCGCGTTTTTTAGCGTCATTTTTGCTCATATTCTGATGTTTCACCAGTGGTTCCATGATTTGCTTCCCGATTGTCATTGTTGGATTCAAAGATGTCATCGGATCCTGGAAGATCATCGAGATATCTTTCCCACGGATTTTTTGCATATCTTTTTCAGGAAGCTTCGCTAAATCTTTCCCTTCAAAAAGGATCTCCCCGTCTTTGATGAATCCAGGAGGGTTCGGAATCAATCTCATAATGGCTTTGGTGGTAACTGATTTACCTGAACCCGACTCCCCTACAATCGCTAATGTTTCGCCTTTATCTAAATGGAAATCTACACCGCGGACAGCCTGTACTTCTCCACCATGCGTATTGAAGGAGACGTGTAGATCTTTCACTTCTAAAATTTTCGACATATTCATTATCTCCCTTCCATTACTTACGCATTTTCGGATCTAGTGCGTCACGCAGTCCATCGGCCATTAAGTTGAAGCTTAGGATGACTAATGAAATGACAGCTGACGGTACTAGCATCATATGTGGATATGACTGGATAGATCTGTATCCTTCATTAACCAATGATCCAAGAGACGCTTTAGGTGGAGCAATCCCTAATCCGATAAAGCTTAAGAATGCTTCTACATATATTGCAGCAGGCACAGTGAACATTGTCGTAATGATGACAGGTCCCATTACGTTCGGTAGCAGATGTTTGAAGATCAAACGGTTACTGCTTGCCCCTAAGGTACGTGATGCAAGGACGAATTCCTGATTCTTTAATTGAAGAACTTGACCACGGACAATCCTTGCCATGCCGGTCCAACCGGTTATGACCATCGCCATGGTAATCGAAAAAATACCAGGTTCAAATATCAGGATGAAAAGGATGACAACAATCAGATTAGGAATCCCTACCAAAATTTCTATGATACGTTGCATAATGTCGTCGACTCTTCCACCGTAGTAAGCAGAAATCCCCCCGTATGAAATTCCGATAAGGAAATCAATTACTGCGGCTAGTATACCGATGTATAAAGATACCCGAGTTCCATTCCAAGTACGTGTCCATAGGTCACGACCCAGGTCATCTGTACCAAACCAATAATTCTCCTTGATTTGTCTGGATTCATACACATCAAAACCGTCAGCATCTTTACCGTCAAACGGAAGCCAGCTGATTCCTGAAAGCGCTTCGATTTTAGGAGGCAGCTTAGCGTGGCGAATATTTTGATCACTGAATTTGTATTCGTTCATTCCCGGTCCGAATATGGCAAAGAATATGATGATGACAGTGATAATGATTCCAACCAGTGCACCCTTATTCTTTCGTAAGCGAAGCCATGAATCCTGCCAGAAATTTAAGCTTGGACGTGATATTTTTTCTGCCTCATCCCCGCTAGCCTGTTGGGGTTGGAAGAGGTCTGGACTAAGTTGTTCTAGTTTCTTTTTGTTTGCTTCCATTATTTCTTCCCTCCAGCTAAACGAATACGTGGATCAATGATACCGTAAAGAATATCAACCAAGAAAATAACACCAATGAATAAAGCACTGAAGAATAGGGTAATACCCATGATAACTGTGTAGTCATTCGTGTTAATGGATAATACAAACTGTTCACCGAGTCCAGGAACAGCAAAGATCCTTTCAACTACAAGAGATCCAGTCATAACTGCTACTGTCATCGGCCCAAGAATGGTGACAATTGGAATCAAGGCATTTCTAACTCCGTGCTTCACAATGGTACCTGTCTTCGAAATACCTTTGGCAGTTGCAAGTAAAATATAATCTGAGTTTAGAATCTCTAACATTTCTGTTCTCATAAAACGGGCAATGGTAGCTACTACACCAACTGTAAGTGCTAGTGTAGGGAGAATGGTATGCTTATATTCGCCCCAAAGTGCTACAGGAAGCCATTCAAGTTTAACCCCTACATAATATTGCAGCAGTGCTGCAAATACAAAGGACGGAATCGATATTCCGAGTACAGCCATAAAAGTAGATCCATAGTCTAACCAAGTATTGTGTTTAATTGCAGCAATGATACCTACTAACAGTCCTATAAACGTTCCTAATACCATGGCTTGAAATCCTAAAAGTGAGGAAGGACCAATACGACTGCCAAGAATCTGTGTTACCGGGCGGTTATCATATTGGAAGGACAAACCCAAATCCCCTTTAGCCAGCCCGACCATATAGTTGATATATTGTTCTGGCAGCGGGTCGTTAAGACCGTATTTATCCAGGATGATTTGTTGTTGTTCCGGAGACAGCCTTTCTGTGTTTTGCAGTGGAGATCCAGGCAGGAGCTTCATCAGAAAGAAAGTGGCGGTTGCAATGATAAGCAAAGTGATGATCATATAGACGATACGTTGAATAGTATATCTGACCATTCTTTAGCCCCCCTTTATTTATCTTATTTTTTCTACATTTTTAATTATATCTATTTTCGACAAATTTTCAATGTATTTTTACTTTTTTGATAATTATCGACATTCACTGGAAAAGGAGAGCATATGCTCATGCATACGCTCTCCTTTAAAGGTGTGTCTACTGAGTTAATACTTACTCAATTGAAGCCCATTTGTATGAATTATCTGCACCAAATGAATGACGTAGAACATTCTTAACATACGGACGTTCTAGATAAGAAACGCCTTTTTGATACATTGGACTGATCGCTTGATCATCAAACAGGATCTTTTCTGCGTCAATCATTGCCTGCCAGCGTGCATCTAAATCGTCAAGAAGCTCACCTTTAGCTTGTTCAATTTTCTTGTCATATTCAGGATTCGAGTAACCCATTTGGTTATGAGCACCGTCAGTCACGAACATGTCAACGAAAGTCATCGGATCTGGATAGTCAGGACCCCAACCGGCGAATGAGAAGTCATATTGACCTTTCGTTTCTAATTCAAGCTTTTGCTTGAATGGTTGAGCTTTGATACTAACCGTTAAACCTTCAAGGTTTTGCTCAAGTTGCTCTTTCAGGAACTCACCGATTTTCTTAGAGCTGTCAGAGTCATAGTTTAATAGTTCTAATTCAATAGAATCTTTACCTAACTCTTCTTTTGCCTTAGCCCAGTAATCTGCAGCTTTCTTAGCGTCGAATCCACCGAAATCGCCAACCGCTTCACGGTACTCAGTTCCGTCAGGACCAGTTACGAAATCTTTTGGTACTAAGTAGTACGCAGGAATCGATCCGTTATTAAGAAGTACATCAACCATACCTTGCTTGTCATATGCAGCATCAATTGCTTTACGTGCATTAACGTTTTTCAATACTTCATTACCTTGGTTTAAACGTAAGAAGTATACAGATGTTGCAGCTCTTGTTTTGAAATTCTCATCAGATTTGTACTTGTCAACGAATTCAGCTGAAAGACCAGCGATATCCGCTTTGTTTGTTTCATAAAGGTTAACACCAGTAGCAGTATCTTTAACGATGTTGAAATTAACTTCTTTCAACTTAACAGTTTCTGCATCCCAGTAGTCTTCGTTTTTAGAAAGTTTGAAGCTTTGCTCATGCTTCCACTCAGAAAGTGTGAATGGTCCGTTATACACAACCGTGTCAGCTTCAAGACCGAACTTGTCGCCTTGCTCTTCCACGAATTTTTGGTTTTGAGGATAGAATGTTGCGAAAGAAAGAAGAGCTTTGAAATATGGTACCGGAGTTTCAAGCTGTACTTCTAACGTTTTGTCATCTGTTGCTTTAACACCTAATTCTTCAACTGGTAAGTCGCCACTGTTAACTTTAGCAGCGTTTTTGATATCGTACATGATGTACGCATACTCTGCACCAGTATCAGGGTTTAAAGCTTTTTTCCAAGCGTAAACGAAGTCGTTAGCCGTAACAGGATCTCCGTTTGACCATTTCGCATCGCGGATCTTGAACGTGTATGTTTTACCGTCTTCACTGATTTGTGGCTCTTCAGCAGCCATACCAAGAACTGCCTCGTCATTTTCACCTAAACGGTAAAGACCTTCTAAAACGTTGTTCATGACGTTGAAAGAAACAGCGTCAGTTGCCAGCGTGGAATCCATTGATGGGATCTCAGATGCCTCCAGCAAGTTAAGTACCTGTTCTTTCTTTTCGTCAGAACCGCCTGCACCTGATCCTTCTTCACTGTCAGTCTCTTTGTCGCCGCCACAAGCAGCTAAGAAAGTACTGAGAGCCAGAAGAAGAACCAGCAAGAATGAAAACTTTTTCTTCATCTTGAAATTGACCTCCTCGTAAATCTCATATTTATTTATCTTCTAATTTTCAGAAGATTTGTTACTTATTATACATGATAGAGAAATTATTGCAATATGAATTTAACAGTTTTTTTGCTAAATTATCAGATTAGTAGGTATATCGACGTCAAAATACCGTTATATCAACGTTTTGTCTAAACATTTTAGAGAGTTTGTCCCATTACAATTGTTACAATTGTAAATATCATCTAGTTGAAACCACTTTACATTATGGAATGTTTTTAGTCATTTATCCTCCCCTTCTATTATAAATATTAAAACATCAGACTAAATATAAATAATAGAATTAATACTTATTTCCGTTTCTATCATAAATGGAAATAAGATACCGTTCATATGTACGCCCTGCATGGATGTCTGTTTTCTTACCTCAAACAATAACGAAAGAATTGAATATATATGAAGGATGATTGAATTATTCTTCTTTCTTCATGTATACTTTGATTAAAAACATCTTAAGGAGCATTATGAAACGAATGAAATTGTTCAACATACTTACCCTTCTTATTTTTATCATTGCCGTGGTAGTGGCATCACTGCAGGAAAAAGACCTGCTTCTTTCTATTATAGATAGCCTGTTTGTGATCGGGATTGCATATATCAGTATCGGTGCCCTCCTTTATATTTTTGGAAAAGGATTTTTTAACGGGATCGTGTATGCTCTTAAAAGATTTCGCAACAGCACGAAACAGGGAAAGTATATTTCTCAGTTCGATGACCTGGATGAGATGAAAGAAGCTCACGAAGAATATGGAGTACAACGTTCCTACTCCATTACAAGATCCTTTTTACTGATAGGTGGAGTGACACTTGTCCTTTCCATTATCATGACCTATCTTTTGTACACTTGAATTTACCTGTTTTTTTTCATATAATATCTACATATGAATGAAAGTATAAGCATGGATGGAGAGTAGTACTTTTCAGGATGATTAAAAGAGAGCTTGTGGGTGGTGTGAACAAGTATTCATTGGAAAAGGAATGGACTTCGGAGCTTTATGTGTGAAACGGAGTAGCATATAACGGAATGACCTTACGTTAAAGAGGTTCCATGCACGTCATGGACTAAGCTGGCTCTAACGGGCACTTAGGGTGGCACCGCGGAAATGATCCCATTCGTCCCTATTTTCATAGGACGGGTGGGTTTTTATTTTGTGTAAAATTAGGAGGAAATGAAATGAAGACAATATTTAGCGGCATTCAGCCGAGTGGTACGATCACTCTCGGCAATTACATCGGGGCGATGAAGCAATTCACCGAGCTCCAGGAAGAATACAATTGTTATTTCTGTGTGGTTGACCAGCACGCCATCACGGTAGCGCAGGATAAAATGGAGCTGCGTAAAAATATCCGCAGCCTTGCCGCCCTGTATATCGCCTGTGGCATCGATCCGGAGAAGTCCACACTATTCATTCAATCGGAGGTCCCTGCACACGCACAGGCTGGCTGGATACTGCAATGTGTGACCTACATCGGTGAGCTTGAGAGAATGACGCAGTTCAAAGATAAATCTCATGGGAAAGAAGCCGTTTCAGCAGGATTATTGACGTATCCGCCGTTAATGGCGGCTGACATCCTGTTGTATGGAACGGATCTTGTTCCAGTCGGGGAGGATCAGAAGCAGCATCTGGAATTGACGAGAAATCTTGCGGAACGCTTCAACAATAAATACAATGATATCTTTACAGTGCCTGAAGTCCGCATCCCTAAAGTCGGTGCACGGGTGATGTCCCTGCAGGACCCGGTGAAGAAGATGAGTAAATCTGATTCGAATCAGAAGGCCTTTATTACACTCCTTGACGATCCAAAACAGATCGAGAAGAAAATTAAAAGTGCCGTAACCGACTCGGATGGCATCGTGAAATACGATAAGGAAAACAAGCCCGGAGTTTCGAACCTCCTTTCGATCTACTCGATTCTTGAAGGTACTACTATAGAAGAACTTGAAAAGAAATATGAAGGAAAAGGATATGGGGACTTCAAGAGCGACCTGGCACAGGTGGTCGTAAACGCCATCAAGCCGGTCCAGGACCGCTACTATGAATTGATCGATTCCGAGGAATTGGATGATATTCTTGATCGAGGTGCAGAAAAGGCAAACTTCGCCGCAAACAAAATGCTGAAGAAGATGGAAAAGGCCATGGGATTGGGACGAAAAGAGAGAAAGAGGAAATAAACAGGACGACCAGAGACTGCCTGCGCGGTTTCTGGTCTTTTCTTTCGGCTTATTCGCTACCTCCACATAAAAAACCTCAAGCCCTTTAAGGACTCAAGGTTTACTGCGACTATTAATTTACCTTTGGACGATTCTCCACTTCCCATAGTTTCTCGAAAAATGGTTGTCCCTTAATCAGGTTCTCACAGAGAGTGAGGTGCTTGTCCGACCAACCGTACTGGGTTTCTTCATATAGCATCTGCCAAATGTCTTCAAAGTCCATTTCCTGGATGGTGCGGTAGCGCTGTGGTGCCCACTCTGTATACCAATAGCGGATTTCCGCCGTGTTGTTCGAGCTGTGAAGTTGATCAAGCGCCATAAATAACAGTTGCTTGAGCTGTCTTTCTTTCCTCGTCAGTCCACTCATCATATAAGGATTCGGCGAAAGAATGTGGTACGCTTCCTCCCTTTTACCATCCGGCTCGATGGGAAACTGCATCGTTTCATGACTTTCGACCATTTCATACACCAGTTGTTCCTGTCTTGGTATGAGCCTGCTTTTTCTGATTGGGACGGTGTAACCGATTGTATCCACTGCCAGTATCCCGGTACCATCTGTCACAATGAAACAATAATCCAATTGGATCCGTTCGTGGTTTTTTCGCAAATATGCTTTTTGATAGACATTATGGAGCAGTTGTTGAGGTAACTCTGATAGATCATTCTCGATGTAATGATACAGTGTCGTGTCTACTTTAATCAGAGGAACCTGATCCAGTAATTCGATAACGTCCTCTTTTCTCCACTCATGAAAATGGCAGACGTTGTAGCCATTTTCTTCACCTTCGAACCAATTTACCCATACATCATGAAGATATAACATGATTGACCCCTCGCTTTGCTTCAATCTTATTTGTCAATCAGTATAGGCTAATTCGTGTAAATTTATTCCTATTATCCGGGATTTATGATAGTCATTATATTTTTCTGCGGGGTATATAGATCGAGAGGGTGATGATGAGGATTCCCAAAAGGAATAAATAACATTCAACACGTGTCGTGACGAAGAATATATAGTCTGTAAAGGTCATTCCGGTCGTAAGCAAATTTAAATACATGATTAAACTCACTCCGCCTGAAACAGCCAGTCCGAATCCTATAAAGAGCCCAAACATTTGTACCACCATACCTTCCGCCTCTATCCTTGCATTAAGATATTGGAGCCCGTCCATGCTTAGTATATTTTATGAAAGGAACAGGAAGATATGACGGCACAGGGCAGCTTATTTTCAGGAAAACCCCACAGATTCGTCTGTTCTCCTGATATTCTATGGCAAAAATACTGATGACGGTTCTCCTAAGAGGGAAAGGGTTGACGAATCCTGCTTCTTTAAAAAGTGTTGCACCAATCGATAGCCTGAGGAGTAGCCGAGCATTTTAGGAAAGGATTTCTGCCCAAGAAGGAGCTGATCATGAAGGGGAATACTCCGTTTCACTTCCAAATTGGGCTCTATCCATTTTTCGTAAAAACGGGACAATTCTTGTTCGTCATACGCTTTTGTCCAGGGAGCTACATACTTCTCTCCACAGTATTCTTTGACAGCATTTTCTGCCAGACCTTCAAAGATGATGGAGTCAAGGAGCGTGTAGTGGTCCTCCTTTTTGTTTAACCGCTTCATTCGGGCACAGTGATGATATTCATGGACAAATAACGCTTCGTATTCTTTTGGATCTTCCTGGTCAGTCACGAAAAAGAAGATTTCATCTTTAAAGCATACCCCCGATTTTTTCATGGATGATTGGAACATCCCCTTTTTTTCCTGTACGGGGAATAGATAGATCGGGACGCTCGGTCCATTCCACTTTCGCTTATATTTTTTTTCAAAAAGAGCAAATCGTTCCCAAAGTTTCTTTTCTTTCATTTTTTCGTAGATATCTACCGCGAGACGCGCAGAGCGATACATCCCGTGTTTCGTGAGGTATTGATAAAACGATTGCTGATCGTCCTTCCCATTTTTCGTTTTCTTGAGAAGATCCAAAGGCTTATCGATCCAATCCGCCAACCAATCATCTGTAGGAACAACTGCCACCTTCATCCCTCTTTCCATTCTTTTTAACATGTATATGTTAAAGGGGAATGATTCACAACAAAAAGAGCCTGCTACACGTAACAGGCCCGTCTATGTTAACCTTGATATTTTTTGAATACGATGGTGGCATTGTGACCACCGAATCCTAATGAATTACTCATCGCTACATTTACTTCTTGTTTCCTTGCTTCGTTTGCTACATAGTCCAGATCACAATCCGGATCCGGCGTTTCAATATTGATGGTAGGAGGAAGAACACTGTCTTTCATCGCCAGTACAGTGAAAATCGCTTCCACTCCTCCTGCTGCACCAAGAAGGTGTCCCGTCATGGATTTCGTCGAACTCATGGCTAAATTATATGCATGGTCCCCGAACACTTCCTTCACAGCCATCGTTTCGTATTTATCATTATATGGGGTACTTGTTCCGTGGGCATTGATGTAATCCATCTCTTCCGGACGGACCCCGCCATCATCAAGTGCCATTTTCATCGCTCTTGCTCCGCCTTCTCCAGCTGGTGCCGGGGCAGTGATGTGATAAGCATCTCCGGTACATCCGTACCCGACGATTTCTGCATAAATCGTCGCTCCACGTTTTACGGCATGCTCAAGTTCTTCCAGAACGACGATTCCCGCTCCTTCTCCCATTACGAAGCCATCACGATTGGAATCAAAAGGCCTTGATGCTTTTTCGGGATCTGGATTGGTGGAAAGTGCTGTGTTTGCACAGAATCCGGCTACGGACATTTTCGTGATGGGCGCTTCTGCTCCACCGGAAACCATCACATCCGCATCCCCGCGCTGAATGACCTTGAAGGCATCCCCGATTGAGTTTGTACCTGTTGCACAAGCCGTTACGGTACAAGAGTTGAACCCTTTGGCCCCGAGCATAATGGATACTTGTCCCGCTGCCATATCAGGTATGATCATTGGCACGAAGAATGGGCTCACACGGCGATATCCACGCTTTTGGAATGTTTCGTATTGCTGTTCGAATGTTTCCATTCCCCCGATACCTGAACCGATCCATACACCGACTCGATGTGCATTTTCGTCTGTGATATCAAGTTTTGAATCTTTTACAGCCATTAACGATGCAGCAATCGCATAGTGAGTGAAGCGATCCATCTTCCTTGCTTCTTTTCTTTCCACTCCGAACTCTTCGATATTGAAGTCTTTTAGTTCTGCCGCTACTTTAGCAGGATACTCATCGGCGTTTAAACGCGTCAAAGGCCCTACCCCCGTCTTTCCGGCCAAAATATTCGACCAGGTCGATTCCACATCATTACCTAATGGCGTGACGCTTCCTAATCCTGTCACTACTACACGTTTCTTATTCATTCTAATCCATCTCCTTTATCTGCAAGTTGTCGATAAGCTTCTGATACTCAATTATTTACCCCAGCGCATAATAATCGCGCCCCAAGTTAAACCGCCACCGAATCCTACCATGACGACAACATCATTCTCTTTCACTCTTCCCGCTTCAAGATCTTCCACTAAAGAAACCGGGATAGAAGCCGCTGAAGTATTTCCATATTTATTTACGGTCTTAGACATTTTTTCCACCGGCAGCTCAAGTCGTTGCCTTGCTGCTTCCATGATACGGATGTTGGCCTGGTGTGGAATCAGGAAATCTACGTCCTCTTTCCTTAACCCTGCCTTTTCAATCACATTTATACTGGATTCACCCATTTGACGAACGGCGAACTTAAAAACTTCCCGACCGTTCATGATCAATTTTTCATCCTGATATAAGTGCTTCGCTCCTGAACCGTCCGATCCCAATTCAAAGGCAAGAATACCCTTGCCGTCCGGAACGGGTCCAAGGACCGCCGCACCGGCAGCATCCCCGAACAGGACGGCTGTGTTACGGTCCTCCCAGTCAGTGATTTTGGATAATTTCTCCACACCTACCACAAGGACATTCTTATACGCACCATTATCAATAAATTGCTTTGCCGTAATCATACCATACATAAATCCTGCACATGCTGCACTGATATCCATTGCAGCAGCCTTCTTGGCTCCCAATCGTTCTTGTAGGAGACAGGCAACAGAGGGGAATGGATGATCCGGGGTAACGGTTGCAACCATGATCAAATCGATTTCCTCGGGATTGATTTCCGCATCAGCAATTGCCTTCTTGGCAGCTTCAAAAGCCATATCAGAGGTATTCGTTTCATTATTAGCTATTCTTCTCTCTTCAATGCCTGTTCTCGTACGAATCCATTCATCCGAAGTATCCACCATTTTCTCAAGGTCCGCGTTTGTTAAGATCTTTTCAGGAAGATATCGTCCAATTCCAATAATACCTGTATTCATACTGGCGTTCCCTACTTTCATTTATAATTTTTTACTATACTTAATGGTTATTATCAATTATTAAGACTTGGTACTAATTTTATCGAAGATTTCTACTTTCTGCAATTATTTTTTACTTCTCACTACCTTCTACACGTTTTTTGACTTAATAAAAAACGGGCCACCGAACATTCCGATGACCCGTCCTTTAATAACTATTCTTTATGTAAGGCATCCTGCTTGCCTAATTCGTAGGCTTCACTCATCACCTGGGTGAAAAGCGTCATGAATGGCTGCAGCATTTCAGGAGAGAACTCGACACCTGCTTGATCGAGTTGTTCCTTCGCTTGAGGGAAGTATTTCATGGCAATCTGCATAAATTCCATCGTTTTATCTTGATTCATTGTTTCGATTCCTTTCCATTCGGCAATTTGCCGGTGTCAATATAGTCATTTACATGTTGCTTCATTTCAGATTGAAAATCTTTCGGAATGAGGGGACTGAATTTCCCCATGGAGATCACACCGTCTTTAAAATCAAATTCCAGGTTGCCTGATTTGAGCTCATCTTGCGCAAACCTTTCGGCAACTACTCCATATAACTTATCAGCCTGCTGGACAGTGCTGGTCAGGACCGTTGATTCCCCAAGATCGGATTGATCGGATACGTACCCTATGGCATAAAGTCCTCTTTCCTTAAGCTTTTCGATTACAGCTACATTATAGCCGTCTCCAGCAGGATATACAACATCGATACCCTCATTCAGTAAAGTGTCCAACTCTTGAAGGGCCCTCGCTTGATCGTCCCAATGATTGGTGTACTCCACCTTAATCTCTGTCTCACTGTTTTGATACTTCGCTCCATCTATAAAACCTTGAACTTCAGGCTGCCAATCAAAGGCTGCAATCACACCGATCTTTTTCGTTTTCGAGTGAAAGGCAGCTGTCATTCCTCCGAAAAAGCCCATTGCATATCCTTTGAACTGTAGGCTTGTCGTGTTTTTTTCCGAGGCGTGTCCGTTAAAACTGACGAAATGCATGTTAGGGTGCTCCCCTGACAAGTCGTTAAAAACATCTGCATACTCACTTCCGTGTCCAAATACTAAGGTGACATCATTATCATCAAATTCCTCTACTGCCTGCTTGATTGATGTATCATTCTTCATTCCCTCTTTATAGAAAACGTCTGCATTATAATCGGATTGTATTTTTAATAATCCCCTGTATCCTTTTGTCCCCCATACTCCATCATTCACTGCTTCCGGAACAAGTAAACCAACCTTTTCTATCTCTTCGCTGTTCCCTGCTGAACAACCACTTAGTCCAACGAGGAATACAATCAGGATAAACATGTAACATTTCTTACTCATGTGCAGCAACTCCTTTAAAGCCCATGCAGCATCTATAAAAGGTTCATTACATCATCCCTATTTTACCCTCACCTCTATCCACATGAAAAGAAAAAGTTTTCTCATTCCTCAATTTCATGCAAGCGTATCCCTTTTTCTTGTTGATCAATGATGCTCCTGTGAGACTTGGATGGTCTGACGATCACTTCTTTTCCAACTGATTCGATTTCACGGTGATCAGCTGAAAAAATTTCATCTGTAATATATGATAGAACTTCATTCCAGCTCCTGTTTGATAGAGGTTTCAAGGTGTAGGTATCTTTCTTTGAGGAAAGCTTGACAATCATACCCGCTGCATCCTTCACATAAATCGCCCCCGAGGGATCATCCACATAGTCCGTTACTTCCCCTCTGCCGGTCAAAATCTGTGTAAACAGAAATTCTTCCGGTTGATGGATGCCATATAACGTTGGAAGGTAAAACACTGCGCCCTCCTCTTCTAGATTTCTGTTTCCTTTTCCAATAGAATAGATTCGGATCTTATGGAAGGGTTGGTCCACTTTTGAGAGCAATTTATCTACTTCTGTTAAAAACCCTGCTCTATCTCCTCTTCCCTGGTCATAGTAAGGAAGGAAAACACTGGAGCCTTCGCGTACGTTCTTATCCCATTCCCCATAGGGAACATACTCCAGGTTTGCATTCCTTCCAATTTCCATCCATTTATCCACCGTCTCTTTGTCCTCATCGATGGCAGTCACGGTCCATCCTTTTTCCAGAAGGGCATTACAGAGTTCGAAGCCTAAAAACTGTTGTGCAGCAAAAACGATTGCATGATGGTTCAAGTCAATCACTCCAATTTTTTTGTTATAACTCTTTCTCATGCAGGGAAAAGTAAGAGGCGATCTTCCCTCCAAGAGACCCTCGCTTCTCAGGAAGAACAAAGAATAGATCCGTTGAAATTCCTTTTGCTAAACGCTCCGTATATATATCTTTTATGAGAGTGAATTGATTTTTATAACGGTTTAGAGTCATTGACTGAACAATATACAGGGGAACAGGGATTTCCTGGAATATTTTGTAGTTCTGTGATTGTTGTGAAATGAAGGCTTCACAATCCTCTTCCATCATCTTCAGCATGAAGGAAAGTTCCTTTATCACTTTTTTATAAAAGAATTTCTGTTCCTTTTCTTGTTCTAAATGGTCATAGAGCGATACACATGGGGAGAGAAGGATGGCACTTCTAATATCATTTGCCAATTTCGGATAGAGATTTTTCAATACTAATGCTCCCATTCCTTCAGCCAATATGTGAATCCTTCCATTGATGATTTCATTACGTTTCACATGCTGATAGAGTCGCCTGGCCAGTTGTACGGCTTGATCGCTACCCCAATTCGCTCCATACAGATTACTATAATATACAATGTACCCCTTGGCTGTCAGCTCTTGAATCCACTTATATCTTGCCTCATGCTGCACCCAGAAACTGCTCTTTTCGTCTACATAGTGATGGGAGTCCCCAATAATCATTACAGCGAATCCATTTGGTCGTTCAGGGTAATGGATCATGCACCACTCTTGCTCTAATTGAAACAATCGCTGATACATTTAAATTTCTCCTTTTACATACTAAGTCTCTATAGTTTATGTAAGGAGACTGCATTTGTAAGGAAGATAGCCCATAGAGAAACATTAATTTATGTAAATTCCGGCCACTTTCTCCAACGGGATGACAGGGTTTACATTTCACAGATTAGTCATTTATTAATTGCGAAAGCTGTGGTAAACTAATAAAGATTGAAATGAGTGACAACATACGATTGAATGTGTTAAATACATAGGAATGAGGTGACTTGGCGTGAGATTTTTTTGGATGTTCTTCTGGGCTTTTGCATTGTCCGAAATGCTGACTTACGTTGTTAGTTCTATGAATGGAAACGAATTTCATTTTCAAACAGGATTAATCCTTTCCGTTTGTTTCACGGTATTGGTATTCCTGATCACGCTTGTTATACCAAACGAGCCTGTAGAAAACCATTAAGAAAAGCAGCCAAATCCGGCTGCTTTTTTTAGATTAATGAATCGACAGACCATTTTCACCTGCATCAATCGTGATGGTTTGACCCTGTCGTATGTTTCCGGCAATGAGCTCCCTTGCAAGCTTAGTCTCGATTTCCCTCTGAAGGTACCTTTTTAAAGGACGTGCTCCATAAACGGGATCATAGGCGGATTCTGCGATGAGTTCTTTCGCCCCTTCCGTAAGGGAAAGGATGATTTGCTGCTCCTCAATCCGTTCCTGAAGGTCCTCAATGAGTTTATCAATGATCCCCTTTATATTTTGAATGCTCAAAGGCTTGAATAGGATAATGTCATCCACCCGGTTAAGGAATTCAGGGCGGAAAGCAGACCGCAGCTGGCCCATGACGAGATCTTTCGTTTCGGAGTCAATCTCTTCTTCCCCTTTATTCCGTTCAAGGAGGTGAGCAGAACCGATATTGGAGGTCATGATGATCACCGTGTTTTTACAATCAATGGTCCTCCCTTGAGAATCGGTTATCCGGCCATCATCAAGCATTTGCAGAAGAATATTGAATACTTCGGGATGAGCCTTTTCAATTTCATCCAGTAAAATGACAGAATAGGGTTTACGCCTGATTGCTTCTGTCAGCTGACCGCCTTCTTCATAGCCTACATATCCAGGGGGTGCCCCGATCAAACGGGAAACCGCATGCTTCTCCATATATTCAGACATATCGATTCGGATCATCTGTTCTTCACTGTCAAATAACGTTTGGGCGAGGGTCTTCGCAAGCTCTGTCTTCCCGACTCCTGTCGGCCCTAAGAAAATGAAGGAACCAATCGGTCTGTTCGGATCCTTGATCCCTGCCCTTGCACGAATGACGGCATCACTGACCAGTTGAACGGCTTCATCCTGCCCGATCACCCGTTCATGAAGAATGTGATCAAGCTTCAACAACTTCTCCCTTTCTCCTTCTACAAGCTTTGTGACCGGGATCCCTGTCCATCTCGCCACAATATTCGCCACTTCTTCTTCTGTCACTTCTTCACGAAGCAGGCGCCCTTCCTGTTCTTTCATCATTTCCTGCTCTACCGCCTCAAGCTCCTTTTCCATTGCCGGAATCCGTCCGTGCCTGAGTTCAGCGGCTTTATTCAAATCATAATCACTTTCGGCTTCTTCCAACTGGCGCCGGAGTTTCTCTAATTCTTCCCGCTTCTCCTGTACGACGGAGATGCTTTCTTTCTCCTGCTCCCATTTTAATTTCATGCTATTCGCTTTTTCCTTCAGATTGCTTAAATCTTCACGGATACGTCCGAGCCGCTCTATACTTGCAGCATCTTTCTCCTTATTCAACGCTGCTTCCTCAATTTCGAGCTGCATCACTTTACGGGTGACTTCATCGAGCTCTGAGGGCATCGAATCGATTTCCGTCCGGATCATGGCACATGCTTCATCGATTAGGTCGATGGCTTTATCAGGGAGGAACCGGTCTGAGATATAACGATCAGACAGCCTGGATGCAGCTACGATGGCCCGGTCATGTATATTGACTCCGTGGTGGATTTCAAATCGTTCCTTCAATCCTCTCAGGATGGAGATCGTATCCTCCACGTTTGGTTCCTGTACGAGCACTTGTTGAAAGCGTCTTTCAAGGGCAGGATCCTTCTCTATATACTTTCGATATTCATTGAAGGTCGTTGCCCCGATACAGTGAAGCTCCCCTCTGGCCAGCATCGGTTTCAGGATATTCCCCGCATCCATGGCACCATCTGTTTTTCCTGCACCGACAATCGTATGGAGTTCATCAATGAAAAGAAGAATGCGTCCTTCACTCTTTTTCACTTCTTGCAAAACGGCTTTCAATCGTTCTTCAAACTCGCCCCTGAATTTCGCTCCTGCGACTAAAGAGCTCATATCCAGCTCGAAAATCGTCTTATCCTTCAAGCCTTCAGGAACATCCTTACGAACAATCCTCTGGGCAAGACCTTCCACGATGGCGGTTTTGCCTACTCCCGGCTCACCGATCAAGACGGGATTATTCTTCGTTTTCCGTGAAAGAATGCGAATGACGTGTCGGATCTCACTATCTCTCCCGATAACAGGATCGATTTTCCCTGACCTCACATCAGCCACAAGATCCCTTCCGTATTTCTTTAGCGCTTCATATTTCACTTCCGGGTTTTGTGTCGTCACCCTGCTCCCTCCTCTTAGCTCTTCAATGATTTCTCTTGCGTTTTTTTCCGTTACCCCTTGATGTGTTAAGTATAGGGTAATCGGATGATTCTTCTGCTTCCACAGGGAAAGGGCAAGATGCTCAATGGAAATATAGTCGTCTTCCCATTTCCGTCTCAAACTCTCACTGTCCGCGAAGAGTTGATGGATATCCCTTGAAAGGTACTGTCCATATTCAATACCTTCCCCCTCTACTGCAGGGATGTCTTGTAACTTCTCATCAATCCATTCAGTCAAAGCCTGAATGGTTACCCCCGCCCGCTCATATATGGTACGAAGGAAGCTACCTCCCGACCCGAGAAGGGATTTCCATAAATGAATGGCGCTTACATCTGTATGTAGCTTTTCCTTCGCCATTTGACCAGCCGAAACCAATCCTTCCTGAATGCTGTGGGTCATATTATCAAGATTCATTGTCTACCACCTCGCATTTGACCTTTATTGACCTTTAATTGCATTATATCCCTTTCTTCGGAAAAAGGGAAAGAAAAAGGAACAAGGGCCGCCTTGTTCCGGGGCACCCTTGTTCCTGATGGTTAAGGTTTTCTCATATATGACCAAAGACGGTTGTGATTGGAGTTCTCAGGAAACCTGTCCCCTGCTTTCAAACGCAGTTTTTGCGGATTCTTCACCATGCTCCCGGTTTCACCGATTTCTATATACTCACCATTGTTCGGTGCTTTTTCCCCGGCCCTGAATTGTCGTGACTGTCCCATTTTTACCCCTCCTTTTTCGAAGCGATGCTTCCTTCCTATTTTTCTACAAGCATGACCTTTCATGCATGCCAGATGAAGGATAAATATAATATTCACGTTACGGTTCGGTTAACATTCGGAAAAAGCCTTTACAGTCTTTCCCTTTATGGTGTTAAATTAAAAAATGTGGAGAAAAAAAGCTTGGAGGATATACAATGGATTTTTATTTGATTATGAAATACTTATTTTTGGGGATTTTTCAAGGGTTCACGGAACCGATTCCGATCTCATCCAGTGGACATCTGTTGCTCGCCCAGCATTTCCTTGGAATCAAAGACACAACGCTGACCTTTGAAATTCTGGTCAATACGGCTTCGTTACTCGCCGTGCTCATCGTTTACCGGGAAGACATCATGCGACTTATCGTGAATGGACTCGGTTATTTCAAACAGAAAACACCCGAAACAAAACGTGATTTTCATTTCATTATATACTTGCTGATCGGGACAATCCCTGCCGGGGTGATCGGTGTACTATTCGGCGATGTCATTGAGGAACACCTTACTTCTGTCATCACGGTAGGCATCACACTCATCGTGACAGGTATCGCCCTATGGATGATCCGTAACCTGAGAGGAAGAAAGAATGATGGAGACTTAAATGTAAAGGACGCGATCATCATCGGTCTTGCACAGGCAGTTGCCCTCATCCCTGGAATCAGTCGTTCAGGTGCCACGATCGTTGCGGCCATGGCAAGCGGTATGAAGGCGGAAACAGCCCTGCGCTTCTCGTTCCTTCTTTATATCCCCGTCAGCGTTGGCGTCATGGTATTTGGAATAAGCGACCTGATGGATGATCCGAATCTCGCTTCCATGGCGATTCCATATGTCGTTGCCTTTATTGCATCTTTGATCGCTTCTTACTTCTCTTTGAAGTGGTTCATGAATATTATGGCTAAAGGAAACTTAAAGTATTTTGCTATTTATTGTGTCGCCGTTGGAGCTGCCGTCCTGATTTTCACATAAGCCTTCTATTCGCCCGCGTTCCTTTGTTAAGCTTGTTAAAATAAGACATTTTTTATGGAAACGGTGTGATCTCATGAGTGAGAATGTTGAAGTCCCTTCCGAGATAAAACAATTATTCATCGAGAAAAAGTCGGTGAGAACCTTAAAAAAAGGAAGTTTTTTGTTTCAAGAAGGAAAAGCGGCTCACGAGTTATATTTAATCAGAAGCGGCCGGGTTCAAATAAGCAAAATCATCCCCGATGGACGTGAATTATCCCTGCGCATCTGTTCAACTGATGACGTCATCGGAGAATTGACTTTATTCAGTAAAGTGGCCCACTACATGCTCAGCGCGAAAATACTCGAGGGCACGACGGTTTATGTTTTACCGAAAGAAAGGTTTGAAGAAACTCTGTCCCAAAACGGTGATTTGACAATACAATGGCTGAAATGGATACAGCTTCAAAATCAGCAGAATCAGACAAAGTTTCGCGACCTCATCCTTCATGGAAAAAAAGGAGCCCTGTATTCTACCCTGATCCGCATGGTCAATAGCTACGGAAAAACCGTTAAAACCGGTATTCTGATCGACCTGCCCTTAACTCACCAGGAATTGGCCAATTTTTGTGGATCATCCAGGGAAGTTGTGAACAGATTATTGAGTGAATTGAAGAAAGACGGCGTCCTAATGTCGGAAAAAGGATACATCACGATCTTGGATCTGGATTATCTGAAAAATGAAATTGACTGTGAAAATTGCCCTGTCTCCATTTGCAGGATCGATTGATCCAAACCTAAAAACCCCCTGAAGCAAGCCTGCTTCAGGGGGTTTTTAGGTCGGTTATTATCGGATCCCCAATGCGATTTTCGCATAGCGGGACATATTGTCTTTGCTCCATGGTGGATTCCAGACGATGTCAACCTCTGTTTCTTTCACTTCGGGAATGTCACGCAATGCTGTTTTCACCTGATCCACAATGGTTCCGGCAAGGGGGCAACCCATTGACGTAAGGGTCATGGTGACTGTTGCTTTACCTTCTTCATCTAGATCCACATCATAAACTAATCCTAAATTAACTATGTCTATTCCTAATTCAGGGTCGACAACCTGCTCTAAAGCACCCATCATATTATCTTTAAGATCTTGATCCATGCTAATCACTCCTTTACGGTTATACTTGTCTCTTACCCATTTTCATTACTCATCTTAACAAATAACAACGTATAAGACAAAAGGTTAAGCTGTTAAATGCTTCTCGAACCACTCGACAAGCCGTAACACGCCTTCTCTCGTCACTTTATGATCTGCTTTATCATCTTCAATGAAAAGCAGATGGTCTTCACGTTCCTCATAATAAGGCAATATGCTGTCATAGAATTCCCTGGTCAAATGGAAGGGGACGACTTTGTCGCGCTTTCCATGCCAGAACATGAGTGGCCTGCCCCCAAGCTTCTCGGGTTGAAGGCTTAAATCGTAATGGGCAAGCTCACTCATCATGCTTTCGATTTCCCCCTCGCTAAATGGCAGATCATATCCCAGCGATTCCACTTGATCAAGCTGTGCCTGTGCAAATTTTACATATGCAGGGTTCCCCATCAGTGAAACGGCTGAAGAGATCCATTCATATTGAGTAAGGGCACCCAATGTGACGATTCCCCCCATGGATGTTCCTGCAACACCAATTCCATTTGGTGCGATCAGCCCTTTTTCTTCAAAGTGCTCTTTCAATATGGATAATTCATGAATGGTATTCAACACGATCTTCCAAAAGACTTCTCCTAATTGATATTCTGACTTTCCAGAAGATCGTTCTCCGTGCTCTAAACAATCCGGGAGTATCACTCTGAACCCCTTTTCAGCAAGAAGGTATGCGTAGTGAAGATTATGCTCTTTCGCACTCGTAAAGCCGTGAATAAAGAAGCATATCGGTATCGGTTTATTCATGTCTTCTTCCTTCACAAGATGAAGAAATGGGATCGTTTGTATGTTTGATTTATCAATAAGAATCATGGTGGTTCTCTCCCTCCTGATTGCTTTTCACTTTACTATGATATCCTAGATTTGGTAGTATGTATAATATTTAAATCGAAGGCGTATGTAAATTTTTCTTTAAATCTATGTGCAGTCGGTGGACAACTTTCCGGGTGTAACGCTACACTAGAATAGCCTTCATACCAACAAGATTGGGGATTTGTATTCATGAACTTACAAGAAAAACATCTAATTGTTCTGGATCTCGATGGAACATTATTAACCGATGAGAAAAAAATCTCATCCAAAACACATGATATATTAAAAAAAGCTCGTCATAAAGGGCATGAAGTGATGATTGCAACAGGCAGACCGTTTCGTGCAAGTGAACTGTATTATCAACAATTACAGCTCAGTACGCCCATTGTCAATTTCAATGGAGCATTCGTACATCATCCGACCGATCCAACATGGGGAATCTACCATGAACCGATGGATCTAAAAGTGGCAAAACAAATCATCGATGCATGTGATGATTTTCCATTCCGTAACATTGTCGCTGAAGTAAAGGATGATGTCTATCTTCATTATCATGACGAAAAGATCATCGATGTATTCATGATGGGGAATCCATCCATTTCAACAGGTGATATCCGCAACGTATTATCCGATCACCCTACATCCATGCTCATTCACGCTGAAGAAGAGGATGTAGCCGACATTCGTGCCCATTTAGATGATGTTCATGCAGAATTGATCGATCATCGCCGCTGGGCAGCACCCTGGCATATCATTGAGATCGTTAAATCCGGATTGAATAAAGCGGTTGGGATAGAGCGTGTGGCTTCTTCTTTGAACATCCCTCAAGAAAGAATCATCGCATTCGGGGATGAGGACAACGATCTGGAAATGCTCGCCTACGCGGGAACAGGTGTGGCCATGGGAAATGCCATTGATCCACTGAAGGATATTGCAAATGCTGTGACTCTTTCGAATGAAGAGGATGGCATCGGGCGCTACCTGCAAAAACGCTTCGATCTCTAAACCTGATGGAAACGGTGGGTAAATCTTCTTACTGTACGTTCCCCCTCCGAGAGCCATACTAGAAAAGAACGCATCCAGCGTTCCAACTTGCACAAGGGGTGGTAAGTGATGGGTAGAAATAAATCGAAACGATTTGTACAACAAGGTAAAATTGCTGTATCAAAACATGACGAACGTATCCCATATCATCTGACGTATGCAGAAGCAGAGGCTAAGAAGCTTGCTTCACATGGTGACGGTGCAGGGGGGCTGGAATAATGAGCAATCCACTTTTCCAGCAGGCACGTAACGCTGTATCTTCAGCCAAGCAGGCATGCAATACGGGAGAAAACGCTCAAATGTCCATTGATAAAGCGAAGAATGCTTTGTCATCTGCTTACGCTAACTCGAATGTGGAAGAACAGAAGCAGCTTCACGCTCTTCAAGATGAGTTGAGCCACCTATCATAAGCAATAAAACAGGGTTGCCCGTAAAAAGGCAACCCTGTTTATTTTATGGAAGAGCGACAATATAAGAATGAATGACCTTCCCGTCTTCCTTATCCCGCTCATATAGATTTAAGAACAGCTTTCCTGTTCTCGCTTCCATTTCAGGAAGGATGATGGAAAATTTTGTCCAGTTAGGAGCTTCTTTATTCACTTTTAGAAGAGTTTCTGATAGGACGACCCTATGACCATCTTCCACCGAATAGTAAAAACTTCCACTTGATACACGGGCTTGTCCACTAACCGTATAGCGACCCTTGACCTCCATTACCTTCACGTCTTTAAAGGAAGGATTTCCCTCTGCAACAGTAAATGATTTCACTTCCCCAAAATGGTGATCGACACTTTCCATATAGAGGCTTGCTTCCATGGTCATTGGTGCACCCAAAAACATGATAAAGCTGATCAATAAATATACGATGGCTTTCAAGGTGATACCCCTTTCTATCTAGGTTCACCTATAGTATTTGTTAAACTTTCTAATCTAATCTTTTCGAAAGAACCCGAAGATCCCTGTTGTCTGGACGATATTTGTAAAGGCATTGGGATCGACGTCCTTGATCGTATGTTCAAGCTCGTACAATTCATACCGTGAAATGACGATGATCAGCATCTCCTTGTCCTCTCCGGAAAATGCCCCTTTGGCAGGCAAAGTCGTGATACCCCTTACCAGCTTGGAGTGAATGGCTTCACGCAATTCATTCGATTTCTTGGTGACGATCATCGCCGTCAGCTTCTCATGTCGTGTATGAATGGTGTCGATAACACGTGTGGAAGCATATAATGTCACTAACGTATACAGTGCTTTTTCCCACCCGTAAAGGAATCCTGCAGACGTTATGATCACCGCATTCATCAGGAAGAAATAAGATCCTACAGGCTTATCCTTCATTCTAGACAGGATCATGGCGATGATGTCCATCCCGCCGGTGGAGGCACCCCATTTCAAGGTGATCCCGACCCCGACAGCTGCGATGACCCCACCGAATACCGCATTGAGAAGGATATCGGGTGATAATTTAATAACAGGGATCACTTCCAGGAAAAAGGAAGTCAAGAATACCGAGATAAAGCTATACACAGTAAAGGAACGGCCAACCTTGTGCCATCCTAGTATAGTTACCGGAATATTAAGGATGAATAATAAAATACCTGTTGAAATATTGAATGGTGCAAACTCTTTCAGTAAACTCGACAGCAGCTGGGCAAGTCCCGTAAAGCCGCTCGCATATACATTTGCCGGAATAAGAAAGAAGTTCATGGCAATGGCCCCTAAAAGGGATCCTACCAGAACCACGACAAATTTCTTTGCCTCTAATTGAACATGATCTCTCGACATACACATACCTCCTGCATCTTGTTGTTATTTTCTATGTTCCACAATTCATCTTACCTAAACTCTTTCTACTATTCATCTTTTTATCATAATTCATGTTCAATCGATTGTTATTTTCACTGAAAATCGCTAGACTAAAGCTATAAAGATAAGTCAAAGGATGATGAGGATGACAGTAAAATTATTTGCTGATAGTGCAAGCGATCTCCCTGCTGCCTATTTCAACGAACACAACATAGAGCTTCTTCCACTTAAAGTACATATAGATGGTCAGGACTACGAGGACTTGATCACCATTGAACCGAAGACCGTATTCGATAAAATCAGGGATGGGCATATGCCGAAAACGTCTCAAGTCTCACCGGACATGTTCCTGAGAAAGTTCACTCAACTTGCGGAATCGAATCATTCCGGCATTTACGTTGCATTCTCTTCCCAATTATCAGGCACATATCAAACGGCTGTCATGATCCGGGATCAGGTTAAAGAAGATTACCCTGATCTTGATTTGACCATCATCGATTCGAAATGTGCTTCTCTCGGATATGGATTGGTCGTCATGAAAGCGGCTGAACTCCTGAACAACGGCGGGACAAAAGAAGAAATCATCGAAGCCTCCCGGTTTAACTCCGAGCATATGGAACACCTTTTCACCGTAGAAGATCTTGAATACATGGCAAAAGGAGGGCGAGTTTCAAAAGCTTCTGCCTTTCTGGGAGGACTCCTGAATATCAAGCCCCTTCTCCATGTGGAAGATGGGAAACTTGTTCCAATTGAAAAGTTGCGCGGAAAGAAAAAACTCCTTAAACGCATTTTAGATGTAATGGAAGAACGCAGTGACGATCTCTCTAGCCAGGTCATCGCCATCAGTCATGGCGACGACGAAGAACTCGCTCTTGAAATGAAGCAGCTCATAGAGGATAAATTTTCACCGAAAGACGTTTATATCAGTATTATTGGATGCGCCATAGGTTCTCATACAGGTACAGGGACCTTAGCCATATTTTTCTTAAATCAGCACTCATAAACTTCTTTCCCCTTCCTCATACTAGTAACGAGAACCAATACGGAAGGGAGAATCACCATGCCACATACATCTGATAATGAAAAAAAGGCGAGGGACAACAATGCCCTGCGCCAGGAAAAGAATAAAATCAAAGAAATAAACCGGAAAGCCGGTAAGAACCAATACTCCAAAAAAACGGATCATCTATAAGGGATGGACCGGTCAGAAGGCACCTGTTCTTTCATGAAGGGGTGCCTTTTGCGTTTAATAAACGATGCGATTGGTTGATCCCTCATTAATTCATCGACCTCTTACCCTATATGATTGTCTCCCTTCCCTATCTATTCAAAAAAACCTGTATCATTTCAACCAAAGAAGTTGTATGTCCCGTCACAGCTTGTCTATAATGAAAAGAGAAAAAAGTATGGAGGGGTTACATATGGCAAAGGAAAGTTCGTTTGACATCGTATCCAAAGTGGATATGTCAGAAGTGAGCAATGCGATTCAAATCGCGTTAAAAGAGGTTCAAACCCGTTATGACTTCAAAGGCAGCAAGAGTGACATTAAATTAGATGGTGAGGAAATCGTCCTCGTCTCCGATGATGAATTTAAAATGAATCAGTTGAAGGACGTCCTTCTCAGTAAACTGATCAAGCGTAACGTCCCGGTTAAAAATCTCGATTACAGTAAGCTTGAAGGTGCATCAGGCGGCACTGTCCGTCAGCGTGCAAAACTTGTACAGGGAATCGATAAAGAGAACGCAAAGAAAATCAATACGATCATCAAGAACTCAGGCGTGAAGGTAAAGAGTCAAGTTCAGGATGATCAAGTCCGCGTTACCGGTAAAAGCAAAGATGATCTTCAAAAAATCATTGCAGCCATCCGCGAAGCTGACCTCTCCATCGATGTACAATACGTAAACTTCCGTTAATACGGTTTTTCAAAGAAGTCTAATGGGTACAATAATCCCATTAGACTTCTTTCACTTAGGAGGAAAAACATGAAGAAAAAAGTCATCATCATTGGTGCCGTCGGTGGAGGAGCCACGACAGCATCTCAAATCAGGAAGCTCGACAGTGAGATCGAGATCATCCTGCTCGAGAAGACCTCTTACTTATCCTACGGAGCCTGCGGCATGCCCTATTATTTAGGCGATGTAATCAAAGACAGGGAAAGTCTCTTTGCAGCCACCCCTGAACAATTACATACAAAAAAGAATATTGACGTAAGAATGCATCATGAAGCGTTAGCAATCGATCGTAAGAAGAAATCTTTACTGATAAGGGATCATGACGGCAATGAAGATTACGATGAAACATATGACTATCTGGTGATTGCAACCGGTGCCTTCCCCTTTCTCCCGGAAATTCCAGGACTCCACAAGATCCCTGCTTTCCATCTAAGAACCGTTGAAGACATGGACAGGATCAAGCAGTTCATTGAAACATCAAAACCTGAATCGTGCACCATCATCGGCGGTGGATTCATTGGGGTCGAAATGGCTGAAAACTTCACCCATCTCTGCATGAAGGTGAATATCGTCGAAAGGTCTGAACACGTCATCAGTGTCATTGATGAGGAGACAGCTAAAAGATTGCAGAATCATATCTCAGAAAAAGCGGTGAAGCTGTATACGAATGATGGCTTGAAAGAAGTACTTCCTGAAAATACATTAAAACTCGACAGCGGAGAAACGTTACAGTCTGACTTCATCCTCCTTTCAGTGGGAGTGAAACCCCGTAACAAACTGGCAAAGGAAGCCGGTTTATCCATCGGGGAATCAGGTGGAGTCGTGAGTAATGAGTTCATGCAAACGGACGATGACTCCATTTATGCAGTCGGGGATGTCGTAGAATCCATCGACTTCATTGACGATATGCCGAAACAGGTCCCTCTTGCCTGGCCTGCCCACCGGCAAGCCTACATCATCGCCAAGCACATATCCGGGGACCCTGTCCCTTTTAAAGGGATGCTAGGAACGGCAATTGCCAAAGTATTTGACCTTTCCATCGCTTCAACTGGTCTCGGAGAGAAAGACCTAAAGAAAAAAGGTTATACTTATCAAACGGCCGTACACGAAGGAAAGTCCCACGCCGGCTACTACCCCGGGGCACATGAAGTATATGTCCGTGTCCACTTCTGTCCTGATACCGGCAAGATTTTCGGGGGGAATGTGGTAGGAGGTGAAGGTGTAGATAAACAAATCGATATCCTGGCCACTGCCATCTACGGTGGACTCTCGGTCACCGATCTCCAGGAAATCGAGACGTGCTACGCCCCTCCCTTCTCTTCACCTAAGGGGTTGTTGAATATGATTGGATATAAAGCTGCAGGCAAAATGAAAAAGAAATGATTGCAGGCAGGCTGGGTCATAACTCAATCTGCTTTCTCTAAAGACGAACAATCAAAAAATAGTTAGGATCACTTGCTACATCGCTTTGGATTTCCGTGCAGGACTTCGCTTTCCTCGGGCGTTCGGCTAGCCTCCTCGTCACTTACGCTCCTGTGGGAAACGCTGGACAGTCCGAAAAGCGGAAGCGGCTCGCCCAGCCCCGCGGAAGGCGAGCACCTGGAGCGGAAATCAACCACTACTTACTACATCCAAATGAAAAATCCGAACGATTTCGATTTTCAAAAATGAATTTCGAATGATCGTTCGGATTTTCTTTTAACTAAATGCTTTTGTCCCAACCTCTTTTTCCTAACCTCCTCTAAAAAAACACGTTAATAATTTTTTTTTCCGGGTAAACACTATTTTAAGATAACCTATACCCATAAAGGAGTGTTTTCATTGTCTCAACAACAAAACCAGAAACAGACTTTCCCACCTCAGCACCAGGATCATCAGCCTGGTACGGTGGATGAAATGAATCCCCAGCCCATCCATACGGATCAAAACTATAAGGGCAGTGGCAAGTTGGATGGAAAGGTCGCACTTATCACAGGAGGCGACAGCGGAATCGGACGGTCGGTTGCCTGGTACTTCGCAAGGGAAGGTGCACATGTAGGGATTTCATATTTGGATGAGCATGAGGATGCGAATAAAACGAAGGAACTTGTAGAAGCAGAAGGAGTCAGATGCACCCTTTTACCTGGTGATGTCGGAAGTTCGACTTTTTGCAAAGATCTCGTAAATAAGACGATTTCCGAGTTCGGGAAACTTGATATCCTCGTGAACAACGCTGCCGAACAGCACCCTCAGGAGGGCCTTGCGGATATAAGCGATGAACAGTTAGAGCGTACATTCAAAACGAATATCTTCTCGATGTTCTATTTGACGAGGGCAGCCCTACCCCACCTTAAGAAGGGAGCCTCGATCATCAATACTGCTTCGATCACAGCATATAAAGGAAACAAGGATCTGATCGATTACTCTTCTACCAAAGGGGCCATTGTCAGCTTTACCCGTTCACTGGCTGAAAACATTGCCTCAGATGGCATCAGAGTAAACGGGGTGGCTCCAGGACCGATTTGGACTCCGTTGATACCATCCACTTTCAGTTCACAAAAAGTATCGGAATTCGGAGCGAACACACCCCTTGGACGGGCAGGACAACCGTTTGAATTAGCACCTGCCTACGTATATCTTGCCAGTGATGATTCAAGCTACGTGTCAGGACAGATGATTCATGTTAATGGCGGTACCGTCATCAACGGATAAGCCAAAAAGCGACTGAAGTTTATGACCCTCCTCTTTTGGATGGAGTCCACACTTCAGTCGCTTTTTATTATGACTTCACTTTGCGTTCACTGCAGGTACACCGGGTCACAAGATGATGAGGAACAATGATCCGCTTGATCGGTTCTTTCGGATTCTCGATTTTTTGAATGAGGCTTTTCGCCGCCTCATTCCCAAGATTATATATATTGATATCCACTGATGTAAGCGGTGGTCTGGACATTTCAGCCAGGAGTACATTATTGAAGCTGACAATGGATATGTCTTCCGGGACACGAATGCCCATCTCATCCAATGTATTCAAGACTCCAAGCGCCATTAGATCGTCGGCTACGACCAGGGCTGTCGGGGGGGCTTCCAGCTGCATGAGCTCTTTAATGGCTTCACGTCCCCCTTCACGAAGAAATTCTTCATGGATGATATATTCGTCCTTCATATCGATTCCAGCATCACGGAGGGACTTTTCGTACCCTAACAAACGCTCCACCGTCACAACAAGATTCAGGTCTCCCCCGATGAAGCCGATGCATTCATGCTTAAGCCCAAGGAGATAGTCCGTCACTTCTTTAGTTGCCCGGTAGTTGTCATTATCCACATGTGTGATTTCTTCACAATACTTATATGGTTTACCGACGACGACAAAGGGGAAATCACGATTCTTTAAGTAGTTCATCACTTTATCTTCTACCTTTGAATATAGCAGGATGATTCCGTCCACCCGTCCCCCTTGGACCATCTGAACGACACCTTCAAAGATTTCCTCATCGGATTGGCCGGTGGACATTTGAAGGGCATACTGTTTTTCCTGAGCCCCATCACTCAACCCTCTCAAGACAGTCGGGAAGAATGGATTTTGTGAAAAGGCACTGGCGGAACCCGGCAGTACCAGCCCTATCACCTGTGTGGACTGATTTGCCAGGCTCCTTGCAATGAAGTTAGGATGATACCCAAGTTGCTCCATCGCTTCCCGTACTTTTTGTTTTGTTTTTTCACTTATTCTTGGATTGTTTGCGATAACACGTGAAACCGTGGACGGCGCTACGTTTGCAAGCTTCGCAACATCTTTTATGGTAACAGCCAAATATTCCACCCCCCTGTATTAAAAAAGCGGACCCTTAGGCGGGCTGCTCATTCATAAAATTAAAACGCTTCCATTTCATTTAATTTAAAATGGCAGCAGGGCTCATCTTAATGGCCCTGCTCTTATTACTTATTCTTCGCTTTTCCACGTTTCCTTACAAGATACAGGAAGAGGAAGAATAGGAAGTACATGATCCCCAAAGCGAACAGGTAAGGATAATTCAGGCCACTCTTGTTTTTCAGCATATAGATTTCTGACTCTTCACGATCAAGAACAAGATGATAATTTCCATCCTTGTCGCTGCGAACCAGGTCATCACTGATCAGCCCTTTTAATTCATGATTATCCGCTAATTCTTCTTTTGTTAATTGAACATTTTGTGTTTCGCTCGTATTGTTGATCGCTATGACGATCGTCTGATCTCTGTAAGTACGCTTAAAGATTCCCATCCCGTCTTTATTGTAGATCGGTGTAATATCGCCTCTCGTCAGTGCTGGATATTCTTGACGTATTTCACCTAACCGGGTGATATAATCGATCAATTCCTTATCCGCCCTGAAATTCATAAAGCGGCGGTTATCAGGGTCATTCCCCCCGTCCATCGCTATTTCAGATCCGTAATAAACGATCGGTATTCCCGGGGTTGTATACATATAGGTGAGAGCAAGCTTCCATCTCGTTCCAGGGAAAAGTTTCTCTTGAACAATCATTCTTGTAAATCGTTCCATATCATGATTGTCGATAAAGGTTCCCATCACATATGGATTGTCATAAAAGGTTTCATTGTATTTCCAAAAGTTAAATAACCGATCCATGGATGTATCGGGCTTTTGGAAGACGGAACGCATTTCTTCCGCTTGAGGAACATTGACGAATCCATCGATCCCTGTCCCATTGTACGCAGCGATTTTCTCCGGATCCCGGTCGAACACTTCACCTAACAGGTAGAAGTCTTCTTTCACCGACTTCACCTCATCGCTGAACTCCTCCCAGAACTCCTGCGGGACATGACGTACCGTGTCCAGGCGATATCCATCGATATCGGTTTCTTTGATCCACCATTTTGCTGCATCGAATAAATAGTTCTTCACTTCGGGATTTTCAGTATTTAAATCAGGAAGATCATATAACCAGGCATTTTTTAGACTTTCTTCATTATTGAAGTTCATCGGTTGTTTCTCATGGAACCAGTCCCCTTTTTCAGGGTCATTCACCCAGGGGTGCCGAGGTCCGACATGGTTCACAACAAAGTCCAGCATCACTTTCATATCCCGTTTATGGGCTTCTTCCACAAGCTTCTTGAACGTCTTCATCGAGCCGAAATGTTCTTCGGTCTTGTAAAAGTCCGTAATCCAATAGCCGTGATAACCCATAGGTTGATTATCAAAGATCGGGGTCAGCCATATGGCAGTGAATCCCATATCCTTGATGTAATCTAATTTATCGATGATTCCTTGGAAATCACCGCCCTGATAGGCTTTCGGGTCCTTCGTGTTAACATCTTTATCATTGCTCGTATCCCCATCATTAAAGCGATCGACCATCAAGAAATAAATGGTCTCATCCTGCCATTTTCGTTCTTCTTTTTCAACTGCTCCTACCGGAAGGGCGTAAAAAAGAAGAAACGGGACTAAAATGAGAGATAATACTCTTCTTTTCATCTCCGCTCCTCCTAAAATTGTTAGTAACGCCTATAAGATTATCCTTTTGTACCCCCTGCCGTCAATCCTGAAACGAAGTATTTCTGGAAGAACAGGAATAATAGGGCAATCGGTACGGCAATGAGTACCGAGCCGGCAGCAAATGTTGTAAATTCCGCCCCGAATTGTTTGGCCACCATATCATAAAGGGCAACCGGTAATGTATACATCTTTTCTGAACGTAACAGAATACTTGCAATGATAAAGTCTGCGAATGGGGCAATGAATGAAAACAGTGCCACGACCGCAATGATCGGTTTCGCAAGAGGCATGACGATCTGAAAGAAAATGCGCAAATGGCCCGCACCGTCCATCTTGGCTGATTCATCAAGCTCTTTCGGAATCGTATCAAGATACCCTTTCATCAGCCATGTGTTCATAGGGATCTGACCTCCTACATACACGAGGATCAATCCAATGTGTGTATCCAATAATTTCGTCAACAGGGCCAATACGAAAATGGCAATCAACGCTGCAAAGTTCGGGATCATTTGCAGAATCAGAAATGTCATCAGTCCATTCTTTCGGCCTGTAAATCTGTAACGGGAGAATGAATAAGCCGTTAAACTGACCAGTAACACCGTGAGGACCATGGTGGATAAACTGACCTTCAATGAATTCCAGTACCAAAGCATATAATTGCTTTTCTCGAGATCAAAAAGTTCCTTATAATGTGCCAGTGTTGCATTTTTAGGAATGATGGATGAACCGGATAAACTTTGACCCGGGTTGAATGAAGATCCGATGATCCAGGCAACCGGGTAAAGGATGATGGCAAACATGATTCCGATGGCTGCGTATGAAAGTGTCAAACGTATGAGTTTCTGTCTCTTCATATTCATATTACATCATATCCTCTTCTTGGAATGACTTCGTTCTCTTGAACTGCCAGATCGCTACAGTGATCACGATGATGGACAATAATAATGTGATGGCAGCAGCTTTCGAATACTGTGCTGATGTCATCGTCAGACTGTAGATCCAGGAGATCAGGATATCCGTCCCACCTGCATTTTGTCCAGTTAAGGCCGGTCCCCCGCCGTTGAATAAGTAAATCACGTTAAAGTTATTAAAGTTAAATGTATATTGCGTAATGATGATCGGTGCCGTTGCAAAAAGGACGAGTGGCAGCGTGATATTCTTGAATTTCTGGAATGCTGAAGCCCCATCGACCGTAGCTGCTTCATAAAGTTCATCCGGAATGGATTGAAGAACTCCCGTTGTCATGGCAAAGATGAACGGGAAGCCGAGCCAAGCCTGGATACCAATCAGGGCAAGTCGTGTATACAAGGGTTCGGTCATCCAAGGTAATCCTTCAATACCGAAGAACCCCAGGATGTCCCGATTGATCGTTCCGAATGATTCGTTGAACATTCCTGCGAAAACGAGGATCGAAACGAAAGCCGGGATTGCCCAAGGCAGGATGAATACCGTACGGATGATGGCTTTTCCTTTTAAATCCTTCTGATTCACAAGGATGGCAAGGAATACTCCAAGTGCCACTTGAAGCGTTGTCGCTCCGAACGTCCAAACGAGTGTCCAGGCAAGTACCGTGATGAACGTTTCTCTCCATATATCAATCTTGAAGATATCAACAAAGTTTTGGATCCCTACCCAGTCGACCAGTTTAGCCGGTGGTGAGTGATACAGATCGTAATTTGTAAACGCCAGTAAAACGACAAAGATGATCGGGAAAATGACGACGAATACAAGCAGTAAGAAGCCAGGAGACATAATGAGATATGGAAAGCCATTATCGATCAGATTTCTGTACTGCTCGCGGATCGTGCTGAGCTTCTCTCCCCTGTCCCGCTTTTCTCCATTCTTATACGCATCCCGGAGATTAAACAGATAAAAACCGATTCCAAAAATAGATACTATGATTGCCAAGATACCGTATACCATTAAGAAAATGGAATGATCTCCGTATGATACGTCTGTCCCAAGGGTCGTAATCCCCCATAATCCGTAGCCGATCAAGTCTCTGAAGACAAGGATAAAGGCGGCTGTCATGATCAGGAAGAATCCGCCTTTCAGAAACTGTCTATGATACATCTGACCTAAACCAGGGATTAGGGAAAGGGCCAGCGCTGATTTTCTATGGTTTGTTTGATAGGATTGTTGCTCCATCCTATATTCCCCTTTCTACGTTCACAATTTTGATAAGCTTCAAGAGCTTTTTAAGAAAAGAACGATTTTATTTCCTTAAAAAGCCCTTGAATAGGTCTTTAAAAGGATAGCAGTACCTCTCAATAACGAGAAGGTACCGCTATGGTTATGATTAGTTGGAATGGTTCGCATCAATGTTTTGCTGAATTTGCTTCACTGCTGCATCAAGAGCCGCTTTCGGTTCTTGCTTACCTGTTACAACCGTTTGAAGTGAATCAGCCATTGGTCCCCAAACTTCTCCCATCTCCGGGATGTTCGGCATTGGAACCGCGTATTGAGATTGCTCAGCAACCGCTTTTGCACCAGGGTTATCAGCGATCGCAGGATCGTCGATCAGACCTTCGTTCGTTGGAACTTCCTGTGTTTGTTCGAAGCGTAATTTAGCATACTCGTCTTGAGTGATGAATTCGATGAATTTTTGAGCCCACTCTTTATTTTTAGAGTAGCCTGACACATGCCAGCCTTTAACTCCCATGAATGTTTTCATCGGCTCACCGTTTGGAAGCTTAGGCATAGCAGAGATACCAATGTCAATACCCGCATCTTTATATCCTTGGAATGACCAAGGTCCGTTCATGACAGAAGCAACTTTTCCTTCACCGAAAAGACCGTCAAGAGCAGATCCACCATTTTCTCCGATGATCCCTTTAGGGAATAAACCTTCTGTGTACCATTTTTGGATATATTCAGTACCTTCCACAGCACCTTCATTGTTTAAGCCAAGATCTTTCGCGTCCAATGCTCCATCTTTTTCAGCAAATACATATCCGCCGAACCCACCGATCGGTGCATGTGCGAAATAGAAGTTATCCCAAAGAGCTAAGAAACCGTAGTTCCCATCTTTCGTGAAATCTTTAGAGAATGTGTATACTTCATCCATTGTTTTAGGCGCTTCTTCCATCAACGCTTTATTATAAATGAATACCGGCGTTTCTGAAGATTTTGGAAGACCATATAATTTACCATCATAGCTCTCAGCCGTCATGGAAGATTCAGTGAAACGCTTTTCAATGTCCCCGTCGACTTCTAAAGGAGCGATATGACCTGCAAGAGCAAGCTCACCGATCTGGTCATGTGGTAATGTTAATACGTCGGGACCTGTCCCGGCAGGACCGTCTAAACGTAATTGTTCTTTCATTTTCGTAGCCATTTCGACTTCTTTTACTTCAACCTTGATACCCGTTTCTTCTTCGAACTTGGCACCTACTTCATCCAGCCATCCAGTTTTCTCTTGATCTTCCCAGACAACCAGTTTTTCAGGTTTGTTCGCATCGTCAGCTTTTTTCTCTCCACTGTCACTTTTCGATCCTTCCTCACGGTTTGGACCACAAGCAGCGAGCGCCCCCAGTACAAGCATGATTACCATAAGCAATGATAACGCTTTCTTCATTTCGACCCCTCCTAAGTATGGTGAAACTAATAATTCATGTTTTAGATTGAACAAACGCTTGCACATACTATGACTTAACCTCTAAAGATATCGCTTACATTATCTTGTGAAAACGATTGCACAACCTACTTCTTATTATACAAACTAAATCTCCTTTGACAATACTTTTTTTGAAAATTTTTGCGTTTCACTTGAAAGAAAAGAAAACACTTTACTAGTTTGACGGCCTATCATTGACAACATTGTTGGTTTGGAATACTCTTTAATGGAATGAATAAGAGGAGGATCTACGATGCTACTGGAAGCAATCTATCATAGACCGAAAGATAATTATGCATACGCTTGCACAAAAAACGAATTACACTTACGGATTCGTACGAAGAAGAATGATGTTAAAACCGTCACGCTCCTGCACGGAGATCCTTATCAATGGGAAAATGGAAAATGGCTATACGATCGTAAGGAAATGGTATTGACCGGAACGGATCGGTTGTTTGATTATTGGTTCGCTTCCATCTCCCCTCCTTTCAGACGGCTTCGCTATGGTTTTCTCCTTGATGACGTAACGGAAGAAGTCTTTTATGGAGAAAAAGGATTTAACACGGCCCCTTCTACTGATATAGGGGATTATTTCTGCTTCCCTTTCCTGAATGCCATCGATGTCTTCGAAGCACCCCAATGGGTGAAGGATACGGTCTGGTATCAAATCTTCCCTGAGCGATTCGCAAATGGGAATACGGAGAATGATCCAGAAGGAACACTTGATTGGAATAGCACAGAGCCCACTCCGACCAATTTCTTCGGAGGGGACTTGGAAGGCGTCATCCAGAACATTCCTTATCTGAAGGAGCTTGGGATTTCGGGAATCTACTTTACCCCGATCTTCAAAGCGCACTCCAATCATAAATACGACACAATCGATTATTTCGAAATCGATCCGCTATTCGGAACGAAAGAAACATTGAAGGAATTAATTAAGGTCTGTCATGAGAATGATATCAAAGTCATGCTGGATGCCGTCTTTAATCATAGCGGCTTCTACTTTGAACAGTTTCAGGATGTGTTAGAAAAGGGTGAGGATTCTCCATATAAAGAGTGGTTTCATGTAAATGATTTCCCACTGGATATAGACAGTTCGCCTCCCAATTATGATACCTTTGCATTCGAACCTTCCATGCCGAAATTAAATACTGAAAATGAAGGGGTCCGCAATTATCTATTGGAAGTTGGGCGTTACTGGATTAAGGAATTCGATATCGATGGCTGGCGTCTTGATGTTGCGAATGAAGTAGACCACCACTTCTGGCGTGAATTCCGAAAAGAAGTAAAGGGCATAAAACCGGATCTATATATCTTAGGGGAGATTTGGCACGATTCCATGCCCTGGCTGCGGGGAGATCAATTCGATGCTGTCATGAACTATCCATTCACGACAAACCTATTGAATCTGTTCGCCCACCAAACCATTTCTGCTTCTCAATTTGCAGAAAACATGACGTCTGTTATGCATATGTACCCTAAGAATGTGAATGACGTGAATTTCAACCTTGTCGGCAGTCACGATACACCACGCGTATTAACGGAATGCGGCGAAGATATCCAACGTGTCAAACAAATCTACACGTTCATGCTCACCTTCACCGGCACACCTTGTATTTATTATGGTGATGAAATCGGTCTGACTGGTGAACAGGATCCAGGGTGCCGTAAATGCTTCCCGTGGGAACAGGAGCGCCATAACGAGGATCTTTTCGGGCATATACAGAAACATATCGCCCTTCGCAAGAAATATCCATTGTTAAGTAACGAAGGAAATCTGACGTTTTTACCCGGTGATCTTCATGAGCATTGCCTTTCATTCACCAAGTCAAACGGAGAGGAAACAATCTTTGTTCTATTAAACTGCGGTGAAGAATCGACCACTTACTCCCTTCCTTTTGAGTTAAAAGGGAAGAAAATTACCAATCTGTGGAACGGGGAAGATTTTGCTGCCGAGGCAGAGTCCATCGAAGTCTCACTCGACGGGTATGGATTTGCCATTTTAAAATTCTAATGATGCTTCCTATAAAGAGGGACTACACCTTAACGGTTAGTCCCCTTATCTATTTAAATTGTAACGGGTGCCGGGGAGCACATACCCCAGGCAAACTAAAGGAGAAAATCTATGAGCAAGAATCAAAAAAACATGACCCTCTTTGCCTTGACTTGGCCGATTTTCATTGAAATCTTTCTTCACATGCTGATGGGGAATGCCGATACGTTAATGCTGAGTCAATATTCGGATGACTCTGTAGCAGCCGTCGGGGTCTCCAATCAGATCCTTTCTCTCATCATTGTGATGTTTGGGTTTGTCGCGACGGGTACAGCCATCCTCGTAGCCCAGCATCTGGGGGCGGATGAGAATCGCATGGCAGGGGAAGTGTCGATCGTTTCCATTGCTGTCAATCTACTATTTGGACTCTTATTGAGTATCGCACTTGTATTTTTCAGTAAGCCGATCTTATTATCGATGGATCTCCCGCGTTCACTAATGAATGAAGCTTCTTCCTATTTAAAAATTGTAGGGGGCTTTGCTTTCATACAGGCCTTGATCATGACTGCTGGAGCCATCATGAGGAGCTACGGCTATACAAAAGACGCCATGTATATCACAATCGGCATGAATATTGTCAATGTGATCGGAAACTACTTATTTATTTTCGGACCGTTCGGTGTCCCTGTATTAGGCGTAGAGGGTGTGGCCATTTCCACCATCACCTCGAGACTGATCGGATTCATCGTGAGTATCATCGTAATCAGGAAGCGGATACCCAATGCCCTTCCATTCAGGAGATTATTCAAGCTCCCTGTCTCTCACATTAAAAATTTATTGCGGATCGGGATCCCCTCTGCAGGGGAACATCTTTCCTATAACGGGTCACAAATGGTCATTACCTACTTCATTGCGAGTATAGGGACCAATGCTCTAACGACGAAGGTATATGCCCAAAACCTGATGATGTTCATTTTCTTATTCAGCGTCGCCATCAGCCAGGGGACTCAGATCATCATCGGGCATATGATTGGAGCGAAACAATTTGACAGTGCTTATGAACGTTGTTTAAAAAGCTTAAAGATTGCTATCTTCATTTCTCTTATCATGGCCGGAATTTTCTCTGTCGCAGCGGAGCCGCTACTACGTATCTTTACCAGTAACGAAGAAATCATCTCCCTTGGTAAAACATTGATTTACCTGACCATCATCCTTGAACCGGGCCGAAGCTTTAATTTAGTTGTCATAAACGCACTAAGGGCAACAGGTGACGTACGCTTCCCGGTCTATATGGGGATATTATCCATGTGGGGAGTAAGCGTCACGCTTTCCTATATCCTCGGAATCTGGTTCGGACTCGGACTTATCGGAATCTGGATCTCCTTCATTGCCGATGAATGGCTGCGGGGCATCATCATGCTCAAACGTTGGCGATCCAAAGTATGGATTCATAAACGATTTGTCCAAAATGATAAAAACGCCGTTTAGAGGGACGGACCTTCCTTTAGATGTACTCTAAAGACGAACAATAAAGAAATTAGTTAGGATCACTTGTTACACCGCTTTTGATTTCCGTGCAAGACTTCGCTTTCCTCGGGCGTTCGGCTAGCCTCCT
>NZ_JANIOC010000007.1 GCF_024733565.1 Rossellomorea sp. SC111 | reverse complement strand
CCGCTTCCGCTACAGGAGCCGCTGAGTCCCCTGCGATATCTGTAACTGGCTTTGTCGCTTGTTCAACGGTTTTATTCGCTGTGTTTCCGACGGTCTTTGTTGCAGCGTTCACTATACCTGTAACCGATTCAGTCGTCTCATCGACCGTGTCTGTCACCGAATCAACCGTATTGGAAAGGATATTTCCTTTCGACTGCTGACCATCCTCAGATGACTTGTCCTTCTCCTCGTCAGGAGCGGACACGGCTTTATTCACGGTCGTTGTCGCGTGGTCAGTGACAGCGTTGACTCCATCTGTCACATTGGAGAGAAGTCCTCCCTCTGCTGAAGCAAAGGATGGAATACTGATGACTCCAAGAAAAAGCAAAGCCTGAATTAGGCGTTTTTGCACTGCGTCTTGTCACCTCCTTCCGATTCAAATAGCGGACACTGAATTGTTTTTTTGGGGTGGTGCTGTATCTGTTGTACCTGCTACAAAAAGCATGAATTGTACCAGGTACAATTTGCGATCATCCCAACAGAAACCCCTCCTGCATCCGATTTTCACAAAGCTAACGAAGTCGGTTCATTTTTGGATCACTTTTATTATAAAAAAATTAATTTTCTCCTGAAAAATTTTCAGAAAAGGATGAATCCGAAAAATTTCGTTTACCCCCTTTCACCATAAAAAGTGAGATGTTACAATGTACAACCGTAAGCAATCTTAACGTAGCTCATGTAAAGAGCTAGTCGGAGATTCCAATCAATACTACGCAAAGAAAGGATGTTTATTTCAATGCATATCGGAAGCAAAGGCTGGTACGTAGAAGAACTAAAAAAAGCGGGGGTACGCCGCCACGAAGAACGCAAAGTAGAATCCTACAAAAAACACGTCCTGGCAAACCTGCTAGAACGCACAAGATAAAATGAGAGGGACGGACCTCTATTCCTATGACCAGGTCATAGGAATGAAGGTCCGTCCCTTTTTTTATTTCAGCAATTTGGTTGAGTAGATGGCGTTCAGATCTGGTTGAATGGAGTATTTTTTTGTCCGATTCAGTTTGTAGGTTTTGTTTTTGAGTAAATAGGTTCTGTATTTTTGGTTCCAGCTTTTCATTGACCAGACTATGAGTGCTGCCGTCATGAGGACCAGTCCTCCGGTAGCTGGCCAGAAATAAGGTGAAATGACAGCTGATTCATATGCAAGACCAATAGGTGAGAAGATGAAATACGTCAGTACGACCGAAGCCATCAGGACGATGGATAATGGAATGCTGTATTTCCATGGCATCATGTCCACTCTCGGATTATAACGGTATTCGTACGGTTTCTTCATCGGTTTCCACCAGCCGATCACAAGCATCAGGGCCACTTCTGCTACAAAGAGAATCCCATAGATGTGAATGAAGTTGATATCGATGGTGTAGCCGAAAAGATGTCCCGTACCCCACACGAGCATATAATACGTGATGACATGAAGAATGATGACTGTTTTCGCTGCTAATGCCGGGATCCGCTTTGAAAATACGCCCACTAACAGGACCACGATGATCGGGATATTAAAGAATCCCGTGAATCGTCTGATCAAGTCCCATAATCCGTCCGTCGCGTTAATCAATAGCGGGGACACACACATGGATACTACGGCCAGGAGCGCTCCGAACCATTTACTGATCGTGATCAATTTCTGATCGCTCACCCCCGGATTGAACTGAGGCTTGTAAATATCAAGGGCAAAAAGCGTCGCTGCACTGTTCAGCAATGAATTAAAGGAGCTTAACACGGCTCCAAGCAACACAGCCAGGAAGAACCCTGTTAAATAAGGTGGCAGTACGGCGTTTATCAATGCTGGATATGCTAAGTCAACACTTTTCAAAGAATCACCATACAGATGGAATGCAATGACTCCTGGAAGCATCATCATAAAGGGAACGAGTAGTTTATAGAAACCTGAAATAATGACACCTTTCTGTCCCTCTGCTAAGTTTTTCGCTCCAAGCGTACGCTGAATCACATACTGATTGGAAGCCCAATAAAATAAGTTCGCAAAAAGCAGACCCGTAAAGATGGTTGAAAATGGGACGGAATCCGATGCCGACCCGATCGAATTCAGCTTTTCAGGATTCTTTGTCGCAATTTCCTTTACTCCTGAAAGGATGTTTCCTTCCCCCAGAGCATAGAATCCTAAAATCGGGACGAGAATCCCAATGATCAGTAACCCTACGCCATTCAGCGTATCAGAGATTGCCACAGCCTTCAGTCCGCCGAAAATAGCATAGATACTGCCGATGATCCCGATGGTCCATACAATCACCCAAATCGATTGAGTAAAGGATATTCCAAGCAGTTCAGGGACATCGAATAATTTCAAGACAGCAAGGGCCCCGGAATAGAGCATCGATGGAATCGTTACAAACACGTACCCTAGCATAAAGAGAATGGTCGTATATTGACGGACACCCTTGTCATAACGCTGGTTCAAAAATTCAGGCAGTGTAGTGAAGCTTCTCCCCAAATATTTCGGAAGCAAATACAGTGCCATGGTGATGATGGCGAAAGCAGCCGTCACTTCCCACGCCATATTTGACAGGTTCGCACGGAACGCCTGTCCATTCAGTCCGACCAGCTGCTCAGCCGATAGATTTGTGAGTAGCAGCGATCCGGCAATGAACGTTCCCGTCAGCCCCCTCCCTGCCAGGAAATAACCAGTGGAATCATTCAAAGATCCCTTTGTTTTTATGTATGAAACCCACGCAACCAATCCCATAAAAAAGACACAGGATAAAATTGTAAAAAACAAACCACTCTCAAACATCGATCCTCTTCCCTTCAAATTTATTACATGTGTTTGAAAAACTTCCCCAATTGCTATACTAGTAAACTATTATTATTGAGTTAATGTTAAAAATAGTAAAAATGCACCACCACGTTTTTCCACCAGATTCTTTTTGAAAAAATGGTTGTGGGGGGCTTTCTCCCTGTGATAAAGTAAAGAACATATTTTAAAAATAACTTCATACGAATTCCTTATATATCTATGGTGATATGGACCATAAGTCTCTACCTGGCAGCCGTAAAGTGCCGGACTATAAGGAAAGTCCATGCTATATACTGACTATAAGTGTATGGAGACTTTCCCTATGTTACTTAGAGATTGTCTTCATGCACTTTTTTATTTGCCTTCTCGAGAAGTCTGACATCATACGACATCAACGTGAGGATTCGATGAAGAACCTATTTTGGAGGATTGATAGTGTGAGTTTAGTATATGGCATCTTATCTTTACTTGGAGTTCTATTTCTCGCTTGGCTATTGAGCAGTAACCGCTCAGCCATCCAATGGCGGACGATCATCATCGGAATCTGCCTGGAATTTCTGCTTGTTCTTTTTGTATTGAAGGTTCCGTTTGGACAAACGGTCTTGAAGAAAGCCGCCCTCGGTGTCCAGAAAGTCATTGATTACAGCAATGAAGGAATCATGTTTGTGTTCGGGGGATTCTTTGAAAAAGGGACGAACATTTCCTTCGTGTTCGCCATCAATGTGTTAGGCGCCATCATCTTTATTTCAGCTTTGATCTCAGCTCTTTACTACTTACGGATCATCCCTTTTTTCGTGAAATATATCGGAATTGGACTCGGAAAAATCCTGGGTACGACAAAAGTTGAATCCTTTAACGCAATCGGGAATTCGTTTCTCGGGTTGGCGGAAGCTCCCCTGTTGATCAAGCCTTACTTAGTAAAATTGACACGCTCCGAGCTTTTTGCCGTCATGGTCGGGGGAACCGCTTCAGCGAGCGGTGCCATCCTGATCGGATACTCACTGATGGGAATCGATATGAAATTCCTTCTTCTGTCTGTATTCAGTGTTCCCATCGTATCCCTTGTCATCTCAAAGATCATCGAACCGGAAACCGAAGAATCCAAGACGAACGGAGATATTTCATTAGGAAAAACCACTCATACGAACGTGTTTGAAGCGATTTCCGAAGGCGCCCTGAGCGGAACTCAATTAGCGATTAACATCGGTGGATTACTGATTGCGTTCATCGGGATCCTAGCTGCTGTAAATGGGTTACTCGGTCTCGTCGATACAAGCCTTTCAACCGTATTCGGGTACGTCTTCTATCCACTTGCCCTACTCGTCGGCATACCGATGGATGAAGCATTCCGGGCAGCGTCCATCATCGGGACGAAGCTTTCTGTGAACGAGTTTGTAGCATACAAAGAACTTTCAGGAATGATGAGCGATCTCTCACCCAAGACTGTTGCGATCCTTTCAGTCGCTCTTTGTAATTTCGCCAATCTGTCTTCCATCGGACAGCTGATCGTCGGACTGGGTTCATTAGAGCCGACTCAACGGCCGATGGTATCGAAGTTAAGCTTGAAAGCCATCCTTGCAGGAACCCTGGCAAGCTTTATCACAGCCATCATCATTAGTATATTTCTATAATTTTTTGTCACATTTATGTTTCTCCCGGCACCATTTAGTGAATAGTATAAGGTAGTAATCTTTTTTCACATTGACAACGGAAGGTGAAACCATTGAGAGAAAAAAAGTTTATGAAAGAAACGAAAACAAGTAAAACGACCCACGTTCTTCCACCCGATACAAACCATCATGGTACGTTGTTCGGTGGAAAACTGATGGCCTATATAGACGACGTGGCCTCCATTGCCGCCACCCGTCACGCCCGCAAGCCCGTCGTAACGGCTTCCACGGATTCCGTCGATTTTCTTCAGCCCATTAAAGTCGGCGACGCTGTTACATTGGAAGCGATCGTCACCTACACCGGACGCAGTTCCATGGAAATTTGTGTGAAAGTGACCTCCGAAGTCCTTCTCACCGGAGAAACCAATGTGGCGGCCATTTCCTTCTTAACATTTGTGGCACTGGAAGGAAATAAGCCGGCGATCATCCCCGAAGTCGTGCCGGAAACAGAAGAAGAGAAATGGCTGAACGAAACAGCCCAAAATCGTGCCGAGCACCGTAAAGCACGCAAAAAACATAGTGAAGAGCTGGCGGAATTTTTCCGTAAAGCGTATTAGATGGTTGGAGATGCTTGTTGTAGAGCATCTCCTTTTTTTGATAAGTTGGCGTTCGCCGATATATTCGAATTTCGCCGATATCCCATCCGGCAACCTCCCCCACCGCTTCTGGGAAGAAGTCCACTCCAAATCCTACTATTCTTACCCCTCCGTAAATCAGACAATGCCCATTCCCGCTCCTCCACCTACTTTTTTCCACATCTCCTTTAAAAATAGGTCCGTCCCTCCGATAATACAGAGGTACGGACATGTAACATGTCTTATTATCACCATATTTGGAGGTTACGGTTTGAAGAATATAATCAGTATGTTTGTTCTTGTCATGCTTTTTGTGGCGGGGTGTTCAACGCCTATGACGGAAGAAACCAGCACAGAGAAACAACATAGTATCGGGATCCTGCTCTCAGACACAGGGCTTGGCGATGGTTCATTTAATGATTCTGCCTTCAGGGGGCTAGAACGTGCCCGTGACGAATTGGGTATTTTATTTGATTATAGAGAAGCACCGGACGGGGATTTCGAAGGAGCCCTTCAGGAACTGGTTGAACAGGATCATGATCTTGTGATCGGTCTTGGCTTTTCGATTCAGGATGCCCTTGAAAAGGTGGCAGCAGAAAATCCAGGTCAAAAGTTCCTATTGATAGACGGCTTTTCAGAAATGGATAATATTACGTCGATTACATTTAAAGAGCATGAAGGAAGTTTCCTTCTCGGTATGGTTGCCGCCATGAAATCCAAGACAGGCACGATCGGGTTCATCAGCGGAGCAGATGTACCGGTCATCGCGCGCTTTGAAAAAGGTTATATACAGGGTGCGAAATATATCAATCCTTCTATTAAAGTGTTAAAAGACAATGCTAATAATTTCGGTGACGCAGCACTGGGCAAAGAGATTGCAGAGAAACAAATGAAACAAGGCGCGGACTTTATTTACCCGGCTGCCGGTTTTACAGGAGTTGGGGCCATCCAGGCTGCTCAAAGTGCAGGTCATCTTTCTGGAGGAGTCGATTCAGATCAATATTTCATTGCCGAAAAATCTGTTGTCACTTCCATGGTCAAAAAAGTCGACAACGCTGTTTTTAATATTACAAACGAACTTATTTCCGACGGAAAAATCTCTCAGCACGCTTATGAACTCGGTCTTAAAGAAGACGGAGTCGGCCTTGCCCCGATCCGTGTCACCAGTCTGACTCCAGAAGAGACGAAGAAACTGGAAGACGCTAAAAGCAAGATCATCTCGGGAGATATCACGGTCACACTGCCATAAATTCAGCTAAGGAGCAAAGTCATGCCACTAAAAAAACGTTTACTGATCTTGGGGCTGATTCCCCTTGTCCTTTCGACCATTATTATCGGATATATCGTTTCTCAATTGATTTCCCTCCAGAATTCTGCAAAGGAAGATGTGCAGGTACTGCTCGAAACGGAAACATTACGAGGGGATCTCATCATTACGAAACAAGCCCTATCGAACTACTCAGTCAATTCGACGGAAGAAAATAAACAAATGGTAGAAAGTTTATTGAAAGAAACCACGGCTCAAATCACTGAGTTGAATAAACTCATTTCCGTTAAAGATCAAAAGGAGACCCTGTCTTCCATAGAGTCAAAATTCACCGAACTGAAGTCGGCTTCGGATTCCGCTCTCAGTGAAATGAACAAAGCAGAGATCAAACGTCAGTCGATACGTATTTCAGGGGTTCTGAACGATATGTATCTACTGAATAAACAAACAAATGATTGGTACCAGGGTTTATTAAAAGAGAACAAGAGTGAAATCCAGTTCATCGTCTGGGCTTCCATCATCGGTTTCGTCGTGACGATCTTCCTCTCTCTATTAGCATCAAACCTGCTTACAAGGAGAATCGTAAAGCCATTGAACCGAATGGTAGAAAACGCTGAAAAATTGGCCGACGGAGATTTGACGATCACAATCGACTCAGTTAAAGAGAAGAACAGCAGATTCGAAGTCGATAAGCTTCAAACGGCGTTTCATCTTATGGTCGAAAATCTTCGGAGAACGGTCCAATCCGTTCATGACATCGGATCCAATGTAGAAAAATTCACACAGGATGTCCGCTCTCAAATGTCGAATCTGACGGAAAGCAGCAACCAGGTGGCCCTTTCCACGGAGGAGCTCGCCAAAGGAAGCCAATCGATTTCTGAAGATATTCAATCCACCGCTTCCCTTATGGCTGTAATGGGTGATGACTTTGCCCGGAATGTCGAACAGAGTGCAGAATCTTCCGAGAGTAGCAAAGTCGCAATGAGATCTGTCAGAAACGGCCGAACTTCCTTAAATAAGCAGCAGGAATTTGCCGGGATGATTGCCGAATCTTCGTCCACTATCATGGACTCGGTTGAATCCTTCGCCCAATATACGGGGGAGATCGAGAATGCCGCACAGGCGGTCAGGGAAATTGCAGATCAAACGAATCTCCTTGCGTTGAATGCAGCGATCGAAGCCGCCCGGGCAGGAGACGCCGGGAAAGGATTCGCCGTTGTAGCCCAGGAAGTGCGGAAGCTTGCGGAAGACTCATCCGTTGCCACAGAGCGGATCGGCAGCATGGTAGGGAATATCCAACAGGGTATTCAGTCCATCATGGATGCTTCCCATAAAGGGAAAACCCTTTCCACCCAGCAGGTTGATTCTATGAGTGTGACGGAGCAGGCTTTTGAAGAAATCTCTGGAAATGTTTCTACTATATTCGATAATCTCGCCAAGCTCGAGAGCGGAATGCTTGCCTCTTCTGAGCGCACCAATCAAGTGATTGCCGCCATTGAAAACATTTCAGCCATCACGGAAGAAACCGCCGCCGGTACTGAAGAAATTTCTTCATCCACGGAAGAACAGCTTCGATACTTTGAACGTATGAATGAGCAAGTGGGCGAATTGAACAAGATGACGTCCGACATGAAGAAACAATTAGAGCGGTTTACGCTTTAATAGATTGAGAGGATGCCTTGTGATGGGGCATCCTCTCCTTTAATGATTAGAGAAAAACAATGGGAAATGGATGTTTCGCTGATATATGTGGAAAATCGCTGATAAAATAAGATTTTCGCTAATTTCCAGTTCCACGGTTACCCGATTGCCGGCTATTCGCCACCAACTCCCATTTTTCTACAATAACCTCACACCATTCCCCTATGCCTTCCCTCCCCGACTCCGTTTCACTAGTCAAAATCACCCCTATTATTATTACAGAACGTTTAAATTTTTTTAACGAACAAAAAGCGCAGGTCCGTCCCTATATACATATTGGGGTATGAAAAAAGGCTCTGTAGAAACGTTTTATTTTTTGAGGGACGCTTTCACATCTGTCATAGTTTGTAACAATTTGTCGGTGGTAAATATCTCCACCTTCATAACCCCCGAAAATCTCCTATACTGTATAGAAGGTTATACTGTGTAGAATTCTTATAGTTGGAGGAATACTGATGTTATCAAACTCTGAAATTGGGATCGATTTAGGAACTGCAAATATACTTGTTTATAGTAAAAATAAAGGAATTATACTTAATGAGCCATCTGTTGTGGCAATTGACACTGAAAACAAAACGGTATTGGCCGTTGGAACCGAAGCTAAAAGCATGATTGGGAAAACACCTGGAAAGATCGTGGCTGTTCGCCCTCTTAAAGATGGTGTGATCGCCGACTTTGATGTGACAACTGAAATGCTGAAGCAAGTAATGAAAAAAGCGAGTAAAAAACTGGGATTCTCAATCCGTAAGCCAACGGTTGTCGTATGTACGCCATCCGGTGCGACAAGTGTTGAAAGAAGAGCGATTCAGGATGCAGTAAGAGGAAGCGGTGCGAAATCCGTGACGCTAATCGAAGAACCTGTGGCTGCTGCCATCGGTGCTGACCTGCCTGTCGGTGAGCCTGTTGCCAACGTCATCGTTGATATCGGTGGTGGAACGACGGAAGTGGCGATCATCTCTTACGGTGGTGTCGTTTCCTGTAACACGATCCGTATCGGTGGAGATCAAATGGATGAAGATATCGTCCAGTACGTACGCAAACGTTACAATCTATTGATTGGTGAAAGAACGGCTGAATTGGTGAAAATCGAAGTAGGTCAGGCATTGATCGACCATGAGGAAAGAACGATGGATATCCGTGGACGTGACCTTGTCACAGGTCTTCCTAAAACGATTGAACTATCATCAAATGAAATTCAGGATGCATTGAAGGAATCCCTCCTTCACATCTTGGAAACGATTCGTGCGACATTGGAAAATTGTCCTCCAGAACTTAGTGGGGATATCGTTGATCGCGGTGTGATTCTGACTGGTGGCGGAGCATTATTAAACGGACTACAAGATTGGTTGAGCCAGGAAATCGTTGTACCTGTTCACTTAGCTCCTAACCCACTTGAATCAGTGGCAATAGGAACAGGACGTTCCCTATCCGTGATTCACAAACTGCAAAAAGTAAAATAAGCAGAAGAAATCCCCCATTCCTTTGGGGGATTTTTTTTTACCTAAAACAACCCATCTATTTACCCCACTAACATTTTTTCCAAACATTTGTGATCCAAATCCTTACTACCCTCGTTAGCTTATTAAAATTGAGTTCCGCTCCGTTGTTTAGTATTCTTATTTTATATGTCAAATATAAGGAGCGTACTATGCCCAATGACCGTCAGGATATAGAACTGTATCAACAAGTTTTAGCAAAAGATTCGACTGCATTACGACAGCTTTATCAGCAATATGAAAAACTGATCTATTCGTTCTCGTATAAAATGACTGGGGACCGTGAAATCGCAGAGGAAGTGATCCAGGAGGTTTTCATGAAGCTCTGGAAGAAGCACTCTCCATACGATCATAGTAAAGGAAAATTCTCATCATGGCTGTTAACGATGACGAGAAACACGTGCCTTGATTCGTTACGCAGACGCAAGAAACACGAGTCTGTTGAATATATAGAGAAGGATTCCCTTCAGGTGACCTATGAAACTCCCGCCGATCAACTGGAGTGGAAGGAAAAAGGGACCGCGATCAGGGACTGTATCCAATCATTGAAGGATGACCAGCAAAGAATCGTTCAATTATTCTATTTTAAAGGATTGACTCAACAATCCATCGCTGAGTCGACAGATACTCCTCTTGGAACAGTCAAAGGAAGAATTCGTTTAGCCCTGAAACATTTACACACGTGTCTAAAAGGGAAAGGAGGTACATTCGAATGACCACACAACAATGCGATCATTTACTGGATTACTACAACGGACATTTATCCCAACTCGAGAAAGCTCAATTTGAGAAACATCTGAAGAGCTGCTCCCAGTGTCAGGAGGAGCTTCATGAACTGGAGCAGTTAATAGATTTTATGCCTTTCGCATCTGATGTTGTCGAACCTCCTATGGACCTGGAAGACCGTGTGATGGCCGGCATTCTCGGAGAAGAGAAACGGACGGCAGACATAGAGCCAACATCCAAAAAGAAAAAGAAGGCATGGTTCCTCCCTTCTGTGGCGGCAGCATTAGCCCTATCTCTAATCGGCAATGCGTATCTGTTTACACAGCTTGAAGATCAGAATGAAGTCGTGGAACAGGCAACGATCGATCAGGTCGTACAATATGTGGATCTCGCTGCTGTGAATGGAAATGCCAAGGGAACCGCAAGCATCATCAAGCAGGGTGTACAAACAAGCATGGTCGTCCAGGCTTCTGAACTGCAGGATCTTTCAAATGAAGAAGTTTACCAGGTATGGCTCATTAAAGATGATAAACCTGAGCGCGCCGGAACTTTCGTCACGAGCAAGGACGGTAAAGGTTCGGTTGTCTTCAAATTCAATGAAGAGTTCACGAAGAAGGATTGGGATACGGTGGCGATCACCCTTGAACCCGATGCCAATAGTCAGCTTCCTCAGGGGGACATCGTGTTAGCTTCCGACATTTAAAAATAGTTTCACCCATTATTTTTCGTCCGGCAGTCCTTGACTGCCGGGCTTTTTTTGCTGATTAAAAAGAATAGAAGAGAAAGTTTTAATAAAAGTGATCCATCTCTTAACTTCTGTCGTTAGCTTTATGAAAATATAAAAAAACCAAAAGGAGAGATACCATTATGAAAATGAAAAAAAGTTATTTAGCCGTCCCATTAAGTATGACGTTATTGATTCCAACTGCAGGTGCAGTATCAGCACACAACGGTGAAGATCATTCTATGACGAAAGTGGATACGCCGGCCGGTGAATTAAGAACCTCACTGGATCGTTTACTTACTGAACATGCATACTTAGCCGTCGAAGCGATGAGACGCGGAGCAGAAGGCGCTGAAGATTTTGATGCGGCTGCCGGGGCTTTAAATGATAACGCAGCAGATTTAAAAGGCGCGATCGCCTCTGTTTATGGTGAAGAAGCAGGAAACCAGTTCAACACGATCTGGACCAATCATATCGGATACTTCGTTGATTATGTGAAAGCAACGGGCGCTGATGATCAGGCTGCAAAAGATGAAGCCCTTCAGAATCTATCAGGATACAAAGAAGAATTCTCTAATTTCCTTGAGACAGCAACGGGTGAACGATTGAAGTCGGATAGTTTGGCAGAAGGACTTCAAATGCATATCAATCAGCTCATCGGTGCCTTTGACAGTTATGTAGCAGGAGATTATGAAAAGGCTTACGAATATGAGCGTGAAGCGATCGGACATATGGCCATGGTATCCAAAGGATTATCCAGTGCCATCACAGATCAATATCCGGATAAATTCGAAAACACGATGGCTGTGACTCCTGCAACGGACTTACGATCAACACTTAACCATCTTTTAACAGAGCATGCTGCCCTTGCGACGATGGCGATGCAAAACGGGATCGACGGTTCTAAAGACTTCGATGCTTCCGTCAATGCCCTGAATGCCAATACGGAAGATCTTTCTGCAGCGATAGCTTCTGTTTATGGTGAAGAGGCAGGAAACCAATTCAAAGACATGTGGTCAAAACATATCGGATTCTTCGTTGATTATGTAAAGGCAACGGGTGCTGAAGATGAAGCCGCGAAAAAAGAAGCAATCAAGAATCTAGATGGCTACCGCGCCGAATTCTCTAAATTCCTTGAAACTGCTACAGACGGCCGTTTAGAATCAGATGCTCTTGCAGACGGCCTTCAAATGCACGTTGAACAACTGATTGGTGCTTTCGACAGCTATGCGGCTGGCGATTATGAAAAAGCGTGGGATGGAATCCGTATGGCATATGAGCATATGCTGAATCCTGCAAAAGGTTTATCAGGAGCTTTCGCGGATCAATTCCCTGACAAGTTCAAGGCCAACATGCCTTCAGAGATGCCAAACACTGGTATGGGCGGAACCGCTGACAACAACGAATTCCCATTCGAATACCTCCTTGCAGCCCTATTGATCATCGCGGGTGGTACAACCCTCGGAATGAAAAAATACGCTTCACACAAACAATAATCTTTAACATGAGAGGGACGGACCTATAATAGGTCCGTCCCCCAGTGTGAAGAATGAAAGGAGTGGCTTCACATAATGTATACTATGAGGGTTGTACTACTTGTGCTTGTACGATTGCCCATTTCTCCTGTTCTTATCCATAATAATCACTTTCATCTTAACACCTTAAAGCAGCTCGGCCCTTCCGGTGCTGTTTTTTTTATGGATATTTCTAGAAGAAAAAGAAACCCTACTAGTAAGGAAGGTGATAGCATGAATGAGGAGCAATTAGAAGATTTGTTTCATTTTTATGGATATGAAGATTTGTATAAGCGGTTTAAAACTCCCCTTTATGTCACAGGGATCATGGATGATGCCGACGCCGGACTGATCGAGGATTTCTTTGAGAACTTCACATTCGATGGTCCTGTTTTATTCGACGAGTTCAGGTTCTGGTTTCAATATTATGAAGTGTCCAAGAGACCGCCGTTTACTTTTTAACGGGAAAGAAAAGCTGCCTTCTGTACAGGACAGAAAACAGCTTCTTTTAGTATGGTTTATCTTGATAAAAGTAATTGGTCGAATTCCATGTGTTATCGAACTCTTTATGGAAAATATGAGTCGCTGCAGGAGAAACGGGAGGGATCAACCACGTCCAGTCTCCGGTTACATCGCGATCCGCGCTCTTCTCATTTTCTTCAAAAAGCCGGAACTGCTGGGCAGCCGTGTGATGGTCCACGATGCTTACCCCATCTTCTTTAAAAGAATGAAGCACAGCAATGTTCAATTCTATCAGCGCCTTATCCTTCCACAACGTGGCCGCTCTTGTAGTATCCAACCCCATGCAGCTCGCCACTTTCGGGATCAGATTGTAGCGGTTCTCATCGGCGAGATTCCGGGCACCGATTTCTGTTTCCATATACCAGCCGTTGAAGGGTGCCGTCTTGTATGAGATCCCCCCGATCTTCAATTCCATGTCCGAAATGATCGGGACACCGTACCACTTCAGTCCAAGGTCCCCGAACCAGTCGAATTCGGGGTGACGAAGAGGTACCTGCAAAGCAAGATGCGGCTCAACCACTCTCATCTCTGGAGGCTGATCTCCGATTTGCACGACTAAGGGAAGAACATCGAAGTCCGTCCCCTCCCCCTGCCAGCCAAGTTCCCGGCATTTTTGAGTGAATTCGATGGAATGGGGGTCTCCTCTGTACTGACCATTTTCCTCATAACCAGCATATCTGATCAGTTGATGGTTCCATAACCGGATATCGGGCTTGTTCGGATGAGATGATCTGAAAACCGTGATTGTCGGCCGGATCCTGCCTCCGTTCGATGCATAATCCAAATGACGGAAGAGGGCCTGGAACACGTCCTCTTCCGTCGAGGCTTCCCGTTCGTCAAACACGGTCAATGAATTCCAGAACAAGCGCCCGATGCAGCGGTTGCTGTTTCTCCAAGCCATTTTCGCTCCGTGGACCAGCTCTTCGTTTGTATGGGTGTAGGTCCCTATCTCAGTAAGTTCTTCTTCTATTTGTTGAAGGCGAAACATGATGTCCGATTCGCTTTTATTCAGTTCTTGATAACACTGTGTAATAAAGGCTCGTGCCTCATCCATGATCGGTGTCAATATAATCGCTTCCCTGCTAACTTATTCAGCGCATACTGTACCTTAGAGTATACCATTTTTCCTATACCTTTTTCCTTGGTACATTTGAACAACCATTGAATGTTAGAGAGTCACGGCTTTCTCATAGCATCGATATTCCTGGTGGCCCTCAGGTTTCGAGGTGAAATAGACAGAGCCACGGTATTCATATCCGAGTTTCTCATAAAGGGAGTTCGCCCCCGTGTTTCGGGAATAGGCATCCAGCCGGATACTTTCATACCCTTTTTCCCCAGCCAGTTCCTCACACTTTTTCATAAATGTCGTTCCTAAGCCTTTTCCCTGTTGAAGGGGATCGAGAAACAGGGCGTGGATCACCCATTCATTCCTGTGTTCCCACGGAATCTCCGACCATTCAGGTGACTGCCACTCGTTGAGAGTTGCAGATCCTGCGACCTCTCCGTCCACCATCAATACATAAAGGTTCCCGTTATCCATTTCTTCCTTAAAATAGGCACTGCTTGGGTAGTTGTCATTCCATTGCAGCAAGCCTTTTCCATCAAGATCATGTTTACATCTGATGTATACGTCCATGATGGTATCAATCTGCTCTTTCGTTGCCTGTCTTAATTGTATCTTCATGTCTTCCCCTGCTTATCCTTTAGTCTATTGTAGTGTTTGTTCAGAATATGGTCGTTATACGGACGGATCAATCATATTCCTTCTCGCTTCTCAGCGAGCCTCTTACCAGCTGAAATCCCCGATAAATAGGCACTCTCAAAACGCGTACGTCCAGCTTCATCATTCTCACGGAGAAAAGCATCCCCACATAGGATGATCCGCCCTTTTTCCCCCATTTCCTCGAAAGGAGTGCGTACCACAGCTTCTGCTTCTGAATACTTCCACCGTTTCAACTGAGCTTCTGTCACCGCACTTCCTTTTTCAAGATAGTTCTCCGCAACCTTTCGGATTTCCCCTAAGATATCGTCGTCCTCAAGGCTTTCGTTTCGCTTCGACCAATCCCCCGTCATATACACACTCACGGTAACAGTGGAGGAGATGCCTTTCTTATAGTGATCCACCACCCGCTCCACACCGTCAGGAAGCTCTTCATCTAAGTGACCTGGTGACGGGATACGGCTTGCCCCGTCAAAGGTAAACATGCCAACGAAGCACGGGGCAAAAGAAATAGCGGGTAAACGTAAATGTGCCGTACCCGTAAGCAATTGCATAACCTGGGGTACGGGAGCCGTCACTACGCAATGATTCGTCAGGATCTTTTCTCCAGTTTCAAGTTCCACTACCAGAGGTCCGTCCCTCCCGTCCCGAATGGAAGATACCCTGGTGTTCAGTTTGACAGGGATGGTTTTTGCCAGTTGTTTCGCGAGGGAGTTCATGCCGTCCGTGGATGTGTATCTGGGGTAGGGAGAGCCGAACCAGCGTTTCACCCATCCTGCTTTGAGCCACTTCTCTACCTCCTCTTGCAGTTCCGGGGAACGGACCGTGAAGAACTGGGCTCCATGATCTGCTTTCCCTCCCCCGATTCGCCTTGTGGCCAGCCTGCCACCGACACTTCTGCTCTTCTCCATTATGAGGATATCCTCTACCCCTTTATTCATCAACGTCCTGGCTGCCATGATACCTGACAGGCCTCCTCCAATGATGATCACTTCTTTGGCTTCCATGTTTTCTCATCCTTTCTTTGTTTCATTATACGAATTCCCCCTGGAAAATTGGAAGGGAGATGACTCCCTCCGCCATCTCCCTGTTCTTATGCCAATAATTCTTCTAAATCCTGATACATTTTGCTCCGTTCCTGTTCTTTCTGTTCTTTTTCCTTATACAGCTCCTGAATGACATCCAGGTCTGCCTGAGCGAGAAGCTTCTCTTCAATGGCAAAGATCTCGTCTTCCACCTTTTCAAGCCCTGCTTCGATTTCTTCCATCGTGCGGGAGGGTTTCTCCGCGACTGCTTTTGGTCTAGCTTCCTTCACCACTTGCACGACTGCCTCTTCCGGGGCGAGTTCAGGCAGCTTTTCCTTAGCCCAGCTGTAAGCCCCATCAAAGAAATAAAGCTCACCCCGGTGGATCCAATAGGTTTTCTTGAACAATTTATTCAAAAAGTACCGGTCATGGGATACGGCCAGGATCGTGCCTTTGAAATCCTCCAATGCATCCTCTAATACTTCCCTTGAATCAATGTCCAGATGATTCGTCGGTTCATCGAGGACAAGGAAGTTGATATCCTGGTGCATCAGCTGGGCAAGTCTGAGCCTCATCTTTTCCCCACCGCTCAGCTGCCCCACCTTCCGGAACACATTCGGCCCATAAAATAAGAACTTGGCGAGTATATGCCGGGCATCCCCTTCTGTTACAGGTACCTCTTCCCTGAAGGCATCGATCAACCGGACATTTGGGTCTGCCACCGTAAAGTGCTGGGAAAGATAGCCGAGTTTCACATTGCTTCCGATTTTCACCACACCACTATCCGCTGATTCTTCCCCCAGAAGCAGTTTGATGATAGTGGATTTCCCTGTGCCATTCTGACCGACGATGGCCGTGCGGTCCTTGAAGTGGACGTGGAGACTGGCACTCTCAAATAAAATCTTTTCCCCGTAGACTTTCGAAACCTCCTCCATGGAAAATACGATTTTCCCGCTCCGATCCGTTTCTTCAAATTCCAGTCCCATCTTCTTGCGGTCAAGGATCGGCCGCTTGATCTTCTCCATCCGTTCCAATGCTCTTTCCATATTCCGTGCCCGCTTGTGCAGGGCTTCATTCGGAGGATTCGCTTGATTCGCCCATTCCTTCAGCCTTTTGATGGCCTCCTTCATCTTCTTGATTTTCTTCTGCTGTTCCTGATACGCCTGGAACTCGATCATCAGGCGCTCTTCCTTTTCCTTTACAAATCCGGAGTAGTTTGTATGGTAAACCGTCAGCTCCCCGTCTTCCAGGTCATATACCTTTGTAATGACGTGATCGAGGAAATATCGATCATGGGAAATGCAGACGACGGTGCCATCATATTCTTTCAAAAAATCCTCAAGCCACTCAACCGCCACGATATCCAGATGATTCGTCGGTTCGTCAAGAAGCAGCAGGTCCGGCTTCTCAAGAAGGATCAGACCGAGGCAAAGCTTTGTCTGTTCCCCGCCGCTGCACGCATTGAAATCCTTCTCCACCAGTTCCCCAATGGCGAGGCCGTTCACGATCTTCGCAATATCGGACTCGATCTCATATCCTCCAGAAAGGGTGAATTGATCCTGAAGCTTTCCGTACTCTTCTAGTAACTGGTTGAGGGTATCCGGATTCTCTTCATTCCCCATTTTGGTTTCCAGCTCTTTTAACCGGTAACCAATCTGAATCAGTTCGGAAAACGCGGAACGCAAAACATCGATTCCTTTCGTACCTTCCTTATACTGTGGAATCTGAGCCAAATACCCTACCTTTGCTCCTTTTTTCAGATGAATGAGCCCCTTGTCCGGAGCTTCCACCCCTGACAATAATTTAAAGATGGTCGTCTTCCCTGTCCCATTCCGTCCAACGAGGCCAATCCGGGCTCTCTCGGGTATTTCAAAGCTCAAATCCTCAAATATCAAATGACCTCCAAACATCTTACTTAGTTCCTGTGCGCTGCAAATAATCATTTTCCTCTTCCTTTCAAGATCTATTTAGAGGTAAGAGGTTCATAAAATAAGCCATGGAGGAGCAGAAGGCTCTCCCATGGCTTTACAGAAATGCGGGACTTTACTGCACCGCACTTCCCCTTTAATAAAAGAAGGGACAAAAAAAGAGAGCGAAAACGCCCCCCTTTTTTCCGACTCTTTATAGAAAAGTGATTGGAATTGAGACCTCTTACCGTTCAGTATTCATATTCACTTGCTGAAAAAGGGCATACGTGTCCCCTTGAACGCAAATGCATGAAAAATTGCACGGCAAATGTAAATATAGTCTAAATACTTCCCACGCAATCCTACAGAACGATTCATCTCAATTCCACCTCCTTTTATCATTACACGAAATTTTATAGTTCTATTATATAATTATTCTGAAAGCTTTTGCAACGTGTTTATTCCTTTTTATACAGTATCCTCGATAACACGAGACCGATGACTCCGATTGGAATCAGGATCATGGCACGGATCGTGAAGTCCAGGAACACAAGGTCGGCAAGGAAAAATTTCACTAAGGCAAGGGCAAGGAAGCTGATCCCCACCCAGCGGTAGAACACATCCTTCCTGCTTTCCCCGTAGATGAGATAGCCGATGGACAGTGCGGCGATCGCAACGGTGAAGGCCGTCGTCCGCGGCGTGTACTCCCAGCCAATGACGATGAAATCCGTCAAGCGAAGGACAAAGAACATCACGAGACCGGTCAGCACGACTTTTAACGTGGTCGCTGAAACGCTCAAGAAAGAAGATTCCCTCTTGTTTATTTGAGAAATCAAATACATATACAGAAACGCCAGAATGAAAATCGGCAGCTCCACACTGAAGAAATCCTCCGATGCACTAGTCATCATTCCCAAGAAAGAAAACAACATCAAGAGAAATGATCCGGCAAATCCGACATAGCTTTCCCTTCTCCCCGCAAGCCACAACAGGGCATTTGCCTGAATCGCCACCAGCACGAAGCGCCAATCGTATTCAAACCATTCGAATAGGAAGAGGAGCACATGCAGGAATCCGAGGACAAGCAGGACATCCTTCGTCCGCTTCTTCTCCTTTGGTTCAATGAAGGAAATCCCGATATACACAGCAGCAAACGCCACATAATAGAAAAGGGGAATCTCTGCATAAATGTCATTCAACAATCCAAGAAGGATGAAGCTGCCTGTCACAAGGGCCGGTATCATCTCGGCGTTCACCCGTTCATCCCGATTAAGGACAATCAGGAGCAGGATATACGCGTGCTGGATCGCAAACGGAATAAGAACGGTCAGGGTGATCTCTCCGACACCAAACGCCGCAAAGAAAAACAGTGAAAAATACAGTAAATAATAATGTATATTCCAGGCTATCCGGTAACTTTTCAACGTACTGAACGTCATCAATACGAAGAACAGTACCAGTTCATAGCCGTAAAATAGCCACTCATTCCGCTCATCCCCTGCGAAAATGAACGGAAACAGGTATGCCCCTACCCCTATCAAACAAAGAATCAGTTGAGAACTGTGCTTGTGAGAAGCCCACAGTCCAACAGAAATGATTAGGATTAATAAAAGATTCGTGATGAGTCCCCCGATATAACCGTATAGGATATTAGCTGAAAATAACGTAATGATCGCGAGGACGATGCTTCCCGAAAGAAGCGTGATGGATAATTTACGCTGATCCCCGCTGAACCTTTCACCAAGCGCATACATCACGATACTGATCACGCCACCCGTCAACACCCGGAGCCCCGGTGAGACCCATCCGTTTTGAGAAGCCGCCATGAATCCCCAGATGCTTCCTATTAATAAAACGAACAAGAAGACTTTTGGGAGCCAGCGTTCGACGGAGAAATCAAATGGTTCTTTTTCGATGATGGGTTGTGCAGAAACAGCAGGAATTGATTTTTCAGGTTCCGGGTAGACCTCTGTTTTTTGGACGACGGGTGATTCGTTTTCACTCTTTGCCTGAATTAACTGCCGTTTCACGAGATAAAGCTCTTTTTCCAGAAAGTTGATTTTTTGTTCCAACCTTTTCAGTTCTTCCTTTTCCATACTTCCACCCCCCTACTTCTATTTATACAGGAAAGATGGAATATTTTCCTATATTTTTTTGAAGTCACAATAAAAAAACTCCACCCAATAAAAAGGTGGAGTTTCATTTCTAAGCTAATCGTTTAAAGTTTTGTCCAAGAATTTCGTTCATCGTGTGAACCGTGATGAACGCACGATTATCGACCTGGGTGATGAAGCCTTTCAGTTTGGAGAAGTCCTTGCGTCCAAGGATGGTTGTGATGACTTCCTTTTCATCGGACGTGAACGCTCCCGTTGCCGTATGGATCGTCGCTCCTTTCCCAAGTTCGTGCACGATGTAAGACTTGATTTCATCACTGTAACGGCTGATGATCACAATCTCTTTATTTGAATTGAACTGCTGCAATGCATAATCGATGACCAGTCCGTTCAGGATGACCCCGAAGAATGCATACATTCCGACTTGCGGTCCGAAAAGTACGGCTGAGGACATAGCGATTGATAAATCCGCCAGCAGCACGCCTCTGCCTACATCTATATTGAAATATTTATTAAAGATCAAAGCCACGATATCCGTTCCACCCGTTGATGCCTGCTGGTTGAACACAATCGCCATACCGATTGCGGCAATGCATTGACCGATGATCAATTGGATCAAGATATCATCACTGAGTGGCGCGCTCATCGGAGCAAATCTTTCTAATAACCAAACATAGAATGAAAGGGCGAAACTCGCGTAAATCGTTTTCGCACCGAAATTAAAGCCGAGAAAAATCACACCGACGATAAACAGAATGATATTGATGATAATCATGAACAGTCCAAGAGATATACCTGGAAACAGATCGTTCATGATGATCGACAATCCACTGACTCCCCCTGTCGCTAAATTATTAGGCGATAAGAAAAAATGGACATTCACAGACACAAGAAATGCCCCAAGATTCATCATTAAGAAGGAAAATATTCTTTGTCGCATCACCGCAACCTCCTTTTTCTTTAAAATTTATTTTGGTTTTCCGTAAATAGTTGAACAACGGGATTATAAAGCCCATCAAGACCCTTTGTAAAGGGAATCCGGTCAAAAAAATAAGGTTTAATAATTGTGAAAATTGGAAGGGTTTGCAGATGTGATGAGGACAAGGATGAGGTTTAACGACTAACTTTCAGGGTAAAGGGGGAATTTCCGCAAATGCCTCCACAGGGACATTGTAAAAAACGCAAAAAAAAACGATCCCATCAGGAATCGTTTTTACACTTTATCGATTATCTATTTTCTCCGGATACAAATCATGGTTCATCAAGCGATGGTCTGCCATCGTCTCATATTTCGTCCCTGGCTTTCCGTAGTTGCAGTATGGATCGATGCTGATTCCTCCACGCGGGGTGAATTTCCCCCACACTTCGATATAACGTGGATCCATCAATTCGATGAGATCGTTCATGATGATGTTCATGCAGTCTTCATGGAAATCTCCGTGATTACGGAAGCTGAACAGATAGAGCTTAAGAGATTTACTTTCCACCATCCTTTCACCAGGGATGTAGCTGATATAGATGGTAGCAAAATCCGGCTGACCTGTTTTCGGACAGAGACTTGTGAATTCAGGACAGTTGAATTTCACAAAATAATCCCGGTTCGGATGCTTATTGTCGAATACTTCCAAGATGTGTGGAGCATACTCAAATAAGTAGTTAGTCCCTTGATTACCTAATAATGATAAATCTGTTAAATCTTCGTCTTTTCTTCCTGACATGTAAAAATCCTCCCCTTCAGAGTGCCTCGAATGAAGGAGGACATAGCATTAGCCTAAGAATCGACATAACAGGCAGGAAAATTGCAAAAATTGTACTATCCTGTTACGCTTAAATGATAACATGTTTAAGATAATCCCATGTTAGATTCATAGAACCATAGTTTTTTATAGAGGGTTAATGCTATGAACCTCTCTCAGGTACTTGAGCGATAATTAGTGTTACAGAGGTTATATTAAATAAGATTTTTAGGAAAGTCAATCCAATTATAGATTGAAATTTACAGCAGGAATTTCGATTCTATCTATTGAATATAGTAATTGGTATTTTTGCTGGGAGTGATTATAAATGAATCAGCTTGTCAAGGCTTTCACCAAGTCTATTCTCACAGGAGACGTGCATTCATTATTTGAACTGCATTCCTCTTCCATCCATTCAAAAATAGATAATTTTACTTTTTACGAGAAAATTATTAAACCATCCATGTATAGAATTGGTGATCTTTGGGAGAAAAATCAAATTACCGTTGCAGATGAGCATTTAGCTACTGCAACTCTTAAATATCTACTTGCTACTGTTTTTACCCATCAAGAAGCTTTAGAAAACCAACCTAAAGCTCTTTTATTTTGCATTGAGGGTGAACAACACAGTTTGGGACTGGAACTTGCGAACGAAGTATTCAAAGAAAAGCAATGGAATACCCGTTACTTGGGAGCCAACGTCCCTGTCAAAGATGCGTTAACCTTCATTAGCGCTTGGAAACCCCATGCCATTGGGATATCCATTGGTATGACGACAGAACTGACCCGATTAAAAGAGTGCATCGAAGAAATCAGAGCGCATCATCAGGAGATTGACATTCTTGTCGGTGGCAGACTCGTCTCCCACTACTCCCTTGATTTCTTGGAAAAATCAAAGGTGACAAGCTTTCATGACTTGTTGGAACTCAATGACTATCTCACTGACATGTCCAATGGGCTTATTTCCTTGAAGGGCTAACTCCTTAATTACATGCAGCCGACAATATGAGGTTCTGATATTAGTACCATTCGTCTTTTACGAGACGCAGCAGTGACGTCCGGAACCTTTCTCTAGGGAGTGATCGTGTGGAAAATTTACACTTATGCCCTATCCCTTATCTGTTACTGGATAGGCAGTTTAGCTTAATAGATGCTTCAAATTCAGGCTATGACTTGTTGATGCCCGGTGAAAACTTCATGTCCATCGTGGAAGAAGAAAGTTCACCTAAATTTGCCCGGATCCTTCACAAACATACTAAAGGCGAAATGGAACTGAATGTAAAGAAAAACGATTCCTTCGAGCTATTCGACATCTTCTTTCAGTTTTCAGACATCCAGCAGTATTTCCATGTTGTCCTCATTGCCAAGGATCATCAATACCAAAAAGTATCCGAGCAAATGAACAGCTTGTTCGATTTGATGGGTAATCCCGCTTATTCGAGAAAAGAATCGAACCTGACAGAAGTACTTGCAAAAATTTCTTCATTATATTTAAAGCTTTCCAATACATCTGATTGGAATCGGCAAGAAATTATGGATAAAATAAAAGAGATTGAATATCACATTCAACGAAATGTGAAATAATTTTATTTTATAGGAGAGACGATATGACTTTATTAACGAACATACTTGATTACAACCAGCAATTTGTAGAAGAACAATCGTATGAAGAGTACCGGACCACCAAATTCCCGGACAAGCGCTTAGTGATTCTTACCTGTATGGACACTCGTTTAGTAGAGCTGCTCCCTAAATCCATGAACATGAAAAACGGAGATGTGAAAGTCGTCAAAAATGCAGGCGCCATCGTAAGCCACCCATTCGGAAGCATCATGCGCAGCCTGCTTGTGGCAGTCTACGAACTGCAGGCAGATGAAGTTATTGTCATCGGTCATCACGACTGCGGCATGAGCGCCATCAACAGCAACAGTATCCTTGATAAAATGAAGGAACGCGGCATTACGGAAGAAACACTCGAGACCGTCAACTACTCTGGAATCGACCTCCACGACTGGCTGAAAGGCTTCAGCTCCGTACAGGAAAGCGTCGCCCACAGTGTGGACATGATCAAGAACCATCCATTAATGGATAAAAAGATCCCCGTTCACGGACTTGTCATCAGTCCCGAAACCGGGAAACTTGATTTGGTAGTTGAAGGGTACTAAAAAAAGCGGAGGCGGCTTGTTTAGAGGCGACAAGCATAAGGCGAGAACGTCGGAAAGGCGCTCTTTGCCTTTTTGACGTTCTTGACTTATGACCTCGAGCCTCTAGCCGCCGGAGCTGGACAATCAGAAAAGCGCAGGCGGCTTGGGCAGAGGCGACAAGCATAAGACGGAAATGACGGAAAGGCGCTCTTTGCCTTTTTGGCATTTCTGGCTTATGACCTCGAGCCTCTAGCCGCCGGAGCTGGACAATCAGAAAAGCGCAGGCGGCTTGGCAAGCCCGACGAGCATAACTGTTTAAAAAACCATGAAGGCGAAATCCGCCTTCATGGTTTTTTTGTATCCTTTGGAGGGACGGACCTCAAAAATCACACCTATTTACGAGGTAAACCCCGTCATAACAATATTTACGGATAAAAATCCACTACTCTTTCCCAATTCATATTGAACCTCACCGTCATGTTATTCCCCATCTTTCATAAAATAGTGTATGGAAGGGGGGATTGAATGAAGGTATGTCGTGCTCGTCTTTCAGACTTGGATGGTCTTGTAGGACTTTTTAATGATTATCGTATGTTTTATCATCAGAAATCGAATACGATTGGTGCGAGACGGTATCTTGAAGGCCGCCTCGCACATGATGAATCTGTGATCTTTGTCGCCCTTCACGATGATGAATATGTAGGGTTCACCCAGCTGTATCCTTCTTTCTCCTCCGTTTATATGGAGCGGATCTGGAAGCTGAATGACCTTTATGTTTCCAAAAAGGCCCGCAGACTGGGTGCCGGACAGATGTTATTAGACGCTGCGAAGGAACATGCGGTTCAAACCAATGCAAAGTCGGTCATTTTGGAAACGGACCGGGACAATGTCCAGGCACAGGCATTGTATGAGAAAAACGATTATATAAAGGAGGAAACGGTTTATCACTATACTCTGAACCTAAAATAATTGAATCAAGAGGGTCCAAAGAATAACGGACCTTCTTTCATGTTATATCCAAGACCCCCTGCACCTTCGCCTTCCACATCGATTCTCCTGGCACTTAACCCTCGTCTGCAGCTGCATATATTGATAGAAAAGAAAAGCATGCCGTCCCTTCCGTGTATGAGGATCGATTTCACCCTCCAGTTTCTTCATGAACAGCCGGTCACACTCACATGTCGGGCCGTGTCGCTCATAGCATAGGTCATGGGCTTTGCATGCAGCGTCAACCGAATTGACGGGTGCACCCGGTCCGCTGCATCCCGGACCGCACCACTTGTATTCCGGGAAAATACATAGTTTCGGTCTGCCACCATTTCTCATAGAATTCATCCTTTCCAGTCATGATCTGCACAATTGTACGTTTTATTTCTCAACAAAAGGGAAATACATCTTATGAAAGAAATTTACACTACTATACTGTATGTAATCGCAAGAGGCCGGGTTTGTCCTAACGCCTATTTGACAAGTTAGAAAACACATAGGAGGAATGAATAATGGCTTTTCAATTAAAAGATAAGGTACCAAATTTCAAGCTCCCTGCAGTTTCAGGTGAAACCTTCTCGTTCGAGGATCATCAGAAAGAACATCAAAGCTGGCATCTCATCGTCTTCTTCAGAGGGTCATGGTGCCCTGTATGTCAGGAAGAATTAAGGGAGCTTCAAGCAAATAAAGAATACTTTGAAAAAGAAAATGTTCATTTACTGACGATTTCAAGTGATAAGATGGCCGATCTACAGGAGTTTGCCAATAAAGAAGATCTGACTTTCCCTGTACTAGCCGACGAAAATTTAGAGGCGATCAAAGCTTATGACGTCTTCTATCATGGAGAAGATGCTCCGTATGATGATCACGGACAGCATGGTGAACCGGCTTACTTCCTTGTGAATGAAAAAGGACAGGCCATGTACCAGCAAAGACAAACGAGTCCATTCGGCCGTCCCCATGCCAATGAACTTCGTAAGATCGTAAAATATATCCAAAAGAATGTGAAGTAAGAGAAATAGAAAGCCTGGTTGACAGATGAGTCAACCAGGCTTTTATTATGTCAGAGCAAGCTTCAGGCTTTGCTGAGCTTCCACCACCGTATGGGGCTGACTTTCATGGTAGCCGTAAAGAAGTAAAACCACGTTCGTATAAACCGCTTTGAATCTGGCATAGTCCAATTCTTCCTCCCCAACTTCTCCATATTCTTTTAAAAATTGAGTCCTTCCTTTTGGAGTGAGAAAGCTGTAGATAAGATTTAAATCAATGGCCCGGTGACCAAGATGGACATCCCCCCAATCAAGGACCCCTGATAGGGTGCCCTCTTTGTCTACCACGATGTTTTTAAAGTGAAGGTCGCCATGTACAAGTGTGAGTTCCTCGGGCAAAGCCTTACTCGGTAAGTTCTGAAGAAACCTTTCTAATTTTTCCATTGGGTGAAATAGGTTGAGATCTTTAATTTCTTCCATGTTTTTTTCCAAGATGGGATGCCGCTTTACAACATCCAACCGGGAAAGCTCGTCATATGGTACTCCATGTTTTTCTGCTCCTGCCACAGTCGTTCCGTGAAGCTTTTTAAGAAACCTGGCCAATTTAATGGCAGATTCCCCTTCTCTCATGACTCCGGATGACTCTGATGGAATCGTCCCCTTCACAAAACGATATCCGAGAAACGGCCATTTGTAGAGAGACGAAGGTTTACCGTAATAAGCAGGAACCGGAATTTGAAGATCCGGGCCGCTTTCATCAAGGAGTGGCAGAAGCACTCCTTCCGTTTTCAAAAGTCTTACGGCAATCTCTCTCCTGGGAAACCGAAAAACCCAATCGTTATTTACTACCATGACCGTATTGTCAAAACCATAATCTAAAATCTTGATGTCAGCAGGAATCAACTCCGGAAACTGGGATTCAATCAATTTTTTAGCCTGACTGGAGGTGACAGCTACTTCTGCATCCCATAGATTTGGCACATTTATCACGCCTTTCTCAAGTGTTATTCTTTGTGGAATCTAAACTTAATGTGATAAGTTTCAAGTAATCGGAAAAAAATGAATATAGTCAAATTTCAAGGAGGAATCGTTATGCTGCCTGAAACACAGAAACAAATTCAATTAGTATCCCGCCCTGAAGGAATGCCTGTCAAAGAGGACTTCCTTTATAAGGAAATCGAAGTGTCAAAGCCATCCAAAGGGGAAGTACTAGTGAAGGCTCTTTATCTTTCCGTGGATCCTTACATGCGCGGGAGAATGTCTGATGCCAAGTCCTACGTTGCTCCTTTCCAATTAAACGAAGCGCTCTCCGGCGGAGTCGTCGGGGAAATCGTGGAATCACAGTCCGAGCACTTCCAGAAAGGGGATTTCGTAGTCGGCATGCTTCCGTGGCAGGAGTATTCCCTTGCCAATGAGAAAGAGGTCCGCTCCATCGATCCAGATGTCGCCCCGATTTCTACGCACCTAAGTATCCTCGGGATGACTGGATTGACGGCATATTTCGGACTGATGGATATCGGACAACCCAAAGAAGGCGAAACCGTTGTCGTATCCGGAGCTGCAGGTGCAGTAGGATCAGTGGTTGGACAAATCGCCAAGATCAAAGGCGCCCGAGTTGTCGGGATCGCAGGATCTGATGAAAAAGTCAGCTATCTGACCGATACCCTCGGGTTTGACGAAGGAATCAATTATAAAACGACGGACAATATCTACAAAACATTAAAAGAAGCATGTCCAAATGGCATCGACGTGTACTATGAAAATGTCGGTGGTGAAATCGGTGACGCTGCCCTTAGTTTACTAAACAAACATGCACGTGTACCAGTATGCGGCGCCATTTCTTCTTATAATAAGACAGACAGGGACCTTGGACCGCGTGTTCAAACGAAACTGATCAAATCCAGCGCACTCATGAAAGGCTTTGTCGTCAATGACTATAGTGACCGCTTCAAAGAAGGCGCAACTGAGCTTGGCAAGTGGCTATCACAAGGAAAACTGCAATACGAAGAAACGATCACAGAAGGCCTCGACAACGTAACCGACGCCTTCCTCGGACTCTTCCAAGGAAAAAACATCGGCAAACAACTCGTCAAAATCGCCGACCCAAGTAAATAATCGTCGAGGGACGGACCTCCTTATTCTCACTTGAAACCCTGATATATCAACACTCAGGTATGCGTGAGGGAGGTCCGTCCCTCTTTCTTTTGCACATCCTTATGTTTACTCCTCCCCATTGGACGGGAAAAGAGGAAGATATGTGATTAACAGTTCAGGAGGAGGAGTAATGGTGAAGAAGTATCAGTTATATGTGAATGGTGAGTTTGTTGATAGTACGTCCAATGAGACGATGGATGTTATTAATCCTGCGAATGAGGAGACGATTTCTTCTATACCTTTAGGCACGGAAGAGGATGTCAATCAGGCAATCGAATCTGCCCATACGGCATTCCTTTCATGGAATAAGGTTCCATCGAAGGAACGGGCTTCTTATTTATATAAAATGGCCGACAAATTGGAGGAGCGGAAAAATCAATTTGTGCAGATGCTGACGGAAGAAAACGGGAAGACATTGGATGCCTCTGAAGGTGAACTGGATGTTGCCATCGAGTATTTCCGCTACATGGCGGGATGGGCACTCCGCTATGAAGGAGAAATCCTTGAGAGTGAACGGTCTAACGAGAACATACTGGTTTATAAGAAACCGATCGGTGTTGTCGCAGGAATCGTTCCATGGAACTTCCCAATGTTCATCCTGGCGAGAAAAGTGGCACCGGCGATCGTGACAGGCTGTACGATTGTCCTGAAACCCAGTCAGTATACACCGAATACCGCTTGTGAGTTTGCTAAGATCGTAGATGAAGTGGGACTGCCCAAAGGGGTCTTCAATCTCGTGACAGGGAAAGGGTCGGATATCGGGAATCCGATGTCCAGCCACCCTAAAGTGCGCATGGTGTCCATGACAGGAAGTTACCCTGCAGGTTCGAAAGTGATGGAAGCCGCATCAAAATCGATCACGAAAGTAAACCTGGAACTCGGCGGCAAGGCTCCGGCCATCGTCACGAAGCATGCCAATATTGACCTGGCCGTTGAAAAGATCAAGACATCCAGGATCACAAACTCCGGGCAGGCATGTACGAATGCTGAACGAGTATATGTACATGAGGATGTGGCAGAAGAATTCATCAGTAAAATGACCGAAGCCATGAAAAACACAACTGTTGGAGATCCAACAAACCGCGATAACGAGATCGGTCCCCTAGTAAATAAAGACCGCCTCGATACCGTTACGGAAATGGTCAACACTGCCATCGAAAACGGGGCAAAGGTGCTTACTGGCGGAAAGCCGGTTAACATAGAGAAAGGCTTCTACTATGAGCCTACCCTTCTTGTCGATGTGAAGCAGGAGATGGACATCATCCAGGAAGAAATCTTCGGGCCGGTACTGCCGATTATGACGTACAAGGATTTTGACGAAGTGATCGAGCTTGCCAACGATACGGAATATGGTCTTTCGTCTTCGATTTTCAGTGAGAACCTCCATGAAATCATGAGGGCCGCAAACGAGCTTCGTTACGGGGAAACCTTCGTCAACCGTGAAAATTTCGAGGCCATCAATGGATTTCATGCTGGCCGCGGTCAATCGGGAATCGGTGGAGCAGACGGGAAGCACGGACTGAACGAGTACCTTGAAACACATGTTGTTTATCTCGAGTATGATGAAAACTATAAGGGTTAATAGAACGAAAAGCCTGACCGCTATCAAGGTGATAGCGGTCAGGCTTTTTATCTTGATATATTTCTCCAACAAAAAAAGCCCTGAGCTTGTTCAGGACTTTTTAATATGCGGTATTTGAAAGTCTTATGAGAGGATAAAGAAATTCGCTAAAGCAATTAATAATAGAATGATAGCAACACCTGAACTCATCCAAAGAATATCGTTAAAATCCATTTTCAAATCAGCCATTTTATCTTTATTTAGCAACGTACTTCACTCCCTTGTAGATTTTCAATAACGCCGATGACTTTAAACAGGGACAGGTCCATTTTAGGATTGGTCGCTGTAGAGCAATTCGAGCACTCTATCTGGTTTACATTCATCGTCGAACGGAACTCATTCGAACAATGCGTACACTCCAGTATATGTAAATCCTTGGTCTTTCCCTTCCGATCAAATTGAATACGCTCTCTACCCTGGTTAATATAGCTCATCATTTTCTCTCCCGTCGAATGTTATTTAGTACATATTTACCCGGTGTAAAGAACATAAAACATGATTTATCTGATATCTTACAGAAATAAGGGATTTTCACACATTGACTCTTTCGAACTATGCTACAATTCTTATATAACATTGCTGAAAGGAGCCTTTGCTATGATCAATCAACCTGCTGGCTTTTGGACACGACTTGGAGCAGGACTTGCCAATGGATTATTCATCAACGTCCCTCTCCTAGTACTATTTGGCGTTGTAACGGATGAATTAAACCCTGACGACCCCATCATTTCCTTCATCATGTTCCTCTACTTCTTATTAACACCTGTCTTCTGGAAAGGGTACGACGTAGGAAAAAAGACCATGGGCATACGAATTGTGAAAAAAGATGGCAGCAATATACATATAGGGAATATGTTGATGCGAAATGTAGTGACCGGAGTGTTTTATCTGATTACGTTTGGTTTCGGTGCCCTTCTCAGTGCATTTTTCGTCATATTCCGAGATGATAAGCGTGCAATTCACGACTTTGTGGCAGGGACCTATGTGACTAAAATGACTCCTGAGGAAAGTTTGAAACAGGTAACCATGTAAAAAAACAACCAGCTCCTGCTGGTTGTTTACAATTATTTCTCCTAATCTGTCCCTATTCGAAATTCATCCTATTTCATTTCCTCTAAAAGTGAGACGCATGAATACTTCCTATCCAGCAAGACAGTTTGCCACTCTATTGATCGTGCATTCTCCCCTTCTTATTGGATCCAATTAAAATTCCACCCAAAATATCTAAACAATTCCCTTTTTTTACAAAATAGTGTTTAAACACATCCTCAACCGTTTATATGAAAAGTAAGCATTCGATAAGGAGGAGTTCCATGTCTTTAAAGAAAACCATAAGTGTGTTGGAAAATTTATACTTACAGAAGCCGGACAAATTATTGACGATCTACTTAAATACCGACCGCAGCGACCCTGATCAGCAGGGTGGGGAGTGGAAGATCGCCCTCAAGAATGGATTCAACCGACTCGAAGAATATCTTGAAAGCGCTCCGGAGGAAAAAGAAAGACTCCAAACCATCCGTCCGAAAGTGGAGAACTATGTGCACAGCCTGGAACGTGAACTGCCTCGGAGTTTCATCATTTTCGCTTCAGCGGACAGTGGGATTTGGGAAACGTTCGAACTTCAGGTGCCTGTTGAAACGAATTTCTACTGGGAGGAGAATCCTCATCTCGACCAATTGAAGGCTCTGCATAAAGAACATCCTCATACGGGTCTCGTGCTTCTTCAGCAAAATCAAATCAAAATCCTCACTGCTGCATTCGGGGAAATTCAGTCCAGCGAATTCTTGGAATTCGATTTGGAAACCGACGACTGGCGTAAGCATGAAGGACCACACCATGCAGATGTAAGCATGGGAAGCGGCGGTGGAAAAGCCAACCAGCAGGAGGAATACGAAAATCGTTTGAAAGCCAATCAACAGCGCTGGTGGAAAAGTCTCGGCAGCATCCTCGACAAAAAAGCAGCCGATGAAAAATGGGAGCGAATTGTTCTTGTTGGAGATAAGGAAGAAGCTGCTGTGTTGGAAGAAAGCATGAATAAAGAAGTTCATGAAACCATCGGAAAAAATTTATTGAATGAAAATGAGCATAAAGTTGTGGAGAAAATCCTGGCATAACCACAGTGTCCACCGTCTTTCATCTGGACGGTGGTTTTTTTGTGGGATAAAAGTATCTGCCCTTCTCTGTTTTCATCTACAAGATTCCCACTATATCTCCCCCTCCCCAGCAACCGAATCTAAAACAAATCATCCAATCAAACAGGCACAAGTCCCCCTAACGTTCATACACTGAGATAAGGAGGTGTGTGTCCGTGCTTTCACGTATAAAATGGTTGTCCTTTTCAATTGAATTATTTTTGGCTGTCCCCATCTTTGGTAATATCGCCGGAGAATCGATACCTTTTCTACTCTGTCTAATAGCCCTGTGGCATGCGAGCGTATTATACATTTCCAGGTCGGAAGATCAGCCGATTCTCGGAAGCATCCTCGGAATCCTTGCTTCCTTCCTGAACTTCTTCCCGATTATCCGATTGATTGCCCATGCAATCACTGCAATTGTCCTTATCTTTGAAATTCAGAAGGCACCCGGGATGGAATGACCAAGTAAAAAGGATGGTTCTCGACATGAGAACCATCCTTTTTTTATGTTTTACTGAAGCATTCCGCCGGCGTTCGCGTATCTCGCATTGAACTCCTGCAGGAATTGATTCGTGATGCTATCGTCATGGATGATGAGCATATTTTCATCATTTACATTATTTCCGTTTTCACTCCAGTTGGTCGACCCCACAATGACCGTTGGATCACTGTTTGTATCCGCGTCGATGAGCATCGTTTTGGCATGAAGCTTGCGGCTCTCATTGGCAGCGTACACCGGTGCAGGATTCGCCCAACGTGTATTCGGATTATTCGTACTCGTTTGGGTGGCCGTTCTTCCCGTCATTTCGATGCTCGCCGACCACCATTGATTCCAGAAGCTCGGATCGAATACGCCTTTTACCTCAAAACCTGTCAGCGTTCCCTGATTATCCACATAGCTTCCTTCCCATTTGTTCTTCAACTCGTCCACCAATGCCTGATCGCTCCAGGCGAAAATGGTGAAGTAGGCGTTTTTGTCCGCTTCCGTTTTCACGAGTTCCCTCATGCGTCCAACAGCGTCATCCCCGGAGGAGAAATATATTTCGACCGTATCTCCACCGATTGTAAGGGTATGGGGCGTATTATCGATTTTCCGTGTACTGAAATTGGAAACTGCATTATTTGGCGTCGTCGTCCCGCTTCCCCACATTTCTTCAAATTCGGTTTTATAAATAGAGGCAAGCTCAGGGGAATGGACTTCTACGACATGCTGCTGATTTCCGTCAAGGATTCCTTGTTCCATGTTTTCTTCCGTTCCATAGAGTCCTGTAACCGTAAAGTTCCAGCTGCCCGTGAAGACCCATTTCCCATCTATGACAGCAAATTTGTTATGCATCTGATTGCCGGGAGAATAATAGCTGTCCGCGGCTTTCCATTCTCCTTCAACAAACATATAGCCTGTTGTAGCCGTGTTTCCGACTGTCACGTTCCGCTGCGGGAAATCATTGTAGCTTGCTGGTAAATTAAATGCCGCGCGCTTCCTTGCATCTTCTACAACAAACATGGGAGAATCCGATAAAATATGGGCGTCGTCCCCTGTCCCGACAACCCCATCCTTACCTCGGACAAGCTTCTCCAAGTTTAAACGCATCGTTTCATAGCGTTCTGCGTAGTGGGGATCAGTTCCGTCCTTCGCGTCTGCCAGGATTCGTACATCCACCCCTTGAGCAGCTTTTTCCATTAACGTTTCGACCACCCGTGGCAGATTAATTTCATACGTGGCAAAATCAATGGATGTAGCCGCTTCATTCAGCCGCTTCAATAATCGATCCTCGAGATTGACATGGTAGTTTGCTTCATTTCCAGGCATGGCGTATTGAGTGGATGCGCTTTTATTAAAATAGACATTGATGGCACCAAGCTCTTCGCTCACATTGGTAATGGATTCGCTCCCATTACCCGTCGGTGCTGCGGCATTAGCCGCTTTAGGTGTCCCGAATCCACCTTCGTATGATATGGTTGCCGTACTCCAATTCGTTGAAACAGTACCATTGACAGTTGGATCGACCCTCGACATCGTCGCTTTCGTCGTATTGTCGCCTGCATACCATCCATTTACTACGTCGATGATGGTACCTGACGCATCCTTCAAGTACAGGGTTTCATCGGAATTCCCAAGGCTTCCTGTATATACTTGATCAGCTGGAACGGTTGAAATCGTGCTGTCGCTCGTTCTTTCCAGCAAAAAATAGTCCTGTGCTGCGACTGTTCCGCTTAAGGTAATGCTCGGTGAACCATCCTGGGCTTCAAGCACCCATCCGTCCAAGGATAAATCAGATGCAGTCGGATTGTGCAGTTCCATCCATTCATTATTATAAGAACCCGTCGTTCCCATCCAGGCAACTTCATTAATGACGGCTGTCTGCGTGGCTGCTTCTACGCTCTTATTTCCACTCTGTGGCTGAATCCATCCTCCCGTCAGTATAAACAGGATACTGATAATCGATAATGATACCTTTTTTGTCCTCATACCCTTTCCCCTTTCAGAATGCATATATATTAAAATGATTACAGTACAAGTATATTTTGTCGCATTTTGTAATGTAAGGGGAGGATGGACATGATTTTTCTAACCATTTTGTAAATTTTGTAGATGCAGTGTAAACTACCGCCTCTATATCCCTACTAGTTTTACTTTATTTACTAATATATTTGGTCTATATGAAGAAAAACCTTTAGTTAAAAGGAAAGAATCTTATATAGGTATAAAGACTCACAAAAAACAGCAAAGTCCTCTTCAGACTCTGCTGTTTACAATTCAATTTCCCAATCCTCCCTCATTACCAAATACAGAAGGAGAAGGTTGTTTTCAAGTTCTTCATAGGTCATCCCATCCATATCGATTCCAAGTTTCGGGAACAGGATATCGGCCAATTGTTTGCTTAAATGATTCCGCTTTGCAAGGGGCAATTGCAGGAACCGGTTCGCGTACGTTCTGACCAGATTCCACTCTTTTGTACCGAGCTGCTTCAACGTCCATTCTTCGACTGACAGATCTTCTTGTCTAAGACCACGTTCCCGGATTTCTTTTTCGATGGCCTTCTCTTTCTTCTTCCCTTTCACCCGTCGTTCGTGTACGACGATGGTTCCTGCCACGATGTCCCCCAACCGTTTATGCTTTGAATGAAGGAAGATCATGATCATCCCGAGAAAATAGGAGACGGGAAGCATGTCGATGATTCTCATCAGATTCCGGATGAAGCAGGATAAAAGTGTCACACTGTGGCCATTCTCCTGTATAACACGGATGCCCAACAGCCGTTTGCCCACTGTTTTCCCTCCCCAGAAGTACTCCAGGACGAAGAAATATCCCCAGTTAATGACGAAGATGGTGATCAAGAAGAACCCGAGGAGAACTGAGTTGAAATCGAACATATTTATTTTCAGGTTATCGTCTGCGATGGCGAAAAACAGGAGCACCACAATCGAAATGTTAATGATGGTCAAGATGATTTGATCGATCATAAGGGCTGCGGCACGGCTGCCCAGGCCCGCCGGCTGAAATTTCAGGGAAACGAATTCGGGCGTCCTGATATCGACCTGTTCTTCATGCATATCCATTCCCTCCTTTTGGTTGAATTTACCTTTAATGGTTTCTATTTTTTTCTAAACTTACTATAATAAGAGATAAGAAATCAAATGAACGAGTAGGTGTCACAATGAAAGTGAAGCAGTTTGTCAAACAGCACCGGGATGATTGGAAGGCTCTTGAAGATCTCCTCGGAACGTTGCGAAAAAGAAAGAATATGACGGGAACGTCCATCGATCAGTTCAATCGCCTCTATCAAAAGGCTGCCCAGAATTTGTCTTACAGCCAGACCTATTTTCCCGAAGAAGAAGTGACGGGTTATTTAAACGGACTCGTGTCGAAATCTCATAATCTCTTTTATAAAGATCAGATCACGAGTGGAAAGCAAATTCGGCATTTTTTCTCCACGACGTTTATCGGTCTCCTTCTCGATCAATGGAAATTCGTTGTCCTGGCAATGGTATTGTTTACGGTCGGTGCCCTGGGTGCTTTTCTCTCCGTTATGAATGATCCCCTCCACCTTTATTCCATCCTTCCCCCTGAAATGTCTCAGGGGGTGGATCCCGGGAATCTGGGGAAAAGTGACGGTGAGGTGAATTCTTCCATCATGTCGGCTGCGATCATGACCAATAATATCAAAGTGGCCTTCCTTGCTTTTGCAGGCGGAGTCACATTCGGTTTATTGACGATGTATATGCTTGTATATAACGGCATCATTGTCGGTGCCCTTGCCGCCGTCTTCTGGCATCAGGGAATGAGTTACGAATTCTGGGCGTATATCGTACCCCACGGCATGATTGAGCTTACGGCCATTTTCATAGCCGGTGGTGCGGGATTGTTGATGGGTTATAAGCTTTTCGTACCCGGACGCTTCACACGGGGATATCAATTGAAGGAGCAGGCGAAACGATCCGTCCAGCTCCTCCTCGGTACGATCCCGCTATTTGTCATCGCCGGGATCATCGAAGGCTTCATCACTCCGGCCGCGATCTCACTTCCTGCCAAGTACATGGTCGCTCTGTTGACCGTTGTTGGACTGATTCTCTATATGGCCATCGGCAAGGTCCGACTCAGCAGGCTACACTAATCCGCGATTCATCAAATCAATATAGGAGGAAACAGCCATCGTTGCCAGTTTCTCTTCACGGGCCTCCACCATCAGGAGGCCCTGTTTTTCCCACTTGGACTTCTCCTTCTTTTTGACGAGCATCTGTTTCTGGGCCATACTCTTCATCATCGCCTGTATCTCATCAACCGGCTCAGACTTTATCCTCTTCACCAACATGTCATCCTCTATCCCGATCATTAAGAAGAGATGCTGCCTGCGCAGGCGCTGCAAATAATATAGAGCATTATCTTCATGGAGAAATGTGTGGATATCGCTGAATAATAACAACAGACTCCGTTTCTTCTGGACCGTCTGGACATAGTGAAGGACGGCCGCATAATTGGATTCCGCCGCGTCCACCTCGAGGTTATAAATGCGGTGGAGGATGGTCTGGAGATGGGCCATCCCCTTTGCAGGCGGAATGTACACCTTCACATTCTTACTAAATGCGAGGACCGATACATAGTCCCCATTCTGAAGGGCAGCCGCCGTAACGGTCAGGGCTGCTTCAAGGGACTTCTCCAGCCGATTCCCTTTCTTAAGCTCCGCCCCCATCATCCGGCCACAGTCAATGAGAATCGTAATATACTTCCCATGCTCAGGCTCATATTCATTCGTCATCACTTCTCTGAGCTTTGCTGTCTGACGCCAGTTGATCTTTCTGGGATCATCCCCTACCACGTAATTCCTGATCTTCGCAAACTCACCGGCCCCACTCTGCAACTTGCGGATTTTCACCCCTTCATACAGTAAAAATCGCTGGGCATCTTCCAGTACCCTTCTCGTTTCAGTGAGATCTGGGATGACTTTCACCTTATCCATGGTTTCAACGGTTATTTGTTTCTCCCATAAACCAAGCGAGCTCCGGTAGCGGAAATAGAGCCTGGTTAACTGATAATCCCCCCGTACAGGGGTCAGAACATCATAAGAGGGCTTTACGATTGAATGACCGGCAAGCTCCCCTTCAAGTGGAAATGTTGCTTGGAAATTTTGTGGTGTGCCGTCCAAAAGACGATACAACATATTCCGATCCGATGTGTTATGGATTGTTAATTCGACCGTATAATCAAGACCTCTTTCCATTTGGTCAGGGATGCTCCTCTTCACTTCAACACTCTTTTTAGAAGGTGAGAACGTCAAGTCAGTGAGACTCAAAGCAAGAAACAAAGCATTCAATATAAAGATCCATGACCATGACAGCCCAACGAGCGTGCCCGCTAAAAGGACAGCTGAAAAGCATACATAGACGACCAATAGCCGCCCAGTCGGCAGGATCCCCTTATCTTGGAACAGTAATCGACCCAATAAGCTCCTGGATGACTTGGTCAATGGTCAGTCCCTCCAATTCTACGTGCGGGGATAGCTGGATACGATGTCTGAGAGCAGGCCTTGCCACCATCTTGATATCATCAGGGGTGACATAGTCCCTCCCTGATAGATAGGCCCATGACCTGCCCGCCTTCCCGATTGAAATCGCCGCCCTTGTACTTGCACCGAAGCGGATCGTCTCCGTTTCCCGGGTTTTCCTGACGATTTGCATGATATAATCCAATACCGCGTCGCTCAGCGTGACATCCTCGATTTCTTTCCTGATGGATAAAAAGGTTTCAATATCGAGGATTGCCCCCACTTCACTCCGGTCAACATGATTCTCGATCACCTGTTTTAAAACGGACTTCTCTTCTTCAAATGAAGGGAAATCAATATCGAGCTTGAACAGGAAACGGTCCTGCTGAGCTTCGGGAAGCGGGTAGGTTCCTTCGAATTCAATCGGATTCTGGGTTGCCACCACAAAGAATACCTCTTCTAGTGGGTATGTCGATCCTTGGATCGTTACCTGCTTCTCTTCCATGGCTTCTAATAGTGCTGCCTGAGTCTTCGCCGGTGTCCGGTTGATTTCATCGGCTAATAGGACGTTGGTGAAAATCGGTCCTTTGATGGTCTGGAAAGTGCTGTCCTTCATGTTATAAATCGTACTTCCTGTTATGTCACTCGGCAGCAGGTCCGGGGTGAATTGAATCCGGTTAAAGCTTCCTCCAAGCAAACGGGACAATGTTTTCACCATTTGAGTCTTCCCGGTGCCCGGGACCCCTTCGATCAATACATGTCCTCCTGCGAGAATCGAAGACAGCAAGAGTTTAAGATTCGTCCTCTGTCCTACGATGCGCTCTTCAAATATCTCCATTAAGGATGTGATTTCTGGTTTCAACGATCCTCCACCTCTTTCCTGAATAATTCTATTCTTTTTGACCACATGACATATTCCTGTTTACTGATGCTCTCTTTATTCAGTACACCTTTTATCCCCATTAAAAAGGATGCGATTTCCTTTTCGGACACGGTGCGGAGTCTCCGTTCCAACGGTTCTTTCAAGTCCCCCCACTCTTTACTTGTCGGGATACCCCATCGTTCCTGGAACAGGATTCTTACATAATCAGACTGGATCAGAAGGGAAGCCTTGTACTGTTTCCCTTTTAAATACCACGCTGAAAGGGCCTTGATTCGCTCATCGCTGAACCGGGTCATCTCCTCCCGGGGGACAAGGATCCCCCCGAACCGTTTCCCCTGCATCCATAGCCCGAGTAAGGTGAAGATTGCTGATTGAAGAATCAAGAGCAATAGCCATTGCGGGTATAGTGTCGCAACGGATGCCTGACTTTCTCCTCCGTGGAGGAATTCATCAAACAGGATGGTCCCCTCTTCCGCACCAGCCTCATTTAACAAAAGAAGAATCAGAGAAAGATGATCCTTCTCAAGGATACTTCCGTTCGTCATCCAGGCAGGTGTGGTGGAAACAATGAGTTGCCCCTGACCCACGTCAGTACTGTAGGCGATTGTTCCATCCACATCATCCAGGAGGACCTTATCTCCCGCCTCTTCTTCAAGGCGGACGCCGGATAAAGTATCGGTTTCATATGTATTTCCTTTTCCGTCACGTACAAGGGGTAGCACTGGATCGTCCCCGATCATTTCCGTCTTGATATCGAACATCCCTTTTGGATTATCCTTCAGAAGGAGGATGGTATTGCCCCGCCTCATAAAATCCTCGTACTCTTCCATTTCTTCCTGATCCGGGACTGTAAACGGCTCCGCCATGATCAGAATCTGGCCGGATTCTTTTTTGGACAACCGGTCAGGTGAAAGGGACCAACGACGAACGGAATCTCCTTCGTTCTCCAAATAGGTGTAAAGGGCCTTTATCCCCGTTGGCGAGGGAGATTCTGATATATAGGACGGATACTCCTTCAGCTTTTCCGGAGAAAGAAAGACCCCGATCACGATGAATGCACCCAGAAGACCTACCAGGGGGATCCACCTTTTTATAGTTAACTTCAATGCCCGATCCTACCTCCTTTCCCTTACACTGTCCTTCTAAGAATCTCCATTTCCCAACCATCCGAGGGCTTCTTCTTTATAGTGGAGATACTCCTCTTTATCCACTTCACGTTCACCATACGCAACCTCGTCGAATAAAAGGGCAAGCCGGTAGAATCGATCCGCCCACCGTTGATTCACTTTACGCAGTTCATCGTAATACTCCCAGTTCGTCTTCCAGACGCGCGCCTCCAGATACTCCCTTTCGTGAAAGTACAGAAGCAGTGCCAGGAACATGTGACGGGTGGCTCTCGTATAGTCACCCAGGGTTTCCTGCTTACGGGCTTCCTCGAGATGTCTTGTATAGGACCACTCCATCTCGTTCATGGATTGAAGGGGCTTGTTCGAGCGGAACCTGCGTCTTCTCACCCCGTTACGCGCCGCATTAAATGCTATGACAAGAAGAATGCCTACAACGATGACAATGAGTGTAATCAGGATACCCGATGCCGCACCGCCTGTCGGTTCAAGAGAAGGGTTGATGTTTCCGAGCAGGTCCCGGATCCATTCCTTTGCTTTTTCCCACATGGCCGACAGCAGGTCCTGATTATCCTGAAGGTAGGCTTTGTATTCTTCCCCTTCCAGGATTTCTTCGAGTTGATCCCTCGCTCTGTTTTCATTCAACACTTTCTTCACCTAGCTTTCAGATCAAGGGCCCGGAATCCCGGGCCAGACTGGATACTTCCTTGGTTATATCGTATGGTAGTCATCGATCATTTCATTTAAATCATCCGCGTCATGTCTTGTTTTCAGGTCAAAGAACATCACTCCGAACCCAACAGCGAACAGCATGGTCGTAAATAGTGTCACCAAATTGATGATCATCCCGTACAAAACACTATTTCCCAATACCAGACCGAAAGTGAATTCAAATGCCGCACTGACGATTCCAACAATTATGCCGAACACAATATACAATCCAATGATGGTGAATGTACGCTTTTTCGTCAGTCTCCAGCTTCTGCCAAGTCCCGGCGCGTCATGCTCAATTGCCGCTGCTCCGAGGTAGAAGCTCCAGCGTGCCAAGAGGTAAGCCACAACAGCCGCAATGAGGAGGAATAAGACGATGATCGTAATAATCACCCCAACCCCCGTATCAAACAAGGCAGCACTGAATACCCCTGCGATTCCGATGGTGAAAATGGGGACAAATATGAACCCAAACACGATCAACCCAAATAGGATACTACTTCCGATAATCGGCCAAAAACGGGAGAATCCCTCTTTGATGACTAGCTTGACCGAGTAGTCTTCATTTTTTCTCATATGATTCAAAGTGAATAATATCGCGGCTTGGGCAATGGGCGTCAGGACCATGGTGATAAGACTGATCAGTGCCGTGCCGAGTTCCGCTCCGACATTCACTGCCGGTCCTTCCTCGGGTGAAAACTCTCCTGAAAAGCTGTTAACAATCCCCTCGAACCAGGTTTCCCCCGCTCCTGCGGATTTAAAGAAACTGACACCCGCTGCAAGTTCAATGAGAGCCTGCAATAAATAGACAGGTCCCAATAACACTAGAACAATCAGGAAAAAATCTTTGAAATGATTCTTACTTAATCGAAAAGTATGATCCAGTATTTCACTGAATCTTTTCGGCTTACTAAATTGTGCATTCATATTCTGATCCTCCACTGCTTGTTTTTTCAAAATTTTACAATATATCGCTTATTTTAACATTATTCCTCCTTCAGTTGATGAAATATTTGTCATTTTTCTGGACTTATTTACTGACAGCATCTTATTTCCATTCATATGGTTCCATTTTCATTTGATGCTCTCTGCTTTCTTCTTTCTATACGAAAAAGTGACCCAAAAAGTTTTCTTTTTGGGTCACTTTCTTATATTATTTAGCGAGATCATGTTTAAAAGCATAGATGACAGCCTGAGTCCGGTCCTGCACACCGAGCTTGGAGAGGATGTTGCTCACGTGGGTTTTCACTGTTTTCAGGGCGATGAATAATTCATCGGCGATTTCCTGATTCGTTTTTCCCTGCGTCATGAGAAGGAGGATTTCAAGCTCCCGGTTCGTCAATTCCTCATGGGGATGGGAAACAGTCTTCTGTCTCATCCGTGTCATCATCTTCCCCGTCACTTCGGGTTCGAGGATCGACTGTCCGTTATGGGTTTTGCGAACCGCTTCTGCGATTTCACTTGCTTTCGAGGTTTTCAGCATATAACTGACAGCTCCCGCTTCAAGGGCAGGATACACCTTATCATCATCCAGGAAGCTTGTCACAATGATGATCTTCGCGTCCGGCCATTCCTGGATGATTTCCTTCGTCGCCTGGATGCCATCCATTTCTTTCATTACAAGGTCCATCAGGATAATATCGGGGCGAAGTTCAAGAGCCAGTTGGACGCCTTCCTTACCGTCAGATGCTTCCCCTACGACATCGATATCCGCCTGGGCCGACAGATAAGAAGAGACCCCGATTCTCACCATTTCATGATCATCGACAAATACTACTTTAATCATTCTTTTCACCTTCATTCTCCACAACGGGAACCTTCACTTCCAAGCGCGTCCCCTTATTTGGCACACTGATGACTTTAAACGTCCCACCGATTTCAATGGCCCGTTCCCTCATATTTTGAAGGCCATACGAGCTCGTTACCTTCGATTCATTCACATCAAACCCAAGTCCATCGTCCACCACTCGTAAGATGATGATGGATTCCCTTTTAATGAGGCGGATGTCGAGGGATGTGGCCTTGGCATGCCGGAGTGTGTTCGAAACCGACTCCTGCAATATCCGGAACAAATGATTTTCAATTCCTTTATCCAGGTTCATTTCTTCGATTTTCCACTCGATATCAAGAGGCACCTTTTGAGCTAATTCGACCAACAGCTCCTTCATTCCTTCTTGAAGATTCTTTCCTTTTAACGCCACAGGGCGAAGGTGGAGAAGAAGCGCCCTCATTTCAAGCTGCGACTGATGGATCATCTGCTCCACCATTCCAAGCTGCTTTTCTTCATGGGGAGTACGGCCAGTCGATGGGGTTTCCGTGATGGCAGACATGAGCATCGATGCGGCGAATAGTTGCTGACTGACGGAGTCATGCAATTCCCTCGCCAAACGATTCCGCTCCTGAGATACGATTTCCTGTATCCTTTTTTCCTGCTCCTCGGCTTTTTCATTGGCAAGTTTCTGGGAGTAACGGGCTTGATCGGTGAGATGCTTCCCAAGGGCATCGACCCTTTTCCACACCTGCTGCACCTCGGAGGTGGCCGTTTCAGGGATTGTGATCGTGCGCCCTTGTTCCACATGGTGAAGGGCATCTTCCATTTCCCGCAGCTGCCGCTTATCCTTCAAGCCGCTCCGGATGCCGAAAACAATCCCGATCACAATACTGAAAACGAGAATAAACCCTGCTCCAGGAATATCCATGATTTCTACTTCCCATAAAAGGGACCAATCCTGTAACGGATATAAATAAAAGAAAGAAAGGGATAAAAACAGCACCATAACAAGGGAAAAGAGGATGCCTGCAACGACCTGCTTACTGACCGTACTCATATTCTCTTCACCTCAAGATCCCCGATCCACATGGAGGTGAAGATCTTCACCCGCTGTACTGCTTCATCGTATCCCGGTGATTGATAATAGAGGGACTGGTTGATCGCTTTCGGCTCCACTTCATCAAAAATCTCGATAGACCCTGCAAGGACGGAGTGATGGATACTCACTTCCACATCATAAGGGATGAGTATCTCGATATTCCCAAGTATATTTCGGATCGACACCACGGAAGTCCCTTTTGGCAGCACCGTATTCCCGACATCGATGACTGAATCGCCGATCACGCCCTGGATGTTGATATCGTTCCACTCATACACATGATCCGGTGTCCGCTTTGGCCCGAACCATTCATTCTGAAGAGCGGACTTCTTCATCACGAGTGGTTCATGGGATTGGGTAAAGGTTTCTTTAATGGTCGGTGAAATATACTTAGGATGTTTCTTGGAATCGGCAAATCTCACGATAATAAAAAGAAGGATCCCAAATAATAAAAATTTAAAAGCCACCGTATTGAAGATATTGATGGCGAGACTGATGATTCCAAACCACAACAGAATTTTCCCCGATGTCCTCGGCAGTTTTTTTCGTCCGATATAAATGCAGAATGCCGCTATTGATAGAAAGACGAGAACCCCCCCATCATAAAAGGAGACTTCCAGCAGTATAAGCAATGTCCCGATTAAAATGATCCAACTGATTCCGTCCGAGCGTAGACGATTGAACATGAGGGGTTCCTCCTTTCTGGTTATGTATATTCTTTGCTCATATAGTTGAATGTGTGTGGATATCTGAGGTTAAAACGGGGTGAACCCATCATGAGTTCCCCCTGTTTTTACGTTATCAAGTATTTACTAACCTAGAATACCATGTTTCATGAAGGAATGGCTTCTGTTTCCTCATTTTTCATTTCTTTTTCCAATTTGGCGATCTTCGCGTCAATCGTGTTCCGATAATAGGAAGAATTCACTCCATGCTCAAGTTGATCTAAGTACGTTTCAATTTCATCAAACTTAGAGAAAGCCTGGCTGTTATAACCTGATGATGATTCAAGCACGGAATTCATCTTATTATGGGCGCGGGCAATGTTTTCCCTGCCCATCAGCTCCATCCTCTTGATGTACATATCCTTTAGCTTGTGCTTCATTTCTTCATATTTACGCTCAAGCTCTTCAAGCTCTTTTGTCGCTTGCAGCTTGGATTCCTGGATCCGCACGGCACGTTCTTCATAGTATTTTTGTTCCTGCAGGGCAAATTCATACAAGCCTTCTTCGCTTGCTTTGGACGCTACCTCTGCCTGATACTTTCGTTTGTCGGCTAAAACGGAAGCCTGTTGATACTCTTTCTGAAACTCTTCTTTTAATAAATACTGCCTCTCGACAAGCTTTCTTACCTTTTCCACTTCCTGCTCACATTGTCTTAAGTATTGATTCAGGACCGCAATCGGATTCTTCTTTTCCTTTTTATCAATTGCTTCGTGAAGGTCTGACATGACGGTATTTTTTAATCGTTGAAATAAATTTGCCATTGTTAACTCTCTCCTTTAGTTTTTTAATTGTGACCATTCTCTTTCAAAGTTCGTGAAGGGGTCCGACGTTTTCTCTTCGATGATGACTTCTTCTTTCTTCCAGTTCTTATAGATCACATATAGAACATACAGAGCAACCAGCCCGATGATCGCCGGGAAGTTCGATACGGTTGCACTGAATGCGGCAAGACCGATCAGAGCCCAAAGGATTTTTTTCCCTGTGGAGTCTGTCTTGATGAAGCCTTTAAAGCTGTAGTACATGATCAATAATGAGATCGCAAGCCCCACAATCGGTCCTAAATTGGCCAGTAATACGATCGCTGCGATTCCTCCAGCTAAAAGCAATCCAACTTTCTTCATATGTTGTTGCCTCCTTTCTTCTTCATGTCTCTATCCTACCTGGTTTCCGGATTTCCCATAACGAGCCGGAGCTTTATTTTCGTATCAGACTTGAGGCTTAGGAGGGGCGGGACTGAACATTAAAAAGGTCCGTCCCTCAATAGCAGGGACGGACCTTAACATGTTTATTTAGTTCGTCAGTTCGAGGAATTCATCTACATCGGCGGTGCAGAGGTTGATTCCTTTTTGCCAGAAGGCTTCTTTGGTGATGTCCTCACCGAGGTGCTTCATGGCAAGGTCTTCTACTGTCATGACGGCTGTGTCGCGGAGTAAGGACATGTATTTCTCTTCGTAGCTTTCTCCGGACTCCAGTGCCTTCGCGTAAATGCTCAATGAGAACAAGTAGCCGAATGTATATGGGAAGTTATAAAATGGCACTCCTGTAATATAGAAATGGAGCTTCGAGGCCCAGAATCGCGGGTGGACCTCTCCCAGTGAATCGGCGAATGCTTCCTTCTGAGCTTCCACCATCAGGTCGTTTAACGTATCGACAGACACGATCCCTTTTTTGCGCGCTTCATAGAAACGGGTTTCGAATAAGAAGCGGGCATGGATATTCATGAAGAATGCGACGCTCCGCTGAAGTTTGTCTTCAACGAGGGCAATCTTTTCTTCCTTTGTTTCTGCTTCCTTCACGGCTGCATCTGCCACAATCATCTCGGCAAAAGTGGAGGCCGTTTCTGCGACATTCATAGCGTAGTTGCGGTTCAAGGTATGCATCGGTTTTAACGCATGGGAATGGAACGCATGCCCCAATTCATGGGCAAGTGTCGAAACATTCGACATCGAGCCTGAGTACGTCATGAAGATTCGTGATTGATCACTTAACGGGAATGAAGTACAGAAGCCCCCGGGACGTTTTCCTGAACGGTCCTCAGCTTCAATCCACTCATCCTCAAAGGCTTTTTCTGCAAACTGTGCCATCTCACTTCCAAAACGGGAGAACTGCTTCAGAATGAATTTCGCTCCTTCATCATATGACATCGTGCTCGTCGACTCCGCCACGGGAGCATCCAGGTCATACCAGTCCAGTTTATCCTTGCCGATCAATTTCGCTTTCCGGTCCAGATACTGTACGAAAGGCTTTTTGTTTTTGCTGATGGCTCCCCACATGGCGTCGAGGGTTTCCTGCTTCATTCTGTTGTACTCAAGGGGCTCTTTCATCAATTCATCCCAGCCCCGCTTTTTATACACATTCAAGCGAAAGCCGCCGAGATGATTGAGGGTTCGGGCAAATAGCTCCTCATTCTGTTTCCACGCATCCTCCAATTTGTCGAAAACCTCTTTACGCGTCTTCGGATCCGGACTTGATAGTAGATTATTGGCCTGTCCCACCGAGAGGCTTTTTCCTTCGTGTGTGATGTCCATCGCCCCGACGATTGTGTCATACATCTGCCCCCAGCCGTGATAACCGTCGACGGCGAGCGCCCCGATCAAGGATTCTTCACTGCTTGAAAGCTTGTCCTTCGCTTTTTGTCTCCACTCATTCAGCACAAACGTGATTTCACTCAGGCGATCATGCTTCAGCAGGTCTTCCCACACTTCTTCTTTGCAATCTGAAAGTTGCTGCTGGAATTTGGTGAAGGTAGAAGAGAAATCGGCACTCAGGCTTGTGACTTCGCTTCGAAGAGAGTCTGCCTTCCGATCATGCATGTTCTGAGCTTCCAGACAGCTGACAAAAGCACCTGCCTGGCGCAAATACAACATCACGTCCTTCGCTTCATCAATGAGCTTCCACACAAGCTCCGCATCATTCGCAGATTGAGGCGGATGAAAGGCAAGGGCATTCTCTGCGAAGTCATTTTTCTTCTTTTCCAATGTATCGAGATGATTCCTGAATTCCTGTGATTCACTCCCCCCTTTGAAAAAAACATCTAAATCCCAAACAGTTGAATATGTATGAGTTGTATGGTCCATAATGTCCCCCTAATTTAATATGTAAATTGTCCCTATCCTATTTTTAATTCTCGATAAAACCTCTAAATCCTTCATGATCTTTTACAATTCCTTTTACCTAAACTCTCTTCATTTGGTTTTTAAACGGATAAAAGTGGAATAGTATATAGCAAACAACAGGTCCGAAAGGGATCCTTTCCTGCACCATTATTTTTCAAGGGGGATACAATATGAAGTTGATTTTAAATATTTTAGCCTTTGCATTGGTGATCGTGATGAATACACTGGCTGTCACACTGCCATTGAACAATCAATCCACGAGGGAAATCAGCGACAGGCTCGACATCATGATTACACCTGCAGGCTATGTTTTTTCCATTTGGAGCCTTATTTACCTTCTGCTCGCCATCTGGATCATCCGTCAATTCCCTAAAGAGAGACGCCTGCTCCCACTTTATCAGGAAACAAGCGGATTATTCGTACTGAGCTGCCTGTTGAACTCAGCGTGGATCCTGGCTTGGCATTATAACTATTTCCTTGTTTCCGTCTTTATTATGCTCGGACTATTAATCACCCTGATTGCCCTTTATAGGAGGATCAAAAGCACAGGTCCGTCCCTGTTGGATTCCGCCCCTTTTTCGATCTATTTAGGATGGATTTCGATTGCGACGATTGTGAATATCACCTATTATTTAGTGGATATCGGTTGGAACGGATTCGGGATTTCCGAGCTTGTCTGGGCGTACCTCGGATTGATTTTCGCGACTGTCCTTGCCTTCTGGTTCCGTATCACGCAGCATGATCTCCTTTACCCACTCGTATTTGTATGGGCCTTTATCGGTATCGGCGTGAAGAATATGGCAGAGCACTCCACCTATTCATATACCGCCTATGCCCTCGCCGTCATCATCCTGATCTTTGACCTTGTCTACAAGCGCACACGTTCATAAAATGAAGACGCTGGGAAAAGTGTTTAGTTAAAAGAAAATCCGGACGATCATTCGAAATTCTTTTTTGAAAATCGAAATCGTTCGGATTGTGATCAATCGGCTGTTTACGTAAATACTGTTGCTTTTAGACGTAGTGAGTAGTGGTTGATTTCCGCTCCAGTTGCTCGCTTTCCGCGGGGCTGGCGGTGAGCCTCCTCGGCTGCGCCTGCGGGGTCTCACCTGTCCAGCTACAGCAGCTAGCCCCTCGAGGTCATAAGCTAAATGGACCAAGAAGGCAAAATAACGCCTTCTTGGTCCATTTAGCTTATGACCTCGAGGGGCTGGTCAAGCCGCTTCCGCTTTTCGGACTGTCCAGCGTTTCCCGCAGGAGTCGAGCATCTTCCGCTCCAATCAACTTTCCAAGCGTAAGTGTTTCACTTTAACTCTTATCCTAATAGTTGCAGTGACAGATTCCTTTTAAAAATACAAGTATTCTTTCTTACCTGATATGAATGACACATTCTGCTAAGATACACCCCTAATGACCGAACAATGGAACTACCTTGGTGAAACGGACCATTTATTATTATTGCTAAAGCATGTTATGTATATAGCAGGATCTAGCTATTGATTGGAGTGCAAGACGAAGACTCCTACGGGAAAAGCGGAATAGGTGAGACCCCGCAGGAGCGAATAGCGACGAGGAGGCTCGCCTTCCGCCCGAGGAAAGCGAAGTCTTGCACGGAAATCAATAGCGGTGTAGCAAGCAATCCTACCTAATTTATTGATTGTTCGTCTTTAGAGGAAATGGATTTAGTTATGTCCCAGCCACTTTATTCTTGCATAGAATAGTCTCATCTGACTGACATTAAGTTCAGGGGGTGTGAGTATGAATCAGCCAAACAAAAGGGTAACAAAGAGCGGGACGGATATTGATGAGGTGAAACGTCAGAACGCACAATCCGGCCTGACGTACAATCAAGTGAAGCAGCAGTTAGGTGAGCAGTATTCGGGTGAAAAATAAAAGAAAGCGTCGACTCAGTCGGCGCTTTCTTTCTTTCTGTCTTCTTTTGCTTTTGTTTCCCTTTGAACGGTAAGCTTCTCTTGAATCTTGTTGATTTCCTTACAAGGCTGAGTCAGGCTGACAATCACATCTCCCTGCTCGATCTTCGGTGACGCGCCTTCCGTGAAGAATTCGATTCTTCCCGCCGGTTTATGGGCAAACATCAACAAGGTATTTTCATCGCGCTCATGTAAATACTCTTCAAAGGTGTATTTTTCCGTGATATTGGTTTTCCTGAATACGTCTCCACGCTCGACACGTTTATTCAGCTCTTCCCACGTGACATGATTTTGAAAGAGTATGCGTCCTCCAATCGTATGGACCATATCTTCCAGGTCATCATCACGCTTGCTTCTGAGGCTCAGCTGGAACAGATTATTCCTTCCGACCTCAGGCACGAACGTCGTACACACAAGGGCGTTATAAGAGTCCAGTTCGGTCGCTGCGATCATATATTCATACGGAGTCATATCCAGATAGTACTCCGTTTGTTCTGAAAGGATCTCTCCCCTGTAAAATGGGATCCCCGCCTTTCTCACCGAAAACAATCGCTGCCAGGAGGAATCCGTGATCAGTACAGGAATCTTCATATCTTGCAGAGTTTTAGCGAATTCAGTACTGAATTTACTCCCTCCGACAATCACGACACCAGGCTGTTCGCTGATGGCCAGGTCAAGTTTCTTAGCCAGCCATTTAATCGAAAACCCGTGTGCACATACGGTTGAGAATACAAGGGCAAAGGTTAGGGACGTCAGGATGGATGCATCCTGAAAGCCCTTCTCCAACAATACCGACGCAAAGTAACTAGAAACGGTCAAAGCGACGATTCCCCGCGGTGCAATCCAACCGACAAGGATCTTCTCCCTGACTGAGAGGTCCGTCCCTATCGTCGAAAGCCAAATCGAAAGTGGCCGTACGATGAATAGCATGAGCAGGACGAATGCTATGATGTTCCAGTTGAAGATTCGGTACAGGGTATCGACGGTTAGTGAAGCCGTCAACATCACGAATATGGTCGATATGAGCAGCACCGAAATATTTTCCTTAAAGTGACGCATATCGTCGATGGATGAGATATGCATATTTGCAAGCGTCATCCCCATGGCCGTGACAGCCAGGAGGCCGGTTTCATGTGTGATTTGATCTGATATCGTGAAACAGGCAAGGACGAGTGCAAACACAACAGGTGACTTAAGGAATTCCGGAACATGTCCATTTTCAAAGATAAAGCCGGTGAACTTCCCGAGGGCCCATCCGAATACGACGGCAAACAGGGAGGCGGCAAAGAAAAGTAATAAAGAAAGTCCTGTTACATCATCACTTATCAAGAAGTTGATGATTTCAAAGGCAAACACAGCAATCAAGGCGCCGAATGGGTCGACGACGATCCCTTCCCACTTCAGGATTGCTGCAGGTCTCGGCTTAAGCTTCGCCTGCCTGAGTAAAGGCAGGATGACAGTAGGACCCGTAACGATGAATAATCCACCGATCACGAAGGCAACAGCCCATGATAGACCTGCAACATAATGGGCTCCAAGGGAACCAAGGATCCAGGCAAGGAGGGCCCCGAACGTCACGATCCTGAAGACCGGTTTCCCGAGTCCCCTCACTTCGCGGAAATCAAGATTCAAGCTTCCCTCAAAGAGGATGATGGCCACAGCCATGGATATGATAGGTTTAAACACTTCCCCAAAATCGTCTTTAGGATTGATGAGGCCGAATATCGGACCTACGAGCAGTCCGACAATCGACATGACAACGATGGCCGGCAGCCTGAATCTCCAAGCCACCCATTGGGAAGCGATTCCCAGTACTCCGACTAACATGATGTTGAATAAAATAGAATCGATCATAGATTTCTCCTTTGGAGGTTATGAAATCAGCCATCATAACAAATAAATGGTATGTAGGTGTTACAGATTACCAATAGAATATAAGGTCCGTCCCTCCTATTGCAAAACAAATGCCTCGCGGTAGCACATTTGTTTTGTATAGTTTACATTTTTATGGCTGATTTTAACCAAAGAGTCGTTTCCAGTTCCCTGCAGATGGTCACGTAGTGGAGCATGGTAATCAAGACGGCTCCTGCATTCATACCCAGAATGACGCCTTCCATTCCAAAACGGGAACCAAGGAGGTAAATGAGTGAAAACGAAAAGACACTGGACCATATGGTATGAAGGAGGGCATCCCTCACCAGTCCCAGCCCGATCAAAAAGGCCTGGAGAGGAAATACCAAAAAATGAAACAGGAAGTACGGCCAGAGCAGCTTTAAATAATAGGCGGAGGAAACAGAATGAAAAAACGTCTCTGTTATGTAGTCCCCGAGAGTATAGTAAATAAACACGGCCGGTACACCGTAGCCCAATGTAAGCCACATCACTTGCTTAAGATGGGTCAGGATCCCATCAAAATCCTTCGATGAAACTTTTTCCGAAACGGTCGGGATCAAAACGATCAGCATCGAAAATGCAATGAACGAAGGAAAGAACCCGATGGTGAGGGCAATTCCCGCCAGCATCCCGAAATGTTCATTCGCATCCACTGCCCCCATCCCCGAAAGGACAAGGGCCCATTTTATCAGAAAAGGCTGGATGGCATGGGTCAGTGCATGAAAGATGCGAAGGACCGTCGTCGGAATCGATACAGATAGCACTGACTTTCTCATCTCACCTGTTGAAAGTGTAGAATGGCTGTTCTTTCTTTTACCCTTAATTTCAAGAACGTAAGCATGAATCAAATATACAAAAACCACCACTTCACTGGCAATTAATGTTCCAAGGGCAATGAAGATGGATGTATCGATGCCAAAGGATAAAAATTGATAGATTGACACTAATAAAAATAACTGGATTCCTTTACGAAGAAAATTCGCTGCCGCAATTTTCCCCATCCGCTGGATCCCCATGAAATATCCTCTTGTGATCGAAGTGAAGGCCACAATCGGGATCACAATCAGGACGAGCCAGCGAATCCCCGGGTGATATCCTTGAAATAAAGGAGTCCAGGCATAAACCATCACCATGATCAATAACAGAATGCATGTCGTGATCAATGCAAACCTGAAAGCATAGTGCAGCATCCCCCTGTGGTATCTTTCCTCCTTTTCTGCAAAGAATTTGGAAAGGCTGATAGGCAGTTCCATGCTCGATAAAATGACGATCAGGAACACCGACGGCAGAATCGACATGTATGTGCCAAGCCCCGCTTCCCCAAGCTCACGGGCCAGGATCATATTAATTACAAACTCCAGACATTCCCCTAAGAATGCCGTCACAACCAACACCAATGCACCCCTTAAAAACAGACTCATACGCTTGTACCCTGCCTTTATGTAAGATGGTCTATTCTATGATGGTTGTCCGGGGAATATGAGGCGGGGTGTGGATGGGTCATAGCTCTCGTCTTTATTTTCATTCCTCATAATAAAAAGCAGCCCCCGAAAGGACCGCTTTCCAACTAACGGATCATAAAAGTGGCAATCGAATGCAATGGAAGAGTCGTAGTGAAAATCCCCTCACCGCATGAAAGGGAAATCTCTTCCTCACGGTCATTCACATTCATCACAATAACGACGATCTCCCCGTCTGGATTTTCAAAGGAAGTAGCCGATACAGCGTCATTGGAAATCTGACATCCGATACGTCTTGCTCCGACTTTGATATATTTACTGAAATGCCCGATGTAATAGTACGAACTATTGTAACGGACGTCGTTATTCAAAGTGTCGACGATTATCGGTGCATCGCAGTAATTCCCGACATGATTCGGTCCGCCTTCTTCGTTCAGTACTATATTCCAATCGATCCACACTTCAAGATAATTGTTCAAATCACCGATAATATTACGCCCATAGCGTTCACCAGTATCCCAGGCGCCGGGTCTGACCCCGCCTTCGATGCATCCTTCTGTAAAGATCAAATGCTTATCAGGGAAGTCATGATGCACTTTAGAGAGATTTTCAAACTCCTCTGAAACGTACCAGTGGACACCAGTTCCCCACACATACTTCGCCGCTTCGGGATCTGAAAGGACGGCCTTGGAACGTTCATGGATCACATCACGATTATGATCCCAGATGATGACCTTCACATCCCCATGGCCATGTTTCTCAAGGGACGGACCTAGATGATTTTTTATAAAATCCCGTTCTTCTTCTCCCGTGTACAGGCATGAATCCCATACCTGCTTCGCTTCGGGTTCATTCTGGATCGTCAATCCCCAGATCGGGATCCCCTCTTCTTCCATCGCTTCTATGTACTTCGAGTAGTAGTCTGCCCAGACAGATTCAAACTGAGGCAATAGTTTCCCCCCGTTGTTCATTTCACCGTTTGTCTTCATCCAAGCAGGGGGACTCCACGGTGAAGCAAGTATGGAAAGCTCTTCCCCTGCCACTTCCATCGCTTCCTGGATAAGCGGTATCACAAGCTTTTTCTCCCGATCGATGGAAAAGCTCTTCAGTGACGCATCTCCATCTTCCACATACGTATAATTTCCTAATGAAAAATCACAGCTGTTGATATGCGTCCTTCCGAAGCGGTAACCAAGACCTTCTGCCGGATCGAAATACCGGTGAATGATTTCTTCCCTTTTTTCGGGGCTGATGAGGGAAAGGCTGTGAGCCGCCGCTTCGGTGAATGCACCGCCAAATCCCAACATTTCCTGATATCTGCGCTCCGGATCGAGTTGGATGTGGGTAGAAGCACGGCCATCCGAAAAAGAAACCGGCTCTTTTTCAGAGAACCGATCTCCTGTTTCTTTGGCTGTCAAAATCACCTTCATATTCATTGCGTTACTTCCTCGGCATTGGTATGAAGACCATGTGTCTCTTTATGATCCCGGATGACTTCAGCATAACGGAAGGCACTGTCTTTCCAGATTCGCTCCTGCGTATCGAAGTCGATATAAAGGATGCCAAATCGCTTATCGTAACCGAAGCTCCACTCAAAGTTGTCCATCAGGGACCATAGATAATATCCCTGGATGTTCATGCCTTCTTCATTGAGGTCGGAAACCGCTTGAAGATGCAGATTCAAGTAGTTAACGCGTTCGTGATCATGCACTCTTCCATTTTCCAAAACATCGTCATACGCAGCTCCGTTTTCTGTGATATAGATTGGCAGATCCGTATATTCCAGTCTCAGACGGCGGATGAGGTCCTTGAACTCATTAGGAGCGATGTCCCAGCCCATGCCTGTTTTCTCATAATCGGAGTAAGCTCCCTTATGCATGAAATCATTGGCTGCACTGAACTCGACGATCCCACGGCTGTAATAGTTGATGCCGAAGAAATCACATTCCGTTGAAATCAGGTCCATATCCCCTTCTTTGATGAAATCATACGTATGGACATATTTCGAGAACAGGTTCATCATGTCTTTCGGGTATTCCCCTTTGAATACAGGATCTAAGAACCAGCGATTGGAATATCCGTCCGCATTATTGGCAGCAAGGGCATCGTTTACTGAATCGGTATATGGATAAACCGGTGACAGGTTCAGCGTGATGCCGATATCCGTTTGAGATTTAAATTCTTTCTTCAGCAGTTCAACCGCTTTTCCGTGTGACAACAGCATGTGGTGAACGGCTCTCACTGCTTCATCCAGATTGGTATGACCCGGTGCATGGACACCTTGATGGTAGCCAAGGAACCCTGCACACCAAGGTTCATTATGTGTGATCCATGAATCGACGACCACATCGAGTTCCGTGAAGCACGCTCTTGCATAGTCCATGAACCATTCTACAGATTCACGGTTGACCCATCCACCTTCTTCATGGGCCCACATCGGTAAGTCCCAGTGATACAATGTCACGGCAGGCTTGATTCCTTCTTCTTGAAGTCTTGCCGCTAATTTCTTATAAAAGTCCATCCCTTCCTGATTGTACTTCCCCTTCTCAGGAAAAATACGAGGCCATGCAATGGAAAAACGATAGGTGTCTACACCAAGGCGCTTGATATGCTGGATGTCTTCTTCGAATCGGTGATAATGGTCACATGCGACATCCCCATTATGCTGCTTGTATACTTTCCCCGGAATGTCACAGAACATATCCCAGATGGAAGGAGTTCTCCCCCCTTCATTATGTGCACCCTCGATTTGATACGATGATGTGGCGGTTCCAAAGGTAAATGTTTTATCAAATTTCATAGGTCATTCTCTCCTCTATTCTTTGATTGATCCTGCTGAAATGCTGTTGACGATATATTTAGACAGGAATAGGAAGGCAATCATGATTGGTACGACTGAAATCGCGATCCCTAAGTACATTGAACCTAAATTTTGTGCTACTTGAGATCCCTTCAAGAATCCCATCAATACAGGCAGCGTATATTTCTCAGGTGAGAACAGGATCACGAGTGGCATGATGTAGTTATTCCATGATCCGATGAACGTGAAAATCGACATCGTCGCAACGGCCGGCATCATGATCGGAATGGCCACCGTATGGAAAATCTTGAACTCACTTGCCCCATCGATACGGGCAGCTTCTATTAAACTTGGATGAAGCGTCGTCTGGATGTATTGTCTTAAGAAGAATACGACAAACGGACTTGCTATAGCCGGAACGATCAGTGGAATGAAAGAATCAAGGATTCCCAGATTCTTACTCAGTTCGTAGAAGCCAATCAGCCCCAATTGTCCTGGAACCATCATCATCACAAGCATGAAGACGAACAGGAAATTCTTCCCCCTGAATGTGTAAAAGGCGAATCCATAGGCAGTCAAAGCTGAGAAATATCCTGATAATAAAGTTGTAAGGACAGAGATGATCAGACTATTCTTGAACCCCGACCAGATGTTTACGTACTCCATCATCGTGGTGTAGTTTTCAACTAAAGAACTTCCCGGTATCAAGGTGAATCCTGACAGGATCGCTTCATTTGATCTTGTCGCATTTACAAGCATCATAAGGAATGGGATGAAGCAGATAATCGCCATCAACACAAGTACGATGTAGATGATGCTCTTCACAATGGTATTTCTGGTCTTCAGTTTGGACTCATGTGGCAGAAGTTCAGGCTTTGACTTTTCAACCTTTTGAGTCGGTACATTTTTTTCTACAGCTGTTTTTCCCAACATGCTTACACCTTCCTTGCTTGTTTGCGTTCATTTCCATACATCCCTTTGAAGACAATCGCCGAGAAGATCAAGGTAATGACGAACAATCCATATGCGACAGCTGAAGCATATCCATAGTTATTAAACTTGAATGCCTGATTGTACAGATACAGCACCATGGTATTCAGTGATCCATCAGGAGAACCGATTCCGTCTGTCAGAAGCATAGGCAGATCAAACAATTGAAGGCCGCCGATCAGGGATGTGATCATGATATAAAGTAAGATCGGTTTTAATAAAGGAACCGTGATTTTCGTAAAAGTCTGCCATCTGTTTGCTCCATCAATCAAAGCGGCCTCATAGTAGTCCTTTGATATTCCGGAAACCCCCGCCATGACGACAATGAACGAATGGCCGAACCACATCCAGGTAAGGATCAGGGAAACGGAAAGTTGGGCAGTCGCAGGTTCGTTCAGCCAATTAATCGGTTCTGATATAAGACCTATATTTAATAGAATCATATTTAATGATCCGTGCTGCCAGTCAAGTAAGATACCGAACAGCAGAGCGACCGAACTGATGGTGATTAAATTAGGTAAATAAAAGATCGATCTGAAAAATGCCAAACCTTTCAACTTCATTCTCATATCAGAGAAGATTAATGCGAGTACTAGGGCCAGACCGATTTGCAGGGCAAAGTTGATTCCCCATATTTTCCACGTGTTAAAAAAAGCTTCCACAAAATAGCTGTCCGTGAGTAAACGGGTATAGTTGGCAAGACCGATTACTTCCGCTGTCCCGCTTCCTGAATAGTTCGTAAAGCTGTAGTAGAATGTAAGAGCAACAGGATAAATGCTGAATATTAAAAAGATGATCCAAAACGGGGCAATAAATAGATAACCATATCGATCTACTTTCTTCATTCCCCAGCCCCCCCTAGTTGTTAATAGATTATCGGCAGGTGACATGGAATCACATCACCTGCCACTGATTTTTACTTCTTAGTTTTTCGGTACTTTTATATCCGGATAAGCGTTTTGAGCTTTTTTATAGAATTCTTTAATGGCTTCGTCTTTGGACTTCTTTCCATCCACATACTGCTGAACAGCGTTTCCATAGAACGTATCAAGCTGTTGATCATACTTCGTTACAATACCAGGCTCGATTTCTTTCGCCTGCTCAAGGAAGAATTGATAGTTGTTCTGTCCGCCAAGGAATTCACTGCTAAAGTCATCCTTGATCGCATTTGTTACCGGATTGTATGCTAGGACATCACCCGTTTCTTTCGCCCAATCTGTCAGGAATTCATCATCTTGAGTCATCATTTTCACAAAGTCATAAGCAAGTTCTTTGTTTTCTGATTTGTTGTAAACCCCTAACCATGTTCCACCCCAGAAGTACGGGCTTGGTCCACTTGTCACGGCCCAGTCACCAGTAGTTTCCTTTACATTCGTTTTCAGAACGCTGTGGAGTCCCCAAGTCGGAAGAACATAGGAGAATACTTGTGTTTCTTTCTCTTTGCCGTTTTCTTTCATTTTGATGGGCTTATCCATCGCTTCGAACCAAGATGGGGACCATTCAGCAGCAAGAGCTGTATAGCTATTTTCGCGAAGTTTCTTTGCAGATTCCATATATTCGATCTTTTCATCTGTCAGTTGCAACTCATTTTTGTCATTCACCCAAGGTTGTGGATTATCTCCTTGTGAGAACCAGCGGATTGAGCCCTCATCCGGGAACATGCTGTACCCTTTTTCCTTCATCTTTTCAGCCACTTTGAAGACATTGTCCATTGAGTTCATCATGTTTCCTACTTCTGTTGGATCATCTGTACCAAGCACTTCTTTCGCGATGCTTCTTCGGTAGAAAATTCCACCAGGAGTCGTTTGCCAAGATAAAGCCCTTACATTTCCGTCCTTATCTTTACCTAAGTCGAACACATATGGTACATATTTATCTTTGATTTCATCAACATTGTATGGCTTTTCTGATAAGTTTTCCCAGTATCCTGCGTCGACCCATTGTTTCAGGAACGCGATTTCTCCAGTGAAGACATCAGGTGCCCCAACGCCACTTTCAAGAACAGGCTTTAATTTTGTCGGATAATCGGCAATCGGAACGATCGTCAATTCTACTTTTACACCATTTTTCTCTTCAAACTTCGTGATCGGTTTCTTCAGTTCATCCGTGAAGGACCAAACCTTTAAATCTACGTCTTTATCTTTTGAGCCAGACGATTTGGAATCTCCCGAACAGGCCGAAAGTACCCCTGCAACCAGTACCACAGTCATGAATATTGTCAAAATCTTCTTCATCTTAATCCCCCTTTTTCATTGGTAATTATTAAGGCGAAAGCGGTTTCGTTCACTTTCAATTAAAAATTCCGAAACCGGTTTCGAAATTCATAAAAAAAATATAAGATTATTTCTTTTTTTCTTTTTTTGCCACTGTACAAGATTCCCTGATGATGAGGTCCACCGGAATGACTTCTGTCGTTATCAGCTTCTTCTTCTGGATGATCTGCTTCATTAGTAACTGTCCTGCACGTGCACCGATCTGGTCGGTATCCTGTCTGACGGTGGTGAGCTTCGGTGTGAGGTAGGAAGACATTTCAATATCATCATACCCGATGATTGAAATATCCTCAGGGACCCTTAACCCCTTCTCTTTGATGGCTTCCATGGCACCGATTGCCATATGGTCACCTGCTACGAAGACTGCTGTTGGGACTGTTTCCAGCGCGAGAAGCCTTTCCATTGCAGCTCTTCCTTCTGCAATCGAGAACATCCCGCCGTTAACAAGATACCCATCAAGAATTGGGAGTTCCTGTTCATCCATTCCCTTAGTGAATCCCTTGATCCGCTGTGCTCCGGCATCGATCGACGGATCACCTGAAATATGGGCGATTCGGGTGTGACCCAAAGAATGAAGATAACTCACAGCCAATCTTCCACCTTCAATATTATCGGAATAAACAACACTGCAGTTCTGATTGCTCATATCGATCACGACAATCGGCACGTGATTATTGATCATATCCTGAACCTGTGGATCATTGGGATCTGAGCAGATCACAACGATTCCATCCACGGCACGATACAAGAAGTGCTCAAGATAACTTGTATCCCGATTCCGGAGGTTCCGTGAAGCAAAGATCAAATCATAGCCTTCCCGTTCCACATACTTGCGGAAACTTTCAATAAGGGCGCTGAAGAAAGGATGTTTCAACCCGACCTCATTGTCCTCTGCAAACATGACCCCGATCGTCCAGGATTTCTTCGTCGATAGAGACTGGGCATGAGCATTGGGTAAATAACCCATTTCCGCCGCTGCATCGAGGATTTTTTGCTTCGTTTTTTGACTCACATCTGTGTAATTATTAAGAGCCTTTGAAACGGTCGTACTGGAAAACCCAGTGCGTTTTGCTAAGTCATAGATTGTAACCATTACTGTCTCCTCTTCATCGAAAGCGCTTTCGTTAATTGTTATTATAGTCCAGACTTTTGTTGGAATCAATACTATTTTTAGAAAACTTTAAAAATTTTTATGGTTAGTATCCATTCTGTTTACGGGCCTGCCCGTGACTGGTTCCGGCAAAGCTATTCCAACTATGAACAATCCTATCAAGAGCCCGTCTCTATAATCAAAAAAGCAGCCCCATACAGGACTGCCTCTTTATCAAACTATTCTTTCACTACTTTACGTTTACGTCCACCGATCTTCCCTTTGATTTTCATCAGGATTTCATACACGATCGGTACGATGACAAGCGTTAAGAGAGTCGAACTGGTCAATCCTCCAATAACCGTGACACCGAGGCCTTTCGAAATCAGTCCGCTTCCTTCAAGGCCGAGTGCCAGTGGGAACAGGGCCCCGATTGTGGCAATGGCTGTCATAAGGATCGGGCGGAGTCGGGTGGAACCGGCTTCGAGTAATGCTTCCCGTGTGGATAGACCTTCTTTTTCCTTATGAATCACACGGTCGACGAGTACGATGGCATTCGTCACAACGATACCGATCAGCATCAGTGCCCCGATCATAGAAGAGATACTGATTGTTTCTCCTGCGATCAATAACCCTACCAATGCTCCGATAATTGTGAATGGCAGTGAGAACAGGATGGCAAATGGTGCAAGACCGCCACCGAATGTAATGACAAGGATGAGGTAGACGATCGCAATTGCTGCAAGCATCGCTAATCCGAGTTGCGTGAAGGATTCCTGAATATCTTCTGTCACTCCACCCATATTCACGTCCACGCTTGATGGTACATCTAGTTTATCGATTTCTTTCTTGATATCCTGAGATGCTTTCGACACATCATCGGTCTTCAGTTCTCCACTCACTTGAGCAAATACTTTTCCGTCCCGTCGTGATACGGTATCTGACGTTTTACCTTCCTGAACCTCAACGACGTCTTTGATCGGGACTTCCATGCCCAGTGGTGACTGAATCGTTTTATCCGTTAAGTCATTGATGCTTTCATACGTTTCTTTTTCAACATCCAGGTATACATTCACTTCTTCCCCATCTTTTTCAAAGGTTGTGAGGACCGGACGCTGTCGTGTCTGACCAAGTTCCATGGCGATTTGACCTGCCGTCAGGCCAAGTTCGCTCAGTTTATCCTGATCGGCGACAAACGAGTATTCGTCATAGGATTCAGAAATGCTTGATCCGACCTTTTTGAAATCTTTCTTGTCTTCCATCATGTCTTGAATATCGTTGACAACAGGTTCGATGTCTTTCAGGGTTTCCCCGTACACGTATACGACAATTTCATTGCTGCCGGCACTTGCCGAGAAGTCCTGTGAAGCCCATTCCCCTTTGTCAGTTGATTTCTGCAAGTCTTTGATGACCTTTTCTTTTTCTTCAGAGAAATTTTCTGTATCGTCATTATACTGAACGTAGAAGATTGCATTGTTTGAACTTCCCGGACTCATCGGATTTTCCCCGCCGACAGAGTACTGAATCGTATCAGCGTCTTTACGTCCCTGGAAGTATTCCTCTGCATCCTGTGCGATTTTCTCAACATCTTCTTCCGTTTGACCGGGATCTGGTTTATATGTCGCCATGACCATCTTTTCTTCATCGGATGGTAGGAAACTTACCCCAATAAGCGGCACAAGGAACAAGCTTCCGACCAACATGGCGATGGCAAGGATCGACGTGATGATCTTATGATCCAATGTCCAATTCAATACACCTTTATACCAATGTGCCAAACGGCTTTTCTTTTCCACGTGCTTCTTCCCTACACCCTTTTTGAACATGGAGTGGGCAAGCATCGGTACGATTGTGACAGCAACAAGAAGTGAAGCCAATAGAGCGAACACGATTGTTAAGGCGAACGGTAGGAATAGCTCACCTATCATGCCTTGAACCAATCCTAATGGAAGGAACACGGCAATTGTGACGATAGTTGATGATGCGATCGGAACGAACATTTCTTTCGTCGCTTCCCGGATCAGGTCTTTCCCTTTCAGCAATTCACCTTTCAGTGACATTCTCCGGTAGATATTCTCTACTACGACAATGGAATCATCGATAACACGTCCAATGGCAACAGTCATCGCCCCAAGGGTCATGATATTCAACGTGATATCCATCTGTTTTAAAAGTAAAATCGCGATTAAAAGCGATAATGGTATCGATACGACGGAGATCAGCGTCGATTTGATATCCCGTAAGAACAGGAGAATGATGATGACCGCAAATATGGCGCCGAATAATGCCTTGTTCAGCATCGTGCTGACAGATTCCTCGATCGGTTCACCCTGGTCAAATGTAGAAATGATTTCTACTCCATCGATATCTTTCTCAAACGTTTTGACTTCTTCTTTGACGGCATTGACAACATCGACCGTATTGGCGTCTGCTGTTTTCACCACTTGAAGTCCGATGGATTCTTTTCCGTTCGTTCTGGAAATGGATTCTGCTTTCCCGGTCAGTTTGATATCAGCAAGATCTGATAGTTGAACCGTCGGGACCTTCATGCCTGCAGGTGCTTGTCCAGCAGCAGGTGCCTGAGGAGTCTGCCCTTGTCCCTCCTGTCCTTGTGCTGTTGCCCCACTCGTCGTCACAGGGATCTTCATTTCTTTCAAATCTTCAATCGTTGTAATATTCCCATCAACCATCACGGATTTCTGACTGTCTTTGAACGTGTATAATCCTAATGGAGCAGACACATCAGAGCCTTTGATGATATTTTGAACGGTTTCTTCCGTTAATCCATATTTTGCAAGCTTGTCCTGGTCAAAAACAACCTGTGCCTCTTGCACTTGCTGTCCTGATGCCTGAACCGAAGCAACCCCGTCCACTCCCTCGAGCTGAGGAATGATGGTATCTTCTACTGTTGATGTTAATTGAGCTAAAGATTGGTCTTCATTCGCCACACTTAGGGCGATGACCGGAAAGGCGTTAAAGCTCAGTCTGGATACTTCCGGCTCGTTCACTCCGTCCGGAAAAGAAAGATCAGAAAGAGCCTCTTCCACTTCGGTCTTTGCTTCATCCATATCTTTCGAAAACTTGTATTCTATCTGAACGGCTGAAGCATTCTGGTAGGAAGTTGAGCTGACAACATTCACACCATTTAGATTCTGCAACCGTTTCTCAATTGGTTCGGACACCTTGTCTGCTACATCTTCGGGCGTAGCCCCCGGATACACCGTTGTCACACTGACAATCGGGGTATTGATGTTAGGCAGGGTTTCGAGCTTCATATTAAATCCTGAATATAAGCCTGCAATAATGACGATGATCGTCATCAGCCAGACAGCAAACTTATTTTTAAGTACGAAATTAATAATACTGTTCACGTCGTATTCATCCCTTCTCTCTATTTCTGACCGACTAGTCATAACAATATCTAATATAACTGACCGATTAGTCATAAGTCAATATGCTTATGAAAGAAAAGGTTTATTTTTTGTGACCAATCGGTCATAATATACGTAAGGAGTTTATCAAGGAGAGGAAAGTATGAAAGAAAAAGAAAAATTAATCATTGAAACATCGATTAAGCTGTTTGCCACGAAAGGCTTTAACGCTACCTCCGTTCAAGAAATCGTGAACGAATGTGATATATCAAAAGGTGCCTTTTATTTGTATTTCAAATCAAAGGAAGCTCTTCTGCTCGCGATCATGAACTACTATTTTAGGATGATCACCGATAAAGTGAACGAGATCGAAAACGAGGATCTGCCTCCTTATGAGAAATTCCAAAAGCAATTAGAATGTCAGCTCATTGAAATTTGTAAGCATAAAGAGTTCATCATCATGCAGATCAGAGAGAACGCCATGCCGTTCAATGATGAAATCCACGATCTCCTAAGCGAGATGAAGATGAACACTCACCGCTATTACAGAAGAAGATTATTCGGTATATACGGAAAAAAGATAGAGCCCTATTTCTGGGACATTACCATGATGATTCAAGGTTTTTTCCATTCTTATTTAGAACTGGTCATGCTGGATAAGATCGATCTGGACTTTGCTTACTTGTCCCATTTCATATTAAAACGGACGGACGATTTAGTCGAAGGTTTGCTAAGGAGTGGAGATGAGCCGGTTCTTTCTTTTGAAAAATTGGATGATCTGGTGAAGGACTTCACGTCTTCTACCAGAATCAATGAGTCGACGCTTGTCCATTTGATCCAGGATGCACTGGAGATGGCAGAGGAAGAGAATATCCGGATTTCCCTGGAAGTCATTAAAGAAGAAATCCAGAAAGACAAAACCCGTCCCGTCGTCATTAAAGGAATGCTTGTGAATTTAGCTGAAGATTCTTCAATGAAGCATCTTATTAATGCTTTGAGGCATTTTTATCAAATTTAACGATGAAAGACCCGCTTCCGATGCGGGTCTCTCATCATTTCCCCCTATTTCCTAAAGCTCCTGGATCTGCTCGGATTCATGTATGATCACTTCTTGTTTGGATGTCCCTATCGCTGACCGATACATGCCATAAGCAACCTGTTGGCCTGGAATGCTTCTGTATCGTTTCAACCTGCCCATCATGACAGGGCGGACGGCTCTTGAGAAGATTTCCCCCGCTTTCTCACCAAATCGGAACTCCTGCCTCTCCCCCAATAGAAGAGATGGCCTGAATATGTGGAGTGAAGGAAAATGAAGCTCCATCAATTCCTTCTCCAAGTTCCCTTTGACCTTACTATAAAAGAACGGTGATCCCGGATTTGCACCAATCGAGGAGATCACCAGATACTGCTTTGCTCCATGTGCTTTCCCGAGCTTCCCAAGTTGAATGGGATACTCGTAGTCCACTTTCTTAAAAGCATGTTTCGACTTGGCTTTCTTGATCGTGGTTCCGAGACAGCAAAACACATCATCAATTTCCTCATGAGGCAGAAGCTTCATCACATCAAATGAAATGATCCGCTCATCCAGTTTTTCATGCTTCATGCCACTCTCCCTTCTTACAAAAGAAATCACCTTGTTGTACTCAGGGCTCTTAAGGAGTATTTCAATCAGATGAGAACCGACCAGACCCGTAGCACCTGCGATTAAGGCAACTCTAGACACATGATTTCCCCCTCTCTCTATGAATGATTCCTCTTTAGTATAAGGCATATTCGTATAAAATCCTTATGTAGCCACTAATAATCTAGGTTCCACCTGCAAAGGCGTTAATCAATGTTTGGTGATTAACGCCTTTCGGTTACCTCTATAGCTCTTCATCTTCAAAAAACTGCTGTAGCTTTTCCTCTTGTTCAGGACTCGCTTTCTCCGACGCATACGGGTTGTCCCTGACCCCTGCCGTATCCAGATTCGTTTTGATTGCGAAGAAAGGACCTTTTGGTTCCTCCGCTATGATACGGTCATTCAGCTCTTTGAAGTCAGGCATTTCCTTGTTCCCTTTATCCATCTTTTCTCGCTCCTTCCCGGCTTCTTTCCGTATTTTTATAAGCAATCAACACGATGTCATCCGCTGATTGCTGACAAAGTTCACTTTCCATACTCTTCACTTTACTCAAGGCATCTTCAGACAAATCCGCTACGGGATATTCTTTCATATTCAAAGCTGGCACCTCCTATCCATTCTCGTTCGATTGGCCGATCACTTTCTCTGCGATGACGCCGTTCCCCTCTTCCACCGCATGATGTTCTTCCAGGGACTCTCCCGGAACATACACCTGGCTAGGGTTGCGCAGCCTGCCATTCATGTTGAATTCAGGATTCAACGGAGTATCCATACGCCTTTTTTCTGATTTCTTATCTCTGTCCATTCGTACCACCTCCACTATTTAGTATGGCTGGTGAGAGAAGAATCATTCCAATCAAAATAGCGTTGAGCGACCACCGTCGCTCAACGCCATTCATCATGTTAAACCCATGTATAATCCTTTCCCCAGCTATCCCTGGCAAGGACCTTGATTTCGTCGACTATATCATTCTCTACCGCAAATGCATCACCCTGCTCATACGGATTGTAGTGGAAGGCATAGAGCCGGGAAACAAACTCATGGAAAGGAAGTGAACATTCCCCTTCCAATTCCCCGTTATCCATGACGGAAGGTTCGATCCCCTGTCCCCAATTCTGTGAACCGTCATTGTTCGGATTGTAGAAATAGATCCGATACTCCCCCTTTGGATCGCGGGTGATACGGAGAATGGATACGGCGTGGAATCCAAGGAGCTTTCCGTGGACATTGGTAATGAAAATCCCAACTGGATTCGGATAGATCAAACCGTAGTCATCATTGTATTCCGGATGATGGGTAGCGTAAAACAGCCTTACAAAACCAGGATAATCAGATATGAGCCCGGTCAACGGATCGATCACCGTGCTGAACCCCTTCTGGACCCAGTCACCATAAAACTCGGGATTCACCCAGCGATGTCCATCTTCCCCTCTAAGGGAAACCCTCCTCATCATTTCACTATAAATCCGGTCAAGGTGCGGGACGAGAACCAGTGAAACAGGATCAAGTTCCTGATGAAGTTCCGGCGCCAATCCTCCGCTCAAGTCCTTGGAATGAACGGGAGTACCTTCAAACATGATATCGATGTCACCATCCCTTGCAGCCCTAGGGATCAGTTCAAGCAGATAGCCGGGCGCATGCTGCGCCCAAAGGCTGATTCCCCGTGCTGTTTGACAGGTTGGGTTCAAGCCCTGTCCAATCCCGATAGGCTGCCCGAGGACATTGATCACACCTGCAAGGAGCACGGAATTTGCGGTGATGCCATCTCCCGTTTTACACGAATTCAGGAGCGTCTTCCTCACTTCTGCCCTGATATCAAGTTCAATTAGTCGTTTGAGTCCCGGTGATACAGGGGAATAGGAAAGGACCCCTCGTTCAAGCAAGAGAGCAAGCCCGTATACAGACTGCTTCGTGGCCGGGAAGATCGCCACTTTCACAAGTTGAAAAACAAGCTCGGCATTTTCATCCAGGTTTGCTTTTCCTTTATCATTTAACTGAAGTGCGGTGGGTACAAGCTCAGGCAACTTCCTGCATAAATATCTCAGAAGAATGGCGTGCTGAGGAGCAACCAACCCTGTTTCGCGCATGGACCCGGCGAACGCAACGGCCTCCTTCTCCAGTTCTTCATGGGAAACGTCCATTAACTTCTTGCGATATTCACCAGGCAGGATAATATTTTTACTCAAAGGGGACGGACCTTCGATGGCAGATACATATTTCTCCAATACCAGGCGTTCCGCTGCACTAAGATCAGAATGAAGCATTTTCTTCGCAGTCTCAATCATGGAAACGGTTCGCTTCACCATAATGGGTCGCTGTGCCGTCAACCGTTCGATCTCTTTGATCAGCGTAGTCGTAAGGGCTTGGTAAGACAATTTATCTGAAAGAAAGTGAAACAACTCCGTAGCCCTTTCACTCTGCTCACCACCTTCAATCCGCGCGGCTTCAGTTGCTTCCGGGAAAAGCAGGTTCAGGTTCAGCACCATTACTTCATTGAGAAAATCCTGTGCCATTTCAGCCGAGACGTCTGCATGCTCATATTGGGCTTCTGCAATCGAAAGCATCCTGAGTTCACTCAGGATTTCGATAATCGAGGGCAGACCTTTCGCCTGCAGTGACCCCGCCACAAGAGGCGGTTGAAGCTTGGATGCTTTTTCCCATGGACCGTCCTGGAATACACCGGCTTTTTCAAAACGGCTTGCGCTCCGATATAAAATATCGAGTCCTTCATCTGTATCGAGTAATCTTTGAGCTTCCTGATAGACGTCCGTTTGATACATTGATTTCGCAAATGAAGCTGCACTTTCCAATTCATTCAGCGCCAGCAAAAATCGTTCTTCCAGCTTAGAAGTTAATTCAAAAGCCATTTCAAAACTCCTTTATCGATCAGAATATCGGATAAGTTGTTTACACAAAGATGACCGATCTAAATATAAAAGTTAAATTGTTCGTATTCCTTTAAAAGATCCCTCATCACTTCGCTGTCTTCCCCATAGAAGAAGATGGTCCCGTAATGGTTCCCGAACCCTATCCGCTGAGCCACTTTTCCCTGGGCAGGACTGAACATATCATGTTTTTCAAAATAAGGATGGTTTTCCAGTTCGTCAGGTACTTCAAGTTTCTCGACATAATTCACATGAGGATGCACCATTAGACAACCCGCATGAGCTTTCGCTTTCTCACCTGTCGAAGGGAAAAATTCTCTTAGCTCCTCTTCGGTTGTATTTGGGTCACCGCATAAAATCTGTGCCTGATAAGCGTTAAATCCATACGCCCGTTCAATCAAATCAAAGATATGCCCACCAGGCACCCTCGCTGCGACTTCACCGAAATGAAGGGTCCCATCGGAGGTGATGAAGTATTCAGGATGGATCACGCCATATTCGATTTCAAATGCATCAATGAGCTGTTGAATCGCCTCACGGATGATCGGACGTTTTTCTTCAAGTGTAGGAGATGCCGGTACGAAATTGGAATATCCCAACCGTACATACTCCGTTATATTTAAAAATTGGATTTTCCCTTTATGAATGAACGCTTCGCATGAAAACTCCTGCCCGTCTAAATGACTTTCCATCAACAGAGGGAATTCAGACTCGGTGAGAGCATCGATATCCTCTGGATTCTCGATGGCACGGTGACCGACAAATCCTGCTTTATCAAGGGGCTTAACATGGATGGGATCGTTCTTGTCTCCTTCCACTTTCAATAGGGCTTCATTTACTCGTTTCAGAAAGCGTCGTACATCCTCTTTATCCCTTGCTTCTTCAAATACACCTACTTTGATTCCCGCAATTTGGGCTTTTCGCTTCATCATCCCCTTATCCCTTAATAATAGAGAACGATTGAATACGCGTGGTTCGTTGCGGAAACGGGAATTCAAAGCCCCGGCCCACTCCACACATTCTTCATATAAGGGAACAGCCACTTCAGCACCGAGTGACTTCAGCTGTTTATAAAGATGATCTGAACCTTCGTTCAAGCGATCAAAGTCCCAGCCTATAAAAGCAATTTCATGTTTTTCAGCGTATGCTTCGAAATCCGGCGGTCCTACGACTACGAATGGCCTGTTCAGTTTCGTACACGCCTCTATTGCCGGCAGGCTCCACCCGATGAGTGCCGTTAAATAGGGTTTGGTTTTATCCTTCACGCTCTGTTCTGCCTGTTGCAATTCAAGTTGATCTAGTCCCATAGTTTCCTCTCCCTCTTTCACGTATTTATTCAGATTCCCTTTTAGCATAACAAAGCCCCTTATGATAATGAAGTATTATGCTGAATTTTCAGTCTATTCGACAAATAAAGTGGTAAACTGACATTATTTACGATAATCAAAACCCCGGATGCAGCCAGCATCGGGGGTTCACCTACACTCTATTATTCACCTAAATCGACATTATGATATACCTGCTGCACATCTTCCAGATCTTCAATCGCATCAATCATTTTCTCAAATTGGGCTTGATCGTCTTCAGATAGTTCCACATCATTCTGAGCAAGCATCGTAAGCTCTGCCACTGTAAAATCGGTGATTCCGGCGCCCTTAAATGCTTCTTGAACAGCATGGAATTGATCCGGCTCGGCATAGACGATCACAGAATCGTCTTCTTCGATGATATCTCGTGCGTCCACGTCCGCTTCCATCAGGATTTCCATTACGTCTTCTTCAGATTTTCCTTCGATGCCGATGACGGCTGTCGCATCGAACATATACGCTACAGATCCACTCACGCCCATATTCCCGCCATTCTTACCGAAAGCGGCACGCACTTCGGATGCTGTACGGTTTACATTGTTCGTCAAGGCATCCACGATGACCATGGATCCATTCGGTCCGAAGCCTTCATAGCGCAGTTCATCATAATTTTCTTCTGAACCGCCCTTTGCCTTTTCGATGGCGCGATCCACGATGTGTTTCGGTACGCTATACGTTTTCGCACGTTCAAGAACGAATTTCAACGTTTGGTTAAGCTCAGGATCCGGCTCACCCTGCTTCGCCGCCACATAAATCTCACGGCCGAATTTCGCATATATACGACTCGTATTGGCATCCTTAGACGCTTTCTTTTCTTTAATATTATTCCACTTACGTCCCATATCGTTTCACTCTCTTTCATTTATCTATGGATAATTTCTGATAATAAAAGGTATTTTCGTTTCTATTATACATGAAAAGGACATCTTTTGGCTAAGTGATTCCCTTCCATCCCCTCTCGAAAAAAAGCCGACTCAGGTGAGTCAGCTTCTTTCCTGGTAAGCACTGATGGCTTCGTATTCTTCTTCCAGCAATCGTGGTACACGAATAAAGATCGGCATGAGCTTAGTATAAGCTTCTGTAGCTTTCGGATCGGGCTGATGGGAATGGACGGAGCCGACCATTTCCTTCACTTCTTCAAGTGAGTCGATCATGCCGCTGCCGTACATACCAAGGACCACTGCACCAAGGCAAGAGCTTTCGAAGCTTTCCGGCACTTCCACTTCTTGATCGAATACATCGGCAAGCATTTGGCGCCACAGCTCAGAGCGGGCAAATCCACCGGTTGCCTGGACCCGTTTCGGCGTACCGATCAATTCCTCCAGGGCAAGTAAAACACTGTACAAGTTCATGACGATTCCTTCAAGGACGGCACGTATCATATGCTCTTTTTTATGATGCATCCCGAGGCCGAAGAAAGAACCGCGTGCTTTTGCATTCCAAAGGGGAGCGCGTTCCCCGGCCATGTAAGGATGGAACAGGAGTCCTTCTGATCCCGGCTCTACTTTTGCCGCAATATCCGTTAGTACTTCATAGGGATCCTTCCCTAATCGTTTCGCCACTTCCACTTCACCGGAAGCAAGTTCGTCCCGGACCCATCTGAAGATCATTCCACCATTGTTCACGGGTCCGCCGATCACCCAGTGCTTATCCGTTAAGGCATAGCAGAAGATCCGTCCTTTTGGATCGGTCACCGGCCGGTCCGTCACAGCCCGGATCGCACCACTTGTTCCGATCGTCACGGCGACCACTCCCGGCTCGATGGCATTGACACCAAGATTTGATAGAACCCCGTCGCTTGCGCCGACAACAAATGGCGTATCGGCAGGTAAGCCCAGCATCTCTGTGTATTCAGACTTTAAACCAACCAGGCTTTCTGTTGTGGATACCGGAGTCGACAGCTGATCCTTCGAGACTCCGGCCACTTTCATGGCTTCCTCATCCCAAGCCAGGTTTTCCAGATGGAACATCCCTGTAGCAGAAGCAATGGAATAATCCACTACATACTTCCCAAACAAACGATGGAAAACGAATTCTTTAATCGAGATGAACTTTGCCGCTTTTCCGAACAATTCCGGCTTTTCGTCCTTCAGCCAGGCAAGCTTCACAAGGGGTGACATCGGATGGATCGGCGTACCGGTCCTTCTGTAAATCTCCATCCCGTTCATTTCTTTCTTGATCTTCTCCGCCCATGCAGCACTTCGGTTATCTGCCCATGTAATCGAAGGGGTCAATGGCTGGTCGTTTTCATCCACAAGGATCAAACTGTGCATGGCAGAACTGAACGACACAAATGAAATCGTTTCATTTGTACTTGAAGCCACTTCCTTGACGCACTTCAGGACTGCCTGAAAAATCTCTTCAGGATCCTGTTCAGCCGTCCCGGGCGTTGGTGTATGTAATGGATATTCGATCCCGTGACGCTCGATCGCTTTTCCTTCTTTATTAAATAGTACGGCTTTTGTACTGGTGGTCCCGATATCGACACCGATCATGAATTCTGACATCTTCGTTCCTCCTAAATAAATAGAGAAAAGGAAGAAGCGACATGGCTCTTCCCTCTTCTGCTATTATTCTATCCTATTTTAGCTAATGAATATCCCTAAAATGAACACAACGGCAAATCCTACAAAACCGATGAGTGTCTCCATTACGGTCCATGATTTTAACGTATCTTTCACATCTAATCCAAAATAACGGTTCACTAACCAGAAACCACTATCATTCACATGGGAGAAGACTGTCGCTCCTGAAGCGATGGCAATAACCATCAAACCAAGAACGGGACCTTGCATACCAAGAGTGTCGATCAGCGGGCTCATCAATCCTGCCGCTGTTACCATGGAAACAGTCGCAGATCCTTGAGCGACACGGACGACCATAGCGATCAAGAAGGCAAGGGCGATCGGTGGCAGGCTTGAACCAGCCATCATATTTCCTAATACTTCCCCAACACCGGAGTCAATCAATACTTGCTTGAATACTCCACCGGCACCCGTTACAAGGATAATGATCCCAGCAGGCTCAAGCGCTTTCGTTGCAATGTCCTGTACTTCCTGGCGGGAATATCCGCGCTTCGTTCCTAATAGAACGAACGTCAACAATGTTGCAATCGTTAGTGCTACGAATGGATGTCCTAAGAAAGTCAGGATGGAACGAATCATGTTTCCTTCATCCAGGATAACACCCGAAAGCGTGTTCAAAAGAATCAATACTAATGGGATCGAGATAAGAGAAGCAATCAAAGCGAAACTCGGAAGCTCTTTATCGTACTCCATTTCTTCCGCCTGCATATAGTCAGGAACCACTGCATGAATGCGTTTCGAAATCCATTTTGCAAAAAGTGGACCAGCGATGATCATGGATGGAACACCGGCAATCGCACCAAACAGGATGACCCATCCAAGGTCCGCCCCGATCAAGTCAGAAACCGCAATCGGTCCTGGAGTCGGAGGGATGAAGCTGTGTGTTACGGCAAGACCTGCAAGCAATGGAATTCCATAGTACAGGAGTGACTTGCCTGTTTTTCTAGCTAAACCGTATACAATCGGTACAAGAATGATGAATCCTACATCAAAGAAAACGGGAATGGCTACCAGGAAACCAGTGATCCCAAGGGACCATTGTGCCTTATCTTCCCCGAATTTGTTAATCAGTGTCTGAGCAAGTCGTTCCGCTCCCCCTGATACTTCAAGCATGCGCCCGAACATCGCACCTAAACCAACGACAACTGCGACAAACCCAAGGGTCCCGCCCATACCGCTCTGTATCGAAGCTACGACTTCCTGAAGCGGCATGCCGGCAGCGATCCCTACGATTAAACTTACTAATAATAGGGCAACAAAAGCGTGAAGCTTTGTTTTAATAACTAAAAATAATAAAAGAAAAATTCCGGCCAGTGCCACTAAAATGAGCATTTGATCTGACATTTTGTATCCCTACCTTTCTTCCCTCACGGCAGCCCTGCTGCCAATTTTTTATACCAAATGATCCAGCTTCTTTGTTCCCAAGGGACTCGTAAAGCGTTTGCAAAACACTTTATGTAACTATTACTCTCTTAATTCAATAAGAGAACAGCCTTTTCGAACGAACAAATAATCAGGAAAATTATTTTCTGTCTATCTCTATTATAAAAAATATTTTTCTTTTTGCAACCGTTTACAGAAATTATTTTTATTTTTTCTATTATTCTTGTATACTATCAATATGAAAACCCTTACAGGAGAGGTGTCTATGAGTCAACATCAACATTGTTTAGCAAGCATCCGTTCACACTATCCTCAATTCAGTGTGACCGAGAAAAAAATTGCCGACTATATACTTGAAAACCCGAACGAGATCATCCATTCAACGATCAATGGTCTGGCAGAAGATTTAGGAGTGGCCGATTCTACCGTTTTCCGCTTTTGTAAACGAATCGGCTTCAAAGGCTATCAGGCGATGAAAATTGCTCTTGCCTCAGAAATCGTGACTGGACTTAAGGACATTCACGAACGCATCGATGAAGGTGACACGGCACAAACGATCGCCACAAAAGTATTCAGGTCCAATATCAAAACCATTGAAGACACTTTGATGGTGGTGGATGAAAAGAGGCTGATGAAAGCCGTGGACATGATGAGCACCGCCCGTTCCATCGAGTTCTTTGGAAGCGGCGGGTCCGGTGTCATCGCCCTTGATGCCTACCATAAATTCATCCGGACCGGCCTGCGTGTGCATGCGGCAAGTGACAGTCATATTCAGCTTATGACCGCTTCCCAGATGACGAGTGACGATTGCGCTGTTTTCATATCCCACTCAGGATCCACAAAGGATATACTCCAACTTCTCGACATAGTGAAAGAAACCGGGGCCAAGACCATCTGCATCACCAATTTCGCCAAGTCCCCATTAAGCCAGAGGGTCGACACACCCCTCTTCACCGTTTCCGAGGAAACCGACTACCGTTCAGAAGCTTTGTCATCACGCATTGCTCAGTTAACATTGATTGATGCCCTCTATGTGAACTTAATGATGAGGAGGGAAACGGAAGGACAAGATGCCCTCCGGAAGATGAGGAAGGCCATTTCGGTTAAAAGGCTGTAAAAAAAGGCTGATCAGTTCTGAACTGACCAGCCTTTTTTATTTTAATCCAGATGACTCATCAACGACGCTTCATATTCCGTCACCGCTTCATCCAGCATGTGAAGACCGGCGTCAATCTGCTCTTTTGTAACCGTAAGGGGTGGAATCATGCGGATCACTTCGGAATGATTTCCACATAGATAAAATAAAACCCCTTTTTCAAGCGCCCGGTCAAGGATGTCCATCAAGCCTCCAGAATTCGGTTTACTGGTCTTTGGATGGACGATTTCAATCCCGATCATCAATCCCACTGCCCGGATGCTTCCGATCACAGGATGTTTTTCTTTCAACTTCTCGAGCCTCGAAACGGCATATGCACCCATCGTCTTCGTATTATCAAGGAGTCTTTCCTCCTTCATGACTTCCAGGGTGGCAAGACCGACAGAGCATGCGATCGGGTTCCCGCCGAATGTCGTCCCATGGCTTCCAAGCGGCCACTGTTTCATCAGTTTATTGGATGCCACCGTTGCGCTCAGGGGAAGACCCGACGCAATACCTTTCGCGATCGCCATGATATCCGGCGTCACATCGAAGGTTTGTGCCGCAAACCAATTACCCGTACGTCCGAAACCCGTTTGGACTTCATCGAAAATCAGTAATATATCATGCCGGTCACAAATCTCCCTTACCTTCTTAAGCCATGCCTTCGGAGGGACGATATATCCCCCTTCCCCCAACACCGGTTCTAAAATGACACACGCCACCTCTTCCGGGGTGACCTGGTGATTGAAAAGTGCTTCAAAATCCTTTTCAAGTTTGCTGACAACATACCGGGCTGAATCCTCTCCCTCCGGACACTCCCGTTCATTCGCATACGGAATCTGATACGCCAAACCCGAAGGCTGCATGAACTTCCGATACTTACTCTTCGAAGTCGTGACACTGAGTGCCCCCAGGGATCGCCCATGAAAACACCCTGTAAAGGATATGACATAAGGGCGCTTCGTTACATATTTAGCAAGCTTGATCGCCCCCTCGATGGCTTCCGTACCGCTGTTGGCAAAGAAGAAACTATCAAGGTCACCTGGAAGGATCTCTGCCAGTTCATCAGCCAGGCGAAGGATCGATTCATACATGATGACGCCTGAAGGACCGTGCATCAGACCGTCCGCTGCATCCTTGATCGCCTGTACGATTTTCGGATGACGATGCCCCACATTCGTTACGGCGATGCCAGAGGTAAAATCAAGATACTTCCTTCCGTCCAGTCCGTAGTAGTAGCACCCCTCTTCCTTCACTACCGGTAAATTGGGATGATCCTTGGCCATACTCGGTGCCAGACGATCCGGCATCCTCTCAATAAGCTCTTCAAACGTTCGTTCCATTTCAGTACCCCCATGTTCTTTTTGTATGTCTCTTTTCATAAATTGTTGTATTTTTACAAAGACTTTGATTTCCATGCTCTGTCAATCAGTATGTACTTACTGCTTTGCTTGCAGCTAGCGATCGGCCAAGCCTCCTCAGCACAATTCGCTTCCGGGGTTTCGGCACGCCCGTTTTCCGCAGGAGTCTACGCAGTTCCCCTCACCTTTTAAACAAGTTTAGCGTGACAGAGGTATATGGTTAAAGACACTCGAGACACTGTTTATTTATGTAATAGACCTCAAATCAAGAAATACCAATTTTTACAAGGTGGTGTTTCTATACTAGTGATGACATCTTCATAGCCAGTTGATTGGAGTGGAAGGTGCTCGACTCCTGCGGGAAACGCGGGAAAGTTGAAACCCCGCAGGCCAGCGCCCGAGGAGGCTCAACTCACGCCCCGCGGAAAGCGAGCACTTGGAACGGAAATCAACCACAACTCGCTTGGTCAAAAGCAACAATGTATAGAAAAAGAGCCTATTGTCTAAATCCTCAAGGTTTTACATAAAGAAAAAGTGAGCCAGTAATGCGACGATTGGTAATGTGATGATGGTTCTTTGGATGAAGATGATAAAGAGATCCAGGAAGCTGATGGGAATTTTGGACTTGATTAATAGGATCCCGATTTCAGACATGTAGATTAGTTGAGTCAAAGACATGGCCGCGATCACAAATCTCGTTAACTCGCTTTCGATCCCGCTTCCCACCACTGCAGGGAGGAACATATCGGCAAACCCGACGATCATTGCAGGGGCAGCATCGGCAGCCTGCGGGATTTGTAATAACTCAAGGAGAGGTACGACCGGGTAAGCAAGCACATCAAACACCGGGGTATACTCTGCCACGACTAAAGCAAGTGTTCCAAGGGCCATGACGAGTGGAATGAGTCCGAACCAGATATCAAATACGTTTTGCAATCCTTTTTTCGTCACTTCACCGACGCTTTTCACTTCAGAGGCTTTTTCCACAGCTTTTTCGAAACCCCATTGAAGGCGGGAAACATTTTCAGGAACCGTTTCAGAGATTTGCATGCCGACCGGCTCATAATACGTATCTTTTTTACGGGAAAGAGGCGGGATGCGCGGGCAAATCACCGCTGCTGCGATCCCGGCGATGACGACCGTTCCGTATAGTTGCGCAAACATGGATTCCAAACCTATGAAACTGACGATCACGAGACTGAAAGCGATGGAAGCAACAGAGAAGTTGGTTGCAATGACCGCAGCTTCCCGTTTTGTGTAGTAGCCCTCTTCAAATTGTTTCGTTGTAATGAGGACCCCGACCGTCCCACTCCCCATCCAGGAAGCCAGAGCATCAATGGAAGAACGTCCCGGCAGCTGGAATAAAGGCTTCATGATCTTTTGCAGCAGAGTCCCGAAGAAATCCATCAGTCCAAAATCTAATAAAAGGGGCATCAGTAAACCTGCAAACAAAAACCATGTGGTCAAAACAGGGACTAAGGAATACAGAACCGTCCCGCCTGTATAGTCGGATATGATCCATTCAGGACCGATTCCGTTTACGGTCATGATGGCAAAGACTGATCCGATTACACGGATGGCGATCCAGAACGCACCTACATCAAAAAGCCCTTTTAGAAATGGTTGTGAGACGATCCACTTAGGTTGAAGAAGTTTCGTATAAATGGCCATGAGAGCAGATATTCCAAAAATGATCGTCATGAATAATGGCAATACTCCTTCTAACAACCCCTGAAAATAAGAAGCAAAAATCCCGACACCGATGGTCATGTTCCCTTCGTATGTCACAGGAACCAAAAACAGCAATACTCCTATTATGGAAGGAATGATAAACTTCATTGCTTCCCTTGCTGATCTCCCGGACCCGGTTTGTAACTGACTGACATTTTGTTTCCCAACCTCCATTGTCAAACACCCCTTTGAAATGATTCATTTATCCTTCTATTCACTTAAGAACCTGCAAGTATCATGCCAATCTTTCATTCAATGCTGTATTTTTTCATTTTTCTGACTACCGAAGGCTGACTGATCCCAAGATTTTGTGCCATGACAGTCGTCGTTTTATACTGATGCCTCGCTTTCTTCAGCACCTGCTCTTCAACCGCTTCAAGAATGTCTTTCAGTGATTGTCCTTCACGGTCAAACGCTGAAAGATCACCACTCTGCTTTATGTATCGACCCGGAAGGTTCTCCATCTCAATGATCTGCCTGGAGGATGTGACAATCAGCCTTTCGATCAGGTTCATCAACTCCCTGACATTCCCTTTCCATTCCTGAATGAGAAGCTGATGGATGACCCCTTCATCCAAGGTCCTCCGGCGCTGATATTTTTCACAAAAATAGCTCACAAAATAATCGATCATCGTTATAATATCCGATGTCCGCTCCCTTAAAGGCGGGATGGTGATGGGAACGACATTCAGACGAAAGAATAAATCCTGCCTGAATTCCCTGTTCTCAACGGCCATCTCCAAATCCCTGTTCGTCGCTGCCAAAACCCGAAAGTCCACCTTCCTTTGCTTCGTACCGCCTACCCGGTAAAATTGTTTCTCTTGGATGAATTTTAAAATTTTCACTTGATTAGGTTGTGACAGCTCCCCGATTTCATCGAGAAAAAGAGTCCCGCCTTCTGCAAGTTCAGCCAACCCTACCTTTCCCTTGCGATCTGCCCCTGTGAACGAGCCGGGTTCATAACCGAAGAACTCAGCTTCAAATAAGGATTCCGGTATCGCACCGCAATTAACCTCAATGAAAGGTCCCCCTTTTCTTTGGCTTTTATTATGGATGAATTTCGCAATATGGGACTTGCCGACACCGGATTCCCCCAGCAACAGAACATTCACATCCACTTCTGCGACTTGAAGGGCAATCTGGAGAACCCTCTTCATCTCATCACTTGTGGCAATGATCCCTTCCGAATAATAGTGGCGGCTCCTGAGAATTTCAAGTTCGCTTTTCACCCTTTCCATCTCATCTTCCATGTCCTCTAAGTATTTCTTCATATTCAATAATTCCGTTACGTCATGTGAATAGCTGACGACCCGCACAAGCTCTCCATTTTCATGAAAAACCGGAATCCCTGTAACAAGAAGCTTTTTCCCTTCTTTACTTGTCTGAACCAGCGTAATTTTCTTTTTTTCCTTTAAAACCAATGGAGTCAAAATTGGGGTGAAGATTCCCTCTCTCTCAAGATCATAGACGGATTTCCCTACCATATCCTCTGATTTCACGTTATAAATGCCACCAGTCGCCTCACTGACTTTCAAAATGATCCCGTCTGTATTCGTTACTAAAATATCGTCCTGCAATGAGTGAAGAATGGCTTCGTTTTCATTCCAACTTTTTTTCGTCTCAGTCACCACGGACACTCCCTTCCTCTTACTTGGAATATTCAATTATGAATAATTCCACTGAATTTATTTATATTAATCCATTTATACCAGACTATTTTGATTTTTTATACATTTTTGAATAATTTATTTAAATATGTATAAATTCTATCCTCTTACAAAAACAATTATTTTACTATTCAAACCATTTCGATTATCATTTTGGTAAGACTGTTAAAGGAGGGCTAGGGATGACATATACATTAACGTTGGAACACGCTAAAGAGATGGATAAACAGGATACGCTTGCCCATTTCCGAAAGGAATTCTACATAAAGGAAAATCATTATTATATGGACGGGAACTCCTTGGGGCTACTCTCGAAGCGAGCCGAGGAGTCGCTTTTGACCTCATTGAATGATTGGAAGGAGCATGGCATCGACGGCTGGATGGACGGGCAGGAGCCGTGGTTCTATTATTCTGAAAAGCTTGGAGAAATGACGGCTCCTTTAGTGGGTGCGGAAAAGGAAGAAGTCATTGTCACGGGTTCGATCACGACGAATCTTCATCAGTTACTGGCCACATTCTATCAACCTCACGAAAAGCGAACGAAGATTCTGGCAGATGAACTGACTTTCCCGTCGGATATTTACGCGGTTCAAAGTCAGCTGGAATTAAAGGGGTATTCCCCTGATGAACATTTGGTCCAGGTGAAAAGCAGGGATGGGTACACCCTGCGTGAGGAAGACATCATTCTTCAGATGACCGATGAGATCGCCCTTATCCTATTACCTTCCGTCCTTTACAGAAGCGGGCAGCTGCTGGATATCAAACGCTTGACGGAGGAAGCCCATAAACGTGATATTGTCATCGGATTTGACCTCGCTCATTCGATCGGGGCCCTTCCTCATCAGCTCCACGAAGACGGGGTGGACTTTGCGGTATGGTGCAATTACAAATACTTAAACAGCGGACCGGGCGGTGTCGGGGGATTGTTCGTTCACAAACGGCACAGGGGGAAAAAGCCCGGTCTTTCCGGCTGGTTCAGTTCCCGGAAAGATGCGCAGTTTGATATGGATCATACGCTCTCTCATGCCGATTCTGCCGGCGCATTCCAAATCGGAACCCCCCATATTTTGAGTAGCGCACCCCTCCTCGGCTCCCTGCAGTTATTTGAAGAAGCCGGGATGGAGAATCTGAGACAGAAATCCCTATCTCTTACAAGGTTCATGATGGATGTATTCCAACAGGAGCTTAACGGATTTGGATTTACCATCTGTAATCCCCTTGAAGATGATCGTCGGGGGGGACATATCAGTCTGCAGCATGAAGAAGCGGCAAGAATCTGCAAAGCCTTGAAAGCAAATAGGGTGACACCTGACTTCCGGGCACCGAATGTGATCCGGCTGGCACCGGTGGCTTTTTACTCGTCGTACGAAGATGTCTGGGAAACGATACACATCTTGAAGAACATCATGGAAAAAGAAGAATACAAGCAGTTTGAAAATACACGGAATGTTATCGCTTAACACGGAAAGGAAGAGGCAATCATGAAAATGATCGATATTTCAAGACCCCTGCATAATGAAACGCCTGTTTGGCCGGGAGACACGCCTTTTTCCTTCTCCTTGAATTGGACAAAGGAAGAAACCGGATCCGTCAATGTCGGACAGCTGACCATGAGCTCCCATACCGGCACCCATGTGGATGCTCCCTTCCACTTCGACAGTGACGGGCAAAGGGTACTCGATATGTCCCCAGAACGTTTTATGGGACCGGCCATCGTGGTTTCGTTGGAGGATACGCCGGAAATCAGTCCTGACCGATTAAGGGAAATCGACTTTACTGATGTCAAAAAAGTTCTGTTTAAAACCAATGCCTGGAGTGATCCAAATCGCTTCCCCGGGCAGATTCCCCCTATCACGAAGGAACTTGCTCTTTTTTTAAAGGAAAAGGGCATTGATCTGATCGGGGTGGATCTTCCCTCTGTTGATCCTTTGGACAGCAAGGAATTGGAGGCCCATCACTCTTTGCGTGAACACGACATCGGAATTCTGGAAGGGATCGACCTTACCCATGTAACCCCTGGGATATACGAACTGATAGCCCTCCCCCTCCCTCTTAAAGAAGGGGATGGTTCCCCGGTTCGTGCCGTTTTGATTGACCGAACGTAAAATCGCGAACCTTTTTGTCCTTCGGGTCGAATATATCCCCACTCCTTTTTCATAGACTGATAGTAGACGTATAGAATCATATACATGAAAGAGTCAGAAAAAAGGAGTGGGGCTAATGGGAATTACCATCACCATCGGTTTTATCGTGATACTCGGAATGATCATGGGTATTCTTATTTATTTTTTAAGACAGGCTTTGGATTCGAAAGATTCGAAGAAGGTTGATTCGCGGGATGATCATTTTTCGCAGTGACGGATCCGTTTATTGACGCGACAAACCTCAAAAAAAGCCCCGGCCTCCTGTCAATTTCAGGACGCTGGGGCTTTTTTATTCTATAATTTCCTTTTCTCCCAGTTTCATCGGGCTTGAACAAAGGGGACAAATTTTGGATTCGGTATCTTCATGGGTTTCCGGCCTCTGCCAGGCAATGCACTTTGCATTTGTGCACACCCAGGCAAGAATCTTACTCACCTTTCCACTTCTCGGCTTTTTAGAAGGTTTCGGCTCAGCGTTTGGTGTCTGTTTGAATAAGTCCGAAATAAAACGCGAGCTCTTCCGCTGTTCGCCTTGATAATAAGCAGGGGAAGAAATGAATAATTTCTCTTTTGCCCTCGTGATGGCTACATAAGCAAGGCGCCTCTCTTCCTCCACTGCACCTGTCGTCTTCTCCTTCTGGTCCGGGTCCTTATACACCTTATCCTCGAGCTTATTGGCATTAAGGGCAGAACTGTGGGGAAGATTCCCTTCGATGGCCCCGATTAAAAACACGACGGGGAACTCAAGGCCCTTTGAGCGGTGGATCGTCATGAGGGAAACACTGTTTGTGTCTTTGTTCCCTCTTTGATTCGAATAGATTTCCTCATACTTCGCTTTCATCTCATCAATAAAGGTAATGAAGCTTGAAATCGTATCAAAGCGCTTTGCCGAGCCTTCAAGCTCATCCAGCATTTCTTTAATGAGCTCCTTCTGTTCAGTCACCACGTGAGATTCCTGGGCATCGATGTACTGGTGATAGAATTCCTTCCGGATGCGTTTGATGGCACTTTCCGGTGACTGGTCACCGATCTCCTTCAGGAACTTCATCCGTTCTTTCACATTCTTCACCTGGAAAGGCTTCAAACCGGATAGAGTCGTTAAGTGAATGAGGGGATATTTCTTCCGCTCTTTCTGTTCTTCTTCCAGGATGTGAGCCATTCCCCGGTCCCTTCGGATAAAAAGGGTGGGCAGCAGCGATTCCATGGCTGAGAAATTTCTTGGGACGATCGATAATCGCAAGTAATCCACCACGGGTTTCACGGTCCAGTTATCATAGAAAAGGGAATCCTTTTGATTGTATGGTGTGAAGGGAATCTCCTTTAACAGGAGCTGCTCGAAGACGGCACGTCCACTGCTCATCGTACGGTGGAGAATCGTCATATCCCCATAACCATAGCCTTCATCCAGTAATCTATGAATCTCTTCTGTGATCCAGACGGCTTCTTCATCGGCTGTAGCGGGTCTTGAATAAAGAGGCTTCTGTCCCTCCACTTTTGTGGCAAGCAGCTCTTTCTTCCGCCGGTGATCATTCCGCCCGATGACTTCATTCCCGAGTCCGATGATATAGGCGTCTGACCGGTAGTTTTCTTTCAGGGTCACGACTTTGGCATCGGGAAACTCCTCATCAAAATCCAAAATGAATTCGTTCCGGGCGCCGTTAAAAGTGTAAATCGTTTGATCATCATCCCCGACCACGAACAAATTCCGATGAGCCGCAATCAATTTGATCAGTTCATATTGGACCAGATTCGTATCCTGGAATTCATCGACCATCACATACTGGAAACGGTGCTGAAGCGAAGTCAGCAGATTCGGGTTCCCTAATAATAGTTGATACGCCTCTGTCAAAATATCATCAAAATCCATCTTGTGATTCATACGCTTCCACTCTTCATATTTTATGAGGATGCTTCGCACTTCTTTTTCTGACTTCGACTTCTCAGGGAGCTCCCGTATATCTTTCTGATTCAGCTTATAATGAGAAAGCTTGGCAAGGAGCGTCTCGGCGTCATACGGATCATAAATATTCATTTCTCTCTGGATCTGCTTCAAAATGATTTGTTTATAGCGCTCGTTCCCGATCACTTCCTGTGTGTAATGACGGGATCTGAGTAAATAGAGGAAAAGGGCATGAAACGTGCTGGCATGAACCTGTCCACCATGCTCAGCTCCCGGAAGCCTTGCAATCCGCTGCTTCATTTCTTCAGAGGCTTTCTTCGTGAATGTGACAAGCAAAATATTTCTTGGCTGAATATTTTTCACTGCCATCAAGTAGCCTGCACGGCAGACAAGAACTGTCGTCTTTCCCGTTCCCGCCCCTGCAAGGGTCAAGCATGGCCCTTGCACATGACGGACTGCTTCAATCTGTGCCGCATTCAGATGAATGCCCGCTTCCTCCATCGTCCGAAAGAAAAAAGCATCCTCATCACGGGAGGATATCAGCTGCTTCGTAGTCTCTCCCTTATGGAGCGGTGCCATGGGGATCTCTTTCTTATCTGCTTCATATGGGTAAATGGAATAGTTGGATAATACCTTATTCAAAGCTCATTCTCCTAGCTTTTCTTTACGATTCATAACCTTCTCATCATAACAAGAGCCCTTCGTGAATAGCAATGACAATCTCAGGTCGAAAGGTATAGACCACTGGATAAGAAAATACTGTTAAACGATTGTTTAATCCCCCCAACCCTAGTAGAATAAATGTTTTGAAACACTAATCAAACGTTTGTTTAAATCCAATATGCTTCACAAGGATTAATAGATTGAAAGAAAAGGTAATAGAACACTAGGTGATAAACAATGAAACTAACAAAATGGGGCTTTACCCGCTTCAACAGCATAAAAGCAGAATTTGACCACTTCCCCCACTCCCTTGTCATCCTAAGAAAAATCAGAAACTACTATTTCATAAACAAAATCCACTGGTCCCACCTTGACCCCGTGGTCGAAACCCATCATCTAGAGCAAATGGAATTGCTGGTGAATAGGGAAATGGATCTGGAGGAGAATTACCTTAAGAGGAGATTGGATTAAATGCTAGAATTAAGTGTTTGGATTATCCATGCCTTATAAGTGATATTCAATGAGATGCACAGAGTGGAATGTAGCGGAAGGTGCTCGACTCCTGCGGGGAAACAACGATAAGCGGAGGCGGCTTGCTCAGCCCCGACAAGCATAAGATGAATGGGCCTAAGAAGGCGTTTTTGCCTTCTTGGACCATTTAGCTTATGACCTCGAAGGGCTAGCCGCCGGAGCTGGACAAGGGTAGGACACCACTTGAAGCCCGAGGAGGCTCAACTCACGCCCCGCGGAAAGCGAGCACCTGCAGCGGAAAGGAACGGTCTCCGTTTTTTTGAATCCGATTTCCGAAGCTACTACACCAAAGATCTTTTAAAAAAACAAGAAAAATTAAGATAAAGTAAGATAACCGCCCATTTCAATTCAAAAATCACCCAAAATCGCACTATATTGATTATTCTGAACATTTGCATTAATTTTATAATTTGTTAATATATAATTAATAAATGATTTACAAAACAATCTTTAAAGGAAGGCGTGATTCCAATGAAATGAGTTAGCAAAGCATGTCAGCATCACATCTCGCTTTTGAGATCGGCCCGTGAAAACTGATTTCAAGATGTGTGGATATGCGGGAATGCGCAATCTTAATTCAGGAGATGATTCCAATGAAGAGTGTAAGCGAAGCATGCTAACATCATGGTACGCAAGAAGATAGCCCGTGAAAACTATCTTCGTAACATGTGGGCGTGTGGGGAAATCAGCGGCAAATGAAAATAAACTAATAAACCATGCAAGACCATTAATTTAATGTTAAATGAATGTTACGTATGTGTATTAGTAAGAAAGGATAGGAAAGTTAATTGAATAAGGTTTACTTAAGTTAAGGCGCTGTTTATGTGGTATAGGCATAAGCAGCGTCTTAAATTTGTGGTCAATATTCTTCTTTTAATAAAGAGCAAACAGCTGCATCGCAAAAAGCGCCTTTTTCAAATGCCGCTTTTCTCAATATGCCTTCAAACGTAAAGCCGGCTTTTTCAAGACTATTCTTCGATGCCACATTTTCAGGATCGTAATACGCTTCAATCCGATTAAGATTCATTTCTTCAAAGCCGTATCTCAGGATCGGCTGTAATACTTCTGTGAGAACCCCTTGTCTCCAATAGGATGGATGCACCTCAAACCCCACCTCGGCTTTAAAATGTTCTTTTTCCCATTGATGAAACCCGCAGCTTCCAATGATCTCGCCGGATCCTTTCAGGGCAATCCCCCACCGGATCCCTTCATTTATATGAAACCTTTCGTTCCACTTCTCGATGATCTCTACTGCCTGTTTTTCCTCTTGAAATGTGTCCAAATCATAATATCTGGTGACTTCATCTTTTGAGAAATAATCAAAAACACGGGGAGCATCCCCTTCTTTCATCTGCCGTAAGCGAAATCTTTCTGTTTCAAGTGCCGGAAAAGTTCGTGTCAACATTTTCATTCTCCTTTGCTTCTTGTTCTCCTTAAGTATTCAACACGGGATTTTCCAATGCCTTCTTGAAAGAGAAATTTTTTATAAAATCGCCGATTGTGTTCTTTCCTTCATCTGGTTACAATCGATGTATTAGATGAAAAAGGATGGGGATTGTGATGAAAGCGGATAAACTACTGGTAAGTACAGCCCTATTCACCGGGAATGCGACTTCTCCAATCGACGGCTTCGTTGCAGTAAAAGATGATGTGATCATCGGGGTTGGTTCCCGTTCGGAGATGGAGAGTTTCATAGGACCCTCTACGGACATCAAGGATGCCGGAAACCGGCTGGTGACGGCAGGGTTCCATGACTTTCATCTGCATTGGTTTTTAGGAGCGATGTTTGAAGGGTTTTGTCAACTGACTTTCGGATATACCGAGGAAATGACAGCGAGAATGGTGGCGGAATATGCCCAGGAACATCCCGATGAGGAGTGGATACTTGGATTCGGATGGCATCATGTTCGCTGGCCGGACCAGACTCTTCCCACTCGCCATTCATTGGATCGACACCTGCCCCACCGCCCCGTTGTGCTGCTCAACGAAGAAGCACATAGCGCATGGCTGAATACTGCTGCCCTCGAGAAATTGGGGATCCACAGTGATACTCCCGAACCTCCTTTCGGAAAGATTGAAAAAGATGCCAACGGTGAACCAACCGGATTTTTATATGAGACGGCAGTAAAGTATGTGGCGGAAGTTTTTACATTTGAGAAGAAAGTAAAGGACAGATTGATGAACGGAATGCTGAAGAAGACGGCATCCTACGGAATCACTTCTGTTGGTGACATGCTGCCTCTTCCCGGTTATACATTGGGAGATCCCGGGTTTTATCGGGAATTTGAAGAAAAAGGGGAATTGACGACACGCATTCACTTCCTGGACGTGCTGGATGGTGATCTCGAGCGTGGTAGATATTATAGGGAGGCCTATCAGTCGGATAAGCTTCGGTTTTCAGGTTTGAAGCAGTTCCTGGATGGGGTCCCCCTGACGTATACCGGTTATTTGCTTCAGCCATACACTGACCGGCCCGCTGAAAAAGGCGGGACCATATATGAACCACATGTGTATCAAAAATGGATCGAGGATGCGGACCGGGAAGGGTTCCGGATTCGCCTTCACGCTTGCGGGGATGCAGCCGTCCGTTTGGGTCTGGATGTGTATGAGCATGCGCAGAAAATCAATGGGGTCCGGGACTCGAGGCATACAATCGAACATATTGAAGTGTGCGACCCACATGATTTCGAGCGATTCCGGGAACTCGGAGTCATTGCATCCATCCAGCCGGAGCATCTCACGTCCGGTTCGATGGATTCCCATGCTTATCTGGACAGACTCGGGATGGAGCGGGCACGCTATACGTGGCCGATCGCTTCATTGCAGAAGCATGGCGCATCCATTTCGTTCGGAACGGACTTTCCGATTGTGGACTTGAATCCGATGCTCGGCCTTTACAGGGCAGTCACCAGGAAACATGAAGACGGTTCTCCTAAAGGAGGATGGAATCCTCAGGAGAAAATTTCGTTGGCGCATGCCCTGATTCATTACACGAAATCCCCTGCTTACGGAAATTTCAGGGAACATGATTTAGGAACGATTGAAGTCGGAAAGAAAGCTGATTTAGCCGTTTTAGACCGGAATCCATTCGAAGTTGATGTGGAGGAACTCCTTGAGACGACTGTGTGGATGACAATGATGGACGGCAGGATTACGTATAAAAAATAGCTGCAGCTTAAAAATAAATAGAGGTCCGTCCCTCACATCCGGGGACGGACCTCTATTTTTATTTTGTTTCCGGTTCTTGCAGTCCGCCGCCGCGGATGGTTTTTTCCTTGAATGGGAGGTTGAGTTCTTTGCTCAGTTTTTCAAGGAAGCTCAGTTCACGCTTGGACACGAGGCAGATGACGGTTCCTTCCGCACCCATGCGGCCGGTTCTTCCTGAACGGTGAATGTACTGCTTCGTGTCGCTCGGGAAATCGAAATGAATCACGTGTGTGACATCCGTGATATCGAGGCCCCGTGCCGCGACATCGGTGGTCAGAAGCATGGACACCTTACCTGAGCGGAAGCGGTCCAAGGATTGCTTGCGCTCCATCTTGTTCGATTCTCCTGCGAGTACCTCGAGCTCGACTCCCTTATATTTAAGTTTCTCTTCCATTTCAGAGAGTCTCTCCAGTTGATTAAAGAATACAAGTGCCTTGATCCCTTTGAAATAAGAGATACTCCTGAGGGCTTCCACCTTATCCCGCAGTTCACTATACACAAAGACATGATCCACTTTCGGATTATCGAGGTTGGCTTCCATTTTGACAATTTCATGATTCTGTAAGAGAGAGTCGGCTACTTGTTCCGTTTCATCTGATAAAGTGGCAGAGAAGAAAAGCACCTGACGCTCTTTCAAGGTTGATTTGATGATATCCTTCACTTCCCGGATATGTTCTGATGAAATCATTAAGTCAAACTCATCGACGACGATGGTTTTCACTTCATGCATCTTCAGTTTTTTCATTTTCATCAGTTCGATCAGGCGACCTGTTGTTCCGACTACAATATGAGGCTTTTTCTTCAGCTTCTCGACTTGTTTCTTAACGTTCGCCCCACCGATGAAGGCAGCACTCGTAATGTCCGTCCCCTTAGCCCATTTCTGGATTTCCTGGTGGATCTGCATAACCAGTTCTCTTGATGGTGCAAGTATTACTGCCTGTGCCTGTTTTCTTGATGGATCGATGGCCTGGATGATCGGGAGTAAATAAGCCAGGGTTTTCCCGGTCCCCGTTGGTGATTCACATACGACATCTTTCCCTTCCATGATAAGGGGCACGACTTTTTCCTGTACGGGAGTGAATGCAGTAAACCCTGATTCTTCCCAGTTTTTCTGTAGTATTGGTGAATGGATGATGCTTGAGATTGAATTCATTCGTTTCGTCCTTTCTTAATCGGCAAAGGCAGAAGGCTCCTCATCTTCCGCAGGTGGGTAAGCTGATTTCCACTGCCGTTCCTTTTTCTATATCACTTTGAAAGTGTATATGTCCTTTATGGCGCTGGATGATTTTTTTGCATACGGCAAGTCCCAGGCCAGTACCTTTTTCTTTCGTCGAGTAAAACGGCTCTCCCAGATGTTCGATTCTGCCAGGCTCCATGCCGACTCCATTATCCTTCACGATTACCTGGGCGTTTGTCCCTTTCTCTTCCAACGTGATTGAGACCTTCCCATCCCTGGATGCGGGAATGGCTTCCACGGCATTTTTTATGATATTGATGAAAACCTGTTTAAGCTGATTTGACTCACCTAATACATACAAAGGTTTCTCAGACAGGTTCTCATATATCATGGACACATTATCAAGATTTGCCTGTGCTTCCATCAGGACGAGGACCTGTTGGAGGATATCGTCAAGTCTTTCATGACTGAAATGGGTTTCTTGTTGTTTTCCAAGAATCAGCATCTCACCTGAAATCAAATCGATTCGATCCACTTCAGAGAGCATTATGTCCAAATGATCGTGGTTGATGGTATTGGTCGTTTGCATAAGTTGGATAAACCCCTTGAGAGATGTGAGGGGGTTGCGAATTTCATGGGCAACGGCCGCTGCTAACTGACCAATAACGGAAAGTTTCTCAGATGCGACCACCATTTCTTCGTTTTCCCGATTCAGTGTGATATCCCTTGCGATTGCGAACATTCCTGTCACCTCTCGATTAATGATAATCGGAACGAGGGAGCACCTGAGGATCTTTCCTTTATTATCGCCGATATGGATCTTCGTTTCAAAGGTAGATGCGAGCCCTTTGAATGTAGCGAAAAAGTAGTCTGTCACCCGCTTCATTTCTTCTTCATCCAAGAATTTACTGAATTTCACTTCCTTCAACTCATCATGGGTGAATTCAAGTAGCCCCTCAGCTTCGGCGTTCACGGATACAACATGCCCATCCAGGCTCAGCTCTAAGACGGCATCGGGATTTTGTTCGAACAGGGAATGATAATGCTGATTCCTTATTTGGAGCTGCTTCTCCTTTTTCGACAGTTTCTCGTTGGAGAGAATCAGCTCATTTGTCCTTCGGTAAATGAGGAAAAAAATGATGATACCTGTTACAAACGTAAATAACCAGCCCTTATAGCGCTGAAAATAAATATACATACTAAGCTTTTCATGTGCGATGATCATGGAAACATAATCTGACAACACAATCCATAATGCGCCTAACAATACATAGGTGACGGATATTTTCAAGGCAATATCTTTAGCTTGTTTCATGATGTGAAGTTCACCTAAATTCCAATAGTCTTTCCCCTATGGTTTCTCAGTTCTTATCCATTTATCAAAAATACTCATAAGACAGAAATATGAGAGTATCTTCATCTGTTCCATTTACTTTTACAACACACATAATAATAACATAGGCAGCCTGTATGAAGAGAATAAATAATAAGATGAACCACGGATTTCAGAGGATCTTTTACATCCATGAGGCGCCTCCACCCGTTCACACTGCTGACTATATCCTTTTCATCCATCTATTCTCCCTATTCCCCCCAAAGAAACCCTGTCCTTTTTCCTAATTTTTCAAATTGGTGTTTATTTTTCTAAGGGAAGGTAAAAAGAGAACAATATGATAGTGAAGGCAGGTGATGCGAATGTTAAGTATGATGTATGGGAGCAAACCTTTCAGTAAAAGCGGTACAATCACCCTACCCCATAAATGGAGGGAAAAGTTTGGACTGCTGCCGGGAAAACTTGCAGAGCTCGTCTATCAAAACAATTGCCTCTATATTAAGCAGGCCACGCGGGACTCAACCCATAACAAACGCTACATCTCAGAAAAAGGAACGGTCCACATCCCGAAAGAACTGCGGGAAGAAATGGGCATGACGTATCCATCCTCCTACTGCCTGCACATCAACGAAAAAGACAACTGTTTTATGATCACAAGGGAAAAATAATAAAACGAGGTCCGTCCCTCTCCGCTTTAAAGCGATGAGGGACGGACCTTTGGTTGTTGGGTGGTGATGCTGCTTCCCGTTTGGGAGATGGATAGTTTGCGGACGTCCATGGTCGGGAATGATTGTTCGAGCTGGCGGAAGAGCCATTCACTTGCTTCCCGCTCCACAAAGCAGGCAACCGTTGGGCCGGCCCCGCTTAAAGCGACGCCGAAAGCACCGAATCGATCCGCCACTTTTTCAACAGCATCGTAATGGGGAAGAAGCTTTCTCCGGTGAGGCTGATGATAACGATCCCGCCTCATCATTTTCCCGACCATTTCCCAATCACCAGTCAGGAACGCCGCCACTAATACATTCGATATCGCTCCGGCCCCCACAGATTCTGAAAACGATAGTGTGGACGGAAGGACATTTCTCGAATCCGATGTTTTCAGCTCTGCTTTCGGGATGACACATACCACATCAATCGGAAGGTCAGGTACCGTTATCAGGTTAACACCCTTTTCATGCTGACAACTGACGACAAACCCTCCGTAGAGCGATGCCCCTACGTTATCGGGATGACCTTCAAAACGATTGGCAAGCACCAGTTTCGTTTCCTGGGTCAAGTTGAGACCGCATAATACATTGGCGAGCTCGACTCCTGCCACGACGGCCGCTGCACTGGATCCGAGTCCCCTCGTCAAAGGGATATCACTTGATACGTACAAGTGACACGGAACAGGCTTCTTTCCATATTCATCCGCCACTTCCTTGACGACTTCAATGATGAAATGCGACTCATCAGTCGGAAAAACCTCCAGGGCCGCTGACAAAGGAGTCACCCCCCAGTCGTCTGCTTCATGTGCCTCAACGGTTAGGAAGACATTCAAAGCTAAACCAAGGGAATCAAATCCGGCCCCTAGATTAGCTGTGCTTCCTGGGACGACGATTTTCCAAGAGCGCTGTTCCCTGGCCTTCATACCCCGATCGTTCCCTTGATATAATCCTTCACCATTTCACGATCGTTTGGCAGCTTAGCAGGCGTCACCGGGCTGCACTCCATGGCTGTAACCGGATCTTTCAAGCCATTCCCCGTCAATACGGCGACTACCTTCGACCCTTGTTCAAGCAGCCCTTTTTCCAATGACTTCTTAATCCCTGCGATGGAAGCACATGAAGCCGGTTCTGCAAAGATCCCTTCTTTCCTTGCCATAAGTTGATAGGCTTCCAGGATTTCTTCATCCGTCACTTCATCTATATGTCCGTTTGATTCCCTCAGCGCGTCGACGGCCAATGTCCAGCTTGCCGGGTTCCCGATACGGATGGCAGTGGCAATCGTTTCGGGCTGGGGAAATATGCGGTCATGGACGAGAGCCGCTGCCCCCGATGCTTCAAAGCCGAACATCCGTGGAAGCGTTGAAGCGCTGCGGTCAGAATATTCCTTGAATCCTTTCCAATATGCTGAAATATTCCCTGCATTCCCAACAGGTATCGCAAGCACATCTGGGGCTTCCCCCAATCCTTCTATAACCTCGAAAGCCGCCGTTTTCTGTCCTTCCAGTCGATATGGATTCACCGAATTCACAAGTGTGACGGATTCCGTTTCACTCAACTCCCGAACAATCTCGAGGGCCTCATCGAAATTCCCTTCGATTGAAATGATCTCGGCCCCGTACATGACGGCTTGAGCCAATTTCCCTTGAGCGATTTTCCCCTCCGGAATGACGACGATGCATTTGATTCCCGCCCTTGCTGCATAAGCTGCAGCTGATGCAGAAGTATTGCCTGTCGAAGCGCAAATGACCGTCGAGCTGCCGGACTCCACCGCTTTCGCAACGGCAAGGACCATCCCCCGGTCCTTAAAGGAACCTGTCGGGTTCGCCCCTTCCACCTTTGCATATAATTCGATGCCCCATTCCTCGGACAACGACTTCAGCTCGATCAATGGAGTGTTTCCTTCATTCAAACTTAAAAGGGGAGTATCTGCATTTAATGGAAGATGTTCTCCGTATTGTTCCAGTAGCCCTTTCCATCTCATCCTTTTTCTCCTCCTTCTACGCGGTATGAGCTTTCGATCGAATGAACCGCTTTATAATCCTTCAGCTCCATTAAGATATCTTCGTAATGCTCCAGGGATGCCTTATAAGTCACAAGGACGATTTCAGCAAACTCATCACTGTCCAGGGGATTCTGAAGTATTTTCTCGAAACCTACTCCGTGATCCGAGAAGATGGACGTCAGTTTGGCCAGAACGCCCACTTCGTCCTGAACATGCAGCCGCAGGAAATATTTCGAATGAATTTCATCAGGTTCTTTCAGTTTCTTCGGGTACTGGGGGTTCACGGCACTCTTCCCGTTCACACCCAGTCTCATATTCTTCATGATTCCCACCATATCCGATACAACAGCAGTCGCCGTCGGGAGACTTCCCGCCCCAGGACCGTAAAACATCGTTTCTCCCACCGCCTCGCCGTAAACGTACACGGCGTTATATTCATCGTGTACGGATGCGAGGGGATGTTCATTTTGTAGAAGTGTCGGCTCCACGCTTACCTCGACCTTCTCCCCTTCCCGATGGGCGTACCCGATGAGTTTCATCGTGTAGCCGAACTGTCCTGCATATTCAATGTCATCACCCGTTACTTCCGTGATGCCTTTTACCTTCACATCTGCCAGGTCCACATTCATGGAGAATCCCAGTGTGGACAAGATCGCCATTTTCCTCGCCGCATCCAATCCACCGACATCTGCCGTCGGATCCGCTTCTGCATAGCCGAGGTCCTGCGCTTCCTTAAGGACATCATCGAAGGTCCGTCCCTCTTTCGTCATCTTTGTCAGAATGAAGTTCGTCGTCCCGTTGACGATTCCCATCATTTTGGTGATGCGATCGGAGGCCAGGCCGTCTACTAAACTTCTTAAGATCGGGATGCCTCCCGCGACGCTGGCTTCATAGAATAAGTCACAGCCATTTTCGGAGGCCGCCCTTAATAATTCAGGTCCATGGAGCGCCATGAGATCTTTGTTTGCCGTTACGACATGCTTACCCTCGTTTAAAGCATGCAGGAGATGTTCCTTCGTTGCTTCGATTCCACCCATGACCTCGACCACAATATCAATTTCAGGGTCAAACAGGACTTCCTCAGGATTTAAGGTCAATATGCTGTTTTCGATATCCAGTCCCCTGTCTTTCTCTAAATCCTGAACGAGGGCTTTTTTCACCGTCACCGGGCAGCCAATTTGATGAGACAATTTATCCTGATGATTCTCTACTATCTTCACCACTCCGGCTCCCACCGTTCCGAGTCCTAAAAGTCCGATTGAAATTGATTCCATAAGCCGAAAACCTCCATTTGTTTATTTCTGGTGTACATTTGTATTTGTATAGTGGACATTATAGTTGAAAAAATTTCCTATTACAATAGGTTTTTGCGTATTTTCTGAATGTAAGAGCTTACAAGTTTAAATGATTGTGATGGTTCTGGATCATTCTAGTTATCTCCACGAATAATTTATGCTGGATTTGTACTTTTCAAGGATCACCTATGATTTGTTGATCTTTTTTCGGGTTGATGTGTGGCTTTTGTCTGTTATTGCGGCACCTTCTCCTGTTGTTGCGGCGCTTCCTATCCCAACTTGTAGATAATTGCGTCATGATTATGTTTATTGCGTTATTTTCTCAATAATTGCGCCATTTGCCATTTATAGGAAAATGACCGAAACCCGTATCAAATTGCTAAAAACAGAGGACCGCTCCCAACTACTCACGCAGTTAAGAGCCGTCCCATCTTTACACAATATGATGCAGCTGTCTGGCCATTTTGGACAAATCGCGATAAACAGGGATCTTACTCGGATCGGCGTTCCCGCCACTGATGACGCAGCCCACCTTCTTACCCTGTACCTTGACTTTTTGACACATGGCCGCCGCCAAGGATGCGGCTCCCGCTCCTTCGACCAGGGTTTTCTCCCGTTGAAGCATGAACATGATGCTATAGGAGATTTCTTCATCGGTCACGGTGACCATATCGTCCACATACTTCCGGATGATCGGAAACGTAAGCTCTCCCGGCTTCTTGACGAGAATCCCGTCTGCAATGGTATGAACATGCTCAAGTGAACCTTTATTGCTTCCTGTAAAAAAGTTATACGTTGCCGGCGCCCCCAGTGCCTGCACACCAACAATTTGCACGCGGGGATTAAAGGCTTTCACGGCCAGTGCCATCCCTGCCAGCAGACCGCCTCCACCGACGGGGACGAGAATCATGTCTAAATCACTGAGCTGTTGAAGCATTTCCAGTGCGACTGTCCCTTGTCCAGCCATCACTTTATGGTCATCAAATGCATGAACATACGTCGAGCCTTTTTTGATTTTCTCCTCAAGCGCTGCCCCGTAGGCTTCCTGATAGGTGTCTCCTGTCAAAACGATTTCAGCTCCGTAATGTTTCGTTGCTGCAACTTTAGTAGAAGGCGTCCGCTTTGGCATGAAGATTTTTGAAGGGACCCCGCGCTTAGAAGCAGACAGTGCCACTCCTTGGGCATGATTTCCTGCAGACGCAGCAATGATGCCCCTCCCCGCTTCTTCTTCAGACAATGACATGATTTTATTCATGGCGCCCCTTACTTTGAAGGAACCTGTCCGCTGCAGGTTCTCCATTTTCAAATAGATCTCTCCACCAGTGAACGCATTCAGCGTTGACGATTGCTTTAACGGTGTTCGATGCACCTGATGACTGATTCTTTCCATTGCTTCTACCACTTCAGTGTTATCCATTAAATTCCCAAGTCACTCACCTCATATTTTTTTTCGTAGTTTTTGATATCTTTACCGTAATGCAAAGTTAAATCGATTTCATCCAGACCTTTCAGAAGCATCGTTTTCCAATAAGGATCAATGTCAAAGGAGACACGCAGCCCCTCAGAATCACAGATAGTCTGGTGCTCAAGGGACACTTCAATTTTATATAAATCCACTTGACTCTCATTCTTCATGAGGGCATCGACTGTTTTATCATCCAACTGAATCGGCAGGATTCCATTCTTTAAACAATTATTATAAAAAATGTCCGCGAAGCTCTTCGCGATGATCACCTGAAATCCATAGTCCTGAAGGGCCCATGGCGCATGTTCCCGAGAAGACCCGCATCCGAAATTCTTTCCGCCGAGAAGAATCTCAGATTCCCGGTATTTTGGGGTATCCAATAAGAAGTCATGTCTCAGGGTCTTCCCGTCGTCTTCAAACCGCCAATGGTAAAATAGGTACTGACCGAAGCCTTTACGCTCGATCCTTTTCAAAAATTGTTTCGGTATGATTTGATCCGTGTCTACGTTGTCTCTCCTGAGAGGAAATACACTTGCTTCCACATGATTGATTGCCACCCTTTTCACCTCCTATGAAATCGGCATTTTTTCAAGCTTACGGACGTCAGTCAATTTTCCGGTCACGGCAGCCGCTGCTGCCATGGAAGGACTCAATAAATGTGTTCTTGAACCATTCCCCTGCCTGCCCTCAAAGTTCCGGTTGGAAGTCGATGCACAGCGTTTACCGGGTGGAACGATGTCGTCATTCATGGCCAGACACATGCTGCAGCCCGCTTCCCTCCATTCAAAACCAGCTTCTTTAAAGATCGTATCCAAGCCTTCCTCTTCTGCCTTTTTCTTCACTTTAAACGAGCCGGGCACAACCAAAGCGGTGACGCCATGCTTAACCGTATGTCCTTTCACCACTTCAGCCGCCGCTCTCAGGTCACTCAACCGTGAATTCGTACAAGAACCGATAAATACATAATCAACCTCGATATCCTCGATTCTCATTCCGGCGTCAAGCCCCATATAATGAAGCGCCCGCTCCACCCCTTCCCTTTCAGAAGGGTCCCCGTACTCATCCGGGTGAGGGACGGACCTTGAAATCCCGGCACCCATCCCCGGGTTCGTCCCCCATGTCACATGAGGTTCGATTTCTTCACCCCTCACCTCGATTCTATGATCATAGGTGGCGTCACGATCGCTTGTAAGGGATTTCCACTCTTCCTTGCACTGTTGGAACGATTTGTTCTTAGGAAGGTATTCCCGGCCCTCTAAATAGTCAAAGGTCGTTTCGTCGGGACTGATCAATCCGGCTTTCGCACCTGCTTCAATGCTCATATTACAGACGGTCATTCTTTCTTCCATGGACAGCTTGCGAATCACGTCTCCCGTGAATTCGATGACATATCCGGTTCCAAATCCTACTCCATAGGTGGAAATGATGTTCAGGATCACGTCTTTTGCCGTGACACCGAATCCAAGTTCCCCGGACACTTCGACTTGAAGGGTCCGGGGCTTCGATTGCCAGAGTGTCTGGGTCGCCAGTACATGCTCCACTTCACTCGTCCCGATCCCAAAAGCGAGTGCTCCGAACGCTCCATGGGTTGAAGTATGGCTGTCTCCGCACACGATCGTTTTCCCTGGTTGGGTCAGACCCAGTTCAGGACCGATGACGTGGACGATTCCTTGATCGGGATGATGGATGTCGGCAAGGGCGACGCCGAATTCTTCACAGTTTTTCTTCAACGTTTCCATTTGCAGTTTGGCGATCTCATCCCTGACAATGTGACGCTCTCTTGTCGGAACGTTGTGGTCCATGGTCGCGTACGTCAGGTCCGGTCTCCGCAGCTTGCGATCTTTCAGGCGCAGCCCCTCGAATGCCTGGGGGGACGTTACTTCATGTACAAGGTGAAGATCGATATACAATAAATCCGGCTTGCCCTTTTCCCTGTGTACGATGTGTTTTTCCCATATTTTTTCGATTATATTTTTCCCTGCCATGAACTCCCTCCTGGTTTGGTAAGATATTATTTCAATGAAGAGCGTGTGGTCATTGATTTCCGCTCCGGTCACCTTCGTTTTAACATGGTGAAATTCTCTATTACAAGTACGCTGCCAGGATGGAAGAAAGGGCATGATCCGCTTCCAGACGCTCTACGACCAGTTGACTCATGGCACCTGTCCCGACAACGGTTCCACGTCCCATCGTCCACAGGTCTCCTGTCCGGTAGCCTGCATTGAGAACTTCCTGGACCCCCATTTCGATCATTTCCGCTTCTTCTTTCAAGCCGAAGGAATGGCGCAGCATCATGGCAACCGATAGGATCATAGCCAGTGGATTGGCTTTTCCTTTTCCGGCGATATCAGGGGCTGATCCGTGAACGGGTTCGTATAGCCCGAATGAGTCCCCTCTTAAACTGGCGGAAGGAAGCATTCCAAGTGAGCCTGTGATCATGGAGGCTTCGTCGCTCAGGATATCCCCGAACATGTTCTCGGTCACGAGCACATCGAATTGTTTCGGCTGGTACATCAGCTTCATCGCTGCGACATCCACAAGCATGTGTTCGACTTCTACATCCGGGTATTCAGTCGCCACTTCATTCACGACTTCCCGCCACATTCGACTGGTTTCCAGAACGTTTGCCTTGTCGACGGACGTTAGTTTTTTCTTGCGCTTCTGAGCCAGCTTGAATGCCTTGTGAACGATCCGTTCGATTTCACTTTTTTCATATACCAGGGTGTCGATGGCTACTTCATCCCGTTTTCCCTGGCGACCGGACGGCTGACCGAAGTATAATCCTCCCGTCAGCTCTCTGACAATCACCAAATCTACTTCTTCCACAATCTCCCGTTTGAGCGGGGATGCCTCCAGTAAACTTTCAAATGCCTTCACCGGGCGCAGATTCGCGAAAAGGTCGAACTCTTTGCGGATGGCCAGGAGCCCTTTTTCAGGACGGATTTCTTTCGGAAGGTGCTCCCACTTCGGTCCTCCGACTGCCCCTAATAGAACGGCATCGCTCTCTTTACAAAGCTTGATTGTTTCAGGAGGTAATGGTGTACCGAAGCGATCAACGGCCGCTCCGCCGATGAATCCTTTCTCCACTTCGAATTCATGGCCGAACCAATCACCCACTGCCTTCAGTACTTCTAATGCCCCGTCCATAATCTCTTGACCGATACCGTCTCCTGGTAGTACAGCGATTTTTTTCTTCATTAGAATTACCTCCTGTTTTTGGATTTAGGAGGAGCCTTGAAATTCAAGGCTCCCGCTGTTTATAAGCTCGCTTCCACTGCTTCTTTCTCTCTCATGTGTGATCGCTGTGCCGACCGGTTAACAGCATTTAAATACGCTCGCGCAGATGCTTCCAATACATCCTGAGCTGTTCCGCGTCCGCTTGTATTTTCTCCTTCATACTCCAGTCGGACATACACTTCGGCGAGGGCATCACGGCCGCCGCCCACTGAGTTGATTTTGTAATCCAACAGCCTGGACTGGCCTGGGAGGATTTTTTCAATGGTATTGTAGATGGCTTCCACGCTCCCGGATCCCGTTGATGCAAGGCGGGTTACGTTTCCGTCCTCAAACTTCAATTCGATCGTGGCCGTCGGGATATTGTCCATGCCGTATTGAACCTGCATTCTTTCCAATGTAAACCCGACACCTTCAGTCATTTCCGTCTGCTTATTCGTCAAGATGCTGAAGAGATCTTCATCGACGATTTCCTTCTTCTTATCAGCCAGATCCTTAAATGCATGAAATGCATCATTAAGCTTCTCATCTGAAAGTTCAAAGCCTAATTCAATCACCTTATTCTTAAAGGCGTGACGTCCGGAGTGTTTTCCCAGAACCAGGCGGGTTGCATTCACTCCAATCAGTTCAGGGGTGATGATTTCATACGTTGTTTTTTCCTTCAGCATACCGTCCTGATGAATACCTGATTCATGAGCGAAAGCATTATCGCCTACAACCGCTTTGTTAGCCGGTACCCTCATCCCCGTCAGCTTGCTGACAAGAGAGCTTGTTTTCTTGATTTCATCCAGCTTCAGTCTGGTCGTGGCTCCGTAAAAATCTTCACGGATCCGAAGGGCCACCGCCACTTCTTCCAAAGCAGCATTCCCGGCACGTTCACCGATTCCATTGATGGTTCCCTCAATTTGATCGGCTCCGTTTTCAATGGCTGCAAGGGAATTGGCCGTCGCCATACCAAGGTCATCATGGCAGTGTGCCGATAGCTTTACCCCGTCGATATTCGGAACATTTTCTCTTACGTATCGAAACAATTCACCGTATTTATGAGGGGTGATATACCCCACCGTGTCAGGAAGATTAATGACGGAAGCTCCTGCATCAATGACCCTTTCCATGATCTTTACTAAAAAGTTGAGATCCGACCTGCACGCGTCTTCCGCCGACCACTGAACCACCGGGAAATATTTCTTCGCGTACTGAACGGCCTGGACGGCTGTATCGATGACCTGATCCGGTGACATCTTCAGCTTATGGGTCATGTGGATGGGCGACGTTGCAAGGAAGACATGCAGCCTTGGTTCGGCCGTTCCTTTAAGGGATTCCCAAACGGCATCGATGTCCCGCTGCTGTGCCCGTGCAAGCCCCGTTACCGAGCTGTTCTTGATGGTGGAACCAATCCGCTGCACGGCATCGAAATCCCCTTTTGAAGCTGCAGGAAATCCAGCTTCAATGACGTCCACTCCCAGTCTCTCCAGCTGTCTCGCCACCTCGATCTTTTCAATCGTATTAAGATTTACGCCCGCTGACTGTTCTCCGTCCCGTAGAGTTGTGTCAAAGATCTCAATGGTTCGCACTCGCTACCACTTCCTTTTCTTTAGTTGAAGGTTTCTGTACAAATGGCATCATTTTACGAAGCTCTCTTCCAACGACTTCAATCGGGTGCTGACTTTCACGATGATTGATAGCGTTGAATTCCGGACGGTTCGCCTGATTCTCCAGGATCCATCCCTTCGCAAATTTTCCTGTTTGGATATCCGTCAATACTTCCTTCATGCGGGCTTTCGTTTCTTCGTTCACGACCCGTGGACCTGAAACGAAATCTCCCCATTGAGCCGTGTCAGAGATCGAATAGCGCATTCCTTCCAATCCTTGTTCATACATCAGGTCGACAATCAGCTTCAACTCGTGTAAGCACTCGAAATAGGCGACCTCTTTCTGATAACCGGCTTCGACCAGCGTTTCGAATCCTGCTTTGACCAGGGATGTCACCCCTCCACACAGGACTGCCTGTTCCCCGAATAGATCGGTTTCCGTTTCTTCCTGGAAGGATGTTTCCAAGATTCCTGCACGTCCTGCGCCTACCCCTTTTGCATACGCCAGCGCCAGTTCTGCGGCTTGACCTGAAGCGTCTTGATAAACCCCGAAGAGTGCTGGCACCCCTGCTCCTTCTTCAAATGTCCTTCTTACCAGGTGTCCCGGTCCTTTAGGTGCTACCAGGAATACATCCACATCTTCCGGAGGGACGACTTGATGGAAATGGATATTGAATCCGTGTGCAAATGCGAGTGCTTTGCCTGATGACAGGGCCGGCTTGATTTCTGCCTCATACACTTTCGGCTGATGCTCATCCGGAAGGAGAACCATGATGACGTCCGCCTGTTCACATGCTTCCCGTACGGTGTAGACATCAAAGCCGTCTTTTTCCGCCTGGTCCCATGACTTTCCTTTTCTCAATCCCACTACAACATCAAATCCGCTTTCCTTCAGATTTTGAGCATGTGCGTGACCTTGTGAGCCATAACCGACGACCGCTACTTTCTTCCCTTTTAAAACCTCTTCCTTCACATCTCCGTTATAATATACCTTTACCATTTCCCTCATCCTCTCCATTTTTTGAATAATTAGTTTTTTATAAATGTGGAGCTTCTAATTCACAATTGAATACTGTTTCAGGTCTGTGACCGACTTTCCATTTCCCCTGGCGAATGCCGTGATGCCTGTTCGGGCAATTTCTTTGATCCCATAAGGCCTTAATAGGTCAATGATCGCTTCTATCTTGGAGGTTTCCCCCGTTACCTGGACGGTTACGCTGTCCCTTGCCACATCAATGATGGCAGCTCTGAACGGTTCCACGATTCCGTTGATTTCCGACCTGGTCTGCCCTGTACTCAGCACCTTGATGAGTGCGAGCTCCCTGGCGACGACACCTTGATCTGTGATGTCGGAAACCTTGAGGACATCGATCTGTTTATGGAGCTGTTTTAACAGCTGCTCGATTTTGCGATCGTCTTCTACATTGACGACAAAGGTCATCCTTGAAATTCCTTCCGTTTCTGTATATCCGACGGAAATGCTTTCGATATTGAACTGACGCTTTGTAAACAATCCGGTCACCCGGTTCAAGACACCGCTCCGGTTATGAACAAGTGCCGTTACAATCCGTTTCCTCATGGTTTCACCCCTAACATTTCGTGTAATCCTTTTCCTGGAGCCACCATCGGGTAGACATTTTCCTTCGGGTTCACCCAGCAATCGATGAGCACCGGTTCATCACTTGTTAAGGCTTCTTTTAAAACAGAATCGACTTCCTCCTGGGTCTTCACTTGATACCCCTTGATCCCATATGATTCGGCCAGCTTCACAAAATCAGGCTGGGTGGAGAACACTGATTGTGAATACCTCTTTTCGAAGAATGTTTCCTGCCACTGTCTCACCATTCCAAGTGTGCCGTTATTGAGGAGGACCACTTTAACGGGAAGGTTCAGCTCTTTCAGGAGAACAAGCTCCTGGAGAGTCATCTGGAATCCCCCATCTCCTACAAACGCAACCACCGTATTGTCGGGATTGGCCAGCTGTGCCCCGATGGCTGCGGGGAATCCGAATCCCATCGTTCCAAGTCCTCCGGATGTGACCCAGTTATTCGGCTTTTTAAAAGAATAGTATTGGGCCGCCCACATTTGATGCTGTCCAACATCGGTTGTGACGACGGCTTCCCCATTCGTCATTTCGTACACCTGCTCAATCAAACGCTGAGGGGATAACACATCATGAGCCTGGTTATACCAGAAAGGATATTCCCTTTTGTATGACTTAAGATGCTGATGCCAGGCATCAAAATCAGGCTTCTCGGGCTCATGCTGGAGGAGTCTGGCAAGCGCCTGTTTCGCATCGGCCACGATCGGGATCTGGGTTTCAACGTTCTTCCCGATCTCAGCAGGGTCGATGTCGATATGCACCACTTTGGCCCTTGGTGCAAAGGTAGCAAGATTCCCGGTTAACCTGTCATCAAAACGGGCACCGATATTAATGAGCAAGTCACATTCATGGATGGCCATATTACTTGCATAACACCCGTGCATCCCTGCCATGCCAAGAAACAGGGAATGGTCTGCCGGGAATCCCCCTAATCCTAATAAGGTGTGGATCACCGGGATGTCATATTGTTCAGCGAAGGTCTTCAATTCCTCTGTGGCCTTTCCGTGGAGGACTCCCGCACCCGCTAAGATGACGGGCTGATTCGAAACCTTGATCGCATCCACCAGTTTTTTGATTTGGAGGGGATTAGGTTGGAAATTAGGCTGATATCCAGGGAGATCCATCTCCACTTCATGAACGGGATACGCTTGCTGCAGAGTCAAATCTTTCGGAATATCTACGAGTACCGGTCCCGGCCTGCCCGTTGACGCAATGTGAAAAGCTTCCTTCACAATCCTCGGTAAATCTTTGAGATCCCGCACCTGGTAATTATGCTTTGTAATCGGCATCGTAATGCCTACCACGTCCGCTTCCTGGAATGCGTCGGTCCCGATCACCCCTGAAGCGACCTGCCCCGTAAAAACGACCAGAGGCAAGGAGTCCATCATGGCATCAGCGATCCCTGTCACGAGATTCGTTGCACCGGGTCCTGAAGTGGCGATGACCACACCCGGTTTTCCCGATACCCTGGCGTATCCTTCCGCCGCGTGGATGGCTCCTTGCTCATGACGGGCGAGTACGTGCTTGATCGGGGCTTTGTAAAGAGCATCGTAAATCGGCAAGACCGCACCTCCAGGGTATCCAAAAAGAATCTCAACCTTTTCCTCCTTCAACGACTTCATGAGCATATCAGCACCGTTTACATATTCCGCCAGTTTCTGTGAAGCCAGTTCTGCCTCAACTTTTGCCCTCATTGCCTATCTCTCCTCTCCTTTTTGAATTGCTATGATTGATTTTCCCCTGAACGTTTTTCATCAAATTATTCAAACAAAAAAGACCTTTCCACCCACTACGACAGAGTTCATCTTTCGCAGGGGCGAAAAGGCCTTATTTCCTTTCCACGGTACCACCCTAGTTCAGAGATGCCAAAGCATCTCCCTTTGCAGGCTGATCGGTTTCACCAGCCTTTGTTTTTGTAACGAGTATCATCTACTCGATCGTTCCTACTTACACGGTTCAGAACGATACTCAGAGGGGATGTCGGTATTGGTTGTATTACTGGTTTGCAGCACCACCAGCTCTCTGAAAATACAGTTCCCAATCCTTTTACCTCTTCAACGCTTTCACTTATTCCGTTTTCAAGATTCCACCTGTACTAGCTGATGTTACAAGTTTGGCATATCTTGCAAGATACCCTTTTTTGATTTTCGGAGGAGGCTGTACCCACTCCTGTTGTCTGAACTTCAATTCTTCTTCAGAAACCATAAGGGAAATCGTCCGGTTCGTGAGATCAATGAAGATGGGATCTCCATTTTCCACCACGCCGATCGGCCCTCCTTCAGCTGCTTCAGGGGAGACATGCCCGATTGAAATGCCCCGGGATGCTCCTGAAAATCTGCCGTCTGTCATGAGTGCGACTTGCTTCTCAAGCCCGCGTCCTGCAATGGCTGCCGTCGGTGCCAGCATCTCCGGCATTCCCGGTCCGCCCTTTGGACCTTCATATCTGATAACGACAACATGACCTTCTTTTACTTCTCCGCTTTCGATTCCGGCAAGGGCCTCATCCTGTGATTCATATACAATCGCTTCGCCCATGAATGTTTTAATGGATGGGTCGACTGCCCCTACCTTGATGACACCGCCATTTGGAGCAATATTCCCGAAAAGGACGGATAATCCTCCGACTGGACTGTGGGCATCTTCCCTGCGGCGGATGACATCATCATTTTGAATATGAGCATCCTTCACATTTTCATAAAGGGATTTTCCAGTAACGGTGATGCGGTCTTTGTGTACGGCTCCCATTTCACACAACTCTTTAATGATGGCGCTGACCCCTCCAGCATTGTGAACATCCTGCATGGAGTAATCGGATGCCGGGCTTATCTTGGATAAATAGGGAACCCGTTCAGCGACTTTATTGATCCGATTGATGTCATAGTCGATTTCCGCCTCATTGGCAATCGCGAGGGTGTGGAGGACGGTATTCGTTGAACCGCCCATCGCCATATCCAAGGCGAATGCGTCATCGATCGTGTCCTTCGTTATGATATCTCGTGGCTTGATATCTTTTTTCACCATTTCTACAAGATGTTTCGCTGCGTCCTTGATCAATTTGTGCCGTTCTTCGGAGGTGGCTACGATCGTCCCGTTCCCCGGTGGAGCCATTCCTAGCATTTCCATCAAGGAATTCATGGAATTCGCCGTGAACATCCCAGAACATGATCCGCAAGTCGGACAAGCATTGGCTTCAATGTCGAGAAGTTGTTCCGCCGTCATCCTTCCTGACTGATGAGCTCCAACCCCTTCGAATACAGATACGAGGGACAAAGGCTTTCCATCGCTCGAAACACCTGCTTCCATCGGGCCACCCGATACAAAAACGGAAGGGACATTGGTTCTGACTGATGCCATCAGCATTCCCGGTGTGATCTTGTCACAGTTCGGAATGTAGAACACTCCGTCGAACCAGTGAGCGTTGATGACGGTTTCTGCTGAGTCGGCGATCAGTTCCCTACTCGGGAGTGAGTACCTCATCCCGATATGACCCATGGCGATTCCGTCATCGACACCGATCGTATTGAATTCGAACGGGATTCCCCCCGCTTCCCGGATCGCTTCTTTCACCACCTGGGCGAATCCGTTTAAATGCATATGACCGGGTATGATGTCGATGTAAGAGTTACATACCCCGATAAATGGTTTTTCCATGTCTTCGAGCTTGACTCCCGTCGCATATAGTAAACTGCGGTGGGGAGCCCGGTCGATCCCTTTCTTGATCATGTCACTTCGCACGTCATCACCTCCAACTTAGCCGACTTGAGCATTTTGTTTGTAAACTTTTCTTCCATCCTGCGTGACAGTGTTTCTGAATTCCTGCAATAATTGATTCGTATACTTCCCAGGTTTTCCGTCTCCGATGACACGTCCATCAACTTTTACAACGGCGATGACTTCAGCGGCTGTCCCTGTTAAGAACACTTCATCTGCTGTATATACATCATGCCGGGTGAAAACTTCTTCTTTCATCACGAAACCTGATTTTTCGGCGATTTCGATGATGGCATTCCGCGTGATCCCTTCCAGTGCCCCTACATATCCTGGCGGCGTAAGGATTTTCCCTTTTTTCACGATGAAGATGTTATCCGCAGATCCTTCTGCTACATATCCCTGATCGTTCAACATCAACGCTTCGCTTACGCCTGCAAGATTTGCTTCGATTTTAACGAGAATATTATTTAAGTAGTTTAATGATTTGACTTTAGGTGAGAGAACATCCGCACGATTTCTCCGGCTAGCAACGGTAACGATATCAATGCCTGTTTCGTATAAGCTTTTAGGGAAAAGGGCCAGCTGTTCTGCGATGACGATGATCTGTGGCTTTCTACAAGTGAATGGATCCAATCCCAAGTTTCCAACACCCCTGGAGATGACCACCCGTATGTAGGCATTTTCCAGCTGATTTTTTTTCAATGTATCAACGATAATGTCGCTCATCTCATCTTTAGATAGCTCAATGTGCAACATGATGGATTTGGCAGAGTCATAAAGGCGATCAACATGTTCTTCCAGACGGAACACGTTCCCATCGTACATTCGAATCCCTTCGAACACTCCATCTCCATATAGAAAACCATGGTCGTACACAGATACAACTGCGTCTTCCTTTTTTACGTATTGCCCGTCTAAGTAGATCCACTGTTCGTTCATGTTAATCATTCCTTTCCCGGTTGAAATTTATTTGATTATTCAGAAATTTATTTTTGCAACGAAAGTACGTTGACTGTAAGCCTGTTGAAAGGGGGCTGAATCGGTTTATGACTGCCGCTTCCCGCCGGCTCAGGTTTTTATATTGAGGACAATATTACTCCCGTTTCACAGGAAGGTCAACAGGGTTTTTGTAAATTATTTGACTATTTAGATTAATCTGATTATAAGTAAACGCTTACATCTTTGTCCTAATAGAGTTTATGGTGAGAAAAAATTTTATGAGATTTTTTTCATTTAAGGGGTGAATGGCCATTCAGAAGTGGCAAATATCTCAGTCGAAAATTTTTCGACAAAATCCTACAGGAATGGGGGTTCGGGGAGTTTGTACCCAGGCGGATCGGGACAGGTGCATCCTTTTCACTATCTTACAATGGAGAATGTTTCTGTCTTTTTAAGCGAGATGCTTTTTCCATTCCACAAAAAAAGAATCAATCCAGAAAGCCGGGCCCCTGGATTGATTCTTCTATACCCATGTATACATATAATTCTTATCTTCGACATCGTTAGCTTTTTTGACAATTTTCAACGGCTTGAAGGTATCGATCATGACAGCGAGCTCCAACGTTTCTTTTTTTCCGATACTGGCTTCCGTCGTTCCTGGATGAGGTCCGTGTGGAATTCCGCTCGGATGGAGGGTAATCGATCCTTTCTTGATTCCTTTTCTGCTCATGAAGTTTCCTTCTACATAGTAGAGGAGCTCATCACTATTCACGTTGCTGTGATTATACGGAGCCGGAATCGATTCCGGATGGTAATCATATAATCTCGGCACGAATGAGCAGACCACAAAGTTATACCCTTCAAACGTTTGATGAACAGGCGGCGGCTGATGGACACGACCGGTGATCGGCTCGAAATCCTCTATGTTGAATACCCATGGATACAAATATCCATCCCATCCGACGACGTCCAGTGGATGATGATTCAACACGTGGGAATGGAGCGCACCCCTTGACTTGGTGATCACTTCAAACTCGCCCTTTTCATCCTTGGTTTCTAGCTTTTCCGGGCCACGCAGATCCCGTTCACAGAATGGACTGTGTTCCAGCAGCTGCCCGTACTCGTTTCGGTAGCGACGAGGAGTGGTGATCTGGCTGAATGACTCGACGATCAGCATCTTCGTCTCTTCTTCTGGAAGTACTCGGTAGATGGTGCCGATCGGAATCACCACATAATCACCTTTTCCATATGTGATCGTTCCGAACATCGTCTCTACCTTTCCTTTACCAAAATGGATATAAAGCATCTCATCTCCATCACCATTCCGGTAAAAGCTTTTCATCTCTTCTGTGACATAGGCAGTTCCAATCAATAAATCGGAATTACCAAGTAAATACTCCCGGCTCTTTAAGGCACAGCCTTTCTTTTCTACCTTGTCTGTAAAGAAATGTCGATGGCGCAGAGCACCCTCTTCCTCAAATTCCGGCATATAACTGCCTAAATACTCTGTTTTCGCCACCGCCGTCGGCAAATGATGATGATACAGAATCGACTGTGTTCCCGAGAATCCCTTCGTCCCCATCACCTGCTCCCTGTAGAGGGTGCCGTCGTCCTTTTTAAACATGGTGTGACGTTTGTGAGGTATGCTCCCCATTTGTCGATAGTACATGGTCTTCCTCCTCTCTTCTCTCTGCAATCGTATTCTTTAAAACTCCTAACCCCTTAATCTCTAATTCCACCACATCCCCGGGCTTCAACCACGGATGCTTCTCGGGACCAAGTTCTAAAATACAGCCGGTTCCAACCGTACCGGATCCGACCACCTCACCGGGATACAGGGTGACGTCTTTCGATGCGCGTTCAATCATGTCTCCAAATGTATAATGAATATCCTGATAATTCCCTTGTGATAAGAGCTTCCCATTCACTTTTGCCGTCATGGGAAGGTCAAGACGGTCACCTCTGCGATAAGCATCCATCTCATCCTTCGTCACTAGATAGGGACCGAAAGACGTGGCAAAATCTTTTCCTTTCGCGGGACCGAGTCCGACTTTCATTTCATGCTTCTGAATGTCCCTTGCACTCCAGTCGTTCATGATCATATATCCGTAAATGAAGTCTTCCGCATTGTCGCGGGAAATGTTCCTGCCTTCTTTACCGATGACACAGGCAATTTCCAGTTCATAATCCAGCCACTCACATCCAGCCGGCCTTTCAATGTGATCAAGGGGGCCCTTGACGGCCAAATGATTGGTGAAATAGAAGACTGGGAAGTCATACCATTCCGGTACCACGTCGAGCCCCCTCCGTTTACGGGCCGTTTTCACATGCTCTTCAAACGCATAAAAATCCCTGATGCTGACAGGTCTTGGAATCGGGGCCTTCAGTGTGACGTTCCGTAATGGATACACTCCTTCGTCTCCCTCTGAAAAAGCGCCCAGCTCTTTCATCCGTTTCAGTCCTGCATCACCAAGATCGATGATGGATAACATACCTTTAGGGAGGTATCCTCCGCTTACAGCATGGATGTCCACGACAAGATCATCCTGAACGATTCCGAGCCTCACTTCTCCTTCTTTTATAAAACTAACAAGCTTCACGTCATATCACCTTTTTCGAATCAATTCAAATGAATCGGATAATGGTTTGGTGTACATCTGACCGGCAAGCCTTCCCACCGGTTTGAGTTTCTCTGAATCTATTTTCCCGTCATAATAGAGTTCATCATTGATTCTCACACATTCAACCTTCCCGATGATCAGGCTCCCTGCACCTGGATGATCACCGAAGTGAAGTACGTCATGAAGAACACATTCCAATTGAACCTTGCTTTCGGTTACACCCGGCGGTTTTACCGTGATCGATTCTTTCTTCGTAAGCCCGACCTGTGCAAATTCATCAACGACGGATTCAAATTCAATGGCACAGTTGTTCATCTCCTCCACGAACTCTTCACTGACGATGTTGATGACAAATTCCTTCGTTTCCTCGATGTTTCGGAGGGTATCCTTTTTGCTGCCATCCTTCCCTTTTCTCATCGGGGAGAAGCAGACAAGCATAGGCTCTGCAGAAATCGCCGTAAAGAAGCTGTAAGGCGCCAGATTTGCAATTCCTTTTTCATCAAGGGATGATACGAAGGCAATCGGCCTTGGCAGAATCGAGCCGATCATCAGTTTATAAGCTGACTGCCACTCAAGCGTCTGGGGTTTGATATCCATTTCACTTCACCCCTTCGTTATTTAAAATGGATTTTAATGCCCCAACGAATCGTTTATTATCCTCTTCGGTTCCAATCGTGACCCTGACCGTGGTCGGATATCCGAGAAGCGTTCCTGAACGGACGACGAGACCCCTTTTGACAAGCTCATAGGAAACCACATCCCCATTCCACCCTGTGTCCACCATGATAAAGTTCGATTGAGAAGGGAAATAGGATAAGCCCAATCGGTCGAATTCCCTCTCCAAATAACGACGACCCTGTTCGTTCTTATGGGTGCACTCCCTTATAAACGCCTGATCTTCCAGGGCAATGATCGCCGATTTCTGAGCAACGGTATTCACATTGAAGACATCTTTCACTTTACGGAGCTGTTCAGCTATTTCTTCATTCATGACCCCGAACCCGACCCTTAGTCCGGCAAGGCCATATATTTTCGAAAATGTCCTGAGGACGATCAAATTTTCGAATGCAGGCAGAAGCGGCAGGGTTTCTAAATAATCATCGGTTGTCACGTACTCCATATAGGCTTCATCCACCACCACCAGGATGTCTGGCGGTACGCTCTCGATAAAATGCAGGAGCTCTTTTTTTCCGACGATGGTACCCGTCGGATTATTCGGATTGCACACAAAGATGATCTTTGTTTTTTGTGTGATATGAGCAAGCATCCCTTGTAAGTCATGTGTGCCGTCTACTAGAGGGACAATGACCGGAGTGCCTCCTTCTATCAACACATTGGTCTGGTACCTGGGAAACGTCACGTCGGCCATGATCGCTTCGTCGCCGCTATTCAAATAGGCCCTCGTCAACAGCCGGATCACTTCATCCGATCCGTTGCCGAATACGAGTTGTTCTATCGGAACCCCTAAGAACGCTGAAACTTTTTGACTCAGATCAACCGCAGCCCCGTCCGGATATAAAAACAGGTCGCTTCCGTTTTTTTTAAACCACTCTTTCACTTTCGGGGAGCAGCCATATATATTTTCATTTTCCGATAACTTTCTGATGGAACTGAGCCCGTGCTCCTTCTTTAAGTCCAGAAGCGTCTTCCCCAGCACATATGGAGCGATATGTGTGACCGCTTCTCTTGTTTTGAACTTCAATGTCATACATATACCCTCGCCTTCCTCATGGATGAAGGGGGTCGACCCATGTGTTAGCTTGTCTCCCCGTTAAAATATGTACCTGTAATCTGTACGATATTAAAGCGTAGAAGCAGCTAATCTCTTCATGAGTTAACCCCCTGACCGGTCCTTTGACCCCCGTTATATATGTTCTATCTGTCTATTTTTTTATTTATAGGTTTCCTCTGCGTTCCTGTTCACGCTCGATGGATTCGAATAGTGCTTTGAAGTTTCCTTCGCCGAATCCTCTTGCCCCTTTACGCTGGATCACTTCGATGAATAATGTAGGACGATCAACGATTGGCTTCGTGAAAATTTGAAGCAGATACCCCTCGTCATCCCGGTCTACTAAAATATTCAACTCTTTGATTTGCGAAATCTCTTCATCGATTTCACCTACACGCTCTGAAAGCATTTCGTAGTAGGAATCAGGAGTGTTGAGGAACTCCACTCCATTTTCTTTCAAAATACCGACTGTTTTCACAATATCTTCCGTTAAGATCGCAATATGCTGAACTCCCGGACCACCGTAGAATTCAAGATATTCTTGGATTTGTGATTTACGTTTCCCTTCAGCAGGTTCATTGATCGGGAATTTGATGCGGCCGCCATTATGCATGACCTTGGACATCAAGGCAGAATATTCGGTTGTAATGTCTTCATTCGTGAAATGACGCATTTCCTTGAAGCCCATCACTTTTTCGTAGTATTCCACCCACTCTTCCATGCGCTCCACGTTTCCGACGACGTGGTCGACAGCGATGATGCCCGCATCTTCATTTTTAAGAGCGGTTTCATATTTTTCAAAGCCAGGCATGAAAATCCCTTTGTAATCCTTACGTTCCACAAGTGTATGGATCGTATCCCCATATGTACCGATCACGGCTTTCTTCACTTGTCCCTTATCATCTTCCAGTGTCGAAGGAGGCATGATCTCAATCGCACCCCGTGACACTGCCCCACTGTAAGCCTTTTCAACATCATCCACGACAAGTGCGATGTCTTTGATGCCGTCTCCGTGTTTCTTCACGAATTGGGACACCCGGCTTCCTTCGTGCAGACTTCCTGTAATGAGCAATCTTACTTTGTTTTGTTGCAGTACATATGATACCGTGTCACGATTCCCCGTTTCGAGTCCTGAATAGGCAACGGTCTTAAAGCCGAATGCCGTACAGAAGAAGTGGGCTGCCTGCTTTGCATTCCCTGTATAGTACTCTAAATAGTCAACATCCCTTACCGGAAATACATCTTCTACTTTCACCTGTTTTTTTGCTGCATTTTCTTGCATACTAATCCCTCCATCAAACGTTAGTATATTCTGAATATTATATTAAATAGTTTCATTGAACTTCTCAAGAGCGGCTAGTAAAGCTTAAACGCTTCTCTGTGATGAAGTCCGTCCCTCTTTTCATCTTGCTGGTTCCTTTTTTCTGGGAGGCATATGCACGGCATCCCCCTTTAAACCTTCGACTGCTTCGAGCATGGTCTCATTCATGCTTGGGTGGGGATAGAGCGGAAAGCGAAAGTCCTCATCCCTCGCTGCCATTTCGAGTCCCATTACACCTGCTGTGATCAGCTCGACCGCACCCATTCCCATCATATGGACACCAAGGATCATATCCGTTTCACTGTCTGACACGACTTTGACGAATCCGTCCTTCTCCTCTGTAAGCTGGGCGTACCCATTTCCTCTGACGGGGTTCTCACTCACTGTGACCGAGTAGCCCTCCCTCTGCGCTTCCTCTTCTGTAAGGCCGGCATACGCAATCGGAGGACTCATCTGCACCACCGTAGGCACAAACCGCAAATCCGCCTCTACCGGAAGTCCCGCCATCGCCTCTGCAACCGTCTTCCCCTGCTTGATCGCCTTCACTGCGAGGGACGGACCTTCCGTCACATCCCCGATCGCCCAAATATGGGGAATGGAGGTCCGTCCCTCCCGATCTGTCTGGATAAACCCCTCGTCGGTTATTTCCATCCGGAGACGGTCGAGTCCAAGGTCGGATAGGTTCGGTTTCACTTGTCCGCTCACGACAAAGTGAGAGCCTTCTATCGAGACTGTTTCACCGTTTTCTTTTTCGATCTCAGCGATGACATGTCCGTCCCTTTCACAGGCATTTCTCAATACGGAATTTTTGATGACACTGATTTTTTGTTTTTTTAACTGTCTGGACAATTCTTTAGCCAGGGAGGTATCCAATGCTAATTCTTCACTCAAGATCAACGTGACACGACTTCCCAATGTGCAGAAAACGGACGCAATCTCCAATGAAATATAATCTGCACCATATACGATCAATTCCCGGGGGGTCTCCTCCAGCTCAAAAACCTGTCTTTCCTTCAAGACAGTACCCCCATCGAAGATGATTCCATCCGGATAGTGAAAGTCTCCACCTGTCGCCACGATCGCCTCTTTAAAATTAAGGAGACTGAACTCATGACCGTTTTCAACCCCTATACGGGATTCTGACAGAAAGGATGCCGTCCCTTTTACGATTTCCACCATATTCGCTTTACAGAGGGATTCCACACCGCTTCTGAGCTGGGTGATTTTTTTATGTTTATAGTGTTGAAGAGTCGCAAGATTTGCTTCTACTTCCCCAAGCTCCATTCCCATTTCCTTCAAGTGCTTCATTTTTTTGAATTCCTGGGCAAAATGGGTGAATACCTTTGACGGGATGCATCCCTTATTTAAACAGGTCCCCCCCAGATCTTCCCGTTCGATCAGCGTGACCTGTCTACCGAGGCCGGCTGCTCTGATCGCTGCGTGATAGCCGCCTGGACCTCCCCCGATGACAACAACGTCTTTTTCTTCTGTAATTTCTCCTACTACCATTTACATCAACTCCAAAAGCATGGATTGAGGCTCTTCAATCAAATCTCTTAAACGATTCGTGAACTTCACGGCCGTCCCGCCATCGGCCACTCTGTGATCAAATGACATGGATACATTCATCATGGAGCGGACGACAATTTCGTCCTTATCATTCACCATTGGACGCTTCTTCGTTTTATGAAAGGCGACGAGGGCCACTTCCGGTTCGTTAATGATCGGAGTGGCTCCGATCGAACCGTTCAACGGGCCGACATTGCTGACCGTGAAGGTACCCCCTTTGACCTCTTTCATCGTAAGCTTGCCTTCCTGCGCCTTAACGGTGAGTGCCTTCATTTCAGCCTGGATTTCTTTCATCGTCTTCCCTTCCACCCCTTTGATGACAGGGACGATCAGACCTTCATCTGTATCGACTGCGATACCGATATTATGCCGGGATTGAAGCTTGACGCACTCTTCCTCTTCATTGAGGCGTGCATTGAAGATCGGGAACTCTTTTAAACAAACAGAAAGGGCTTTGACAAAATACGCCCCCATGGAAATGGACTGGCCGCATCGTTTCATCGTATCTTTCCAGACTAATAGATTCGTGACGTCGATTTCTTCAAAATGGGTACAGTGCGGAATCGTTCTGAGCGACTGTGACATTTTGGAAGCAATCTGTTTTCTTCTGCCCCGGAAAGGGATGGTGGTCCCGGTGTGCTCTTCTGTAGTCACTTGACCATCGGGCACTTGTTCTTCCTCGGGTTTTGGAGGTGGCCCGACTTCCCCTTTCATATAGAGGAGAACATCTTCATCGACAATTCTCCCCCCGGCTCCGGAACCGACCACTTTTTCAATGTTGATCCCATTTTCCCTTGCGATTTTTCTCGTATACGGGGAAGCAAGGATCCTTTTCTTCTTCGAGACCTGAGTCGTTTGGGGAACGATACGTCGGCTTGCATCTCTATGTTCCTTTTCCATCAACAGGACCGTCGATCCAACCGGGATCGTCTCACCTTCCCTTACGGTGAATTCCTTGATCACACCTGAAAAAGGTGCCGGGATCTCCGCCGTCATTTTATCTGTTTGTACCTCTACAAGTGGTTGATCCGCTCTAACTACATCCCCCACTTTCACAAGAAAGTGATTGATGTTGGCTTCGGTCATCCCTTCCCCGATATCATGAAGCTTAACTTCCATGGACTCCCTCCTACTCTAATAGCGTGCCACTCTCTCCACTGCAGCAAGCACTCGTTTACTGTCAGGCAAATAGAAATCTTCAAATCCGAAATACGGAACAGGCGTATCGAATCCTGTTACACGTTCTGTCGGCGCTTTTTGATATAAAAAGGATTTGTCATTGATGATCGCCAGTACATCATTGCCAACCCCACCCGTTGCATGGGCTTCATGTACGATGACCGTTCTCCCCGTCTTCTGGACAGAGCTTGAGATCAGATCTTTATCAAGAGGATAGAGAGTTCTAAGATCGAGTACCTCGCAGGAAATCCCTTTTCCATTTGCTTCTTTCGCTGCGTCCTCTGCGACCTTCACCATCGCTCCCCACGCAATGATCGTGACATCCTCACCCTCAGTTACTACCTTGCCCTTCCCGATTTCCACGGTGTACTTCTCTTCCGGCACTTCTTCTTTGGAAGACCGGTAACATCGCATAGGCTCAAGGAACAGGACGGGATCAGGGTCTTCAATTGCCGCAATCAGAAGGCCCTTGGCATCATACGGCGTTGCCGGACAAACCACTTTGATTCCCGGCATATGAGTGAAGATTGCCTCTGTACTATCGGAATGAATCTCAGGTGCCCTCACCCCAGCCCCATAGGGAGCCCTGATGACCAACGGACAGGTAAAATGTCCAAGTGTACGGGCGCGTATCCTTGATGCATGGGTCATGATCTGCTCGTAGGCAGGATATATGAATCCTAAAAATTGGACCTCGGTCACGGGACGATAACCGTTCAAACCCATTCCGATTGCTGCTCCAATAAATCCTGCTTCACTTAAAGGTGTATCAAGAACCCGGTCTTCCCCAAATTCCTGTTGCAGGCCATCCGTCGCCCTGAACACACCACCATTGGTACCGATATCCTCCCCCATTAACAGGACATCGTCATTCTCCGCAAGCATTACTCTCATCGCATCCGTGATGGCCTGAACCATCGTCAACGTCTTCATTTTCGTTAAGGTGTTCATTCTACTCACCTCTCAATTGCTCAAGGAGCTTTTCTTTTTGTTCACGGATTGTCCACGTCGGCTTCTCAAACACATAATCGAAGATCAAGCTCGGATCTGCGGCTGGGTAAGCTTCCAGTTCGTCAACGGCAAGGTCCACTTCCTTTACACATTCCATTTGAACAGAAGCCATCCATTCCGCGTCAAGCCAGCCCCTTAGCTCCATGTATTTTGTTAAGCGATCGACAGGGTCATTCTCCTTACGCCGCGAATCGCTTTCCTGCTGATCACGGTACTTCGTCGGGTCATCGGCTGTCGTATGGGCACCGTATCTCCACGTCACGGACTCAATCAAGGTAGGTCCGTCCCCGTTTCTTGCCCTCTCCAAAGCGTTCAGTGTTTCAAAATAAACCGCAAAAATATCATTGCCATCGATTCGGACGCTTGGGATATCGTAGGCCAGCGCTTTCTGGGCAATGGTTTTCGTTTTCATTTGTTTGTGTATGGGAACAGATATGGCATACTGATTATTTTGATTGAAAAAGACGACCGGAGCCCCCCACACGCTTGCCAGATTCAATCCTTCATGAAAATCTCCTTCAGAGGTGGCACCGTCGCCAAAGTACACAATGGCTGCATTACGGGTCCCTTTTCTCTTTTCGGCGAATGCTGCCCCTACCGCGTGTGGAAGCTGAGTCGCAATCGGGATGCCTGGAGTGAAGATGTTCTTACCTTCAGGAGGCACACAGCCTTCATTCCTCCCTTTCCAGAAAAGCAGGATATGAAGGAGCGAATGGCCGAACGTCATGGTCGCACCATGGTCCCGATAGGATGGGAATAACCAGTCTTTGTCTTGCAGGGCAAGGGCACTCCCGACCTGAGATGCCTCCTGGCCTTCATATGGTGCATACGTTCCGATACGGCCCTGACGCTGCAGGCTAACGGCTTTACGGTCGAAGGTACGGATCCGGATGAGATGCCGGTAAAAGGTGCGGGCCAAATCCTCTGAAATATCCTTTTCATATTCGTTTCTAAGCAACTGTCCTTCCTGATCCATGACTCGGACCAGTTGAAATTCCTCGATCATTTCATCACCTCGTATGGTGCATTATTGTTGGAGATTTGGGATAATCATGTTTTTATGAAATTGCCTGGATTTACGTTCTAACCGACCATTTCGGACGCTTCGCATGGGAGAAGAAGCTGTTTCTTCTCGTGCGTGCGTGAATCCGGTCCTCGCAGAAACGGTTGGCCGCTTCCACCGTTGTCATGTGCTGATTTTCTGACTGCAGATAGATGTTCTGAAGGCTGTTGTAGATGGCGCTAGTCTTTTGCAGGACACGTTCTTTGTTCGGCTCGTATAATTCGTCCGCAACCTGGATCAATCCACCTGCATTGACGATGTAATCCGGGGCGTACAGGATCCCTTTTTCGTGAAGCTTCATGCCATGGGAAAGATCTAATAGTTGATTGTTGGCAGAGCCCACGACCGCTTTAACTTTCAACTGATCCACCGTGTGATCGTTAATGACTCCCCCGATGGCACACGGAACGAAAACATCCGCATCGACAGAATAAATTTCTTCTCCCGATACGACCTTTATGGCTGCTCCCATGCCTTTCGCTTTCGCAACCAATAGATCGATTGATTTCTGACTGATATCCGTTACATACAAATCTGCTCCCTCTTCAAGCAGTCGTTCGGCTACTTTAAACCCGACCTTCCCAAGTCCTTGAATGGCGTAGCTTTTCCCATGAAGGTCTTTTGAGCCCCATACGTTTTGGTTTGTCGCCTGCAAGCCATTAATCACGCCCATGGCAGTCGGGATGGATGAATCACCGCTCCCACCGTACTCTTCATTGACACCGACGATACAATTTGTTTCTTTTAAGGCATAAACGAAATCTTCAGGCGTGGTCCCCATGTCCGTCCCTGTATAGAATCTTCCGTTTAGGGATTCAACGAATTGACCGAAGGCACGGAACAACTCCGGATGCTTATCTGTTTCCGGATCTCCGATAATGACCGCCTTGCCTCCACCGAAGTCCACGTCGGCTGCGGCACATTTATACGTCATGCCTTTGGATAGGCGCAGGACGTCTTCAAGCGCTTCATCCACTGATGCATACGGTCTCATGCGGCATCCGCCAAGAGCTGGTCCAAGAGTGGTATTATGTATGGCGATGATGGCTTTAAGCCCTGTTTCTTCATCGTTGCAAAATACGACTTGTTCATGGTTTTGTATTCTCTGGAACATATCCATTTCATTTCCCCCTACAAGCTCTCTGTTTGTAACCGCTTTCAATTCAGTCGATACTTTAGACACTGTGCTTCCTCCTTTTACTACTTGCTTATTAAATGGATCTAGCCCTCTTTTATTCTTTCGTTAATTTTCTCTTTGGGTAATACCACTTGCTTCACTTCACCTTTTCCAATGAGTCTGTCATTCTCTCGATCTCTGACAGTCACTTCGGTTATGATGACATTTCGTTCATATTCAATAACGTTCGCTCTGATTTCAAGATGGGAACCCGTTTTCGCCGGCGTCACATGGCTGGCGTTCACCTTTGCCCCCATTCCTTCTTCGTGCTCTTCCAAATAGGGTAGAATGACTTTCCTGGATGCCCACTCCATGTGATATACCATCGACACCGTTGAATACACGGGATGAACCACGTTTCCTTCAAACTGGGCATACATGCCGGGGGTGACTTCAGTCGTAATAACGGCTGTATGGCCTACTGCTAGTCCAGACTTCATTGCTTGCCCCCTTTAAACCAACGAATAATATATTTTTATATAACGTTAATTCAACGATATAATAACATTTTGTTTTATAAATAGTCAATAAATTGTTAAAATATTTAAAATATTATATTAATATAAGTTATGCAGAGGGACGGACCTTCCGCATCGCGGAAGGTCCGTCCCTCACTCTACTAACGCAAAAAAGCAACGGAACCAAAGTCCCGTTGCTTTTTACAGAAGGTTGTTTATTTTTTTATTAGCCTATGAAAGAAGTGCACGGTCACTTGCCAGTTGACTGCCTCGGATCCTCTGGAATTCATGTAGCAGTCCTTCGACGGTAAGATGCTTCTTCTGTTCTTCATTCACTTCAAGGATGATCTGCCCCTTATCCATCATGATCAAACGGTTCCCGAGATCCAGCGCCTGCTGCATATTATGGGTGACCATCAACGTGGTGAGCTTGTATTTCTCCACAATCTCTTTTGTCAGGTTCGTAATCAGATCCGCACGGGCCGGATCAAGGGCGGCCGTATGTTCATCCAGCAGTAGGATCGATGGCTCTGTGAAGGTCGCCATCAAGAGGGAAAGTGCCTGCCGTTCTCCACCTGACAATAACCCAACCTTGGCATTCAGACGGTTTTCAAGTCCGAGATGCAGGGTTTCAAGTACTTCTTTAAAGAACACTTTCCGTTTTTTCGTGACCCCCATCTTAAAGGTCCTCGTCCGATTGCGTGAATACGCCATGGCCAGGTTCTCTTCTATGGTCATGGATGGCGCCGTCCCTGCCATGGGGTCCTGGAATACGCGGCCGATCAGCTTGGAACGTTTATACTCAGAAACCTTCGATACTTCGTGATCATCAATCAACACATTTCCGATATCAGGAAGCAGTACCCCTGAAACGATATTCATCAGTGTCGATTTCCCCGCACCGTTACTGCCGATGACCGTGACGAAATCACCTGGTTTCAGAGAGAGCTGAATATCATCAAGGGCGATTTTTTCATCGGGCGTCCCTTCATTGAATACCTTATGAATTCGATTTAATTGTAACACCGCCATCACCCTTTCTCTCTGAAATCGGCGTTTGGTTTAGTCGGTCCGCCATCCGCTGTGCCTTCCGTTTCTTATCCTTGTAACGATCCATCACCTTAGGCATGACAAGTGCCAGAATGACGATGGTCGCCGTGATCAGTTTCATATCTCCTGTTTCAAGGAAATCTACTCGAAGGGCCATGGAAACGACCAATCGGTAGATAATCGCCCCACCGATTACGGCTAAAGTCGTACGGGCAATTGTCTTCGTTCCGAATAATGCTTCACCGATGATGACAGAAGCGAGCCCTATGATGATCATCCCGATCCCCATTCCGACATCGGCAAAACGGCTGTATTGGGCGATCAGGGCACCGGATAGTGCCACCATCCCATTCGAGATGCCTAAACCGAGAATGATCATCAGATTCGTATTGGCCGAGAAGCTGCGGATCATCCGTTGATTATCCCCTGTCGCTCTCAACGCCAACCCGATTTCCGTCTTCAGAAATGCATCTGTCAAAAATTTGATCACAAGCGTAATGATCGTCATGATGAATAGAATGCTCCACGTTCCCGGAACAGGTTCCCCGAGTCCGATGGCCGTCCATACTTTATTAAGGGCGGCATCGATTCCAAGAGGGGACCAGAATCCTTCTATCCCTGTAAAGGCAGTATCCTGACTGAGCAGGGGTACATTCGACCTCCCCATGATCCGGAGATTGATGGAATAAAGGGCGATCATCATCAAGATCCCTGATAATAAGGCATTAATTTTACCAAACGTATGAAGTAAACCTGTTATACATCCTGCTACAAATCCAATCACTATCGCCGTAATCGTTGCGATGACGGGGTTTACGCCACTGACGATCATGGTTGCAGCGACAGCGGCCCCTGTTACGAAGCTGCCATCGACTGTTAAATCTGGAAAATCCAATATCCGAAAGGACAGATAGACTCCGAGGGCCATAATAGCGTAAATGATTCCAGATTCAAAGGATGCGAATATTGCTGTTGGCACGAATCATCATCCTTTCCTATTTTTCTTCGATAAACTTCCCAAGGTCTGACCAGGCTTCCTGTACTTCCACACCTTGTTCTTCAGCTGCCGCTTTATTGAACATCAATTCAAAGTTTTCCGGAGCCTGTACAGGGAGTTCAGAAGGTTTTTTCTCTCCTTTTAAAATCTTCACTGCCATCAACCCGGTTTGGTAACCAAGATCTTCATAGTTGAATCCACTCGCTGCAATAGCTCCTTTTTTCAATGAATCAAGTTCTCCTACAAAAAGAGGAATATCCTTTTCATTGGCTACCGTGATGACGGACTCAAGGGCTGAAACGACTGTGTTATCTTTCGGGATGTAAAGGGCATCGACCCTTCCTACCATGGATTCAGTCGCCTGCTTCACATCTGCAGACGTTGAAACCGTTGCTTCAACCACTTCTACGCCTTTTTCCTTCGCAAGCTTGTTCACTTCAGCTACTTGAACGACAGCATTTTGCTCTCCGGAATTATACACAATCCCGATCTTCTTCGCTTTCATTTCATCCGTAATAAAGTGAAGTGTCTTTGAAATCGCTTCTGGGTGAGTATCTGTCGTACCTGTTATATTCTCACCTGGCTCGTCAAATGACTTGACCAGTTCAGCACCGACAGGATCAGTGACAGAGGTGAATACGATTGGGATGTCTTTCGTTGCATTCAGGGCAGTTTGTGCACTTGGGGTTGAGTTTGCAAAGATGAGGTCTACACCGTCCCCGACAAAGTTCTTCGCAATGCTTTGAGAATTACTTTGATCTCCTTGCGCGATTTGAACATCATACTTAACGTTTTCGCCTTCCTTGAAACCGTTTTCATCCAAAGCCTTCTTAAAACCTTCAAACGCTGCATCCAATGATGGATGTTCCACAATCTGAGTTACCCCGATGACATATTGCTTCTCACCATCTCCATCGCCGGAACTCTTATCACTACCGCATCCTGATAGGATCAGCATTCCAAATAACATAGAGATCACAACAAGTAATAAACTCTTCTTTTTCACAGAAATCCCCCTTTTTCTCTTCCTGATATATGATCAGTAGTCTACTAGACTAGCAAATCCATGTATGATAAAAATATGAGCGAACGTAAATACAACGTTATATTATCACTCCAGTCACAAAATAGTCAATAATATTCGGAAAATTTAAAAATTAATACTAGTATAGTCGGTCTTGGGGTGAATATCTAGAGGAAGTTACGGAAAATTTTTGTGCAATAGCTTTCTGACATGAGGATGGAATCTGTGATGGGGGATGTTGAACCTGTGCCACTTTGCGAGCTCCACCCAAAAAAAAGCGCCCTCCCTAAAAGGAGCAGCGCTTAGAAAACCTTAATCTATTAAGAACGCATTCCGTAACTGGAAAGCTCTCTGAAAATCCTGTTTGCATCGCTCATCATTCTTTCCAGTAGCACCTCTACTGTTGGAATATCCTCTACAAGACCGGACACCTGCCCGCCGTTGATGAAGCCCTGATCCAGTTTCCCTTCAAGCGCCCCAATCCGGTGATGATCTTCGGATGTCATGTTGTTGAATTCATCAGGGGCGACCCCCTCCCGCTCTTTTTGAAGCAACCCATCTGCATAAGGTGTCTTCATCACACGTCTTACCCTGCCGACAGAACGTCCTACGATGACCGTGCTATCGTCCTTTGCTTCCACCAGTGTAGATTTATAGTTTTCATGAAAAGGAGCTTCCTTGGTCGCGATGAAACGTGTTCCCATTTGTACCCCACTGGCACCGAGGGCAAGCATGGAAGCAAGTCCACGTCCATCACCGATCCCTCCTGCAGCGACTACGGGAATCTTCACCGTATCCACGAGCTGTGGGATAAGAGTCAGAGTGGTTGTTTCCAGGTTGGAGTTGATCCCTGCAGCTTCATATCCTTCCGCCACGATTACATCCGCTCCTGCATCTTCTACTTTCTTCCCCTGCTTTTTCGAAGCGACGACGCAGATCACCTTTACGTTGTGTTCATGAAAATAGGGAATGAGCGGGGATGGATTTCCCGCTGATAAAGAAACGACCGGAATCCCATGCTTCACCACTAAGCGAACCATTTCTTTCAGATGCGGTGTGATGGAAATCGGAATGTTCAGCGCGAAAGGCTCACTGGTCCTCTTTTTTGTTTCGGTGATGATCCCTTCCACTTCCTCCACGCCCATGGTACCGACTCCGATTGTACCGAGTGCTCCTGCTTCAGAGATTGCCGCCGTCAACGGGGCATTGCTGATGTTCCCCATGCCACCTTGAATGATAGGATATTTTATATGTAAGACGTTCGTTAGATTATTCATTATAATCCCCCTTCGTTAAATTTATGTTATACTTTTTGGGATTGTTCGACAAGTCCAAAAGATAATTTCACTAATTTGAAGTTTTTTGTTGACAATTTATTCCTAAACACATATTCTAAAAGCAGCTACTTTGCAAAGCAAGGTAGCTGTTTAATCACTCAGTACCTTGTAATGCAATATAATAGAAGTGGGGGATTCATATCATATGTCTATCCGCAGTCAGCTATTAAAGGGGATATTAGATGGTTGCGTTCTTTCTGTAATTGAAAAAGAACCGGTCTACGGGTATGAACTTTCAAAAAAACTGCAGTCTTCAGGATTACAGGATGTAAGCGAAGGGACTATATATCCAGTATTGCTACGGCTCCAGAAAAATAATTTAATCCGCGGGGAAATGCAGCCTTCAGAATCTGGACCCAACCGAAAATATTATTATTTAACGGAGGAAGGACATACAGCACTCTCTGATATATCAAGGGAATGGGAACAAATCGTATTACCGGTCACTGCATTATTAAAAAGGGGGAACCAGAATGATTGAAGCAAAGCAATTGATCGAATTAAATAATCAGAAACGAACAAGATTGTCAGAAGAGAATGAAAAGTATTATTCGGACTTTCTGATATACATGCGTCTTCAGCTTACATTATCAGAGCAGCAGACCGAGGAAATATTGATGGAAATCCTGGATCATATCATTGATGGACAGCGTGAGGGTAAAACAGCGAGAATGATTTTAGGAGAAGATCCCAAGGCTTACGCTGACGATATCATTGAACAGCTACCCTTCGAAAAGAAGAGAAGTATTGCTACATTCATAGCATCATTAGCTTTGAATTTATTCGCATACTTCTTGTTGACTCGTGGATTTTTATTATTGATAGGTCCAATGTTTAAGGAAGTAAGAAATGAAATTTATCCAGTAACATTCTCTATCCTTGCTATTCTTATATTCTGCTCAAGTTTAATTGGTGTAAAGATTATCTTCTCTATTATTAAAAAATCCTTGTTCAAAGAGAAGCAAACCCCTATTAAAGACTCCATTAAGGCAGGAACAATGGGCATGATATCAATGGGGGTCATTATTTGCAGTATCTACTTCCTGCCTAATATCGGGCCTTCATTCATGTTTCCTTGGTATGCTTCGCTTATTACAGGTGCGTTCCTTTTAGCACTCTCTTATTTTCTAAAAAAGTAGAAGTCCGTCCCTCTAAAAAACCACCTGTCAAATGCCCCTATACCAATCCGTATTGGGGTGCTTCTTGTAAAATATGTGCTCAAATGGCAGTTGTCGTAGCAACATTATTGGTATATAAAAAATTGAAATTCGCCTTAGTAAAATTAGCGAGTTTCACTTTTTCTTTCCCTCTCAACCTGATCTCCCAACCAGCTTGAATTGTGCTCTAAAAAGGTATCCTTAAATGCAACAGGCAGGTGGTTTATTCAATCCAGCAATAATGGATGTTTCATCACGTTATAACTCACATCTTTGTTCTTCAGTTCGTTTCCGTCTTCAAATACACTTTCAAAAAAACGGGATGCCGGTTCTGCGAGTTCTTTGTAGTATTCTCCGAACAGAGTGGCTGCGTGGGCCCCGAGCCATTTTACAGGCAGGAGTTCTTCCGGCAGGCCTGGGTCGACGAAGAGGAATTTCCGGTATTCATGGACGAGCTTCGTTCTTTCCACGAAGCATTCGGCATCGCTCATTTGCCCTTTACTGATTTTACTCTTATCAATCATATATTGTTGGCTGTAACGGGAAATGAATTCCTGGTAGCGGTCATTGATTTCGTTCAGGTCCCAGCTCTTTTCTATTAACCGTTGATTGTCATTCGGACCTTTATGTTCTGCGATGAAAAAATCGACGTACTCTTTAATCTCGTACTTATCGATAAGGGATTGCACTTGTTTCTCCAGGTTGTTGGGAGAAATCCACGTACTCGTCGACAGTGTTCCAAAACCGCTCCAAACCAGCTCTTTTCTCAATTCATCACGGATACTCCTGATCTCTTCAGGAATGGAGTACATAAGGATCCTCCATTTACCGTCCCACTGCTCAGGCTTCAGCTTAAATATCCTGTTTGCCGCTTCTTCCATACGGATCTCGCCGCGTTCAGTCAGTGAGTAATAGCTTTTGTTCCCTTGTTTCTCCGCCTGGACCCATCCCTGCTTGTTCATCCTGGAAATCGCGGCACGGACGGCCTGATCATTATGACCAAATTCATTCAGCAGGCGAATCAAACTGCCAATCCAAATTTTATTTCCGTAATGGCGGATATAGTCCCCGTATAGTGTAAAGATCATTGATCTTGTATTCATCGCTGCCTCTCCTTTTATCCTATTGCATTCATTTATGACGTTAATTTTACGTTTAATTAATATAATATCACAAACATTTCGTGAAAATAAATGAATATTCTTATTCTAATGTGAAACGAACCCATCGAATATATTAAAATGGTAAATAGCATAACAGAAAGGAGCAACATATGGACCTACAAAAATATGACCCTCCTGAAGACAGGGTCATCATGAAATCCCGGTGGACGGATGAGGGATATGTTCAAAAGATCTTTCATAAATCTGAGAAAAAAGAAGTAGAACTCACCATTCCCTTTGAAGATATGAAAGAAGTTTTGATCGGTTACTCCCTTCTGGTATTACCTAATCCGGATAGGCAAAGATCTTCAGTCGACATCTATAGGATTGCGGCTAAAATCGTCATCAAATATCAAGTGAATGACCAAAGTGAAGACTATCTACTATTTCTATCTGAGACACAAAAAGATTTAGCAACCTGGCTGCAACGGATAAAGGAAATGAATGCATCGGTCTATGTGACGAAATGGGACCTCTATCAAGTCCCGGCCGAGGACTATCGTTCCCATTATGAATCTATTATAAAAGAACCCTTTACGGACGAGGCACAGTTACCAAACGTCCTCGATACGACGAAAGATCATCAGGAACACCCTGTTTGGCGTCCACCATCCTTTTATCAAAGAAGGGAGCACAAACAGACCATCTGGGATGAAAGAATAAAGAAACTCACATTATTTGTGTTTCTCTCAAATTTCTTCGTTTCTTTATTATGGATGCCTTTTTGGAGACTTGATGACGAAGGGACTTTTTCTAACGGGATGTTTTTATATTTTGCTGCCATCCTTATGATTTATATTTTTGGCAGTTATGTGCGTAAGAAGCAACCTGTCTACCAGTCTCTCTTCGATACGATCCTATTGAGTGGTGCATGGTTCGGTGGATTGCTGGGCGCAAAACTATATACATCTGTTCCAAATGAAATGTTCTATGCCCTTTACGTGAATGTCATTACCTTCTCTATCTTCTTGAATGGAATATTCTTCATTGGCAGAATCCCCGTTACGAAAAAGAATAAAAGATCGGTGACACATTGAAGGACAGGCTCTGGGGGAGCCTGTCCCTCAATGATACACCCTCAACATTTCCAGCATCTTCACAAAATCATACGTGTTCACTACCTTTTCCTTGGACCAGTTTGCCTCGATCCAATTTACAAGTTCCTCCTGACTGTTGAACACTTCCCCGCTCGTGTCAGCCTTCCTGATCATAAATCTGCCGTTATCTTCATCTGCGACTACAAGACAAGGAATCTCACTTTCGACTGTCATGATTTCAAATTCCATCTTTATCACCTCACCTCTATCCTTTCTAAAAAAGAAAACTCTTAATCACAAAAAGCCCTGCAAAAACAGGGCACTTACGATTCTATATTCTCAACGAGGGTCGCGATTCCCTGACCTACTCCAATGCACATGGTGGACAGGCCATAGCGTACCTTCCTTTTCTTCATTTCATATAAAAGGGTGGTGAGGATACGGGCTCCACTGGCTCCGAGCGGATGACCGAAAGCGATGGCACCTCCGTTGACGTTGACGATTTCTTCGTTCAGTCCGAGTTCACGGATGCAAGCAAGTGACTGGGCAGCGAAGGCTTCATTCAGCTCCACTAGTCCAATCTGGTCCAGGGCTAGACCTGAACGTTTCAGGACCTTCTGTGTCGCATAGATCGGCCCCAGGCCCATGACTGAAGGCTCCAGTCCCGCAGTGGCTGACGTCACGTAGCGGGCAAGTGGCGTAACGCCTAATTCTTCCGCCTTTTCCCTGCTCATGAGAAGAAGGGCCGAAGCACCATCATTCACACCGGAAGCATTCCCTGCTGTTACCGTCCCTCCCTGGAACAGGGGCTTAAGTTTCTGCAGCTTCTCACTATTGGTGTCGGGTCTTGGATGTTCATCCATCATAAAGGTAGAGACATTTCCTTTACGATCACGAAGCTCCACCGGTACAATTTCTTCTTTAAAACGTTCTTCATCCATGGCACGCTTCGCCTTCACCTGACTCCAATAGGCAAAGTGATCTTGTTCTTCACGGGAAATCCTGAATTGTTTCGCTACGTTTTCAGCCGTTTCCGGCATGGAGTCGGTCCCGTATCTTTCTTTCAGACGGGAGTTGACGAAGCGCCAGCCGATCGTCGTATCGAACATTTCCATATTTCCTCTCGGGAATTCTTTTGAAGGCTTAGCCATGACATATGGGGCACGCGTCATGCTTTCGGTACCACCTGCAATGAAGGCCTCCCCTTCTCCTGCTAAAATGGCCCTTGCTGCATAGTTGACAGCATCGAGTCCAGAACCGCACAGACGGTTGATGGTCGTTGCACCGACTTCGACAGGAAGACCGGCAAGGAGAGTCGACATCCGTGCGACATTCCGGTTATCCTCTCCGGCACCGTTGGCGTTTCCAAGTATCACTTCTTCAATCGTATCGACGGGTACGAGGGGATTCCGTTCCACAAGGGCTTTTATTACGTGGGCTCCCAAGTCATCGGGACGCACTTCTTTTAATGCTCCTTTATACCTTCCAATCGGGGTGCGGACGGCATCGACAATGACAACTTCCCTCATGACTGATGCTCCTTTTCCTTTGTTTCTGAATAATCATAGACCCCTTTGCCTGATTTTCTGCCAAGGCGGCCTGCCTTTACATACTTCTCTAGCAATGGCGCAGGACGATACTTCTCGCCAAGCTTTTCATGAAGATACTTTAGATTATTCAAGCGTGTATCCAACCCGACTAAATCCCCCAGCTCAAAGGGACCCATTGGGTAGTTGAGGCCGAGCTTGATCGCTTTATCAATTTCCTCAGGGGACCCCAGTCCTTCCTGGAGCATATAGAAGGCTTCATTCCCGACCAGTGCCGATATCCTGCTTGTGACGAAACCGGGAAACTCATTGATAATCACTGTTTCTTTCCCCATTAGGCGGGCAACCTGCCCGATGACCTCCGCTGTTTCATCGCTTGTTTCCAATCCCCTCACGATTTCGACGAGTGGCATCTTATGTACAGGATTGAAAAAGTGCATGGCAATCACTTTATCCGGCCGTTTCGTAAAGGAGCCGATTTCAGTCGGACTCATGGTGGACGTATTGGTCGCAAGATAGCAATACTCAGGTGCATGGGCATCCAGTACTTCAAATACGCCACGCTTGATGTCTGTTTTTTCCGGAACGGCTTCGATGACCACGTCGGCATCCCTGACGGCAATCGATAGATTCGATGAATAGCTCATCAGTTCTTTTGCTTCAATATACCCCTGCTGAGTGAGCTTGTTTCTTTCGATCCCCTTCTGGAGTAGGAGCTCAATCTCTTCTCTCGCATGATCCAACTGCTCTTGTTTAATATCAACCAGTGTGGTCCTGAATCCACCTGTTGCACTTACATAGGCAATCCCTCTACCCATCACACCGGAACCCACTACCACGATATGCTGTGACATACTTTATTTCCCCTTTCTTGCAATAAGGGGTTGACCCTGATAGGACAACCCCCTGCTTGATGTTGGTTTTTTATACGCCAAATGGATTTAACGGACGGTTTCCGAAGTACGAAATGATACTCTTCGTTTCAGTATACAGATCCAGGGTTTCAACGCAGAGCTCACGGCCGAAGCCGGACTGCTTGTAGCCTCCGAACGGAGTCCCGGGGAATGCAGAGAACGGACAATTCACCATGACGATTCCTGCCTGGATCGCTTTCGATACTCTTGTCGCACGACCATGATTTTGAGTCCATACGGCTGAACCGAGTCCATATTCGCTATCATTCGCCAGTTTGATCGCTTCTTTTTCATCCTTGAACTTCATCACAACCACGACAGGTCCGAAGATCTCTTCTTTTACAACCTTCATATCATGATTCACATCTGTGATGATGGTAGGCTCATACCAGTAGCCATTTTCGAAGCCTTCCACCTTGGCTGTACTTCCCCCGGCTAAAATCGTTGCTCCTTCTTCTTTGGCAGACTGAACATATCCATCAATCGTATCCAGCTGACCCTGGTTGATGATTGCCCCGATATGCGTTCCTTTGTCATGGGGATCAGCAAGTTTCAGCTTCTTCGTCTTTTCAACGAATTTCTCCATGAACTCATCGTAGATGTCTTCATGGACATATAATCTGGAACGCGCTTCACAGGACTGCCCTGTATTATAGAAGATTCCGAACAGGGAACCGTCGACGGCTGCATCCACATCGGCATCATCAAATACGATATTAGGGGATTTCCCGCCTAATTCAAGAGTGACCCTTTTTAATGTTTGGGAGGCTTTTTCCATGATATTTTTACCGATCGGAGTGGAACCGGTGAAGGCAACTTTATCTACCTTTTCATGCTCCACTAAGTAGTTACCGACAGAAGAACCCGCTCCAGGGATGATGTTGACGACCCCTTCCGGAACCCCTGCTTCAATGCAGATCTCCCCAAGTACGATGGCCGTGAGTGGTGTGAGCGTTGCCGGTTTCACGACGACCGAACAGCCTGCTGCGATGGCAGGTGCGATTTTCCATGCAGCCATCATTAATGGATAATTCCACGGGATGATCTGGGCACAGACACCGACCGGTTCTTTCTCGGCGACGTTTGTGAATTGACCAGGTACGTTATTGACCGTTCCGCGGTGACCCACGATCGCACCTGCATAGAATTCAAAGTCTTCGATTGCCTGCATCACTTGACCTTGTGCCGCGGATAGCGATTTCCCGCTGTCCATGATTTCAAGGGATACAAGTTCATTGAACCGGGATCTCATAATGCCTGCAATTTTATTGAGGACACGGGAACGTTTATTGATCGGGAACTTTTTCCACTTACCAAAATCAAATGCATTCCTTGCTGCCTCCACCGCTTTTTCCGCATCTTCTGTTGATGCCAATGAAACGGTGGCAATCGCTTCACCAGTTGCAGGGTTGTACGTGGTGAATGTTTCTTCCGCTGTGCTTTCCATACGCTGACCGTTGATCACCAATGAATAATGTTCTCTTTTCATTTCAAGGACTTCAAAGCTCTGCTCTTTTACTGTAGACATCGTTCCATCTCCTTTTAGGTTGGTTTATTTTCCGTGAAAGGCTGGTCTTCTTTTTTCCATGAAGGCTGTCACACCTTCGCGATGATCTTCTGTCTGTCCTGCTATCCGCTGGGCACAGGCTTCTTTTTCTAAGTATTCGTTGAAGGAAAGCTCTCCGCTCCCCTTCAATAAGCGCTTCATCAAGCCGATTGCCTTTGTCGGCATGGAAGCGATTCTTTCTGCGAACGTAGCCGTCTCTTCCTGCCACTCATCAACCGGGACGATTTTCGTGACGAGGCCAAGTTTTTCTGCATCAATTGCTTTGATCTTCTCACCGAATACGGCAAGTTCAAGTGCTTTCGCATATCCGACAATCTTCGATAAGTAATACAGATTCCCTGAATCCGGGATCAATCCAACGTGGACAAATGCTTGAACAAAGCTCGCTTTCTCTGACACGATCCTGAAATCACATGCAAGTGCCAGACTGAACCCCGCCCCTGCAGCCACTCCATTGACAGCGGCGATGACAGGTTTTTCACACTGCTCTATTTCCTTCACCATCGGTCCATAGTTATGCCGCAGTACTTCTCCGTGATCCATTCTTTCATCCACTTCACTCAGGTCCTGCCCGGAACAAAATGCCCTGCCTTCTCCCGTGATGACGATGGCCCTCACGTCTTCATTTCGCGAAGAATCCTTCACAGCCTTCTGGATTTCCAGATTTAGTTGGCGGATAAAGGCATTCAGTTTATCCGGTCGGTTAAGGGTGATCCAGGCTACGTTATTTTTCACTTCATAGTTAATCGTTTCAAACATACTGCAGCCTCCTTATTTTCCTTTGAAATCAGGCTTGCGTTTTTCCACAAAAGCTTTCATGCCTTCTTTCTGATCTTCAGAGGCAAAAAGCAGATAGAAGTTCTTACGCTCATACTGCATTCCTTCATAAATCGAGGAATCCACGGCTTTATGAACAGACTCCTTGATCAAGCGAAGGGAAAGGGGAGGCTTGGCAGCCAGTTTCCTCGCAAACTTCTCTGTTTCTTCCATTAATAACTCTCTCGGGATCGTCCGGTTGATGACTCCCCATTCGAGTGCTTGGGAGGCTGTAAACATGTCTCCCGATAATAGCCATTCCATAGCACGTGATTTCCCGATCAGTTTCGTGAGCCTTTGCGTCCCCCCTGCTCCCGGCATGACCCCGAGATTCACTTCGGGAAAGCCGAAGCTTGCATCCTCCGTTGCGAATAAAAGGTCACAGCAAAGGGCAAGCTCAAATCCCCCACCTAACGCAAACCCCTGGACCGCTCCGATGATCGGCTTCTTGATCCAGGCCAGACGGTCCCATTCGGTGAATTGATTCAAGAGCTCCAGATCAATGGCGCCGTCCTCTGCCATTTCATCGATATCGGCTCCTGCAGCGAACGCTCTCCCACTGCCGGATAACACCATCACCTTCACATTGTCGTTCCGGTCAAATGCTTCGAAAGCATGGACGATCTCAGATACCATGGGACGATTGATGGCGTTCAGGACTTTCGGTCTGTTCAATTCGATGAAACCAAGTCCGTCCCTCTCGCTCACTACGATATATTCGTACTCTTTACTCATTCACTTCTTCGCCGATCATGAGGGTGACGAGATCTGCGGCAAAGCCCATAAGGTCCTTCCCGGAAGCTTTTCCTTCATCGGATTTCATGGCTGCCTTCAGTGCTTCATGACTGTCATAATACATTTCGCACATTAAATAATATTTTCCTTCTCCGCCCATCGGAGATCCTACAATCCTTGTAACGTCCATCTTCTTCAAGCCAGGGATCTTCGCTGTGATCGGACCGTGGGTGTTGAAGTAGTGCTCATCGAATTTCTCTTTATTTTCAGGGTGCTTATATAACGCGATCAGTTTTACCATAATGGAATCTCTCCTTTGATTTTCAGTAGTTTACTAGATTTTTTTACATCATCGTGGATATAGGTTTCATGGCTTCGAACGGGTTCCGGCACTGTTTACAGTAGAGGATGCTTCTACAGGCGGTCGGCCCGAACAGGTTCTCCATGGAGGTATAGGGGGAATCACAGTACGGGCAGTGAATCTCCCAATCTTCTTCCCCTGTAAAATGTTCTGGCGGCGGCGCGATGCCGAATTCCTTCAGCCTCTCCCGGCCATTCTCGGTCAACCGCTCCGAGGTCCAGGGCGGGGAGTAGACAAATTGTACCTGTACAGATTGAATTCCCAGCTGTTCCCTGCATGCTTTCTCCACATTGCCTTTAATGATATCCAGTGCAGGACAGCCTACAAAAGTGGGAAGAAGCTCGATCACAAGAGTTTCTTCCTGATGATCGACGCGATTGACCATTCCGAGATCCACAATGCTGATGGAATCGATTTCAGGATCTTTCACAGTTTGAAGAACATCTAAAACGGTTGCAGTCATTTTCCTTCATCCTTTACCAGCTTGCTGCCGGGTTTGTTTGATAGACTTCGCTTAAGGTCGAAAGTGCCGTATCCAGTTCAGGGGTGTGTTCACCTAAGCGTCCATTCCCCTTTTTCATGCTTACAATCGGTGGAAAAGATAGTTGACATGTTTGGAAGACGGGCTCTAGTGCGAGCTCCCAACGTTTTGTTAAACTTTCTTCCCCTTCGATCAAAGCCATAAGAGACATTTCTTTCCCCCTTGGCCCCAAGGCCAGGACTCCCCCGAATTCTTCCAGTACTCTATCCATTGCCTTATTCATACGCTCCCTTGCTTCCCCACCTGCATTCATTAACTGTATGAACCAGGTTTTCCAGTGAAGCAGGTGATAGTACAATTCTGTGTTGATCTTGACGGCCATTTCGGCAAGTGGTTGATAGGAAGAATTCTTAAGCGCGTCGATCCGCACTTTTTTCGCCACACTGTAAAAATAATGACGCACCACAGCAAAGGCCCAATCATAGCGTGGCTCCTCCATATAGTTACCGGGACCATTCACTTCCTCAAGGAGAATGGCATTTCTTCTTTCTGCCGCTTTCCGACCATGGGCGAGATGGTCCTGATCGCCTTCCCCCAACTCTTCAAGAAGCTGATAAAACATGGTCGCATGCCCCATCGTATCCTGATTGATGGAAGAAAACGCGACATCTTCTTCGATATGGGGAGCAAGCCCCAGCCATTCAGATCCCCGGTAAGCAAGGATGAAATCGTCATCCGCCAGCTGATATAAGAGGCTCAAGAGGGCTTCCTTGTAATCTGCATTCGGAATGTCCTGTGGACGTTTCACGTTCATTTCTTCTTCACCAACTCTCCCCATGACATGATTTCTTTCTCATCCAGCATTTCCTGCTCGTACTGTCTCCACTTCTTTTTCAAATAGCCGTAGCCCTTGGCGTTACGGTAATCTTTATTATCAAGACGGGAGACACTCTCTCTTTCTTCAGGCGTCATCATCCGTACATCCGCCCGTTTCACGACCCAGATATCCGAAACCGGTTCCCTTCTCATGAAATTCTCTTGAGCCATCACCATGGCAAGCTCATGGTTGGGAGCCAGCAGACTGAACTGATGCTGCATCTGTGCCCCGTCCGACCGTTTACTGAACACTTCAAATTCCTGATAAAAGTTCTGACCCTTGTCTGACATGTCTTCTCATTCCCTTCTAACTTACTCGGTCACCAGGGCTTAACGCTTCCCGGACCCATGCATTGTTATCGTAGGATAATTCCCTTAAACGGAGACGGTCCTTCGATTTCGGCCCGTTGTTGCGAATGATTTCCTTAAAGCGGCTCCAGTCGGGCTGCTTATAGATCCATAAATCCTGCCCTTCATCAAAGTACATCGTTTCATCCGGAAGTGTCAGTCCCAATGACAGTATTCTTGGAACATATTTCGTGAAAAAGTCCTGACGAAGCTGTTCATTGGTTTTCGTCCGGATGTTGTACTTGATGGTAATATCCTGCTTGGAAGAGCCCGTTGTCTTCGCATCCCCCGGCCCGAAGAACATCAGAAGCGATTCCCACCAGCGGTCCACCGCATCCTGGACCAATGCTTTCTGATCAGGCGTTCCTTCTGCGAGAGCCATGATGATTGCCTCACCATGCTGGGCATGGAATACCTCTTCGGCACAAATTCTCTTCAGCGCCCTGGCGTACGGTCCATAGGAAGCATGAAGCATATTCGTTTGCGTAATGATCGCCGCCCCGTCCACGAGCCAGCCGATCAATCCTGCATCCCCCCAGGTCGGTGCCTCCATATGAAAGACGTTATGAAACTTCAAATCTCCGGAAAACAAATCTCTCATAATATTCTCTCTCGTTTTCCCATAAGGCTTCATCAAATCTTCCGCTACACGGAGCAATAGCTGTCCGTGTCCCATCTCATCCTGAACCTTTGCCATGATCCCCAGTTTTCTTCTGAGGGTAGGCGCTTTCGGGACCCACTCCTTCTCAGGGAGCGCCCCCATGATTTCACTGATGCCGTGCATGGATATCAGCTTGATCAGCGCATTCCGGTATTCATCCGGCATCCAATCATCGGCTTCTATTTTTTCGTCATTCTCGATCTTTTTCATAAAACGAGCCATACGCTCATCTTCCGTCAATGGTTGATTTGTCAAGACGTCACTCATAACTGCCCCTCCTTTATCACACAAATACCACGTTATAACTAATCCGTGTGATAGGTATTTTTTTCAAAAAAATTTATTGAAGCATGGCTTCTCCTCTAAGATCGACAATCCGGATAGCTTTTCCTTCTGAGCGGGGTATTTCCCTTGGTGCTCTCACTTTGACATCCATGGAAACATAGCAACGATCTTTCATCAGGCTCTTCACTTTTCTTTCCAGTTCATTCAGGCGATCATGATGTAAGTCGTTCGACACCCCACTAAAACATTCATCCGTCACCTCAACCTGCAGCTCCACCAAATCCAGTGCCCCTTTTTTCTTCAAGTGAACTTGATAATGTGGTGCAAGCTCATTTATCTGAAGCAGAAAATGCTCCATTTCAGATGGGAACACGTTCACTCCTCTGATAATGAGCATGTCATCGACTCTTCCTTTCACCCTGGACATCTTCACCGTTGTTCGTCCACATGAGCATGTTCCGTGCTGAATCGAAGCGATATCGCCGGTTCTATACCGGATGATCGGAAAGGCTTCCTTCGTTAAGCTCGTAAACACAAGCTCCCCGACTTCCCCTTCCGGAAGGGTTTCTAACGTATCAGGATTAATAACTTCAACGAGGAAATGATCCTCTGCAATATGGAGGCCGTCCCGCGCTTCATGACATTCCATGGCAACCCCGGGTCCGATGACTTCACTTAACCCGTAGATGTCGCATGCTTTAATATCCATCTTCCGCTCCAACGTCTTCCTCATTGAATCCGACCATGGCTCGGCTCCGAAGATTCCGTACTTCACAGAAAGGGAAGCCGGATCCTTTCCCTGCGCCTCCATTGATTCGGCTAAATTGAGAACGTAAGAAGGCGTACCGCATATGATGGACGGCTTGAAGTCTTCCAATAATGTGATCTGCCTGGACATGTTCCCTCCTGACACCGGAACTGTGATCATCCCGAGCTTCTCACTTCCATAATGAAGGCCCAATCCACCGGTAAATAAACCATATCCATATGCGTTATGCAGGACATCCCCCGGTTTCCCGCCTGCCATGGCAATCGCCCGCGCAACGATCCCACCCCACATATCAATATCATTCTGGGTATAGCCTACGACTGTGGGCTTTCCACTCGTACCGCTTGAAGCATGAACCCTTACCATTTCCTCACGCTCTACGGCAAACAGGCCGAATGGATAATGATCACGAAGGTCTTTTTTAATTGTAAGCGGTAACATTTTCAAGTCTGACAAAGACTTTATATCTTCCGGCTTGATGCCCCTTCTCTCAAACTGTTCCCGGTAAAAGGGAACTTTCTCATAAACGACTGAAGCAACATGTTGCAGTCTCTCTAGTTGAAGGCGCTCCATTTGCGATCGACCGGCAGTTTCAACCTCGTGCAAAATCAATGTATCGGCCTCCCTGTCATGATATAAAAATATATTTATATAACGTTATTTATTCGTTTATAAAAATATGTGTTATATGTATCTACTCAAAAGATAACGTGTCTATTGGAAATTGTCAATATATTTTCAGAAAATTTAATTAAAGTAACTTCGTTGATGACCATGTAAGATACGATCTATTTTCTGAAAAGAAGGACATCTCACACCAATACAGAAATCTTATATATAACAAGTTCTAAAGGGAGGGCATAAATTGACCACATTTGAAGGAACGAAGGAAATACAGGCATTAGAGTTGGAAATCATGGAAAAGAAAAGGCAGCTTTCACAACTACGCAAAGAACAAGCACCACAAAAGGTTAAAAACTACCTCTTTTTAACAACCGATCAAAAAACCGTTACACTAGAGGATCTTTTCAAGGACAAGGATGAACTTATCATCATCCATAATATGGGGAGGAATTGCCGCTATTGTTCTATGTGGGGGGATGGCTTTAATGGGGTGTACCATCATTTGTTAAGTCGTTGTGAATTTGTTCTATCCTCTCCAGACGACCCGGCCGTTCAAGAAGACTTTGCAGCTTCAAAAGGGTGGTCCTTTCCACTTGTATCATCGAAAGAAAACACTTTTTCACAAGATCTCGGGTTTAAAAATGAGAAAACCTCCATGCCAGGGGTATCCACTTTCAAGAAAAATGAAGAAGGAATGATTTATCATTGCAGCTCTGCTTACTTCGGTCCAGGAGATGAATATTGCGTCATTTATTCCTTACTGGATTTATTACATGCTCCATCTGAAGATTTTATCCCTCAGCTGAAGCATAACCTTCGTTCATCCTTTCAGCTCACTCATAATGTTGCAATTGGAGTGAAGCATTACCATGAGGCGATTCAATTTTACACGAATATCATTGGAATGAAGGTTGAAAAAGAGGGACAGAAGGAAACAAAGTTCTCGATGAATGGTCGGAACTTCTTCATTGAAGATAGTGAGCATAACACCGTGCATTTCGAATTCGCTGTAGATGATTTTGATAGAAGTAAGCAAAACCTCCTGGACAGCGGCTGCAAAGTAGAGCAAGTCAATCATGCGAAAAGTGAAATGATATCTGATCCGTTTGGAATGTCGTTTCATTTGTACGAGGTACGAAAATCCAAATGAAAAAAAGCCTGCCTTGAAATCCAAGGCAGGCTTTTTCCATATTATTCAGTAGCCGGTTTAAGGATTGCCTCTTCCTTTTCCGCTTCTTCCTGTAATTCTTTATCACGTTTAATCTTCCCGTTTCCAACCGACAGGGCCACTCCCACGCCGATGGCAATGAAAATCAGACCTGTTAAGAAGACGGTTGTGAAGGCATCGGACCATGCGGTTTCAATCGAAGCGATCACGATGCTGCCGATTTCTTTCGGTACTTCCAGTAACCCCGGGGTCACCAGCAGTCCGAATAGTGCATCCGTTTTTTCACTTAACCCGCTAAGGATCTGCGCTGCAGCAGGATTATCCTGCTGTGCCGCTACATCTTTCATATTATCTTGAAGAGATTGATTCATCACAGCGTTTAAAACGGTGATCCCGATCGTCCCACCGATGGAACGGAAGAACGTTGCGGAAGAGGTGACGGCCCCCAGTCTCGATTTAGGGAATTCATTCTGAATTGCGATCATAAGGGTCGGCATGACAAGACCCATTCCGAATCCCATCACGATCATATACATATACGCTGTATATTCCTTCGATTCAGGACCCATCGTACTCATTAAGAAGAAGCCAACCACGGTGATCAGCATACCAGAAGTCAACACTGTACGGTATCGTAGTCTCAGTAATAATCTACCGCCGATAATACTTGCCGTGATCAACGCGATCATCATCGGTGTCATGGTAGATCCCGCTTGAGTCGGCGTCACCCCGAGGATTCCCTGCATGAACATCGGCACGAACATAATCGCTCCGAACATTCCTAACCCGAGAAGAAATCCAAGGGCATTTGTTGTGGCGAATACCCGGTTTTTAAACAGACTTAAATCAAGGATCGGTTCCTTCGCTTTGTTTTCTATAAATCCAAACACGAGAAGTAAAGCTATTGACCCGCCAAAGAGCATGAAGCTTGTTCCTGAGAGCCATTCAAACTTATCTCCACCGAAATTCAGTCCTAGCAATAAGAGGACCAAGGCCGGGATCAGCGTGATGATTCCCAGGTAATCAATGCTTACCTTATCCGTCGCGCGCCCGACATTTTCATATTTCAGTCCAATGAATAACAGAAGAGCTGATAATAAGCCGAATGGTACGTTAATTAAGAAAATCCAGTGCCAGCTGATCGTATCGACGATGAACCCGCCAATGAACGGTCCAATGACAGAGCTCAATCCGAATAAAGCCCCGAACACACCCTGCCACTTTGCACGCTGCTCAGCCGTGAAGATATCCCCGATGATGGTTTGGGATAAGGGCATGATCATACCTCCACCGATTCCCTGAAGCCCTCGGTAAAGAACGAGCTGCTCCATGGAAGTGGCTGTGGCACAAAGACCTGATCCTATAATAAAGATGATGACCCCGATTAAATATAATAATCTTCTGCCATATAAATCCGATAGTTTCCCCACGATCGGTGTAACTGTTGTGGAAGTGATCAGATAAGCCGTGGTTACCCACGCAAAAATGGAAAACCCGTTCAGTTCTGCGATGATTGTAGGCATCGCGGTCCCTACCACCGTTTGTTCAAGGGCACTGAAGAACATCCCGATGATCAAACCGGTCAGAACTAAACGTCTATTGATTCCTGGTTGTACTGACATATGTTTCTCTCCTTATTCTTCTGTATTGTTCTCAACGGCTGCAGCCAGCTTTTCATAGATGGTGACAAGTTGTTCCACATCTTCTTCTTCAAGATAGGACAGGTATTGGGAGAATATTCTCCTCCTTACCTTTTTCGCCATCTCAAAAACCTCTCGCCCGCCTGTTGTAAGCTCTAACTTTACAATCCGGCGGTCGTTTTCGTCTCTATGCCTCGAGACAAAATCGTTCTTCAGCAATCGATCTATCATGACCGTGATCGCACTGGGCTTCACATCTAACTTCTCCGCGAGTTCCGTCGATTTCATATCGTCAGAAGTCGACAAGAGATACAGGATGAAAAACTGGGGACCCGTTAAATTCATATCTTTCAATACAACCGCCATTTCCTGCTGAATATGACGATTCGTTACGTGAAATGCTGTAAACAAGCGATCTATATAAGAGTGTTGGATCTGTTCCAGGTCCAAGGTCATCCCCCATTTCTATTCATACATATAATATTTAACCTGTTTAAATATTAATCACCTTAGGTAAAAATGTCAACAGGTTTTTCTCCCCTATTTTTGGGAGCAAAAATGTCAGAAAACATGCATTATAAAAACTTTTCCGTGATGTAAATCCTGAGACTCACCTCTCCCTCGCCTAATAAGCTGATCGCTCTAAGCCACCTAATTTTGGATCAGCACATTTTTCGTTTATGATAGATGGTAGGAAATTTTCGAGTGAATGGATGATGATGGTGAAAAAGAGACAAACCGCAGAGTTACGAGTATATGATCATTTGAAGGACGCATTGCTCGCCAGAAAAATTGCACCGGGTACACAGCTTGTCGAGCAAATCATTTCCGGAAAAATGGCGGTCTCAAGGACACCGATCCGCCATGCGCTGAAACGCTTGGAATCAGAAGGGCTCGTTCAGATCATCCCGAATCGTGGTGCTTTCGTCGTTCATCCGACAAAAGAAGAAATCATTTCATTCTTTGAATTAAGAAAGGAACTGGAATTTCTAACGGTGAAATATGGTCTTTCTAAAGTGAGGAAATCGGATTTACAGAGGCTTTATACCTTCCTTGAAGATGAGCAGGAAACGTATAAACAGAAAGACCTGTTAAAATATGTGGAGCTCAATAAGCAGTTCCATCTGTTCCTCGCAGAAGTCAGCGGCAACAAGTTCCTGATGCGTTATATGGATGAAATGCTGACTCAATCCAATGTATATCTGTTCTTATTCGATGTATTCTATCACATAGAGCCAGGGGAAAACGTCCGTTTCCGTGAACATGAGGAAATGGTGAAGGCCATTGAAAATAAAGACCAGCAGACTCTCCTTGAACTGATCGACCTTCATATGAAACACAGTTTTGACGATTTGAGGATGGAGGATCACGGATATTCGTCCCTCGAATCTGTTTTGGCAGAGTAGTCAGAAACAAAAAAAGCCGACCCCTTTATTGCACAGGGTTCGGCTTTTTTGAGTTAGAATAATTTCGTCGTCCAGTCTTCACAGTTCCATACTTCCGTCGCTACATCCAGATAGAAGTCAGGTTCGTGACTAATCAGGAGAACGGTCCCTTTGTATTCTTTAAGGGCACGTTTTAACTCTTCTTTCGCCTCGACGTCCAAATGGTTGGTCGGTTCATCAAAGACCAAGACGTTCGATTCTTTGTTCATCAGTTTACATAGTCGCACTTTTGCCTTTTCCCCACCGCTCAGCACTTCTACCTTGCTTTCGATATGCTTTGTCGTCAATCCGCATTTAGCCAGGGCCGAGCGGACTTCCGCCTGGTTAAGGGATGGGAATTCGTTCCACACTTCTTCAATACATGTGTTACTATTTTTTGTCTTGATTTCCTGTTCAAAATAACCGATATGGAGATAGTCCCCGAGTTCCACAGTACCTGATATCGGTTTGATTTCGCCTAGAATACTTCGTAATAGAGTCGTCTTCCCGATTCCGTTGGCTCCTGACAGAGCAATCTTCTGACCACGCTCCATCTTGAGGTTGAGCGGTTTTGATAACGGTTCATCGTAGCCGATTACAAGATCCTTCGTTTCAAAGATGACCCTGCCGGCGGTTCTCGCTTGTTTAAAACGAAACTCAGGCTTCGGCTTTTCCGCAGCCAGTTCGATCATATCCATCTTATCAAGCTTTTTCTGACGGGACATGGCCATGTTACGGGTGGATACCCGGGCCTTATTGCGGGCCACGAAATCCTTCAACTCCGAGATTTCCTGCTGTTGTCTCTTGAAAGCTGACTCAAGCTGCTGCTTCTTCATTTCGTGGACCCGTTTGAACTCGTGATAGTCCCCTGCATAGCGATTCAATTCCTGATTTTCCATATGATAGATCAGATTGATGACACTATTCAAGAATGGTATATCATGAGAGATCAGGATAAAGGCATTTTCATATTCCTGAAGATAGCGTCTCAACCAGTTGATATGCTGTTCATCAAGATAGTTGGTTGGCTCATCAAGTAACAGGATGTCCGGCTTTTCAAGTAAAAGCTTTGCCAACAATACCTTCGTCCGCTGTCCACCGCTTAAATCGTGCACATCCTTATCCAAACCGATATCATCCAACCCAAGACCACGGCCGATTTCTTCCACCTTGGCATCAATGATGTAAAAATCATTATTCGTCAGGGCATCCTGGAGTGTCCCTGTTTCCTCAAGCAATTCTTCCAATTCTTCAGGAGTGGCTTCCCCCATCTTGGCAAACAGCTCATTCATTTCCGTTTCCATATCAAACAGGTATTGAAACGCCGTCTTCAACACGTCCCGGATCGTCATCCCCTGCTTAAGCTTCGCATGCTGATCCAGGTAACCGATACGGATCCGCTTCGCCCATTCCACTTTTCCTTCATCGGGCTCAAGCTTCCCTGTTATGATATTCATAAATGTAGACTTTCCTTCTCCGTTGGCGCCGATCAAGCCGATATGCTCACCCTTCAACAGACGGAAGGAAACGTCATTAAAAATCGCACGGTCGCCGAAACCGTGGGTTAAATTTTTGACTGTTAATAAACTCATGTCGTAAACACCTTTTCTTTCTATACTAAAATTCGCTCTCTCTATTATAAGGGTCCTTTTGCTTAGAAGATAGGGGGAAATGAGCTGGTGCTTTTTTCTTCCCCTTACCCGATGGCCCCTGCTACGTCATAGTCAGCAGGATCAAGATCGGTAGCTTCACCCATTACCAGTTTGGCAAGCTCCGATCCAAGATATGGACCAACCGTCAAACCCGATGCCCCAAGACCATTTGCCACCCAGACATCAGCGAACCCCGGTACTGCCCCGAAAACCGGAAGGAATCCAGGAGTGAACGGTCGGAATCCGACTCTTGTTTCCACCACTGCCCCATCTTCAATTCCAGGTGCGACAGCCGTTGCCTTCTGAAGGATTTCGTAGATTCCGCCCGCTGTTACCCGGGGATCAAAGCCAACATCATTTTCATGAGTTGCTCCTGCCACTACTTTCCCCTCGGGGAAGGCAAGCAAATATTGATCATTAGGGGGCATGACGACGGGCCATTCACCCGTCTCTCCCCCTTCCATTGCCAAATGGAGGATTTGGGCTTTCTGAGAGGTCACAAGAAAGTCTATACCGAGAGGCTGAAAGAGTTCCTTCGCCCATGCGCCGGCTGTTACGATCACCCCATCGGCCCTAAGGACCTCGTCTCCTATTATGACACCGGTGACCCGATCATGTTCGTGTAACAATCCGGCATCCCCATGTCGAAATGATGCCCCGTACTTTTTAGCCCCGTTCAAAAGTGCATCCCGCAGTGCCCTGCCATCTACCCTGGCTGCGCCGCTTACATGTACAGCCTGGAACTCTTCTGATAGCAGCGGAAAGCGCTGACTTGTTTCTTCTGAAGTCAGAAGCGTCAGCTCACCGATTTCCGGAGCATCCCCCCTGCGTTTCTCCGCTCTCTCCATCATTTTATGGAGCTTTTGCACATCCGTGTGGAGACTGATGGCCCCCACACGTTTATAACCGGTTTCAGTCTCACCGTCTGCTTCGAGCTGTTCGATGATGCTCGGATAATACTTCGCCCCACCCTTTGCCAGGCGATACCACACTTTATTCCTGCGCTGTGACAGCCACGGGCATACAATTCCTGCCGCTGCATCCGTTGCCTGTCCGGAGTCCTTTCGGTCGATAATCGTGACATCCGCTCCTGCTTTCGCCAGATGATAGGCCGTTGAAGCCCCAAGAATACCGGCACCTACGATAATAAATGATTTCATGTAAAACACCTTTTCATCCTATTTTTCTTTCATTTTACTCCAGTGGAAGGACGAACTCAACGGCGGAGGACATGGGTGCCAGGCACAAATTGTACTTTTGGTGTTTGGTGCCTGGCACCAATTCAGCATTCGGTGCCAGGCACTATCCCTACTTTTCGCGCCTGGCACCTTCCTACTTATTCGTATCGAACCAAAAACCACCATCAATTCCAGACAATTCTCACTACTTTTCCCGAAATAGATTGACAAGTCGTTTTGATTCATGATAAAAATTGTATAACCAAATATTGAATAAGCTTTGAAGGAAACTAGTAACGGACATTTCCCTGTTTAAGAGAGCCGGTGGTTGGTGTGAACCGGTACAAAGATGAAGTGAATTTCGATTCCGGAGCTTCTTTTGACGAGATCAAAAGACGGGTAAGACCGTTATGTGTGAAGAGTGATGAGAAGGATTTTCTCATAACTAGGGTGGTACCGCGATATCCAAATCGTCCCTACGATATGTAGGGGCGATTTTTTTATTTGGTCTGAAACCCCCCTCACACCTCAATAAATACCGAAAGGAGAATGAGAATGAGTCAGCGTGAACAATGGTCATCAAAAATCGGCTTTATCTTAGCGGCAGCCGGGTCTGCCATCGGATTGGGGGCCATCTGGAAATTCCCTTATATCGCCGGTGAAAATGGAGGCGGAGCATTCTTCCTGATCTTTATTCTATTTACTTTATTACTCGGCCTTCCATTATTACTGGCAGAATTCTCAATCGGACGTACGACTGGAAGCAATGCAGTGGATTCGTACCGAAAAATCGCTCCCGGCACCAAATGGCACTGGGTCGGGATCCTCGGGATGATCACATCCTTCATCCTACTTTCCTTCTACAGTGTCATCGGGGGATGGATCGTCGTTTATTTATTCAAAGCTGTTACAGGGCAATTAAACGGGCTTTCATCGGATCAATACTCAGAAGTGTTCGGGGCAACGATCTCAAACCCCGGGATAAGTGTATTCGTTCAGCTTCTCTTCATCTTGATGACCATCATCGTGGTGGCCAAAGGGATTGAAAAAGGGATTGAACTTGCGAGTAAAATTATGATGCCGGCATTATTTATTCTTTTTATTTTGTTAGTGATCCGCGCTGTGACCCTTGATGGGGCAGGTGAAGGAGTTGCATTCCTGCTTCAGCCGGATTTTTCCAAAGTAACGTCACAGACGATTTTAGAAGCGATGGGTCAATCGTTCTTCACGTTAAGTGTCGGGGTATCGGTGATGGTGACATACAGCTCATACCTTCCTAAAACACAGAGTCTTCCCCGTTCGGCAATTTCGATCGTGGCGATGAATATCTTCATCGTATTACTTGCAGGACTTGCGATTTTCCCGGCAGTCTTTGCTTTTGATTTAGAGCCAGGCGCGGGTCCGGTGCTGCTGTTTAATGTACTGCCTACCGTATTCAGTCAGCTTCCATTCGGGATGCTCTTCTTCATTGCATTCCTGGTTCTATTCTTATTCGCAGCATTGACTTCTGCATTTTCCATGCTCGAAATAATCGTATCGGTCATTTCGAAGGGAGACCCCGGAAAGCGCACGAAATGGTCGTGGATCATCGGTCTCGCCATCTTCGTTTGCGGTATTCCATCGGCTTTATCTTTTGGGGTACTCGGCGATATCACCTTGTTTGGCAAAACGATATTTGACTTAGCCGACTTCACTGTAAGTAATGTATTGCTTCCAATCGGATCATTGCTTATCGCACTGTTTGTACCGCTCAAAATGAAGAAAACCGCTTTATATGAAGAATTAAAGCAGGGAAGCGGGTTGAAAAGGGGATTATTTGAAACGTGGTTCTTCTTGATCCGCTTTGTGGCGCCGGTGTTAATACTATTCGTCATGCTTGATGTTCTGGGAGTGTTTTAATCCCATCCGTTTCATATAAAAGGGTTGACCCCAGCGCGGGTCAACCCTTTTCTTTATGTTGCTCCATACCCCATGATCACTCCACACGCCAATCGTTTCCCTGCATCTCCTGAAGGCTGCGACCTGAAGTCGTCCGGGTTCTGATGGATGATGACACCCTTCCCGATTACATCTTTCACTTTAAATTTATTCGTAAAAAAGGACATCTTTGCGTAACCGTCATTTGAAAACAAAACAGGAAAATCCCCTGCATGATTTCCATGTGGCTGATTGGTCGGATTCCAATGCCCCCCTGCAGACGTGAATGGTTCATTGGGGTCCCCTATCTCACATACCCCTTTTTCATGGAGATGAAATCCGTGGGGACCGATCGGCTTTTGATCACCCTTTCCTTCTTTATAGGATGGTAAACCTGTCACCTCGGCAAACACTTCCACTCCATTTTGCACTTCCCGAAAAAATACATATCCTTTAAGTCCTGGAGCGAGTGGACCTCCCTGAATGTGAGCGTAGGCCATATTCGGAGCATTTCGGTAATAGGAATAGGCAGGATAGCCATATTGATAATAATTCATCCGTGTGCCCCCTTTCTTCACCTTATTTTATGATGGAACCTGGGGTGTCATGATGAAAAATCCGGAATATTGATTTTAACCAAACGTTTGTTTAAACCCGAGAACCCTTTTCCTATTAAAGGTTCGCACCGTCAGTCAAACGTTTGTTTAAATTTCCCCCTCCTAAAAGGTCGATCTCCCGGCTCATCTCCTCTATAGATGGGTGATTTCGCCTTCTATGCAACAACCGACGAAAATATGAATGGTTTTATTTTCCTATTACTATAATCCCTTTTCATTTTGTCCAAAAAATGTTATATTTTCAGAAACTTCTGATTTCTATTTCTATGCCCAACACTATTTTAGGAGGGATTGCTATGCAATGTGAAATGAGGTTAATTCCATATTTCATGGACGAAATGATTGTGGATGCAAATGAAATTCCTAAAGGCGTTGACTTAATCCAAGCCCCCAGTATGTGGAAAAACGGATTTAAAGGGAAAGGGATAACCATCGCCATTCTTGATACGGGATGTGATACGAAGCACCCCGATCTTTCAGGAAGGGTGAAAGGCTTCCGAAATTTCACCGACGATGATGACGGTGCAGAAGATAATGTAACGGATTACAGTGGTCACGGTACCCATGTGGCTGGAACCATTGCGGCAAACGAAAATGGTGAAGGTGTAATCGGAGTGGCCCCAATGGCAGACTTACTGGTGATCAAAGTTCTTGCCGGCAGCCGTGGAAGTGGTCAGTATGATTGGATCGTGAACGGAATTCTCTACGCCATCGAACAAAAGGTCGATATCATTTCCATGTCTTTAGGGGGACCTACAGATTATGAGCCTCTGCACGAAGCCATTAAAAAAGCGGTGGATTCCAATATTCTAGTGGTCTGTGCTGCGGGGAATGAAGGCGACTCCAATAGTGGCACCGATGAGTTTTCCTACCCGGCCTGCTACAATGAAGTCATTTCGGTCGGCGCCATCGATCTGCAAAGAAAGTCTTCCTACTTTACCAATTCCAATAATGAAGTTGACTTAGTGGCCCCCGGTGAACAAATCCTCTCGACCATTCCCGGAGAAAAATACGCCAAGCTCAGCGGAACCTCCATGTCAGCTCCCCACACCTCTGGAGCTTTAGCTCTTGTTAAAGAATTTGAACAAGCATCCTTTGACCGCAAACTTTCTGAATGTGAAGTATATGCGCAACTCATTAAGCGGACAGTACCACTTGGCTTCCCGAAAACGTTGGAAGGTAACGGCCTGATCTTTTTAACCGCCCCTGATCTCCTGCGGGAGCACTTGAGAAACCAACCTCTTGCCCAGATTGGGTGAGGGATTTGGATCTAATAAACAAAAAAGAACAGCCATCAGTGGCTGTTCTTTTTTGTGTCTGAGGTTATTGCAGTCTGCTTTCGACTTCCTGACAGATCTGATCGGCACTCAGTCCGCTTGCTTCGATGACAGGGCCTTGAGTCGCTACATTTTGAATACCCATTACATTTGTATCCATCCCAGTCACGACACAGCAGTCACACCCGTTTGCATCTGACTCCTGCTTAAGCTCCACTACTTCATGCCCCTGTGCCCGTAAGGCTTCTACAACGTTTGTTAAGGATTGTTCAACACCAATTCTCATGCCTTTACACCTCCTGGTTCTACATATAGGTTTTTCTTTCGATGAAAAAGATATTCGTCCATTATTTTTTATTTATTTGTCTGCCGCTTTTCTTCTGACTTTGTCCTTTTGCATTCCCCGTTTGGGTATCACTTGCAAATTCTACATCGTTTTTGGCCTTTTGTTTCGCCAGCTGTTCAGAAGTTTGATCCATACTCTTCCTACCCTGTTTAGACATATCATCCCTCCTCTGACTTTTATAGAATTAGAATCCCCATTTTCAGGCAAAATATTTGAAGGGCCTTCGATTCCCTCCGGAATGTTTAGTTTCACCTCAGCCCGGGTAAATAGTCTCTATAACAACAATGAAAAGGGTGGTATTTTACATGGATGAAGCAAAATTACATGAATTGATTGATGGATTAAACGAAGATTTAGCCAATGAATATGCGGCAGTCATTCTTTACACTAACTACGCTGCTGTAGTGAGCGGCTTGTATCGTCAAATCTTAAAGCCTTTCTTTGAAGAAGAAATTCCTGATGAGCAGGGTCACGCTTTATACCTTGCCGAAAAGATTAAAACGTTAGGTGGTCAGCCGACAACGACGCCTGCAGCCGTTAAACAAACGGATGATGTGAAGGAAATGCTTGAAGAAGGCCGTAAAGCCGAAGCAGATACCATTGAGCGCTATAAGAAGCGTAAAGAACAAGCAGAAGAATTGGGTCTTGTTGAGCTCAGCATCAAGCTTGATGATATGATCGCCGATGAAACGCATCACCTTGAAGAATTTGACCGTCTGTTAAAGGATCCTTCATTTAACTAATGATAAAAGACCGCTGAAAACAGCGGTCTTTTTTTATGTTATAATGCGATACTCTTTCCATTCATCCAAGAGTAATTCCCGGTATTTAGGGGTCAAATACCGATCGTCAATCAGTTTAAGGACACCACGGTCATCTTCCGAACGGATGAGTCTTCCCCCTGATTGAAATACTTTATTCAACCCGGGATATACATATGCATAATCATACCCGTTCATTCCCATCCCGTTAAAGTAATCCTTGATGATTTCCTGTTCCACAGAAGGCTGGGGCAGCCCCACCCCTACTACGATCACACCCTTTAACCGATCTCCTTTCAGATCGATCCCTTCTGAGTAGATCCCTCCGAGGACCGCTAGACCGATAACAGGTCGTTCTCTATCACACCGGAACTCCTGGAGGAATTCTTCTCTTTCCCTCTCGCTCATATTCGGCTCCTGAATAAGGACTCTAGCGCCCAATGATTCATTATTCAACCTGTCATACGCTTCCTGCATATAAGAGTATGAAGAAAAGAAGACGAGATAATTCCCTTTATACCCATTGAACGTTTCCTCTATGGAACGCGTAATGATGGGAAGAGTCCGTTCCCTGTCCCTGAATCGGGTGGAAATCGGGTGGATCCCTACTTGCCATTGGTTGTGCTCAAATGGGGATGGAATCAGGAAACGATAATCTTCTTCACTCCCGCCCAGCTGCTGAAAATAGTACGAAAACGGGTGTAATGTAGCAGAGAAAAACACCGATGATTGATACGGACGTGTAACCTGCTTAATAAGCTTCGACGGATCGATGCAATAAAGTTTCACTTCTAATTCATGGGAGCTTCGACCAATTACAAAACGATGTTCAAGAGAGTAAAGGTTTGAAATTCTCACAAAACTGATGCTGTCGAAATACAACTGCATAAATTCCTCCGACCACTCCCTGCCCGTTTCCCCAAGGCATTTTTCCGTTATTTCAATAAAGCTTACAACCGACTCAACGAGTTGACCGTCCAATTCAACCCGGGTGTCCGCATCCGCTTCTTTTTTCAATCGCAGAAATTGCTTATTTACAGCTGTGATTCCCTGTCTCAATCCGTCATGGTCGGGGTATAGCTTTTTGATTTGTAAGAAAGCAGACTTTTTCAGGGAGGCAGAATACATTTCTCTCCCCCTGCCCACGAGATTATGGGCCTCGTCTACGAGGAGATTCGTCTTTTTCTTACTTTCATCGCTCATCCTTTTCAAGGAAACCCTTGGGTCGAAGATGTAGTTATAATCGCAGATGACTCCGTCCACCAGGTAGGAAAGGTCGATGGAATATTCAAATGGACACACCTTATGCTTTCTCGCGTATGATTCGAGGATCGGACGCGTGATGATGGTTTCTTGGGTCAAAATATCAATCAGCGCTTCGTTAATGCGCTCATAATAACCGTTTGCAAATTCACAATACTCCTTCTGACAAATCGTTTCTTCTTTAAAGCAGATTTTATCTTTTGCCGTAATCGTAACCGTCCTGTGTGCCAGACCCTCTTTTTCCAAAAGTTGAAGCGCCTCTTCTGCCACTGTACGGGTAATCGTTTTTGCCGTCACATAAAACCATTTGCTGTTTCCTTCTGCCATTGCTTTTATGGTAGGGAATAGGGTAGAGATCGTTTTCCCTGTTCCAGTTGGAGCATTGGCATAAAGGGATTTCGATTCAGATACAGTTTTATATACCGCACCTGCGAGTTTTTTCTGTCCTTTTCGATAGGAAGGATACGGAAATATCAGGTCCTGGACACTTTTCATTTTCAATTCTTCATTTGTCAGAATCACGGTGGCAAATGGTGTATAGGCAACCAGGGTCTCATACACGATACGTTCAAGCTCTTCAATGGAATAGGTTTGCTTGAATGACTTGGTTCTTTCTGATTCTACTTCAATATAGGTTAATTCAACCCCTACTTGGGAGAGCTGCTTTTCCATTGCCAGCAGGTATGCATAGCATTCACCCTGAGCCCAGTGAACGCGGCTTCCCTCGTCAATCAAGTCCAGTTTTTTTGCCGTCGATTTGATTTCCTCCACGGTCACTTCTCCGTCATCATAGTGAATGCCATCACAACGACCCTCAAGTTGATAGACCAGATCACCGGCTGCGTGCTCCCCTTTCAGGAAGACTTCCTTCTCATCGCCTTCTTTATATTGTTTCTGCAGTTTCTGATGAAGTCTTGTGCCGGTGACCATAGAGGAACAGGACTGGAATCTCAGATCGATGCTTCCTTCCTTATAAACAAACTCTACCAACTCCCTGACGGATACCTTCATGGTTTTCTTCACGGATGATTCACCTCCAGTTTTCAAAAGAAAATGATGATTCTAACTGTTTTCAGATGTACATATACATTAGACAAGCTGTTTGGAACGGAGGATTCGGGAGAATGAAGGCAAGGTTCATCTTTTATTGCATTGGTTTACTGTCTCTATCATTAGGGGTGTCCCTGATTATCAAAGGGGATATGGGAGCAGCTCCCTGGGATGCACTCGCCGTCGGGGAATCCACCCTCCTTCACCTTTCTATCGGCACATGCATCTTCATGAATGGATGCATTCTCATCCTCATAAACGCACTTTTATTAAAAGAAGGTATTCAATGGTTAGCCGCCCTCTCCATCTTTGTGATCGGGATGATGGTTGATTACTGGATCACGTCTGGCCTTAAAGCAATTGAACCCATAGGATTCGTTCAACAATTATCTTTTGTCTTGATCGGCATCCTGCTCCTCGGGATTGGAATCTCCATCTACCTTCAAGCCAAGCTCCCTTCAAGTCCCATGGATACTTTTATGGTGGCGATCCATCAACGTTTTGGGTTAAATTTGCGCAATTCCCGCTTGTTAAATGAGGCGATTGCCATCACCCTCGCCATGGTCTTCCACGGGGCTGTCGGCATCGGAACAGTCATCGTCGCCTGCACGTTAGGATTTATCATTCATATCTTCTATCCTATCATGGAACGTATGTACGGAAAATGGAGTTGATGAATTTTTATGATCAATAAAAAAACACTTAGCCATTTCCCTAAGCGTTTTGATTATTCATATAAGTATTTGCAGGATTCGAATCAAATTTCGCAAACTTTTCATTATTTAAAGGCAGGCTTATCGTTGCGACCGTTCCTTTATTCACAATGCTTGAATAATGGACATGCCCACCCATTGCTCCGATGATCCGCATGGACACGGATGTCCCAAGACCAGTACCCTGATCCTTTGTCGTGAAAAAAAGCGTTCCGATTCGTGCAATCTGTTCTTTCGTCATTCCTTTGCCTGTATCCGTGACGGTGATGATTACCTGCGTATGAATGACTTCCAGATGTATGGTGACACTGCCTTGGGGAGGGGTTGCCTCAATGGCATTCTTGATAATATTGACGAGTGCTTGTTTCAATTTATTCCGATCTGTCAATAAATACCCATCTTCCTTCAAGTCTGCCTCAAGATGAACCCCTTCCTTCAATGCGTAGGCATTGAGGAGAACGGTGACATCTGAAAGGACATCTTTGACATTGATTTTCTCGACCTTTTCGAGCTCAGGCTTGGCAAAGTTTAAATAATCATTGATGATGTCCTCTGCCCTTCCCAATTCACTGAGTACAATCTTCAAATATTCATCATGATCACCGGTGACCTGCTTTTTCATAAGTTGAAGGAACCCTTTCACAACGGTCAGGGGATTCCGCACTTCATGAGCGATGGAAGCTGCGAGTTCACCGAGAGTGTTGAGCTTTTCCGACCTCATGACTTCTTCCCGCAATAACTTCTTTTCAATCATCCATTCATTCAGTTGAGCGGCAAGTCCGACCCCCAACACCTGAATTCCACCGAATATAAGAACATAGATCCCCATCTCCCGGTTACCCGATACCGGGACACCGGATATGAAGGCAAAGGAAAGCAGAATGCCGAGCATGACCAGGGCTGGCCAAAAACCAAGTAACACAGCAAACGTCACTCGCTTTCGCCGAGGGAATGACCAGAATCGATTGGAAATCAAAAATGGCAGGATACTCGCTAGGAAAGCACTAATGAATCCGAAGACAATCGCATCACCTCCATGGATGATACGTGCCGCCAGAATAAATAGAAAGACGATGACTCCGGCCTTCCTTCCTCCATACAACATGGAAAGCACCAATGGTATATACCTGAAATCCCAATACAGCCCAAAGCTTTCATAAGCGAATATCAAACACATAAACGCTGCAACCCCATGTAATACACCAATGAAAACAGGGGATTTCCCTAGCCTGTGATTTTCCAGGAGCGAGGTTTGAATGAGAACAGGAGCCAATATAATCAGGACATGCAATAATAATTTCTCGATCAGCATCGATATGTCTCCCATTAGAAAAAGTATTACTTTACACATACGACAAAATTCTGGCAATTCCTCTTTCTTCTAACATAAATTCACGAAAAAAGTCATAGATGAGGGACGGACCTCGGCATTCCTGCCTGAGGTCCGTCCCTCATCTAATGGTTAATTCAATTGTCCTTTGTAGGTGAGGTCTTTGGGGTCGAGGTGGTTATAGTTCCCTTGGAGTATTTTCTGTATGTTTCCGATCGTTTGTTGAATCGATACGCTTTGGCCCTTGACGTTAGTGAATTCCTCCGCTACATAGAAAGGCTGGCTCAAGTATGCTTCGAGTCTTTCCCCTATTTGGAAAAGCTCAAGGTCTGCTTCCGGGATTTTATCCTTACCGATCGTATTCATCAGGACGCGAATTTCTTTATATCGCCTTAACAGTTTCTTTGCCTTCTTGTGGGTCGTGGCGTGGCTTGCCTCAAACGCTTCATCTTCCAGAAGGACGGACGTGGACTGAACAGGATGAATGGCAGGGTACAGACCACGGGTAGCCAGATCTATATCGAAATAACACAAGGTATCAAGTGGACCAAACGGGTCGTCTTCATCGACTGCTTCTCCACTTGGATCAAATAAAATGGTCGTAATGTCAGGATAGCCTTCAGCTTCGAACTTCTCCCTCAATTCATACAGCTCCCCCGATACGATAAACGAGCGATCAACATACAAGAGAATGCTTTCCTTATCATCCACCAATGAAACCTCAGCAAAGGCATCCTCAAGGGTGTGGCATTTCGCCTCAACGAATCCTTCAAGATCACTCAAACCAGGATAAGTTTGATCCGGTGTCAATAAAATGGGATGGTAACCCTTCTCTTTCAATACTTGTGTCATTTCAGCCAAAACGACAAATTGACCAATCTGAGATCTCGAAACGAATCCGTTGGTCCCCCCCTGAACAATGGGTGCAAATAAATCGAGTGATTTAATTCCTGTTTCAATCATACTTAATTTCCCTCCTTGAATTATTAATTCATCCAGCGTACAATTCGCAAGCTTTGCAAGAGTCACAATCGTTTTCACCTCGGCACGGCCCACCGATATTTTCCCTGTACATAAATTTGACACAGTCGCCGGCCTTAATCCCACCGTTTTAGCCGCTGATGTGAGATTTGGCACACGCTTACGCAGTAATGAAACATTTAACCTTAAGTGTTCTTCCATGGTAAATATCCCCTCCTTACTTTATAAGGTAATCTATTTTACTTTCAAAAGCAACAACTTTTATTTTAAAACGTAATTTTTTTACTTTAAAAAGTAAAAATCGATAAATTGTCCTTATTCCTCTTTTATATTAATCTTGTTTTCTCTTATATTATTGTCCTAAATAAACAAGGTCGTACTTATAATGAAAAATAAGATCTTTTAGTCAAAAGGATGAACGCAGATGAAAAATACGAAGCTACCCGAAATGTCTAAAAAAAAGCGCTTCATTGTCATCGAGATGATGATCGCTTTCTTTGTCCTGTTTTCCATCATCGTTTACTGGCTGCCTGTTGAAAAGGCCACACCACCCTATTTCCTTCAAAAGGAAAATGAGCGCCCCCTTGTCATTGCACATCAGGGGGGAAAACATCTTGCACCAGGGAATACCATTGAGGCGTTCCAAAATGCCGTAGATCTTGGAGCCGATGTCATCGAAACGGATATACATATTACCGAAGACGGCCATTTGGTAACCATTCATGATCCCACAGTTGATGCGACAACGGACGGAAGCGGATATGTAAAAGATTACACATTGAAAGAACTCCAGCGGCTTGATGCGGCATACTATTTCCAAGACCTGAAGGGACAATACTCCTTTCGGGGAAAACATATATATGTCCCGACCCTAGAAGAAGTATTTCAGCGGTTTCCCGATATGAGAATCAATATTGAAGTGAAAGACGACAACCCTGAAGAGCGGATAGAAGAAATTGTACAGAAGTTAATGAAACTGATTGAAGAATACGATATGGAGGATAAAATCCTCATCGCCTCATTCGATCAAAACATCATTAATTTAGTTGAGGCTTCTTCTAAAGGAAGGGTTGCCACACAAGGAGGTAAACAAGAAGCCAAAAAATTCGTCATCCTGCACAAACTGTTCATGAGAAATCTTTATAAATCGGATGTCGACGCCTTTCAACTTCCCCTTCAAGAAGGAAAGCTGGACCTGACACAACCGATCCTGATCTCAGGCGCCCACCGCATCGGACTCCAGGTACATTACTGGACTGTCAATGACCGGGAAACCATGGAAAGACTCATCAAACTCGGTGCAGATGGCATCATTACCGATCGTCCTGATTTATTACTGAACATACTGGGGAGGAAATAATCAGACACACTATCAATGATTAATTTTCATAGGGATGTTTCTTTCCTTAAAACTAGCGAGTGGTGGTTGATTTCCACTGCAGGTGCTCGCTTTCCGCGGGGCGTGAGTTGAGCCTCCTCGGGCATTGCCCTGCGGGGTCTCAACTTTCCCGCAATTCCCGCAGGGGTCGAGCACCTTCCGCTCCAATCAACTTTCTAAGTAGGGGTTTTATTAATCTAGAAGAAGAAAAAATAGAACATTTTCAAAATAAAGAACCTCCCTTTCCCCAAAAATAATATCACTATAAAGGACTAAAAAATTCCACTCATGATAGTAATAACTCGAAAATCGGTAATTCTCAGCTCTCACTAATGAGATTTTCCTTGTGTTTGTTTGTAATGAGGCAATCAGAATATAAAAGAAAGAGTGGGTTGTAGCGGAAGGCACTTGACTCCTGCGGGAAATAGAGGAAAGCAAGTGCCTGGAGCGAAAAGGAACGGTCTATATATGATCTAAACACTACTTTTTTCTCTGAAAATATGTTATTCAATAAAGATTCCTCACCAAAAACCTACAAAAAAATTACAAATATAATGGTAATGTCCATACTATTGACCTATATAAGTATTTGTCAATCTCTGTTAGGCTTAAATTAAGTCAAATGACGAAAGAAGAATAAATATGACAGTAAATGTGTTTTTAGACGATTATCGACACTGTCCTCAAGGGTACATTCTCGCGAAAGACATCGATGAATGTATTGACCTGCTTCTTAATTATTCTATCGCTCATCTTTCACTGGATCACGACTTAGAGAGTAAGACACGTAATGGTTTAATGCTCGTCCACTACATGGTGGAAAAACAGTTATTTGCAGAAAGAATCACGATTCATTCCGCAAACTCTGGTGCGGGCAAAAGAATGTTCAAGTATTTGAAAGAGGCACAGAACGACCGGAAGATGCCTCAGTCCATCCAAATCCTATTACGGCCATTGCCTCTAAGATGAGTTATCATATATAAAGAACTGTTCCCTGAACAGTTCTTTTTTTGTCAATTTATTTAATTTGGTTTTTTCTTACTTTATAATGGAAAATAGAGAATTTTATTAAAGAGGGTTACATTATGGATTTTTTGAAAAAATTTCAATTTGTCGGGGGAAGGATTGCTAAAACGGGACTGGCTGTTTTCCTTACCGCCCTCGTATGTGAATTGTTGAACTGGCCGGCGACCTTTGCCGTCATAACCGCCATCGTCACCATTGAACCGACGGCTGCCAATTCAATCAAAAAAGCGTACGTCCGCTTTCCGGCATCGGCTATCGGTGCGTTATTTGCCGTGGTCATCACTCATACATTAGGGGACCATGCCCTTACCTATGCCCTGGTCGCGCTCCTGACGATCATCACCTGTCATAAGCTTCATCTGGGCGCTGGTATCCTGGTCGCTACATTAACTGGAATCGCCATGATTCCCACGATCCATGATCACTACGTTGCGACGTTTTTCATCCGTCTTGGAACGACTACAATCGGATTGATTGTATCGACTTTGGTCAATCTGTGGATCCTTCCACCTAAGTATAGCAACACGATTTCAACCAACATTCATAATCTCTATTTCAAAACAGGGAATCTACTGGAAAGAAGGGGCTCTGAAGTCCTTCAGAATCATTCTCTGCACAGAGAGACGAAATTGATATTCAATGATATTTTAAGGGAAATTGAATCGACGGATACTCTTTGCGAATACCAGAAAGAAGAATGGAAGCTTCACCGCTCCAACCGTCAGGAAATGCGCTGTTTCCATTATGAGTATAAGAAGCTGAACATCTTGAGACAGATCCTTTTTCATATCGGCAACATCATCTATCTGCCTGTTCACTATGCTTTCAGTGAAGAAGAAAAAGAACGGATCATGGATGCAACATTAAGTTTAAAAGGAATCATGCACCACCCTTCATTTGATATTCCAGACCAGCATTTCACCCTTATGAAGAATTTATTGGAGGAATTCTGGGAGGATCAGGAGGGGCTTCATATGAAACCATTCCAATCTATGAAGCATCACTTCTCCTGTGAAACCATCATGCTTTATGAACTGTTATCCATTCATGATCTTATTGAAGAGCTGAGTGAAGTCCATCTCCTTGAGGCACAGCATCGAAACGTGTTGGAAAAAGCACTGTACCCGGAATGATGATTAATATCTTTTTACAAAGCTCTTTTCGTAAACCTTGTTGCTATGAAAGGTAGCGAGTAGTTGTTGATTTCCGCTGCAGGTGCTCGCTTTCCGCGGGGCGTGAGTTGAGCCTCCTCGGGCTTTTGCCCTGCGGGGTCTCAACTTTCCCGCTATTCCCGTCGGAGTCGAGCACCTTCCGCTACAATCAACTTTATTGGTAGGAGGATTAATTTACTTCTGTACACCTCTAGAAAACATCATTTTCTGTGTGTGGAATGGTTGATTTCAGCTTGAATAGTAAAATGCTGTTTCATTCGTTTTTTCACTGGTAAGCTCTGTCACGCTATCTCATTTTGATGGGGAGGGGAACGGCGTAGACTCCTGCGGAAAAACGGACGAGACAAGACCCCGCAGCGAATGCGAGGAGGCTTGGCCGTTCGTCCGCCGGAAAGCGAAGCCGTTTCCCTCACCATCTATCCATACACACATAGACAGAGCCTCAGTAGTTCCTATGTTAGAAAACAACCATCTTTACGAAAAGAGCTTTTTACAAAAACGAAAAAATCCGAACGAATTCGATATTCAAAGAATGTCGAGTCATCGTTCGGATTTCTTTTGTCTGAAACGCATTTGTCTAAAAGCCTTATTTCAGGGCCTCATTCGCTAACGTTGCAATGACCATATCATCCATCGGAGGGTTATGAAGTCCTGCCCTTACATCACGATAATACCGCTGCATGGGATTGGTCCGGAAAAGGCTCCTGGCCCCCACGATCCTCATGGCAGTGTCCACGATGTGAAAGGCACTGTTTGTCACAATGTGCTTGACAGAAGAGAGTTCTGCAGCCATATCCCCCCGCTTTGCAGGCTCCCTTACCCACTTATCTGCCACGGAATATAGAATCTGCCTTGCCTTAAACAACTCTAATTCAATTTCACCAATCTTCCGCTGGACTTCCGGAACATCCTTGATCGGCCCTGGGAGACTGTTCGGGGAGTAGTCTTTCGCAAACTGGATGGCATAGTTACGTGCTGCCACCGCCACCCCTATATAACAGGCAGGGATGTGAAGGAGCCATGCTTTAGGAAGATCGCTCTTCCCTTGGTCGCTGTCCCGCTCCACGAGGGAAGAAGACGGTAGCTGGACGTCTTTAAGAACGAGGTCATCACTCCCTGTCCCCTTCATGGAAATCGTATCCCACGTCTCCTCGATGCTCACGCCTTCCAAGTCATGATTCACAAGGAAGAATCCTTTCTCTTCAGTATCACCGATCACAGCCGATACTAAGGAATAGTCCAGGACTCTCGCCATTGACGTGAAAGATTTCCTGCCCGTTACACTCCAGCCCTTTTCGGTTTTGATAGCCTTGGTCTGAGGCAGCCCCCCACGTGTCGGACTGCCCGTTGCCGGTTCTGTGGCCGCACGGTTCACGAGGGCTTTGTTTGCCACGATCTCCTCACACAGGTCCTTGAAGATCTCTTCCTCCCAGGCACGGGTTTCTGTAAGCTCCATCAATCCCCCTAAATGCCAGCCAATGGACAATGCCGTTGCAGCATCACCAGTAGCCAGTCTCTCTTGAATCATCACAAGCTCATACAAATTGATCTCTTCCCCCCCGTATTCTTTCGGAAGGGACAGTGTCCCATATCCACTTTTTTTGAGGTCGTTGAAATTTTCATAAGGGAACTCATCCTCCCGATCATATGTCTCCCCTCGTTCAGAAAAAGCATCAGCTAGCTTCCCAGCTAGATCAACCAATTTCCTTTGGCGTTCATTCTGTATAAACGATTTATATAAATCCAATGAAACAGCACCTCCCAATGATAAAATGACGTTTCTCTTCTCCATTTATCATAATCATTTTTGCTTCCTGACTCAAAGATAAAGCTTACTAATCTGATCGGGTTACATTTCCACTTAAATAGCTATCCGCTCTTTTTTTCATGAAATCCCTGCTCATGTATGTTTTTCAAAATTATATCGGGGAAAGGCTTTATTCGAAAATCAATGCCCCACTTCAGTAAAAAAACCTGCTGCCACTTAGGCAACAGGTTTTTTACTGTTTATAGGTTAAGAAGCATTTTCTTTATCTTCCACTTTATATTCCTGCTCCCAGAACTCTGCATTTTTGATACCGAGTTTTTTCGAGTTGAAGACTGGATCAAGACCCTGTTTCTTCTGCTCCTCGTAATCTTTAAGTGCTCTGAGGGCCGGTTTGGCAAGGATGAGAATCGCAATCAAATTCAGCCATACCATAATCCCAAGTCCGATATCACCCAACGCCCACGCAAGGGCTGCTTCTCTTACAGCACCATAGAAAGTGGCTCCAAGAAGGACTACCTTCAGGATCACCATTGCCGCCTTTGAATTCTTGCCTCTCATCAAGTAAGCCACATTTGTCTCAGCCATGTAATAGTATGCCATGATGGTTGTAAAGGCAAAGAAGAATAAAGCGATCGCGACGAATGATGCCCCGAAGCCAGGGATCACTGATTCAATGGCAGCCTGTGTATAACCAGGTCCTGCTTCAATACCATCCAGATTGTTTGCAAGCATCTTTCCGTCCGGACCTTCTGTATTGAAGGAACCTGTAAACAGGATCATGAATGCCGTTGCCGTACAAACAAGAAGGGTATCGATATACACTGAAAACGCCTGTACCAATCCTTGCTTGGCTGGATGTGAAACCTCTGCCGCCGCAGCCGCATGGGGTCCTGTACCTTGACCGGCTTCGTTTGAATAGATTCCGCGTTTCACTCCCCATGATACTGCCATACCGATGATTCCGCCGAATACTGAATCTGCACCGAATGCGCTTTTGAAAATAAGGGCAAAGACAGCCGGGATCTCAGCAATATTCATTCCCACGATGATAAGGGAAAGTAAAATATACGCAATGGCCATGAATGGCACTACGTACGAAGCCACTCCGGCAATACGTTTGACGCCGCCAAAAATGATGACCCCGATTAACACCACAAGACCTAATCCCGTGACCGTCGTGTTAAGACCGAATGCATTTTCAAGCCCTAATGCAATGGAGTTTGACTGGATCCCCGGCATCAGGATACTCATTGCAAGCAAAGTCGCAAATGAGAAAAGTACTGCATACCACTTCCAGCCAATGCCCTTCTCAATATAGTAGGCCGGCCCCCCGCGGTATTCACCGTCCTGTTTCACTTTGTAAATCTGAGCCAAAGTGGATTCAATAAAGGCACTGCTTGCACCGATGAAAGCAATCGTCCACATCCAGAAAACGGCTCCGGGACCACCGAAGGCGATGGCAGTAGCCGTACCGGCGATGTTCCCCGTTCCTACACGTCCGGATAATGAAAGAGCCAAAGCCTGGAATGAAGAGACTCCTGCACTTGAACTTCCACCCTTAAACATTTGAACCACCATATCTTTAATCAACCGGACCTGCAAAAACTTCGTTAAAATAGAAAATAGTAAGCCTACGCCCAAACAAAAATAAATCATGACCGGGGACCAAAGGATCCCGACGAGCTTGCCAACGAATTCTTCCACGGCATTTCCCCCTTTTATTTTTATAAAAATTTTCTAACTATTAAGAATTATATTTTATTTGACACAATATAGACAATCCTTTTTTATGACGAAAATTTTACAAACGTATAAAAACCCTTATATGCCAAGACTTTATACTCTTAAAAAAAATTTGGGGCATTCTATAAAAGAGGTGATGAAAATGTCGAAAAGAAAACTTTTGGTACCTGAGTCACGTGCCGCAATGGATCAGCTGAAAGCGAAAGTGAGCGGGACACGGGATCCAAAAGAAGCCAAATATGAAATCGCCAAGGAACAGGGGATCCCTCTCCAAAGAGGATATAATGGAAAATTAACGTCCGAACAAGCGGGAAAGGTCGGGGGATCGATCGGCGGTAATATGGTGAAGGAGCTTGTAAGAATGGCTCAGGAGAATTTGTCGAAAAAATGATCATTCAAAAAGCTGACATACGCCTGATGTCAGCTTTTCTTCTTGCAGAGTATTTCTTTCAAACGGTCAAGATCCTGATAGATATCCTTTTCCAACGATCGATTATAGAAAATCGAAGCTGGGTGAAAGGTTGGAAAGATGGAGTAGGTTTCCTCGCTCCAGGTCCATTCATTTGAATCAAGTCCTTTCAATCGCCTGACCTTGGACCGGATAAGTTGACCATGCACCTCAGAAATCGTATATTTTCTCCCCAACAATCTTTGCATTCCTATATTACCCAATGTCACAAGTTGTTTCGGCTTTACATGCTGGAGCTCATAATCCAAAATCGGGGCATGTGCAAACTGTTCTTTAAGAGTCGGGGCCCTGTTATATTTCTTTTCAATCATTTCATTATCCCGGTTTTTCTTATGTACGATTTTGTAAGGTCTGCTCCTTACCGTGGAGGTGAAGTAAATATCCTCCCTTCCTATACCCAGGTATTGAAAGAACTCATCAAGCACCTTACCCGCTCTCCCGCTGAAGGGCATACCATTATGAATTTCGGTTTCCCCGGGTGCCTCCCCTACAATCATGATGGTAGGGTTCATCGGTCCCCTTCCATAGACAAAGCCTTCACAGTTATAACCTTCCATCCGCTCTTTACACAGATTCACCAGTTTTCCGGGTATCACGCGCATCATCCTTCACTTCATAATAATTTCGTTATTCCCGTTGTGAATAAGCTCTACACATTCACATGTTTATTTCCGTATCAGAAAAGGAATAGTATGGTTAAAAGAAACATTAAAGGAGATGGATTGATTGTCACAAACTGAACTGAAACAACAAATCTTAAAGGTTCTTGACGAAAGTAAAGTGGGGACGCTTGCGACTGTGAAGAAGAATAAGCCTCATTCCCGCTATATGACTTTCTCACACGATGATCTGACTTTATATACGCCAACGAGCAATGAAACGCATAAAACCGATGAAATCGAAGATAACCCCAATGTTCACATCCTCCTTGGTTATGAAGGGGAAGGATACGGCGACACCTTCGTTGAAATCGAAGGACGTGCTTCCGTTGAAGATTCTGCCCACTACAAAGAAAAACTATGGAATGACCATATGAAGAGATGGTTTGAAGGTCCGGACGATCCAAATTACATCGTCTTGAAAATCCAGCCTACTGCCATCCGACTAATGAATGATGAAGAAGATTCGCCGCAGTCGCTTGAATTATAATTAATATGATTCCTTGACATGTTATAAGAAAGATGATATATTTAGTTATTGTAATCTTGTAACATACATTGAAACGATAGAGAAGATAATTCGTAATTCTATTCTGTTTTGATTTAACAACTTATTCACACTGGATCGGCTTCGGAGCCGTTAGGATGTAAGAGAGGTAGGGCTTACGTCGTTTAGGTATATCAAACGACTCAAGGAATTGCCCGCGGCTGTTTATTATCTGCAAACAACGTTCAAGATATAAATATATTACTTGTGATGTTGCAAGTTACAGAATTGCCTTTATCCGATTAAGGGCAGTACCAAAGGGAGCGCTAACGGGATGATTAGCCCCTTTTAATTAGAAAACACCTCAAAAGTGCTGACTTTTGAGGTGTTTTTTTATGTTCTCGTCGAATCTTCCCTGTCTTCTACCTCCTCAACCGCTCTCCTTCAACTGGCTGTGATACAGCCCATGATAAAATCCCTTCACCTTCAGAAGCTCATCATGAGTGCCCTGTTCAATGATCTTGCCTCCATCCAGGACCAGGATTTGATCAGCCTGACGGATCGTGTTAAGGCGGTGGGCGACCACTACGCTCGTCCTGCCCTTCATCAACCGCTTAAGCGCATCCTGTATCTTCAGCTCCGTAATCGTGTCGATACTGCTCGTTGCTTCATCAAGTATCAGGATAGACGGATTGGAAAGGATGGCCCTCGCAATGGACAATAGCTGCTTCTGCCCCTGACTGATTCCACTTCCATCCGCCCGCAACATTGTATCGTAGCCCTCGGGCATCTTTTCAATGAAGGTATGGGCATTGGCAAGCTTTGCTGCATCCTTTACATCTTCATCGCTCGCATTGAGCCTTCCGTAACGAATATTGTCGGCAATCGTCCCCTGGAACAGGAAGCTGTCCTGGAGAACGAAGCCCATCTGCTGACGTAAGCTTTTTCGTTTAATGGTCTGAATGTTGAGGCCGTCGATCTCTATCCTTCCTTCATTCAGCTCATAAAAGCGGGACAGGAGATTGGTGATCGTTGTCTTACCCGCCCCTGTCGGTCCGACCAGGGCAACGGTTTCACCGGGGCGGATGGAAAAGGATACATCCTTTAATGTCGGTTCCCCTTTTTCATAAGAGAATGAAACGTGTTGAAACTCGACCTTCCCCTCAACGGATACGATTTCCACGGCATCTCCTTCATCCTTCGCTTCTTCTTCTTCATCTAAAATTTGAAATACGCGCTCGGCACCTGCAATTGCTGAGAGCAGCGTGTTATATTGATTCGCAAGCTCATTCAATGGCCGCGTGAATTGCCTTGCATACTCAGCGAATATGACAATGACACCGATCGTGATCATGCCGTTCAAGGCAAAGACCCCTCCCACTCCGGCAATGACGGCAAAACTGAGATTATTCAGCACGTTCATAAGTTTCGGAATGAATCCCGAATACGTATCTGCCCAATATGCAGCTGTCTTTAGACGCTGATTCTTTTCACCGAATTCTTTGATGGCCGTTTCTTCCCTGGAAAATGTTTTGATGATGCTGTGACCAGAAATCGTTTCTTCGATATAGCCGTTCAATTCACCGATATTATGCTGATATTGTTTAAATAAGCGGCCTGTCCGTTTCGTGATCCACTTCATGCCAAAGACCATGAGGGGGACAATGGTCAATGTGATGAGAGTAAGGAGCGGGCTGAGCCAAAGCATGATCGTGACGGTCCCGACTAATGTAAGCACACTGGAGATGATCTGAATGAACGAACTATTCAAGGTGGCGCTCACATTATCAATATCATTCGTCACCCTGCTCATCAGCTCGCCATGCTTCCGTTTATCAAAGAATGGGATGGAGAGTTGATGCAATTGATGGAAGAGGTCCTTCCGCAACCGGTAGACCGTATCCTGAGCGACGCCGATCATCCAATAATTTTGGAACCATACAGCCATAGAATGCAGGATGTACACTACAATCAGGCCTGTGATCAGTACCACCAGACCCGATGCCTCCTTCGTGACGATATAATCATCAATCGCCTTCCCTACAAGAAATGGTCCGAGAAGAGCCGCTGCTGAACTAATGAACACCATTAAAATGACTAGATACAAAATGATTTTCATTTTGGAAAGGTAGTTCCAAAGGCGGCGGAGTGTCCCTTTTGCATCCTTCGCCTTGTCGTTCTCCCCCAATTTCTTTCGTATATGCCTAGACATGACGGATTTCCCCCTCTCCGAATTGAGACTGGTAAATGCGTTGATAGAGAACGGAATCTGCTACCAGTGACTGATGAGTCCCTTCTCCGATCAATACTCCATCTTCCAACAGCAGAATACGGTCGGATTCCATCGCCGTACTGACCTTTTGAGTGATGATCATGGTCGTACACTCATATTTCTTCAATGCTTGAAGGAGTCTCGACTCCGTTTTTAAATCCAACGCACTCGTACTGTCATCCAATAAAAGGAGCTTTGGTTTTCGGATTAGGGCCCTGGCAATGGAAAGCCTTTGTTTCTGACCTCCGGAAAGGTTGACCCCTTTTTGCCCGAGGACCGTATCATATCCGTTGGAAAGCTTGAGGATGGTTTCATGGATTTGGGCATCTTTTGCCGCCTGGATCATTTCTTCCCTTGAGGCATCTTCCTTTCCCCATAAGAGATTTTCTAAAACCGATCCAGAAAAAAGGATGACTTCCTGAGGAACATATCCGATATTTTTTCTTATTTCATCTAATGGAATGGTCTGAATCTCCCGCCCATCCAATTGAACGGTTCCCGCCGTTGCATCATACAGCCTGGGGATGAGCTGAAACAGGGAACTTTTACCCGATCCCGTAGCCCCTAATATGGAAACGGTTTGTCCCGCTCCCACCTTAAAGGAAATATCCCGCAGCACCTTTCCCCTGGTGGATGGATATTGAAACGATACATTTTCAAACGATATTTCTCCTCTTACCACTTTGTTGCGAAAGTCCACTTCCTCTCCATCCTTCAAGTCGATCTCCGTTTCAAGTACTTCTTCAACCCTTTCAGCAGAAGCCCTTGCTCTTGAAAAGCTGGTAATGATAAAAGAAAATATGGAAAAAACAGATGAGATTCTCGTGACATACGTGACAATCGCTACTACTTCCCCAACCTTGGCACCGCCTGAGGCAACATCTATACTTCCGAACCATAGAACAGAAAGAAGGGCAAGGTTCATGACAAGCATCAAGAGAGGCATAATGATCTCCATGAATCGAAGGGCACGTACCGTTCGATCCTTTAAATCTTCATTCGCTCCATGAAAACGGCTCTCTTCATGTTTACTCCTCGTATATGCTTTGATCAACCTCATTCCGGAAAGGTTTTCCTTCATGACCTCATTTACTTTATCCAGCCTGGATTGAACTCTTTCAAACAGACTCCACCCGCGTTTCAATACCCAAAACAGGAACAGCCATAACACCGGGATCACAACGATTAGAATAAGCGCAAGCCGGGCATTGACGATCAGGGCCATGATGGTGGAACCCACTACCAATAATGGAGCCCTGAGCATGATCCTGAGGCTCATAAAGATCGTGTTCTGGAGCTGCCTGACATCATTGGTCATCCTTGTAATGAGAGAAGATGCGGGAAGTTTATTAAAACTCGCAAACGAAAACGACTGAACTTTTTTATACAGGCTTTCCCGCACATCATATCCGAATCCCTGACTCGTATGCGCGGCAAAAAATGAATTCGTCACACCTGAAATGAAGGCAATGAGAGACATCCCCACCATGATGAATCCCCATTTCAACACGATGTCCAAGTCTTTATTCAGAATTCCTTCGTCGATGATCCGCGCCATAAACAGCGGATTCAATAGTTCTACAGCAAGCTCTACCAGCATCAGACTCCAGGCAACGGCCATGGCGGCACGGTAAGGCTTTAAGAAACGTATGACCTTCAAACGAACACCCCTCTAAACAAATATCTGCCATTATGTATATGTATCATCATATCGTTTTTTTATACAGGGTGGTAGTTGGAAGTACTCGCCGTGCCTTTTCAGGAATGCCCCTTATGATATATTCAAAAAAGAGACCACGACATGTCGCGGTCTCTCCTTCATCTATATGTTCTTTTTTATAGAGCTCGTTTTTCATATCCTCCAAAAAACCTCTCAGGGAAGGTCCGTCCCTCTATCTCATTCGCCGGGCACTTGCGTTCAGGCGTGCGTTCCGGATGACCTGGTTGATGACTTCCGAGAAGATGAGCCCGATGGCAATGGCGCCGGAAATCATAAAGGCTTTGGCAGCCAGGTTGATGGCGGCATTGTAATCGTTTTGAACGAAGTTTCTCATGGCATCGTACGCCAGCCCCCCGGGTACGAGGGGGATGATCCCGGCTACAGAGAAGATGATGACCGGGGTTTTATACATTTTTGCAAACACTTGACTGACCACGGCCACAACAAAGGAAGCAAGTAACGTGGCAAGAACGGTGTCTGTTTCATGTAAACTCATGAGTATGTAAATGATCCACCCCAGCATTCCGACAATACCGCATTTGAAAAGGGACTGCTTTGGAGCATTGAAGATAATCCCGAATGCAGCGGCGGAAATGAAGCTGGTCACTAATTGTTCGATGATGAGCATTCCCTTGTCACCCCAATCTCACTTTACGTTAATGTAAACACGACGGCAATCCCCGTCCCGATGGCAAATGCCGTTAAAAAGGCTTCCGCTCCCTTTGACAGACCCGACACCAGATGACCCGCCATCAAGTCCCGGACCGCATTGGTGATCAGGAGACCGGGAACAAGAGGCATCACGGATCCAATGATGATCTTATCAAATTCCTGACCGGCACCGAGCTGGACAAATCCGTAGGACACCATGCCGATGATGAAGGAAGCAAGAAACTCTGCGAAGAACTTTATCGGAACGAGACGGTGTAAATAAATCAGGCTCGTAAACCCGACGCCTCCCGTGATCAGAGCAGGAATGAAGTCCTTCCACATCCCCTGGAACATGATGAGAAAACAACCACTTGCAATCGAAGCCGCGGCCACTTGAATCAGGAAGGAATAAGATAGATCGGACTGATCCAGCTTCTCAAGGGCATTGTATGCTTCTTCAAGGGTCAGATGCCCTTTACTGATCTGCCTTGAGATACTGTTCACGAGGGTGACTTTCTCAAGATCCGTAGACCTCTCATTAATTCGGATGAGCTTCGTTTTGGTCGGTTCCGATGTTTCAATCGAGAAGATGATCCCGGTTGGGGTCACATAGCTATGCGATTCCGATATCCCATAAGAAGCGGCGATGCGCATCATCGTGTCCTCGACGCGATACGTCTCCGCGCCGCTTTGCAGCATGATCTTCCCCGCCAGCAGGCTGACCTCCATAATGTCATATCTTCTTATCATTTTTGCTTCCATACGATCTCTCCACACGTACTATTTTTTGAATAGGTCTAGTTTATAGGAAAGCAGTGGTGTAAGCAATGATGAACGGGGTTATTTTAGGTGGATTTTACTCTCGCTCCCCTACTGGATAGAAAAAAACCGACCCTATTAAAGGACCGGTCGATATATGATTTTATGAGGCCTTCCGGCTGATTTCCTGTTGACGGGACTTCACTTTGATCAATCTTGGTGCCATATTTGCTATGAACACCAGCACTATGGAGCATAAAAATGCCGAGCCCAACATGGTGATCCCGTTCATGATGAAAGAGAAGAGCAGCGGGGACATATCATCCGGTGCATACTCGGCAAAAAACACGAAACCGGCGATGAAATGCCAGAAATAGCGGGCTAGGCTTCCTGCAAATGTCGCTATTGCGACCCACACGATTGCTTTGGATCGCAGTCCGCTTCCCAACGCAGCCTGTATCTTCCCGGCAAAAATCCCTGCAAAACCAATAAAGGCAAAGGCGATGAAGTACTCAATCACCATTTGGACCGGCGTCGCAATCCAGGCGTCTCCGAGGGCAATCTGCAGGATTCCCCACACAAAGCCCCCTATCAGCCCTGCTTTCCAGCCTCTTCGATAGGATAATAGAAAGATTGGAACCATGGCTATTGAAATCGAGATACTCGGTGACAGCTTAATAGAAGGCAGCATATCAAGAATGACGGCGAAGGCTGCCATCAATGACGCTTCTAGCAATACAATAAGTCGAGTATGTTTCATAAAAAATCCCCCTTAGGTAATGAAACGAAACCATAAGGAGGGTGAATGAATGAATGAATGAATTGAAATAAGCATAAATAGACTTATTTTCCACATCCCTACGCTAGTCCTAACTAACAGGTTCAGAGGGTCAGAACAGATTGTTCACTCTCAGCTTTCGCTCCCCTTGTGGTAACGTTTATAAAGTTGTTAAGGTTTATTATACATGAAGAATACTATTTTAAAAGCATGATAGGGACTTTTTCTTAAGGTGTCTCACTCAGAGGATCATGAAGGATGATGACGGGCATTGATTTAGGGGTGACCATGAATCCATATACTTTTCCATCTTTGTCCTTATACGCTACAGAATAATCTCCGAACTGGGGTGAGAATTCGACGTTTTGGTATTCAAGATCAAGGTCCTGATATTTCAGGTTCACATACAGGTTGGTGGCGATTCTTGCCGTTAAATGTTGCACAGTGGAAATCCGGTTGGCTACTATTATGAGGATGATTGCGAAACAGAGTAACATGACTTTCTTTGTCCTGGACAGTCTGATCATTCATCAAGCCCCCTTTCATTTCTCATAACTACTATACTCTTATACTCTCTATTATATACCTATTCACTAAACCATGACAAAAGAGCTACTCTAATAGGATATGTCAAAATACCCATTTTTAGCAGCTCTTTCTAAGTTTCAAGAATTATTTAGAATTAAAATCCAACCTACCATTTACATTTACCTGAACTCTGGTATTCAATCTCCTAAACAACTGTTTAACCTGCTCAGGCCAGTTTCTTCAACGTTGGTCCCTACTAATCAAACGTTTGTTTAGTTGTCTAACATCTCCGTTAGACGGGAGATTCGGCTTCGGAGTTCGTCGATTGGTACGAAGCGGGCTTTTCTGAACATTTCTTTACCGTCTACAAATACGATGATGACGGGAACGGTGAAGATGGAAAATTCACCGGCTATCTCCGGGATTTCTTCTGCATCGGCATGGATGGATCTCACAGATTTGAAATCCTTCAACATCTCTTCCACCTGAGGCAGGAGCGCGTGACACACAGAGCAATCGGGCCTTGATATGTATAGCAATATCAGCTTTTCATTTTCCAACTTCTCATGAATGGCTTCTAATGAATGCACTTCTTCCATTTTACGATCTCCCTCTGGATTATTGTATTGATTCAGCAACTGTTCATCCTGTCCTGTCTTGATAGACATACACCTTTCCGTTTGAGGGTCTCCTGAACGAAGGCCCGGTAAATCCCCGCTTTCGTAATTCTTTTCTCATAAATATCATGATTCCACCATGGCCTACGATGAGGACATCTTTCCCTTCCTTTACGACCCTATCGATAACCATACGGATCCTCTCTTCGATTTCACGCTTACTTTCAGGCTGGGAGCGATGGTTGAACCACCAGGCCATCCTGATAAACGTCAAATGAAGAAAGAGAGGAAGCTTCCTATCCGACCGGAATATGGGAGATAATCTGATTTCCCTTAGTTCCTTTAAAAATGTGATATCTCCTTCATAAACCGTTTCAGCTGTTATCTGTGCCCTTGATAAGTCACTGGAATAGCAGCCTTTCCAGTTAATATCTTTTAGGTCAACTTCATTTCCTTCTACGTCAGAGGCATCATACTCTTCCACCCACTTCATCAGCTCATCACTTGTTACATACGAAGCCGGGTAACCCCTTGTTACTTTAAAATGCCTTATGAGGCCGATCCTCATACACATCCCCTCCTCCTTCCATTATATACTGGTTTTTGGAAGAGAAAAGGCATGCGCTTTCGACGCATGCCTTTTTTTCAATCATCCCAGGGAAACGTCCAGAATCATCATTACGACGAAACCGAGCATAAGTCCCAATGTAGCCAAGTCCGTACTGCCAGAAGATTGTGATTCAGGAATCAGTTCTTCGACGACGACAAATATCATTGCTCCTGCTGCGAAAGCAAGGGCATAAGGCAGAAGCGGCTGCACCATCAGTACGGCAGCGGCACCGATCACAGCGGCTATCGGCTCTACGATAGCTGATAGCTGACCGTAATGGAAGGATTTCAAACGGGACATCCCCTCTCCCCTTAGCGGGATGGAAAGAGCGGCCCCTTCAGGCATATTCTGGATCCCGATTCCGATGGCAAGGCCAATGGCCCCCACCAACGTTGCATCCCCAAGGCCAAGTGACGCAGCACCAAAGGCAACACCGATGGCGAGGCCTTCAGGGATGTTATGGAGGGTAATCGCCAGGAACAACAAGGTCGATTTTTTGAATTTGGTTGGGGGTCCTTCGGCTTTCTCCGACTCATTCCCCAAGTGTAAATGCGGTACGACAAAGTCTAAAAGCCTAATAAATATGCCGCCAAGCAAAAAACCAATCGCAGGGGCAAGCCAGGGAATCTGACCGTTTTGCTCACTGAACTCTATTGAAGGAGCAAGCAGCGACCAGAACGATGCTGCAATCATGACTCCTGCAGCAAATCCGAGCATCATGTTCAGTGTATGCTTTTCAATTTTCGTAAAGAAAAAAACTGTGGCTGCTCCAAGGGCCGTCAGCCCCCATGTCACCAGACCGCCGAATAGTGCCTGCATCGTTGGATTAAATCCACTTAACCAGTCTATGAACATACGAACCACTCTCCTCCGATCAAACATTTTGAATACTACTATCTTGCATCAAGGAAACTTTCTTTGTCAAAGGAAACGTCATACTACCTATTGACCAGAGCCCATCATTTTTCTATATATATGTCATTCGCTTTAAATGGTGTTTGTATTGTTTATACTTTCCATCCTTACCTGTGGGATATACAAAAAAGACGCTAGACAAAAGTGTTTAGTTAAAAGAAAAATCCGAACGATTCGTTCGGATTCATCATTTCTCTGTTTACGTAAATACTGATGCTTTTGGAGGTAGCGAGTAGTGGTTGATTTCCGCCCGAGGAAAGCGAAGTCTTGCACGGAAATCAACAGCGGTGTAACAAGTGATCCTAACTAATTTTTTTGATTGTTCGTCTTTAGAGGATTTAGTTATGTCCCAGCATCACTTCTTATTCATCCCTAATGGCTGTTTTCCATAAAATCAGGTTTAGGACGAGTAAAATGATAAGATAGCCCGGAATACCGAACGGAACCTGAAGGGCAAGGTAATGCAGACCAAAGAACACACCTACAATGAGGTAGAACGGCAATACTTTCCAGCTGTCACTTTGCTGAACACCTTCAAAGCTCTCGGAAAAAGGGAGCGTTCCTCTCATTAATCCCAGACAGATCACGGTAAAGATACAGGCGCTGATAAAAACAATGACGATCTCAGGAATCACCCGGAAGCCAAACAGGATGATAAAAACAATGCTTATGATGGCATATAGCGGAAGGAACAGTTTCATAAGAAATGCCTTCAATGTCCCTTTGTAGATGGACGCACGGCTCGAGACTGGCGCTACTTTGTACACCCAGGATCCCTTGTATTTCCCTGAATAACTGAGCATCATCACGACGGTCGGTATGACGATGAAGCTTGAATAGATCGATAGGTACATGCTTGAAGTCAGGAGATCTTCCCTTGTACCATCCATCAATCCATTGAAGATGAAAATGAACGGCATGATGATGGCAAACCCAAGGGCGGGATACACCTTCAACTTAAATTCCCTTTCATTTTTCATCATATAATGAGCGAACCGGTAAAATGCCCGCTCTTCGTTCGACTTGGACAATACCTTCATAAGACCATCCCCGAACCGGAAACGGGCTTTCTTCTTCTTACCACCATGGGAAGATAATTTCTGAAGATTCTTCTCAAAGGTAGGCAATGCTTTCACGTACACGATAAGAGCAAGGAATGGAATCAGTACCGCGGTACATGAAAGAATCAGGATGATTGTCTGGTGATTACCGTTCAGGAACCATTCAAACGGAGCTCCGAACCAGATGGGAGGCAAAAAGATGTTCCACCAATCCGGTGTAAAAGAAACCGTCAAATCCACAAATTCAAAGGATCGCGCCACAATCTGGTATCCCACTGCAAGTCCGATGGATAATCCGATCTGCACATAGTTGATGATGTCCTTCAGCTTCTCCCCATCAAAATATTGGAGGATAAAATAATAGAGCATGGCCGTAAATACAACGATGAAGATGTTCATCAGGATGATCCCTGCCAGGAAAATAAAAAAGAAGGCAAGGCCTTGGTTAATCAACCCTACGACCAAAGGAATGGCGGTCAGGGAACCCGTCAGGAAAAACAGATAAATAAATACGTGAAGCGTTTTAGCCAGGCTGATGGTTTTCCTTTCAACAGGCTTGGTAAAGAGAATCGTATGATCCCGGATATCCAGAATGACGACGGAGAAATCAGAAATCATCGACGTCATTACGATAAAAATGAGCACAGTAAAGGTGATGCCCATCTGAAAGATATATTGATTTCCCATTACAATAAAAGGAATGACGAATAATCCAAACAGCGCATACACCCAGAGGGATTTAATGAAACGATTTTCATCCTTCCCTTTCTTCCTTCCTTGCTGTTGGAATATCGTTGGCACACGTCTTTGATCCATCGTCAGCTTGACTTGAAGTATCCTTCTCAACAACCGGTAGTCGAATCCAAGCCTCGTAAACAACCCTTTAAACCAATCCAGAAACAAAAGTGTACGAAATTCCTTCATTCCTACACCTCTTGCACAACAGAAACAATTTCCGCTGCCGTTTCTTTATGCTCATTGAATCCGGTTAATTGGTTGAAGATTTCCTCCAGGGATCCTTCCATATTCTGATTCTTCAATTCTTCAAAACTGCCATCCGCCACGATTTGTCCGTTATGTAAAAGGACGATGCGGTTACTGATTTTTTCAACAACATCCATGATGTGAGACGAATAGAATATCGTCTTTCCCTGTGAAGCAAGTTGTGCGAGCAATTCTTTAAAAATCATCACCGAATTGGCATCCAGTCCATTGATGGGCTCATCCAAAAATAAAACATCGGGATTATGCAATAAACTCGAGATGATCAGGATCTTCTGCTTCATCCCTTTTGAATAAGATGCGATCCTTGATTCATACACTTCTGAAAGTCCAAACAATCCGATGAGCCTCTCCGCTTTCTCCCCCGCCTTCTTTGGTTCCATTCCGTATAGTTCCCCCATGAATGTGAGGTACTCTTCCGCCGTCAGGTTATCATACAGATCCGCCATCTCAGGCACATAGCCTATCCGTTTCTTATATTCTAAGGAACTATCAGATATATCTTCACCAAAGAGCGTCACTTGTCCCGAATACCCTTCTTCAAGACCCAGGATGATCTTGACCGTCGTACTTTTACCGGCACCATTCGGACCGATATAGCCGATGATCTGCCCTTTATACACATCCAGCTGTACCCCTTTCAACACTTCCTTACTGCCAAACTTCTTCTGTAAATCCCTGATCGATAAAATCGGTTCACGTCCGTCCATAACAATCCCCTTTTTTCTTTAGATATGCCTATATGCTAACATAAATTCCATTTTATGGTCAGATACATACGGAATATCAGTAAACTTGGTCCTTTAAAAAATATTTCATTTCCCCCCTTCCCAAACTGGCAGAACTTGTTATATACTTTAACTGTATTAAGACACGTAGTACACTACATACAGTCGGGAGGGTGGATATGTTTGAGCTTGATTTAAGAAGTCGTAAGCCCATCTATGAACAATTAGTCGAAAAGCTAAAAGAGTTGATTATCAATGAAGTGCTGAAGCCGGACGAACAATTGCCTTCCGTTCGTGCCCTGGCACAGCAGCTGACCATAAATCCAAACACAATCCAAAAAGCCTACAGGGAACTGGAATCTCAAAGGTTCATTTATTCTGTGAAAGGACGGGGTAGCTTTGTTAATCCTTCAAGTCACATTCAAAACGCGGAGAAAATCATGAAAGTAAAAGAAGAGTTGTCTAAACTTTTATCCGAGGCCCTTTATTTAGGAATTACCACGGAAGACTTAAAGCAGATGATTTCAGAAATCGAGGCAACGGTTGGGGGTAATCAAACTGATGATAGAGATTAAATCCATTAACAAAGCCTTTGAAGGCACAGAAATCGTACATGATATCTCTTTCTCTGTTCAAAAAGGTTCGATCTATGGCCTGCTCGGATCCAATGGTGCAGGAAAGACCACTTTGTTAAAGACCATTGCAGGCGTGTTGAAGCCTGATAGCGGAGAGGTGTCAGTAAATGCCCAGCCTGTCTATGAAAATATCCCGACGAAAGAGACGTTGTTTTTCATCCCTGATCAACCATTTTTCTTTGCTCATTACTCATTGACGCAAATGGCCCGTTTTTATCAGAACACTTATAGCCGTTGGGATGAGGATCGCTTTCAATCATTGAGCCAATCCTTCGGGATCGACCCTCATAAGAACCTTCATAAATTTTCTAAAGGTGTTCAGAGGCAGGCGGCTTTCATCCTGGCACTGGCCACTCAACCCGATGTGCTGATTCTGGATGAACCGATGGATGGCCTTGATCCCGTCGTCAGGAAAAAAGCCAAAAGCGTACTGATTTCAGAAGTTGCCAATCGGGACATGACCATCATCATCTCTTCTCACAATCTCCGGGAAGTAGAGGATATTTGTGATCATATCGGGATTCTGCATCAAGGGAGATTTCTGCTGGAGAAGGAACTCGATGATTTAAAGTCCGGCATTCACAAAGTACAGCTGGCATTCAAGGGGGACATTCCCGGGCAGCTCTTCAATGATCTCGAAATCCTGCATAAAGAAATGAGGGGAAGTGTGTCCCTCTGTATCGTTCGCGGTGATGAGCAACGGGTGAGGAGCTTGATTCAGTCCTACCACCCGGTCATTTTTGACTTATTGCCCCTGACACTTGAAGAAATTTTCGTTTATGAAATGGAGGACGTCGGATATGCCATCCAAAACATCATGGATCAATAAAGAAATCATCGTTCAAAGCCTGCGGAATGTTGGATGGGTCGGCATCGTCTACTTTATCGGCCTTCTCTTTTCTTTACCTGTCGACATCATCGGCCAATTATCCAATGATAATCAAACCTACCCGATTGCGATTTATGAAAATCTATTTAAAATGCAATATCCGATCCAAATGGGATTGTTACTGATCATTCCGGTCATTCTATCCCTGTTCCTATTTCGTTATCTGCACGTGAAACAAGCCGGGGACTTCATGCACAGTATCCCCATCACCCGCAGTAAATTGTTTTTCCATTTTACCGGGACGGGGTTTGGGATTCTCATTATTCCGGTTCTACTGAATACCGTGATATTACTTTCCCTTTATTCATTCACGGATCTTCAGCAATATATAGGGATTCTTGATATTTTCACCTGGTGCGGCATTACGATACTCATGAGCCTGCTCTTGTTCACAGCTTCTACCTTCGTTGCCATGATCACCGGGCTGACCGCTGTTCAAGGTGCACTGACTTACATCCTGCTCCTATTGCCTGCAGGAATGTTTATGCTCGTATGCTACAGTTTGAAGAATCTTCTATTCGGATTTCCCGAGGACTATTTCTTCAATGTTCAAATCGAGAAATACTCCCCGCTCATCAAAACGGTATATCTCGAGAACGATCTTCTGTCCGGCACAGATGTCATGTTATTCATCATGATCACACTCGTATTCTATGGTTTCTCATTCGTGTTATACAAAATGAGAAAAGTGGAGGCTGCCTCCCAGGCGATTGTGTACCCGTTTTTGAGACCGTTATTTAAATATGGCATCTCATTCTGCTTCATGCTGTTCGGCGGAATGTACTTCAATGGAATATATCAGTCCCAAGGCTGGACCATATTCGGATATTTCTTTGGTTCCCTCATTGGTTACTATATCGGTGAGATGGTCTTACAGAAGCATTGGCGAGTATTCCGTCAATGGAAGGGGTATACAGGATTTGCAATCGTCATTGTCCTACTCGGGTTCATCATTCAATTCGACCTGTTTCACTATGAACAGAAAGTGCCCGAATTGGCAGATATAGAAAAGGTTCATGTCAGTCAGAGCTATTACTCCCTGACGGACAATCCTGATAATCTGATACAAGATCCTTTTCTGACAGACCCGGAAGCGGTTGAAGCCGTCCTGAATCTTCATGAAGCGATTGTAGATCATCAGAGTCATATGAATAGAGCAACTGAGAAAAACGAGCAAATCTTTCTCTATTACAAGATGAAAGATGGTAGCAAAATCGTACGGAATTACCTGATCGATATTGAAAATGTGAAATCTCAGTATGCCTCTCTTTATGAAAGTAAGAATTATAAAGAGAAAACCGAACAACTCTATGGTGTGGACTCAGATAAAGTCGACAAACTCACCATTTATAACGAGATGGGGAATAAACCTGCCATCACCGTAGCAGACCCCGCAGATATCAAGGAAGCCATCGATATCCTAAAAGAAGAAACGTACGATGATTCCTTTGAGAACCGTGACAAAATCAATCTTTATAATGTTGAATTTCTAATGTCCAAGGAAACTTGGGCAAACACCGGCGTTAAAAAGAATGATAAGAAGTTTATTGCATGGCTCGAGGATAAAGGATACTTAAAAGATCTTAAAATGACGGCATCTGATATCGAATGGATGTATGTGACGCAGCCGGTTGATTACAACGATCCTTTCTCTCAACCGGTGGAAGAGAGGGCCCTCCAGTTAAAGAAAGAAAACAAGGGAATCGAAGTGAAAGATGCTGAACAGATCGAATCCATTATGGATGACCTCGTATACGATCCTATGAATAGTGCGTATACCGTTATCATCAAGTATAAGAACCACGGATCCATCCAAACTTTCGGGTTATAGAAGGAAGATGCCCCTTCCTTTATCAAAGGAGAACTGAACGATTGATTATAGAAAGTCGAGGTGACCATATGGACACACTAAATACATCCTCATCTCCCCTGAACTTCGAGGAGATGTATGAACAATTTCATCGGTTGATCTATCACATCACTTATAACGTAACGAAGGACGTTCACTTATCACAGGATGCCGTCCAGGAAACGTTCCTGAAAGCTTATATCAAAATGGATACTCTTAAAGACCCGGCAAAAATCAAATCATGGCTCACTGCGATTGCAAAATGTACAGCCATCGACCTCATCCGCCAACGGTCTAAGCGCAATGAAATCTGCATAGAAGAACAGGAAGAATGGTATCCCATAGAGGATCACCACTCACTCGAAGATGAAATCGATGCCCGCTTTCTCAGGAGCAGCATTCAAGAGCATATTACGCATCTTCCGCTCACTCAGCAGGAAGTCATGACACTGAAAGTCACGGAAGACATGAGTGACAGTGAAATCGCCATAAAGCTGAACCTGTCCCCTTCAACAGTAAAAACCCGCTCTCACCGTGCCAGGAAGCAATTATACTCGATTGTTCAAACGAAAATATCTGCTTAAGAAAAGGAGCCTGCGTGAGGGCTCCTTTTCTTATACAAAAATTAAGCCAGGGATCAAAAGATGTATTTTATCTATTAGTTTAGTAGCATTTTCAATCTTATTCATTGACAGTCCTTCCAATAGGTTACAAAATAGAAGAATAAGCCATTTTAAAGGGAGAGTTTATGGATACTCATTCGCCTCATTTATATGAATACTTAGCCGATCACGCCTTAGAATTTACAGAAGACTGGATCCAATTCCAGAACATTAAAACGGGATCACATTATTCACTTGATTCTCCTCCTGAAGTACTCAACAAAATCAAAGAACAAAATTCCAATTACGTGAAGATCATTGCAAAGTGTTTGTTGCTTTCCAATGAAGAGTCCAAGGAATTGATTTATAACTGGACAAAAGAAACAGCCACGGACCGCAGTAAATCCAGTACGACCCTTGATGAAGTGGTACGCAATTCCGGTGTGTTCAGAAGGTTATATTGGACGTATGTCGAGAAGTTCGTGGAAGAAACGGAATTCCACATACAGCTAAAGGAAGTATTCGAGTGGGAACGAAAGATTAACTTCGCCTTGGATTACGTCTTGGAAACGTTCACTTCGACATTCCTTGAAATTTTAATGAACAGGCTGCATGCTCAGTCCACATTGATTCAGGAATTAAGCACACCTGTCATTTCATTAACCTCGGAAGTAGGTCTGCTTCCGATCATAGGGGATATTGATACAACCCGTGCACGAATGATTATGGAATCAACCCTTCAGCAGAGTGCCGATGCCCACCTGTCCATGCTGATCGTCGACTTGTCTGGTGTCGTGTTGATGGACACCATGGTTGCCCAGCAAATCTTCCGCCTTATCGATGCCTTGAATCTATTGGGAGTGAGATCCGTCATCACGGGTATCCGACCTGAAGTCGCCCAGACAGCGATCCACCTCGGACTCGATTTCTCCACCATCCATACAGAAAACTCCCTGGAACGCATCATTGCCGATGTCATTCAGGAAAATAGCAGCTTTTTGCATATGTAAGTTTTGACCAAAAGAAAAGACTGACCCAATCCAGGGTGTGTGCCACGGATTGAATCAGTCTTTTTCTTTTATGAAAAATGATGTGAAGCCTTGTAACTGGCCTTTACCATGTACTCATGCTGAAGAAGTTTCACTTCAAACAGGGTGATCGGATCGAAATATCGTTCCGGATTTGCTTTCATTTTCTTCAAGGATTCCTGGTCGGATGCGATCTCCGCTTCCGTATCCTTGATCGTTACCTCCAATTGCCTGAACGGCTCCGTAAAGAAGGAATGAACATCCTGCTGCAGGGATTTCTCAAACAAATCAAACTGAAGGAAGAACTTCTGGACAACGGATTCCGTAATATCCTGATAGTCTTCGTTCTCCAGATAACGCTTGTACTGGTTATATAATAAGGACTTATTCTGCGGCAGTACCCCAAGTAGTTTTCCTGCGCTTTTCAGGAGGAACTGAGCCGGTTTAAACCGCAAAAGGATATTCTCTTTGTCGATCTGCGCCCTCGTCCCCATTCTGCTGACGTCCCTGCGCCAATCATCAACCACTTGGAAATCGCACTTTAGAACGACTTTATCTTTCCCGAAGAGTCCGTTAAACGTTTCACTCATTTCATTCAAGTAATCCTGGCTGTCCTGTAGCTCCTGTTTTGAAAAGGCAAGCCATTCCTCAAGGGACGTGACGTAACGAGGCATGAGATCGCCCTGGATGTACTCTTGGATCCTTTTGTTCATCGCATCATTTAATTCCGTGTGGATTTGTTTGAAATCACTTTCTTCGCTGATCAATTCCGAGCAACCGCTGAGTATGGCAGGGATTTTCTCAGAGATTTCCTTCTTCATGGCTTCCTTCTTTTGATGGAAGGAATCCTTGATGATGGAAACCTTATCGCTTTGCATGTCTCCCAAGTAGTTCTCAAATCCATTCAGGCGTGTGAGGATGTCCTCATTTTTCTCAATACTCTCTTTCAACCCGTTTTCATGATTCTTTCGTTTGGAGTATAGATCCCTTAACGTTTTTCTCACTAAATAAAATAGTTTGCTCCCACGCTCTCCCTTAAGGGCACCGCTCTTCATCTGATAATGATCCCCGAGGAACGTTTCCACATCTTTACGCTGAAGATGAACGGCTTCGAGGGACGAGTAAGGCAGCACCTCTGCATCCGGGAACCATTCACGGGCTTTGTTCCGTGCAGATTCAATGATTTCTTCCGTTCTCTCTGTGTGGGATACTTTATCCATCTTATTTAATAGGAAATGTACGTTCACAGGCTGTCCGATTTCCGCTAATTTCCGTAAGGTCTGACGGTCTTCTGCATTGAACGGGGCATCGGCATTCAGGACATATAATAACCCGTCGGCTGCAGGATAAAAGGCAGTCAGATCATCAAGCTTCCTCTTACCCGTTTGAACATCGATGAGGGCCGTTCCATTTTTCTTAAGGAACTCTGATGGAAGCTTGTATTCCACAAAGGCTTCCCGCTGCATCAACTCTTCGAAGTCTGCGATGCTTTCCACCTGATGAACCCCCTGATCGTGAATCTCCTTCACTTCCACCTGCTGATCATGGTAGCTGTAGATGATCGTTGAATCTTCAGCTTCTCCCACACTTTCACCCAGGACGGATTGAACGAAGGAAGACTTTCCGCTTGATGCACTTCCTGCAATCAAAAGATGATGTTCACTCAGGTCCATCAACTGTTCTGCGATCCACTGAGTTTTGTAACCTACAGGGGCGCCATTCCGTTCGGCCCACTGGATGATTTTATTCAAGAAGAGGATGATATCATCAAATCTGGCCTGATTGGAATTCTCCTCTAACAGAATCATTTCCGCTTCTTCCGTCACCATTGGTTCGATGCTGTAGGAAAAGACGTCATTCCAGGCCAAAACGGCCGCTGCCGGAATTAGTGGCTGCTGTCCCCTGCTCACCTTCAACCAATTCGTCAGCATACTCGGCATGAAGCCTTCGAGATCTTTCACAAGGTAGTCACCTTCAAGGAACCCGATATATGCTTCTTTAAAGTGAGAAAGGATTTCCTGCCATGATTCGTTCGGAAGGATCTCCACGTATTCAAAGATCGTATTAACCGTCAGCATCCATTCGATATGGGCAGCCGAGTGACTTCTGTAACTCGTCCAGAGTGAAGATGCGAGATCCTTGAATTGTTTACGGTCTTTTTCGTACACGGTGATCAACAGATCATAGTAATAATCGGGAGCAAATGACCTTGTGTAACCTTCATCAGCATACTCTCTCAGGATGATGAACCATGAAGGTTCCCTCGTTCGGATCGATTCCTTCACCGCCAGTTCGACGGCTTTATTCCAGTCCCCCTGCTCCTCATAAAAAGCCCTTGCAAGTTCAGTGACATTTGGATAATCCGGTTCAATCGACAAAGCTTTCTCGATAGTGTGATAGGCCGATTGGACCTTGTTCCGCTCGATGTAAAGGGAGAATAGCTGCAGGGACACCTCCATGGTCAATATCGTACTTTCGGTTTGGATGGCAGTGTATACATCCTCGGCTGATGACAGCATCCCAAGCTCGTAGTAAGAGTCCGCAATGTTCTTCTTAGCCCATGGTTCCAGTTCGTTCAGGATACTTTCCCATTTGAAGATGGCCGCTTCATAGTCCCTGCTATGAAAATAAACCTCCCCTTGGGCATAGCGGATGTAGGTTAAATCATATGGTTCATTTTGCTGTTCTTCGACAAATGCTCCTCCAAGTACTTCTATAGGATGACGGTTCGTGTCCTGATCTACTAAAAAAGTTCGATAAAATGACTTCTCCATCAGTAATTTTTCTTCTGTCATAATGTCCTCCGTTATATGTGGGCCTTCCTTCGCCGGAAACCTCACAGACTTGTCTATTTCTCTCATTCTAACAGAATTTCATTGGGATAAAATTTCATTTCCTTTTCAATTTCCGATTGATACTTTCTGCCGTGATTCAATTGAATCACTTCCATTACAGAAGAAAGGACTATCCGCTACGAAAGGCTTTGATGCACTTTCAAAACAGATAGTCCTTTATACTTACCACTATTATTCCCCCATCAAACTATGCGGAAGTCTGATGGACAAGCTTTTTTTGTTTTCTGCCTTCAAAGATCGCCACTACAAGGGCAATGAGTAAGAACAGGCTGGAAATTTGGAATAGTACACCCGTCTCGACATACTGAGCCAGCACCCCGAATACTAAGCCGCTCAAGCCGATACCAAGGTCGATGGAAGAGAAGAACATACCGTTCGCCACTCCACGTCTATGATCCGGCGTCATGGATAATGTCCAGGATTGAAGAGTCGGAATCAGGGAGCCGAATCCAACTCCGAAAAGAAGACCGGATACGATGATCAGCAAGTCAGAATGAGCGAAAGACAGTGCCCACATGCCGATAAACGTCACGACGATACAGAATAGCACAAGTCCCTTTGGTCCCCGTTCATCAAACCACTTTCCTGCAATCGGTCTTGAAAGGGACGCCATGATCGCATTACATAAGTAGAACAGGAAGATATGCTGTATTCCGCGTTCTTCCCCGAAAATGACGATGAATGTAACAATCGATCCATATCCAAAGGTCACCATGATCGTAATGAAAGCCGGGAACCAGCTGGATTTCTCTACTAATGAACCAAGATAGGAAAACTTCAAGTCTTCTTTCTTCGTTTCTTTAACCACTTCAGGCGTCTGGTAATGAACGATTCCCAATAGGAAGATCGCGATGACACCCAGTACACTTGAGGTGATGATCAGATTCGTGAAGGTCGTCACCTGGAATAAATAGATTCCGAGACTCGGAGCGATGATCATCCCGATCGTAATCGACAAGCCGTAATACCCCATTCCTTCTCCTAAACGGGATTTAGGTACCACATCTACGGCTGCCGTCCCATTAACCGTTGTGGACCATCCCCATGCGAGTCCATGTACAAATCGGAATAATAGAAAGATGAAGACTACACTCGACAATGGATAAATCACCGTTATTGCGAGTAACGAGATCACTCCTATCAAGACAAGGGGCTTCCTGTCCCTGTATTCCAACATAAACCCAATAAACGGCCGGCTTAACACAGCCCCGATTGAAAACAGCGTCGTCACCAATCCAATCTCAAGCCCAGAAGCCCCAATCGACTTAATATAAGGAGGAAGCGTCGGAATCAACATCTGAAACGACATAAACACAAACAAATTCCCCACCATCAACATAATAAAAGACCTCGTCCATAAAGGATCCTTCACCTTCATAAAAAAACCTCCCTTCCCATCTATCAAACCCCACCAGCAGATGGGGATATTATTTCGGATTACTAAATAATAGCACATAAAACACAATTGTGATACGAATTAAAACAACCGAAATGTGTAAGTTTTTAACAGAATGCAAATAGTATCAATGAAACTACATTCACTATTATGGAGAAAATAATTCTTTACTGTTTTTTTGGCTTATTCCGGGGATAGTGGGACAACCGACAGGAGAAAATTCATTTTATCCTGTCGGTTGTCCCACTATCCCCGGCCTTTCAGCATAAGCTGAAAGGCGAGTGAAACGAACGTTTCACTCGAATAAGCCAAAAAAGCATGAACACTCACTTAGGTTCAAAGTCATAATCCATTCAAATATTCAGCTAATTCCCATACTTTTATTGAAAACACAAAGAATTATACTATAATAACAACATGGCCAAACTTTCTGAATTATCTTATTTGCGCGGCCGCTCATACATATTTACTTTTTATTTTCTATAAACATACAATCGTGAATGGAGGTCATTCCTTGAATTATACGTTACGCCCATTAGGCGACCACGCCGTCGTCATCCAATTAGGCAGCTCGATTCAGCAAGAAACGCACGACCTGGTGAAAGCGGTAACAAACCAAATCGAAACCCACTCATTCGACTGGCTGGTAGAATTCATCCCGGCCTTTACAACCGTCACACTCTATTACGATCCAATCAAAATCATCGAAACTCACAAACCCTTTCAAAACACTCTTCCATACACGGTCGTCTGTTCTGAAATCGAACACATGCTTTCTCCCCTGAAAACCGAAGAAAAAGGAGAAGGAAGAATCATCGACATCCCTGTATGCTACGGAGGAGAATTGGGACCAGACTTGGAAGATGTAGCAAACCATCATCAACTATCCACTGAAGAAGTCATCACGAAACACATGAACGGTGACTATCTCGTATACATGATCGGCTTCGCACCCGGATTCCCTTATATCGGCGGGATGTCTCCGGAAATCGCGACGCCGAGAAGAGACTCCCCACGATTGAAAATACCTGCAGGCTCAGTGGGGATAGCCGGGGAACAAACAGGGGTATACCCCATCGAAACACCAGGTGGATGGCAGCTGATCGGCCGTACACCATTAAAACTGTTCCAACCTGATAACGCCGAGTCACCAAGCTTACTGAAAGCCGGGGACCGAATCCGCTTCACATCGATTTCAATCGAAGAATATAAAGCATTGGAGGAGGAATAATGATTAATATAATCAAACCGGGCCTCCTGACGACCATTCAGGACTTAGGAAGGTACGGTTATCAAAAATATGGCGTCATCGTGAGCGGGACCATGGACCCCCTCGCCCACAAAATCGCGAACCTGCTCGTCGGCAACGATGTGGACGAGGCAACCCTTGAAATCACCCTGATGGGACCTGTCCTTGAATTCAAGGAAACATCCCTTATCTCGATTTGCGGGGGAGATCTTTCTCCGACCATTGATGGGAAGCACGTTCCTTTAAGAAGATCCCTGTTGATCAAGGCAGGAAGCATCCTGAAGTTCGGGGCATGCACGAATGGCTGCCGCAGTTACCTGGCGATTGCAGGGGGCTTTAACGTGGGAAAAGTCATGAACAGCAGGTCCACATATGTGAGGGCGGGAATCGGAGGATTCGAAGGTCGTCCCCTTCAGGCGGGTGACATCCTTGAAGCAGGAAAGCTCAACAAAGAATCTGCCAATATGATCGACTATTTACTTCCCTATGTGGAGAAGAGTGACTTCACGGAAATTGATTGGTCGATTTCATCTGAATTCATTTCGTCCTATCATCAGAAGAAAGCCATCCGGGTGATCCCTGGAACAGAGTATGAATTATTTTCCGAAGAGAGCCGGGAGCAGTTTTTCAACCGGTCATTTAAAGTATCTTCCCAGTCAGACCGGATGGGATACCGCCTAGAAGGTCCGTCCCTCCACCTGGATGAGGAGTTCGATATGATATCAGAAGCGGTGGCGTTCGGAACGATTCAGGTTCCGTCGAATGGTCAGCCGATCATTCTGTTGGCTGACCGGCAAACGACGGGGGGCTATCCGAGAATGGGATACATTGCATCCGTGGATCTTCCCCTCATTGCTCAAACGAAGCCCGGAGAAGATATTACATTCACCAATATATCCCATGAAAAGGCTCAGGAGCTATACATAGATCGAGAACGTCAATTGAACCATTTAAAGCAAGGAATCGCCTTGAAATTTAACTCTTAATCCAAACGACGACAAAGGAGAGAACCCCTTGAAGAAAAAATCGAATTTCAGCTTATTACTGGGAGCAGCGTTCCTGATGGCGACCTCCGCCATCGGACCGGGCTTCCTGACTCAAACAACCGTCTTTACTGAAAAGCTTGCCGCAAGCTTTGGTTTCGTCATTTTAATTTCCATTCTTATTGATATTGGTGCTCAGCTTAATATTTGGCGCATCATCGCCATTTCTGAAAAAAGGGCTCAGGATATCGCAAATGATGTCCTTCCAGGATTAGGGTATTTCCTTGCCATCCTCATCGTAGCAGGTGGCCTTGCCTTTAACATCGGAAATATTGCCGGTGCGGGACTCGGTACGAATGTCCTGTTTGGCATTTCCCCTGAAATGGGTGCCTTATTCAGCGGAATTGTCGCTATCGGGATCTTCCTGGTAAAGGAAGCGGGCAGATTAATGGACAAATTTGCTCAAATCCTGGGATTATTAATGATCATCCTTACGGTATATGTCATGTTTACAGCGAATCCTCCTGTGGGTGAAGCCGTAACGAAAACATTCGCTCCCGACACCATTGATTTTCTCGCCATCATCACCCTGGTAGGCGGAACCGTCGGTGGATACATCACCTTTGCCGGGGGACATCGATTATTAGAGGCGGGGATAACAGGGAAAAAAGCACTTCCTGAAATCACGAAAAGCTCCGTATCAGCCATCGGGATCGCGTCCATCATGCGGATCTTTTTATTCCTTGCCGCGTTGGGGATCGTGGCTCAAGGGTTTACTTTAGACCCTAAGAATCCACCTGCGTCTGTATTCCAGCTGGCTGCCGGTGATATCGGGTACAAAATGTTCGGAATCGTCATGTGGTCTGCCGCTGTTTCCTCCGTTGTCGGTGCAGCCTATACGTCGGTATCCTTCATCCGTACGTTCAGCCCGCTCCTCGAGAAATATCATAAGTGGCTGATCGTCGGTTTCATTACGATTTCTACCCTTGTTTTCGTGATTGTCGGGAAACCTGTGGCCATCTTGATCCTGGTCGGGTCCCTCAATGGATTGATCCTGCCGATCGCCCTCGGTGTCATGCTGATTGCGGCACATAAAGCGAAAATCGTCGGTGACTACAAGCACCCGATCTGGATGACTGCATTCGGTGTGCTGATCGTCGTGGCAATGTCCTATATGGGAATATACTCATTGATCCAAGGTATCCCTCAATTATTTAGTTAAACAAAAATGGAAAGACCTCAGGTCCCTTTCAGTGGACTTGAGGTCTTTTTGGGTCGGCTGATTATCTTGTACCAGGTACAATCCCCTTGAATTGTACCTGGTACATCATTTTTCATGACATAGAAAAAAGAGACCGCTCCGGCCTCTTATTTTTGAATAATATTCTTCACCCGTCCGACCTGTCCATCTGCTAATCGGACTTTGATGCCGTGCGGATGATTCGGGGAATTCGTTAAAATGTCTTTCACAATTCCCCGAGTCAGTTTGTCTGTTCGCTGGTCTTTTTTCAGGACGATGTCCACTTCAAGACCCGGTTTAATATTGGAACGCTGTTGTCCGTTCATTGTATTCTCCATTTCTTAAGAAAATTTTTGGATTCGTCCAGGACTAGTCTTCATCCTTCACATCGATATCTTCAGGAATCGGTTCACTTAAATATTCAGCAAGCTGCCGCTTCATTTTTTCCATCTGCTCCAAATGCTGATTGAATTGATCCCTGAATAGTAAATATTGCTCTCCGTCATGGACTGCCCGTATCTTCTTTTTCTGCACGAGGCTTTCAATATACGATTCAGGCAGGGACAGATACTCGGCTGTTTCTTTGATGGTGAGATACATTGGCCATCATCCCTCACTTTTTATTCAACTAACTCGATCTTCGCAACGGCTTCACAGTGCATCGTCTGTGGAAACATATCGACCGGCTGCACCTCCGTTGTTTTATACCCGCCGTCTTCCAATATCCTAAGGTCACGGGCAAGGGTTGCCGGGTTACAGGATACATAGACTACCCGCTTCGGCTTCATGGCAAGGATTGTGTTCAGAAGTGCTTCATCACAGCCCTTTCGTGGAGGATCCACGACAAGGACATCCGCTTTGATGCCTTCTTTATACCAATCGGGGATGACCACTTCCGCAGGTCCCGCTTTGAATTCCACATTCGTCATACCATTCAACTCAGCATTTCGCTTCGCGTCTTCAATCGCCTGTGGTACGATTTCCACCCCGTATACCTTCTTGGCCTTTTGAGCAAGGAATAATGAGATCGTCCCGATTCCGCAATACGCATCGATGACCGTTTCTTCTCCTTGCAAATCGGCATACTCCAACGCTTTATCATAAAGTACCTTCGTCTGCTCTGGGTTTACCTGATAGAAGGATCTTGCTGATATCGCGAACTTCACGTCACCGATATAATCGTGGATTACTTCTTCTCCCCATAAAATGCGGGTCGTATCGCCCATGATCACGTTTGTTTTTTTAGGGTTCACGTTATGAACGATTGATTTCAACCCTTCAATATTTTGGATAAGCGCTTCGACTATTGCCTTCTTGTGTGGAAGCTCAGGCGTCCGTGTGACCAATACCACCATCACCTCACCCGTCGTATACGCCGTCCGGGTCATAATATGGCGGAGAGTCCCTTTATGATTTTTCTCATCATAGGGACGGACCTCCAATTTTTCACATATATCCTTCACATGCTGGATCACTTCATCATTTTTTTCGTATTGAATGATGCATTTGTCCATATCGATGATTTCATGACTGCGCTTTTGATAGAATCCTGCTACAAACCGTCCGTCCTTCTCCCCTACGGGAACCTGGGCTTTATTTCGGTAGCGCCACGGTTCTTCCATTCCGAGGACCGGATGCACGCTTACGTCATGAAGCTTTCCGATACGTTGCATGACGTCCCTTACGTTCTTCTCTTTAGCTTCCAGCTGGCCTTCATACGTCATATGCTGGATCTGGCAGCCTCCGCATTCCCTGTAGATTGGGCATGGAGGTTCCTGACGAAAGGGGCTTTCTTTCGTACGTTCCGACAGTCGGCCGAACCCGTAGCCTTTACTTGTTTTCACGACTTTGACCCTGCCTTCTTCCCCTGGCAGGGCATTGGGAACGAATAATGGATATCCGTCGACCTTGGTGACCCCATTTCCGTCATGGGTCAAATCTTCAAATACGGCTTCATCTATATAATCATTTTTCTGAACAGGTGCTTTTTTACTCACGTATATCTTCCTTTGCGAATTCCTTTTTAAGACTCTACTGATTGTACCATAAATGGATAAGGAGAATGAAATGGATGGAGGTCCGTCCCTCTCCAGGAAAAAAAGCATCGACTGGCCGATGCTTTTTACGTTCAGGATGAGGTTGGTTCTTCCCTGTCCGCGGACTGAATGGACTCGATGGCCTGTTTCAGATAAAACTTGAAGGTTTCCCCTTTTTCGACACCGGTCCCTTCGAGGGATTCCATGATGCAGTTGAAATTATCAATGAGATGATCAGATTTCATGCCCCTGCTCACAAGCACGCTGTTCAACCAGAGGGCATAATCTGAAAACACCTTCGCTTCGCCTACGTCGGCAGCAGACTCCAGATAGTTGAAATGATGAATGTTATCTTCATAGCATTTCTTCCGTCCGGCATCTCCGTACTTTTCATCCAATTCCGGGTAACGATCGTACAATTTCACAACGGCTTCATCTATCACACTTTTAAACTTATTTTCCATCAGTAGGCCACCACTTTGTACCTGTCAATGGATGGGATGATGGATGCCAGTTCCTGATCCGGGTATTTCTTTTCCAAATCATGAATCCGCTTATAGTCTTCACTCTGTACCCATTTCATGAAGTCTTCTTTTGTATCCCACTCCATATGGACCGTGATTTCTCCAGGCTTTTTCTCATTTTGCAACAGGAGAAACCGTTGAAATCCTTTTGCTTCGTCTACCAGACCTGAACGGGAATGATAAATTGATATGACTTCCTCTGCCTTCTCATCAGGCACTGCAAATGTTGAATGTACGATATACATTTAATCACCCTTCTTAATGGCAAATTGTCCGACATGCTTTTTATTCACTGTAACATAGTCAATGAACACGGGGGAATACAAAAATTAACAGACTTTAAAAGAAAGGGGCACAATGTACATTTTTTTGTCAGGATGTAAAAACTTACCGCGTTTTATCCGATCTACAAAGGGTACAATGGTATGTGCAACAATTCTAGAAAGAGAAGGTAGATATACATGAACCCAGACTTCTTAGTAAATCTTATCCTCGTAGGGAATGTTTTTCTTGGAGTGTTATTCGCTCTCAAGTCAAGAAGGTGGTGGCTACCCTATATACTGATCGGACTCACCTTTTTAACCTTGACCTTTGGATTCGGGATATCCCTTTTGCTGAATAAAGAATCGATCCTAGCCTATTTATTTGTATTCGTCGTTGGGCAATTGATATGGGTGTTTGCCTTTGTGATCGCCGCCCATCTACTGTCCTGGATCGTCCGGAAGGTTCCTTTTCGTCATAAACAGCAGATCGGATGGGGCTTTTTAATCGGATTTCCATTGACCTTTTCAATTTTTTTGTTCGTTAACTAGAGAAACAAACATATAAAAAAGGAATGCCATAATGCGCATTCCTTTTTTCATTATTCGGCTTTATCTTCAGGCCTGATCTTATCAAGTGGGACGAATACTTGCAGATGACGATACAGGTTCTCGAATTCGGCTGGAAGGACCCCTCCAAGCTCGCCGTCAACATTCAGCTGCACTTTTTCTTTCGCCTTGATCTTGATTCGGTTGGCTTGTGTGTAAATGACGTTCGGATCGTTCACATGCTCTCCCCGTACTGCCAGGGACGCAATGCGGATAAATTCTGCCAGATTCGTTTTCTTTAGAATCAGTAGTGAAAATAAACCGTCATTGATCGAGGCATCGGGAGCCAATTTCTCGAAGCCTCCGACCGAGTTCGTCAATCCGATGAGGAAGAGCATCGCTTGTCCTTCAAACAACTTTCCATCATATTCGATCGATACATCGGTCGGTTTAATGGAAGGAAGCATTTCAATGCCCTTCAAATAATAAGCAAGCTGTCCCATCATGGTTTTAAGCTTACTCGGTACTTCATAGGTCAATTCCGTGATTCTTCCCCCACCAGCGATATTGATGAAATAGCGTTCATTCATGCGTCCGATATCGACTGGAATGGTCTCACCCTTCGTAATCACATCAATGGCGGAGCTGATATCCTTAGGGATGTGCAGGGCTCGGGCGAAGTCATTCGTTGTCCCCATTGGAACGATCCCCAGTTTCGGACGGTAGTCCTGTTCGGCTAATCCGTTGACGACTTCATTTAACGTACCGTCCCCGCCTGCAGCGACCACGATATCATATTTGCGTTCGACAGCGATTCGAGCCGCTTCGGTCGCATCCCCTTCACAAATGGTGGCGTGAACAGATGTTTCATAACCTGCCTGCTCCAACTTGATTAATACTTCTGCCAGATGCTTTTTAAAAAGCTCCCGACCTGAAGTCGGATTGTATATAATTCGTGCTCGTTTCATACCCATCATCCTAATCTGTATTAATTCAAAAATAACTCGTCCATGTATAAACCATCTTTTAACATCATATACCAATTTAAATTATTCATGCAAAAACTGTTCAAAAGGCAGGATTTTTAAAATCGTCCACCGGTCAATATCATAACTCTTTTCATTGGAAAAATCTAATGAAATCTGAAATTTCCCATGCACTAAGAGAGCTTGTTTGATCAGTATCAGAAAGAATACATAAATGGGGACTCTGAATAGAAGTGAATCAACACAAAAAAACCGTCCAGAATATCAACCTGATATTCTGGACGGTTATGGGAATAGATGTATGTTCCGTTTTTGCAAAAATCGGATGGATTCTTCCAGGGACTTCATATCAAAATGATAGACTTCTCCAATGATGTCTTTCCATTTATCTTGGTCCTTCATTTGATATTCACGGATATTCCGGTAGGTCATGACCTTCAACGTCCGGTTACGGAGGAAATAGCACTGGTTGCCCTGGAAGCGGACGGCCGTGATCCTTCTCATGGTGATGTTGTCATCAGAGTCCAGGTAGGAGGCCTGTATATCCGTCTCCAAATCTTCTTCTTCAAGCGGCATCCACTCGATGGTCTTTTTCACAAACGTCTTTCCGTTTGAACGGCGATCGACTTCGAACTCCCGGATGTCCTTCTGAGTAAAGATGATTTCCTCCCCAAACCCGTGAAGAAGATGTTTCTGTCTCGCCTCAAGCTCCACTGGCTTCATAATCGGAGAACCATAACCCACATCAACATAGAGCTTACGGTTATCAATCGAGATCATCAGTCCAAGGTGACCCGGGTTCACCCTGACAAATTGACAATGGAAACCTAATTTTTTCAACAGTCTTCCAAAGTTAATGTTCAACGTAAAGCAGGTCCCTCCCCACCCCTTCAGATGAAGATTTTCTGCAAATGTCTCTAATGAAGGGACAAAGGATCCACCCTGGGAGAAATAATAAAATTTACTGAACGTCTCATAGGGAATCCGTATCAAATGCTGCTGGATCAGCCGTTGTAAGTAGTTCAACGTAGGGGGCTCTATATCCATATTTAAATAGTTCACATATTTTTTTACTGCTTCCAATCCAATCACTCTTTCTACTTTTTCATCAGGCAGACTGTAAACTGGTGCTGAAGAGTAAACTCATGGAGAGAATCGTGACGTCTGGTCAAGAAAGTATGTAATGATTGCAGTAATCCTTCTTTCTCCGTATCCTCTAAATGAGAAAGCCAGGAAAGGGATCCTACACGCTCGCACCATGACTGTATGGTGAAATCGACCATATAGTAAAATGTATAAAAATCTTTGATTGTAAAGTCAGCCTGCTGCCATTCTAACAACCATTCTACGGGAATGCCATTTACTTGATTGCCCTGATCAGCTTTTGCTTCCGGGGTTTCACCCATATATTCATGTAAAAACGTCATCGTATCCTTGACGACTTCCTGAGTCGTAAGAAAGCTTGAATCGCTTACAATGAACGTTCCTTTATCCTTCAGTATCCGCTTCATTTCATGTATCGCTTTCGGACGATCGAATAAATGCCAGCTTCTATGGCTCATCGTGATATCGTAGTAGTGATCCGGCAGATTCGTTGATTCTGCCGTGCCGGTCAGATAAGGGATCTCAAGGTATTGCCTGCTTTCCAATGCCTTGGCTGTTTTCCTCAGGTCAATGGAAGGTTCGACACCGATCACTTCGGCTCCACGCTTATGTAGCTTTCTTGTAAAGGCTCCGGTACCTGAACCAATCTCAGCCACTTTCCTTCCTTCCCACACAATCCCTCTTACCTTCAACGTATCAAAAAATTGATGCGGAATATCATCACAAGACGCAGCGTAACGGGAGGTCAAATTACCAAAATTCACTTCCATTCACTCTCTTCCCCTATCTTAATTGATTTTCACTCTGCTGAACGTTACGATTTCATGTCAACTCCCTCACAATCCGCCTGCACAAAGAGCCTTCCTACATACTACATTCTGTATGCCAAGCGGAAACTCCTGCCGAGGGACGGACCTCTCTTACCTTTATATCGTCATAATTATTTATCATTTAATTGAGCGGTTACTTTAAGAAATTATCCTATTTCGTCTTGTGGTAAACCTTATATTAAATTATATTTCTAACATTTCAGCGGGGGATTTCAATAAGAAATAGAGGTCCGTCCCTAAAAAAAAACGGTCATCTGGAATGACCGTTTTCTGTGTGGTGTTCTTTATTTGTTGGCTCCAGCTGCGATCCGCTTTACGTTTTGTTCGGCGGTTTTGGTGAGGTCTGGAGTGAATCCGTTTTTCATTCGCTCGTTTTCTTCTTTGAAGTAGTCTTGGACTTCCTGGTCGAATTCTATTTCAATAAGATCACGAATGTCTGTAATCCTGAGGGCGATCATAATGGATATAAGGTGAGCCACTGTTAAGGATTTCTTCTTGAAATTCACTAGCTCATTGATCGTAGCCACTCTTAATCCCGTTAAGCGGTGAAGATCGCCTTGAGTCAATCCTCGTTCACGCAGGATTTCTCCCAATTTAATGTGAATTTTATGGGGAAATTTATTTAGCGCTTCTATAACAATTGTATTTGTCTTTTGGTGAATCATGATGCTTCAACTCCTCATCCTATATCATATTAACTTGAATGAACTCATTCGTGAACCGGCAATAAATACCATCACATCAGGTACTTATGACCATTTCATTTTGAGCATCGATGAGGTGTCTTGAATCACATAAAGGAAGACCCCGAAATCAGATTTCCGAAGTCTCCCATCCTATCTATCGTCTTACATCAATACGCTTTGAACCAGGCATGTTTTCAAGCTTTCGTACACTTCCAGCCAAACCTCTTTGTCCTTACTATACTGAGAAGTCAAACGCTGGATCATTTGCTTTTGCTTCTCATGGAAAAGTTCGTGGTCTTTCGGTGGAAGTTTCGCATTCTCATCATCCACAATCTTCTTCACCATGGGTGCCCGTGGACCCCAGACAAGCTTTTCATTCCCCTCCTGATCGATAAATATAAAGATCGGGATCGCTCGAGACGTTCCATTGCTCAAATATTGATCCATCAATTCAAGGTTTTCGTCCCGCAAAATCATCCGTACGTCCAGCTTGGCTGCCTCTGCCACTTTAAGAAGGATCGGAATATTCAACATGGCATCACCGCACCAATCCTCCGTGATCGCAATCACCCGCAAAGAATGTTCGCCAAGCTGTTTCAACACCTCTATATCTTCTTCCGGAACTCTAAAGCCCTTCCGGATGGTCTCTGTATTTTCTTTATGGACACTCATATTTTCTATGTATTCTTCCGATGACATTCCTTTATCAAACCATTGTTCCAAGTTCATTCTTCTTCCTCCTCCAGCGGTTCACAGGCAGTGAATCACTGTATACTTTTCTCGGGAATTCTCTCTCTAGCATATGCATGTTTCTCGTAATCTACAAGTGAAAGTCATTTAGAAACAAACCAAAATTTCAATTGTACGATTATGCCTGTAGGAATATAATATAAGAAAAGCAACTTCGTGAACAGATTCGAATGAACTGCTCTCCTGTAATACTTTTCCATCTAAAAAAAGGAATAGCGAAATCGCTACTCCAAAAACCATTTTCCAGAGGGGGAAGGAAATAGGTAAGTATGAAAAGAGATAGCTCTTTCATGCATCTTTCCTTGACAGAAAAAAAGCTGACTCAATTGTCAGTTTCATCCTCTCATTTTTTGGTTAAATTAAATGGGTATAGGACGACTCTTTCCATTGAACCATCTTAGACATTCTGTGATTTTTCAATTATTTTTGCCACTTTATTGTAGTAGTAGTTCAGCTCGACTAGGCTATCTGCCTCCTTCAGCCGCTTTAGGTAGTGATTCGCTTTTTCATAGTCTTCTGGTGGCAGTTCAACCTTGATTCTATTTTTCTTCCACTTCGCCAACAGGTTTCACCTCATTATGGTTTGGTGATCCTCCCTTAGAGGTCGGTTCGAGCTGATAATGAGATAGCTCTTGAATGTAGGATGCTTTGGTACTTGCTAAATTTTGTTCGATTTTTCGTGTGATGACGGAACTTCCCCCGATTCCCGATAATAAACTGATATAGATGATGTACCACATCGGGACGGTGTCCACCACCGGTAACACGGACAGATACCCTGCCAGAACCCCTATGATAATATCCTTCGTTGAGCCAAAAAGATAATGTTTCTCACCCTGGTCATCGATAAATTTTCGCGGAAAAGTAAAATGACCATTTTTGAAAACCAGAATATGTCCTAAGCCCCCAATACCACCCATTAACATTGGCAACAAGATCACTTCGAATAAGGACATTCTATCCACCCTCTGGAATCATTTACTATTATTATATATTATTTACAGAAAATTCAGAATAGATAATTGGACGCAATTTTGTCCACTAAAGGAGCGCCATTATGAGAAAAATTGTGATGAAAGTCTCGTCAGTCGACAAACTTCGATTTCAGAACTATATGATGCAGCTAAAAAGAGCTGAATCGAAAGTAGAAGCAGATACGTATTACCGCTTAGCCAAACAGATCCTGGAGAAGGCGAAAAGGAAGCAATTATGATGATTCCTCACTGTGCTCCTTGTAAAAAAACAAAAAAAGAAGAGCCATTACAGCCCTTCTCTCTGATTCCACCTGTTTAGTTGACGCCTACAGCATTATACGCAGCATTCACACTTGCCACTTCAGCACTTCCAGAACCATATAAATCCGTTGCCGCCTGAACCGCCGCCGAACGCAGCTGGCTGTAGTTTGATGATGGTGTTAAATATTGAGTCAGGGCACGATAATAAATCTTCCCGGTCTTGGCCGTTCCGATTCCCGTCACCTTCACCCCATAGTGTGTACCACCTTGACTTAACAGGTAAGCCGCCTTATTCCCGATTCCACTGTTGATATGAACCCCGCCATTATCCTGTGTCCCTGTGTATCTTACTGAATAGTGATCGGGATCACCGTATTTCGCCGGATCAGACATGGAACGAAGGGCGTCTCCACTCTTATTAGGTGTATAAATGTCTTCCCCGATCTCCCAATCCGGATTATTATTGGCATCGTATTCTACCAATGTTCCAAAAATATCGGACATGGATTCATTGATGGCCCCTGATTCATTTTGATAGATGAGATCGGCTGTTGTATCAGTCACGGCGTGGGTCAGCTCATGGGCAATGACATCAAGACCGCCAGATAATGAGACGAATGTCGATCCATCCCCATCACCGTATACCATCTGTTGTCCATTCCAGAATGCGTTATTATAGTTTCTGCCATAGTGGACAGTCGACTTCAACGCAGCTCCATTTCCGTCATAGCTATTTCGGTTATGAGTATTCTTATAATAATCATACGTCGTTCCTGCATAATAATGGGCATCTACCGCTGCTGCGTCATAGCTTGCGTTAAACACATTGTCGCTGTCTGCCCACAGGGAGCCTGGAAGACGGGTACGGTTCGAACCATCATATGTGAAAATACCATTCCCTCTCGTGCGATCTTGTAAATAATAAGTGGAAGAAGAAAGGTACGTTTTCAATGACTTCGTATCTCCTAATACACCCTTACCAGATCCAACAGTGTCCGTCCCTCCAGCAGCTCCTCCACCGCCGCCGGGTTTACCTGCACCTTTACCTGCTTCATGAATTTCGTTCACCTTGGCAAGGATATCACCCGTGACCGCATCCACGAAATAATTCCAGTTCCCAGGCTCCGGTGCCAGGAAATTATAGTTTACGAGATATGCATAATGTGCTTCTCCATCTTTCACATAAATGACTGATTCAGATTTAGGGGCGTATTCATAATCAGGCTGACTGCCCACTGCCTTAACCAGATCCTTTTCAGCTGATGAAACCGCGTCTTTTTTAGATAGTTTCTTCGTTTGTTTCAGGTTTTGTTTCTCATCAAGGCTCGCTGCCGGTGCTCCTGATAATGCTGTGAGCACCCCTTCTTTGTTTACGTGTGCTGTCAGAACAGCCCCATAAACAGGAGTTCCCTTATATACTTGCTGGACGCGAAGATATGTAAATCCTAGATCATCCTTCTGCTTTTCTACTACTTTGAACGATAATTTTGAATCTCCTTTAAACTTGAACGTCTTTTGTTTTTCTGTTAAATAATCAAATACAACTGTTTCAGGAGCCTTTGAAGATGCCTTAGTCAAATTACCCGAAATAAATTGAGGAGTTCCCATCTGTGAATTGAAATTCACCTTTTCACTCACACTCGAAGCTCCAAATGCTTCCGAGGCCAAGACCGGACTCATCATTAAACCTGCTGTTAATCCTAATGCAACGACTTTTTTCTTCAATTTCAACACCTCTTTGAAAGAATTTTCAAACTATTTAAAACATTAGATATACTATAATACAAGCCTCCAACATTACGAACGAGCCGAAAGACCTAATATTTACATTTTCCAACCCCGGGTTAAATGACCTACGCAAATCGGGCAAATACCACTTCAATCAGGAAAACTTGAACAAAAAAGAGGGACGGACCTTGAAAAATTTCAAGGTCCGTCCCTCTTCCAAAGAAAAGCCCCCTGAAAACCAATTGTTTCAGGGGGCAATATAATCAAAAATATTGATTAACGTTTTTGAATTTCTTGAAGCAGTAATTTGTTTACAAGCGGTGGATTGGCCTGACCTTTTGTCGCTTTCATGATTTGACCGACAAGGAAGCCGATGGCACGGTCTTTCCCGTTCTTGAAGTCTTCGATGGATTGTGGATTCGCATCCAGTGTTTCCGTCACGATCTTGAGTAAGGCGCCTTCGTCAGAAATTTGAACCAGGCCTTTGTCTTTCACGATTTGCTCAGGATCTCCACCGTTTTCTACTAATTCTTTGAACACTTTCTTCGCAATCTTAGAAGAAATCGTTCCCTTTTCAATCAACTCGATCATGCCTGCCAGTCCCTTAGGAGTCAGCTTAACATCCTCCAGTTCCTTCTGCTGTGCATTCAGGTATGCCGAAACTTCACCCATCAGCCAGTTAGAGGCAAGCTTCGCATCCGCACCTGCTTCAACGGTATCCTGGAAGAAATCAGACATTTCCTTCGTCAGTGTCAGAACCATGGCATCGTACGCAGGTAAGCCAAGTTCTTCTACATAGCGCTTTTTACGCTCATCCGGAAGCTCAGGGATCTCTGCCCGGATGCGGTCCATCCACTCTTGGTCGATATGCAGGTGTAGTAGATCCGGTTCAGGGAAGTAACGGTAATCATCCGATCCTTCCTTTACACGCATAAGGATCGTTTTACCCGTCGATTCATCAAAACGGAGCGTTTCCTGCTGAATCATCCCACCTGATAATAAAACCTTTTCCTGACGGACGATTTCGTATTCCAATCCTTTTTTAACAAAGTTAAAAGAGTTCAGGTTCTTAAGCTCTGCTTTCGTTCCGAACTTCTCCTGACCGATTGGGCGCAGGGAAATGTTGGCGTCACAGCGAAGGGATCCTTCTTCCATCTTACAATCTGAAACACCAGTGTATTGAATGATGGATTTCAACTTCTCAAGATATGCATACGCTTCTTCAGGAGTACGGATATCCGGCTCGGATACGATCTCAATCAGTGGCGTTCCTTGACGGTTATAGTCGACAAGGGAATAGCCGTCCCCTGAGTGTGTCAGTTTCCCTGCATCTTCTTCAAGGTGAAGACGAGTGATCCCGATCCGTTTCTTCTCACCGTTCACTTCAATTTCAATCCAGCCATTCTCACCGATTGGCTTATCAAATTGAGAGATTTGGTACGCTTTCGGATTGTCAGGATAGAAATAGTTTTTACGGTCAAACTTTGTATCCGTGGCGATCTCACAGTTCAATGCAATTGCCGCTTTCATACCGAACTCAATGGCACGTTTGTTAACGACCGGAAGAACACCAGGGTATCCAAGGTCGATCACGTTCGTATTCGTATTCGGCTCTGCTCCGAAATGGTTCGGTGCAGGAGAAAACATCTTACTGTCCGTTTTTAATTCTACGTGGACTTCTAGTCCGATTACTGGTTCAAAGTTCATTGATTTCACCCCTTACAGTTGTGGTCTTTTTGTATGGAAATCTGTCGCCTGCTCAAACGCATGCGCTACGCGATAAATCGTGCTTTCGTCAAAATGCTTTCCGATGATTTGAAGTCCAAGCGGCAGTCCTGTTGAAGAGAATCCACATGGAACTGAAATTCCCGGCACGCCTGCAAGGTTTACTGGAATCGTTAAAATATCGTTTGCATACATCGTTAACGGATCATCGATCTTTTCTCCAATTTTGAAAGCAGGAGTCGGTGTCGTCGGTCCAATGATCACGTCGTATTTCGCAAATACATCTTCAAAATCTTTCTTGATCAATGTACGGGCCTGCTGAGCTTTCTTATAGTAAGCATCATAGTAACCGGAACTTAAGGCAAACGTTCCAAGCATGATACGACGCTTCACTTCGTCACCGAACCCTTCTGCACGTGTCTTCTTATAAAGATCAAGAAGGTTCTCTGCGTTCGGTGTACGGTATCCGTAACGAACACCATCGAAGCGTGCAAGGTTGGCAGACGCTTCAGAAGATGCTAATAAGTAATACGTTGAAACACCGAATTTAGAATGAGGAAGGGATACCTCTTCCCATGTAGCTCCCATGCCTTCCAACACTTTCAGTGAAGCAAGAACGGCTTGACGGGCTTCTTCCCCTACACCTTCTCCTAAATATTCTTTCGGTACAGCAATTTTCAAGCCTTTTACATCACCTGTAAGGGCCTCTGCATAATTCGGAACCTCTACATTCGCTGAAGTGGAGTCATTCGGATCAAGTCCGGCGATTGCTTGCAGCAAGTATGCATTATCTTCTACATTACGAGTGATCGGTCCGATTTGGTCAAGAGATGAAGCAAATGCCACAAGACCGAAACGGGATACACGTCCGTATGTCGGTTTTAATCCGACAGTACCCGTGAAGGCCGCCGGCTGACGAATTGATCCGCCTGTATCAGAACCAAGTGAGAAAGGAACTTCACCAGCTGCTACGGATGCTGCCGATCCACCTGAAGATCCGCCAGGAACCGTTTCAAGATTCCAAGGGTTGCTCGTTTTCTGGAAACCGGAGTTCTCAGTAGAAGAGCCCATCGCAAACTCATCCATATTCAATTTACCGATCGTGATCGTATCGGCACTATGTAATTTATTGATGACCGTCGCATCATAAATCGGATTGAAGTTTTCAAGGATTTTACTTGCACAGGTTGTACGAAGACCCTTTGTAACGATATTGTCCTTGATTCCGATCGGCATTCCGAAAAGAAGGCCTTTACTTTCATCCGTACCAAGCTTTGCATCCATTTCCTTGGCTTTACTGCGGGCATTTTCTTCATCCAATGTTAAAAACGCCTTTACTTTATCTTCCACGGCATCGATTCGTTTGTACGACTCGTCTACCAGGTCTGTGACAGATACTTCTTTCTTATGTAAAAGTTCATGAAGCTCTGATAATTTATGGTCAAATAATGACATGAGGTCCCCTCCTTAGTCCAAGATCGATGGAACGCGAACTTGTCCATCTTGTTTGTCTGGTGCGTTCTTCAATACTTCTTCACGTGGCAATCCTTCAACGGGCTTATCTTCACGCATCACGTTCTTCATATCCAGTACATGACTCGTTGCTTCCACATTTGAAGTATCCAATTCATTCAGCTGCTCGGCAAACCCGATAATCGCATCCAGCTGAGTCGTAAACTTCTTTGCTTCATCCTCTGTGATGGCTAGTCGTGCAAGGTGTGCAACATGCTTCACCTGCTCTTCAGAAATTCTAGACATCTTCTTCACCTCCGTATATGTTCGAACACTCACAATACTATTGATAATACCAAAATTCGCTTCATTAAAGCAACTATGATAAGAGATAACCATTGATAAGGGCACAGCTGATTCTTGTCCATACCTCCGTCTATTCTATCACGAAACGGAGGGTGGGTGTGATTTTGTGAGGAACGGACCTTGGTGGGCATTATAGGGGATATTTTCTTTTATTACATTCATAACATTGATACTCATTCTTTACCAAGCTTCCAACTCTGACAACATGATGATGCTCGGTTCATTAAACAGCGTATCTTTGGTTTTCCGGGTCCCATTTTAGAATATTAAAAGTGTAAAAGTGAAGTAGATGATGACTTCATGAGCGTCACCTTCCAATTTTAGGAAGCGAGGGTATCTACATGTACAAGAGTTGGGTGAGATTGCGTCGTTTTCCAGATAATTGCGTCGTTTTTCAATTTATTGCGTCATTTTCACGCTTGATTGCGTCATTATCCTTATAAGTGCGTTATTTACCATATAATGTATAAAAGTTCTTTCTCACCACCAAATTAAAGGATTTCTCATAACGAAACCGAACCTATATTAAAGAGGTGATTTCATGAAAATATACAGTTTCAAGCAGAATACCGGAAAATCCATTCACCAATTCAATAGTAAAAACGTGACGATCCATCCTTTACTTAAACCAGATGAGCCATTCCAAATCGGGTATTTTTATTTAGAAGAGGGCAGCGTTCTGGGCATGCATCCCGCCATGTGCGATCAGCTTCTGATGATCACGTCTGGACGTGGATGGGTGAGGATCGAGGGAGGAGAAAAGATTACAGTGGAACCGGGCATGGCGGTCTTCTGGCAGGAAGGGGAAATGCATGAATCCGGATCTGAGGTTGGTATGACTGCGATTGTAGCCGAAGGAAGCAGACTCGATCCCAAGCGATATCTCCCTGCGACCTAAAGCATTCCATTTGCTTCCTCTCCACCATTTGATTACCTTTAAATAGAGTACATAAATGGAGAGGGTTTTCAATATGTATCGAATTCTATCAGCCTTCATAGTCGGGGTTATAGGCGGAGGGGTGTTCACGCTCCTGCATCTTCCCCTCTCCTGGCTGCTCGGTTCCATGGTTGCTGTCTTTCTCATCAACAAATGGACAAAGATTGAGCTGGCCTGGCCATCCTATCTCCGTGATCTTGGATTGATCATCGTCGGCTATGCCATCGGGCAGTCCTTCAGTCAGAAAACGATGATTGAAATCTTCACTCAGCTTCCTTCCATGCTGACGATGACGGTTGCGATTATTGCCTTCAGTATGGTTCTTGCTTACATCACGTCTAAAATGACAGGAATCGGTCTATCTTCGACCATTACAGGCAGTATACCCGGGGGGCTTTCGCAAATGGTGGCTCTCGGGGAGGAAATGAAGAATGTCGACTTGACCGTCGTGACGATCTTACAGGTGATCAGGCTGCTGTCAGTCATCTTTGTGGTACCCTTCCTTGTGTTCAGTCCCCTTTTAGCTGGAGGAAGAGCGGGTTCAGGTCCTGCCACGCGTCAGTTTGAGATTCCTTCATTTCACTGGGGCTTTGTCCTTTTTTTCATGATTGCCATTGCAGCGGGCTTTCTGGCAAGAAGAATTCATTTGCCAACCCCGACCTTACTTGGCCCGATCTTAGTGATCGGCGGCTTCATGGTGGCTGAATTACCGGTCCCGCATATGCCCGGACTCTTCATTATCCTGGCTCAATTATCACTGGGAATTTATTTTAGTTTCATGATGAATTTCTCGTCATCCAAATCGATGGGCAAATTTATCCTATGGTCGTTATTTACTTCCCTGTTCCTGCTTTTAGGTTGTGTGGGACTTAGCTTTATATTAAGCAGCTGGCATGATGTGTCTTTTTTGACTGCGTTCATCAGCATGGCTCCCGGGGGAATGGCAGAGATGGCACTGGTCGGACAAGCCGTCAACGCAGATCTTTCCATCATTACCGGATACCATTTATTCCGGATTTTATTCATTCTGTTCATCATCCCAGCGATTTTGAGAGGGCTTTTTAAACTCTCGATTTTCCAAAAAGGCAATCACGATTAGAAAAGCTTATTTTTAATGGATGAGAATAGGCTTTTCTTTTGCTTTGGCTTCGATTTTGCTTCCATCACTTTCTCACTTTTTTTCTGCACATAGATTTCCTCCTGATCAATGGCATGATCATAAGCGAGAACGAGTCCGATATCCGTTTCGATCTCCTTATTGGTAACCATGGAAAACGATACATGATACGTATCGGCAAGCTTGATGTATTTAGATAAAAAGGTGTAGCTCATGTTACCATTCAGTAAAAGTTTTGCATCAGGATGCTTTTTCAAATGATCCTGAACTTCCTTGTATATCCCCTTTTCCCTCACCTGACTTTGAGTTAGGGCAATGACGATCCTCTCTCTCAGGGTTCCCAGAAACTTCCTTCTTTCATCAGGCTTGGTTTGTTTTTGCCCATATATCCCATTTTCCAAGTAATCATCTATGGTTGGCTTACCCAAAAACACTGCACCTCCAAAACGTCTTATTACAGTTTCTCCTACACTATATGTTTACTTGTGTTCATTTGGTTCTGTCCCATTTTCTCTTATGGGAATGCTTTCAGGCAACTAAAAGGGTCCGCTCTGAAACATGAGCGGACCCTTTGCCATTTATATAAACAACGATTGTAAAATCGCCTTCTGAACATGCAATCGATTCCCCGCCTGTTGAAATACGGCGGAACATGGACCGTCGATGACGGCTGCAGTGACTTCTTCTTCCCGGTGTGCCGGAAGACAATGGAGGAATGTCACATTGGGAGAAGCATGACTCAACAGCTCTTCATTCACTTGATATCCTTTAAAGTCCTGGAGACGCTTGAACGCTTCCTCTTCCTGCCCCATACTGGCCCAAACGTCTGTGTAGACGACGTCAGCACCCTTCACCGCTTCAATCGGGTCATGCATCAGCGTAAAACCCCCTCCGCTTTTCACGGCAAGATCCAGCGTTTTCCCTATGATATCTTCCTTCGGTTCGTACCCTTCAGGACAACAAACGACGACCTCCATCCCAAGCATGGCACAGAGGATCATGAAGGAGTGGGCCACATTATTCCCGTCCCCGATGTATACTACCTTCGCCCCTTTTAACGTCCCCTTGGTTTCCTGGATCGTGAGGACATCGGCCAACGCCTGGCATGGATGATACGTATCACATAGACCGTTGATGACAGGGACACTGGCGTACTCTGCCAACTGTGTCACCTTCTCCGTCTCGAATGTGCGAATCATGATCCCGTCTACGTAAGATGACAGGACCCGTGCCGTATCCGCAATCGACTCTCCTCTCCCAAGCTGGATATCGCGGGAATTCAAATAGATGGCGTGACCTCCCAATTGGAGCATTCCCGCTTCAAATGACACCCGAGTTCTCGTGGATGACTTTTCAAAAATCATTCCAAGAGTCTTTCCTTCCAGGCTCTTTGAATAAGGGTTTTCCTTCAAGTACTGTGCCAATGATAAAAGCTCATGGACCTCTTCCGCCGTATAATCGAGCCACGTGACGAGGTCTCTTCCTTTTAACGACATTTTCTCCGGAGACGGTGCAATGGTTGAATGGTTCATACTCGGCTCACTCCCTGAATGGATTTTGAATGGACTAAAGGCTTCGGTCGGACATGTTCTGCGTTCTTACTTCGCATGAAGGCGTGCAGGGTTTCCGCTTCGGTTATCACGGTGACACCCGCTTCCAATGCAGCGATTCTTCTTTTCTTCATCCTGTCCGTTTCCTCATCATTGAAGTAGACACATGCATGCTCGGTTTCGACCCATTCACTGAAGGATGCTTCTTCAGCAGTTTGAAATTGCTTAACCGCTGTCTGCTCACAATCGACGTAGACGGTTCCTCCTGCTTCAACTCCCGCATGCAGCTCTTCAAATACTTTGTATAGAGCTTCTTCAACGGTCCCACCCAGACAAAGCCCTTCTCCCGTCGACTTCATATTCGCACCGAGGATCTGATCGATCTCCGGCAGGGCGTGGGATGAAAATACGGGATACTTCACCCCGACTCCCTTCACCTCGGCGGGTGGCTCAAAAGCATCAATGGTCAAACTCTCCCCGCATATCAGGTCTGTGGCCATATCGATCAACGGAAAACCAAGGACCTTACTGACTATCGGTACGGTGCGGCTGGCCCGGGGGTTGACTTCTAATACATACACTTTTCGACCCTGCACCAGGAATTGAATATTCATGATTCCTTTATACTGAAGTGAGGATACGATTTCACGGGCATATCCTTCAATCGTCTCCTTGATTTCCTCCGACAGGGATTCTGACGGGAAGATGGACATGCTGTCCCCTGAGTGGACACCCGCCCTTTCAATATGCTCCATCACACCGGGAACATAGGCGTCTTCCCCGTCTCCCACAAGATCGACCTCAGCTTCCCGTCCTTCTTTAAATTCATCTATTAAAATAGGGAAATATTCTTCATCTGCGGTTTGGATGAAGCGTTGCATTTCCTCCAGGCTCTTCACTTTCACCATCCCTTTGCCACCGATGACATAGGAAGGGCGGCATAGAAGTGGGAAGGCCAGATTTCCGGCAACATGCATCGCTTCTTCTTTACTGTGGCAGATGTCCCCTTTCACACGGGGGATCCCACACCCATCAAGCAGTTGATAAAAACGGTCCCGATCTTCAACCGTATCAATGATATCGGAGGACGTCCCGAGCAGTGTGATCCCCTCTTCTTCTAACATACCGGCAAGGTTCAATGCCGTTTGCCCTCCGAATTGAATCAGTACCTCATCAACCTTCTCATGCTTGATAATGGAGAGGACCGCTTCTTTTGTGATCGGTTCAAAGTATAATCTGTCCGCTGTTTCATAATCAGTACTCACGGTCTCAGGATTATTATTCACCATGATCGTGGTGTACCCGTGGTCTTTCAAGCGCTGGATCGCCTTGACCGCGCTGTAGTCGAATTCGACACCCTGACCGATCCGGATCGGTCCCGCCCCGATGATCAGGACTTTCTTCTCCCCGGGTAAAGGCAGAATTTCATTTACACCATGATAAGTTGAATAGGCGTAGTTCGTGATGGCTTCAAATTCCCCGGCGCACGTATCGACCATTTTGAATACCGGGACGATTCCTTCTTTCATTCTTAAATCGGTGATCGACGCTTCAACCATTCCCGTTAGTCCGGCAATGGCTTTGTCCTCAAACCTGAACTCCTTCGCTTCTTTCAATAGCTTTGCACTGAGCGCATTGTTCTGGAGCTTTTTTTCCATGAAAAACAGGTTATTCATAACCGACAGGAACAGCTTATCGACCCCTGTCTTGTCATGAAGAGAATCGATCGAATCGCCCCGTCTCAATAATTCCATGAGTTCAAAAAACCTGGAATCAGTCGGCGTACTAATCTTTTTCTCCAAGTCTCCCAGCGATAGCTCAGACATTCCACCGTATATACTCTCAATGGAAAGGTCCAGGGATTGAAGCGCCTTTTGAAATGCAGCCTCTAATGAGCGCTCGATCGCCATCACTTCTCCCGTTGCTTTCATTTTCGTGCCAAGGACCCGGTTCGCTTCAGGGAATTTATCAAACGGCCATCTCGGGAATTTCACCACCACGTAATCAAGGGCAGGCTCAAAGCTTGCATAGGTGGTCCTTGTTAACGGATTGATGATTTCATCCAATGTGTAGCCGACCGCAATCTTCACCGCGACTTTGGCGATGGGATAACCCGTTGCCTTGGATGCCAGGGCAGATGACCTGCTCACACGCGGGTTCACTTCAATGACATAGTACTGGTTGCTGTTAGGGTCTAAAGCAAATTGTATATTGCATCCTCCCACCACTTCTAATGCGCTGACGATATCAAAGGCGGCCGTACGGAGCATATGAAACTCCCGATCAGTCAACGTCTGGGACGGGGCAACGACGATGGAGTCCCCTGTATGGACCCCTACCGGATCGAAATTCTCCATATTGCAGACCGATATACAATTTCCTTTCGAATCTCTCATCACTTCATACTCGATTTCTTTGAAACCGGCAATGCTTTTTTCCACAAGGACTTGATGAATCGGACTTGCTTTCAAGCCTGATAGAACGAGTTTCTTATATTCTTCTTTAGTAGAAGCAATCCCGCCGCCTCTCCCTCCTAATGTATAAGCAGGGCGGACAATGATCGGAAGGGCAATCTTTTCAGAAAAAAGCAATGCTGCTTCCAGGTCATGGACGATGCTGCTTTCGGCCGTCGGGTGACCCAATGTCTCCATTAAAGAACGGAACTTTTCCCTATCCTCACCCTTTTGGATCGAATCGACGGACGTACCGAGCAGTTTCACACCATACTTCTCAAGCACCCCTTTCTCATCCAGTCCGACGGCGAGATTCAAGGCGGTCTGTCCGCCTAGACTGGCGACCAGCCCATGGGGACATTCTTTTTCGATGATGGCGGTCAGGGTCTTCGCAGTCAGCGGTTCACAATACACTCTGTCGGCATAAGCGGTATCCGTCATGATCGTGGCAGGATTGTGATTCACAAGGACCACTTCATAACCCTCTTCTTTCAGGGCAAGACACCCTTGCGTGCCGGAATAATCAAATTCAGCCGCCTGCCCGATGATGATCGGTCCCGATCCAATGATCAGGATTTTTTGAATAGTGGAATCTTTAGGCATACATTTTCTCTCTCCCCGGTTGTTTAATCGATTGATAGAATTGCTGGAATATCCACGAAGCGTCTTCAGGTCCAGGACGTGCTTCGGGATGAAATTGAACGGAAAGGATCGGCTTACTATTATGCTGAAGGCCTTCAACGGAACCATCATTGACGTTCATAAATCGTGGTTCTAGCCCTGTGCCGATTAAACTGGCTTGATTCACGACATAGTTATGGTTTTGCGATGTGATGAACACCTCACCCGTCTCGTTGTCCATGACCGGGTGATTCGCCCCTCTGTGTCCGAATAATAATCGATTCGTTTCCCCTCCCAGTGCCAGGGCGATCAATTGGTGACCCAGGCAGATGCCAAGTGTCGGCATTTGCAGGATTTTCTCTTTCAGCTGTGGCAAGAAGGACATCATTTCCTTCGGGTCCCCAGGGCCGTTCGATAATACCAGTCCATCGATATTCATCTGATCCAGCTGGGCCAGTTGGTGATACGGAATGACGGTCACGAGGCAGTCCATTTCCAACAGACAGGATACAATCGATTTCTTCACACCGAAATCAATGACCGCTATATGCTTGCTGCCGTTTCCCAACTGACAAATCCCTGAAGCAGCGACTTTTTCGATTTGACCGGTGAGTGCTTCTTTCTCAGGCAACACGTCTGTATACGAAATGCATGCATTTTGACTACCTTCATGACGGATCTCCTTCACAACCTGTCTCGTGTCCACCCCGGTCATGAAAGGAATCTTCCATTTCTGAAGATAGTCCTTAAGGGACGAAGCGGCTTGATAATGGGAAAACAAATCAGCTGACCCGAGCATAATGACCCCTTTCACCTGGGGCTGCCCGCTTTCAAAATCGTCTTCGTTTACACCGTATTGACCGATGAGGGGGTAGGTGAAAACGACGATTTGATCTTTATAAGAAGGATCCGTCAGCACTTCCTGATACCCTGTCATGCCGGTGAAAAATACGATCTCACCCTGAACGGGATCCTCCTCATCCATCATGACTTCCCCTTTAAAGATGCTGCCGTTTTCCAAACATAAGTAACCTGTCATGAGATGACCTCCTACTTTGAATAAATAATTATATTTAAGTATTTTTATACATTTAACGTTAAAAAAATTTAATAGACTTCAATTGATTGATGTTCCTTGATTGTACGGATTAAAATTTGAAGAGCCTGATCGAGTTCTGCTTGGGTGACGGTCAATGGTGGTAATAACCGGATTACGTTTGCTCCTGCCGGAAGGGTCAATAATCCATTATGACGGAGCTCGGCAATGATATCACTCACTTCCTTATTGAAGGAGATACCGATCATAAAACCGATCCCTTTTATTTCTTGGACCATGTGATATTCCTGGAGCTGAAGGGTCAGTTGTTTGGTGAAATCCTCCGATTTATGTTGAACATCTTTCAGGAATCCCTCTTCGAAAATGGTTTCCATGGTTGCCTTCGCTGCGGCCATCGCTAACGGATTCCCCCCGAACGTCGATCCGTGTGTGCCAGGTGAAAAGGATGGGATGAGTTCTTTCTTCCCCATCATGGCCCCCACCGGAAATCCGCTCCCGAGTCCTTTTGCAGCGGTGACGATATCCGGATCCAGGGAATAGTGCTGGTAAGCAAACGGCAGACCCGTCCGTCCCGCCCCTGTCTGGACTTCATCGATGATGAGTAACGCATCCAGTTCGCGGCATTTGGCTTCAACCGCCTGCAAAAAGGAAAGTGTTCCCGGGTTGACTCCCCCTTCCCCCTGGATCACTTCAAGCATGATGGCCGCTACATCCTCACCCTCCACTTCTGAAAGGGTCTCCTCATCGTTATATGGAAGGTATTCAAAGGTCGGCAGCAGCGGACCAAATCCGCTATGGATCTTTTCCTGCCCTGTCGCACTCATCGTTGCGAACGTACGGCCGTGAAAGGATTGATCAAAGGTCAGGATCTTCGTTTTCCCTGTGTGTTTCTTCGCAAGCTTTATCGCCGCTTCATTCGCTTCCGCTCCGCTATTGCAAAAGAAGACGGCATCAAGGCCGCTTGCAGAAGCAAGGATTGTGGCTGCCTCTTCCTGTTTGGTAATCATGAACAGGTTCGAAACATGCCAAAGGGTATCCATTTGTCTCTCCACTGCTTCTTTTACAACAGAAGGGGAATGCCCTAAGTTACAGACGGCGATTCCTGAAATGAAATCCAAATAGGATGTACCATTATGATCCTGTACCTCCGTACCTTTCCCCGAAACCAATTCAATGTCTAACCGTTTATACGTTGGGAATACATGACTCATATCGCCTTAACCTCTTTTCCTTCTGTAATTCGCGTACCGATCATTTCACCATCCTGGATGATGGAGTCCCGGCATCCGACAATCATCACTTCGTTAATATGTTTGTTCAAAACGGAAATGGCCGCCTGCACCTTGGGGATCATTCCACCGTAGATTACGCCGGCTTCTATATAATGCTGAATGACTCCGATTGTTACACGTGAAACAAGTTCACCGTCCTTCAAGATTCCAGGTACATCGGTGACAAACACCAGTTTTTCTGCCTTCAGTGCCTTGGCGACGGCTGCAGCAGCAAGGTCTGCATTCACGTTTACCCGTTCTCCCTCGCCTGTCGTTGCAAGGGGGGCGATCACCGGCAAGTAATTTAGAGATAGTAGATTATGAAGAAGCGTGAGATTGACCTCTTCAATTTTGCCGACAAACCCAAGAGTCTCTTTATCTATGAAACTCGCCTTGAGTAAATGAGCATCGTACCCGCTTATCCCGATGGCTTTTACCTCTTCACGGTTGAGTTGATGGACCAATAGGCTGTTCACCTTGCCCTTTAGCATCTGTTCAGCAATATCGAAAACATCTTTCGTAGTCTTTCTCTGACCGTCAATAAACGTGGACTGGATTCCAAGATCCTTGAGTGTTGCCGTAATTTCAGGACCGCCGCCGTGAACAAGGACCACATGGTAGTGATGCTGAAGATCTTTCATACTTTTATAAAACTGGGCTGATAACTTAGAAAGAATACTCCCACCAAGCTTCACTACAATGACAGGCTTATGTTCGGTAACTTGCATTGATTTTGACGTAATCATACGTAAGGTCGCACCCCCAGGCTTTTCCGAATCCTTTTCCACTCTGCAGTGATACTGAGATGCTCACATGTTCAGCTTTCATATACCCGCTGACTTCTTGTTCGTTGAACGGTTGAGGAGTCCCATTTGAAAAAACGAGGGTGTCCCCGATGTGTATATCACATTGATGAGGGCTGATGTCGACCCCACTGTGCCCCATTGCCCCGACGATTCTTCCCCAGTTCGGATCTCCACCGAAAAGGGCCGTCTTCACCAGATTGGAACCGACGATTTTTTTTGCCAATACATTGGCCTCCTGCTTGGATCGGGCTCCCGTCACATTCACTTCCACCAGTTTCGTTGCGCCTTCTCCATCCCTTGCGATTTGTTTCGCGAGATCTTCACATAAAAGCGTCAAACCTTTTTGAAAGTGAGGCCAGTCAGGATGATCCTCGTGAAGGGCTTCATGTCCCACCATGCCATTTGCCAGACTGATGACCATATCGTTGGTTGATGTTTCCCCGTCCACGGTAATTTGATTAAAGGATTGATCGATGGCTCTTCTAAGGGCAGTCTGCAGTACGTCCGATGAAATTGTGGCGTCGGTTGTAATAAAGCCGAGCATCGTCGCCATATTGGGATGAATCATCCCCGAGCCTTTCGCACAGCCTCCGATGGTTACGGTTTTCCCGTCGATCATAACCTGATAGCACGACGATTTCTCGATTGTATCCGTCGTGAGGATGGCCTGTTGGAAAGACTGGGCACTTTCCGGGCCCGCATCGACTTGGATTTCACTGCAGCCCTTTTTCATCTTATCCATTGGAAGCCATTCCCCGATGACACCTGTGGATGCAACAGCGACGTACTCTTCGGGAATCTGGAACCGTTCTGCGGTCCATTCCCTCGTTTGATACGCATCCCTCAACCCCTGTTCACCTGTACACGCATTAGCAATGGCACTATTTACGACGATTGCTTGTAGTTTATGAGATTGTGAGATGCTTTCCTGCGTGACTTTGAGGGGAGCCGCTTGAAAATGACTTTGGGTATAAACCGCTCCGCATTGTGCAGGTTTCTCACTGTAAATGATTCCGAAATCTTTCTTTGCATATCGAAGGCCGGTGTGGAGCCCCCCTGCCTTGTATCCAAGAGGTGACAGAATCGTTCCTCCCTTGATAGGTTTCACTGTTTCTTCCTTTACCAGTTTCATTGATTCTCCCCCTCTTATGGATAGATTGGATAGTGATGAAGACCGGTCACTTCGTCCAGCCCCAGCATCACGTTCATATTTTGCACCGCCTGACCCGCCGCTCCCTTTACCAAATTATCGATCACGGACACAATCGTCACCCGGTTCGTCCGTGGATCTGCTTTGATGGATAGGTCGCAGTAATTCGTGCCGAATACTTCCTTTGTGCTCGGGAACTGCCCGATCGGACGAATCCTGACGAATGGATGCTTTTCATAAAAGCTTTGATAGCGGGTATGTAACTGCTCAGTGGTGCAGATGTCCTTTAAGTCGGCGTACATCGTCACCATGATCCCCCTGGTCATGGGAATGAGATGAGTTGTGAGTGTGATCGGGCCCGCTTCACTGTTCCACTCCTTCAATTGCTGTTCAATTTCTGGGGTGTGCTGGTGCTGATGGACTTTATAGATTCGTAGATTTTCCTGGGTCTCGGAGAAGTGACTGGATTGAGTCGCTTTCCTTCCTGCCCCGGATAAACCGGTTTTGGCATCGATGATCAAGGAGTGGGGGTCTATTAGATCCTGTTGATAAAGCGGAGCCAGCCCCAGCAGGGTCGCCGTCGGGAAGCAGCCGGGGTTGGCAATCAGGTCCGCTTCCCGGATGGTGCATCGATTGATCTCAGTCAGTCCATAGACGGCTTTCTCGAGAATATCCTGCGGAGCAGATTCCCCTTTATACCATTCTTCATATTCACCCGGATCCTTTAAGCGCAGGTCGCCTGAAAGATCGATCACTTTCGCCTTTTTTCCGATGAGCTTCTGAGCAAGCTCCTTTGAAACTCCGGAAGGCACTGCCAGGAATACAAAATCAAGCTGTTGCATCTCTTCGATCATGATCGGCTTCACACTTTCATGGGAAAGACCCGATAAGTGCGGATACTGTTCCGCATATGAACTCCCTTCCAGAGAAGATGAATATAAAATACACTCATTCACATTCGGATGATTCGACAACAGACGATACAACTCCACACCACCATACCCAGTACTACCAACAATACCAACATCCAATACCTCTCACTCCAAACAATAAATTTAAATTAGGTCTAATTATATGAGTGTATATTAATAAAATCAATAGTATATTTATAAATTTTTCTATAAAGTTACTTTATTCACATATTCACTTCCATAGTACTAGAAACACATAAAGGTCCGTCCCTCAAAAACGTGTGAGGGACGGACCTTTATGAATAGGTTACTACTTTCTTAGAATTGAGCGGCCTCGGTGGACCCTTTCAGAGCGGTTGTGGAGGATGTTCCACCTGAAATCACCATGGAGACTTCGTCGAAATAGCCTGTTCCGACTTCACGCTGATGTCTTGTAGCGGAATATCCATGCTTTTCGCTTGCAAATTCTGCTTCTTGAAGTTGTGAATAGGCAGCCATACCGCGATTTTTGTAGCCCCTCGCAAGCTCGAACATACTGTGGTTCAGTGCGTGGAAGCCCGCAAGTGTGACGAACTGGAATTTATAGCCCATCTTACCGAGCTCCACCTGGAATTTGGCGATTGTTTCATCGTCCAATTTCTTTTTCCAATTAAAGGACGGGGAACAGTTATAAGCCAGTAATTTTCCTGGATGTTCAGCATGGATCGCTTCTGCAAACCGGCGAGCCTCTTCAAGACTCGGCTCTGACGTTTCACACCAAACAAGATCTGCATAAGGTGCATACGCAAGACCTCTCGCAATCGCCTGATCGAGGCCGGCATTTGTACGGAAAAACCCTTCAGGAGTTCGGTCGCCGGTAATAAACTGTGCATCATACGGATCGACATCGCTCGTGATCAAGTCCGCGGCATTGGCGTCTGTACGGGCAACGATCAAAGTCGGTACGCCCATTACGTCCGCAGCAAGACGGGCGGAAATAAGATTTTTTACAGAAGTTTGAGTAGGAAGAAGCACCTTCCCACCAAGATGACCGCATTTTTTCTCCGAAGAAAGCTGGTCTTCAAAGTGGACCGCAGACGCTCCTGCTTCAATCATCCCTTTCATTAATTCGAATACATTCAACTGTCCACCGAAACCCGCTTCAGCATCAGCAACAATCGGCACGAACCAATCAATCGATTCATCCCCTTCTACATAATGGACCTGATCGGCGCGCTGAAGGGCCTGGTTGATCCTTTTTACGACAGATGGGACTGAGTTTGCCGGGTACAGACTTTGATCGGGATACATATGTCCTGAAAGGTTAGCATCCGCTGCAACCTGCCACCCGCTTAGATAAATGGCTTTGAGTCCGGCTCTTACCTGTTGGACCGCCTGGTTGCCTGTCAAAGCGCCAAGAGCATTGATATAATCTTCTTCATGAAGAAGATTCCACAATTTCTCGGAACCATGGCGGGCAAGAGTGTGTTCGATATCAATCGAGCCCCTTAGTCGAATAACATCTTCTGCTGAGTAAGGACGGGTGATCCCTTTCCATCGTTGATCCATTTCCCAATTTTCCTGCAGTGCCGTTACACGTTCGTTATTTGCTTTTACCATATTAAATCTCTCCCTTATTTGTTTTATACATACCGGTGTATGTTTGATGTATGGGTCTTACGTCATTGGATGAGGTCCGTCCCTCATCAAGGTGAAGCGGTAATTGAATAAAGTGATTATGCCTGGTTTACCAGCGTTTGACCTGTGGCCGTCCCTTAAAGGATTCGGTAGCCAGGTATGGTGAGGAAGTCTGTGAACTGGTCGTTCCGGATGAGCTGATCGAACAGGTCCACGGCTTCAGAGAATCGGCGTTCCTTGTATCGATCTTCTCCCAGTTGGCTTTTGAGTTTTGTCAGTTCTTCCTGCTTCAGCTGTTCGTAGAGTTCCATAGTGATATGCCTGCCATCATCGAGGATCCCTTTCGGGTGACGGATCCATTGCCACAACTGGGCACGCGAGATTTCTGCCGTAGCTACATCTTCCATCAGATGATGGATCGGTGCCGCCCCTTGGCCGCTCAGCCAGGATGAAATGTATTGAATGCCTACATTAATGTTCAGGCGGACACCCTCTTCGGTTATCGCCCCTTGAGGAACTTCGAGAAGATCCTGTTCAGATACTTCCAGTTCCAGTAATGTTTTCTCTTCGATCTGGTTCGTTTTTTTCATTTCCCTGTTGAATACGTCCATGGCAACCGGTACCAGACCAGGATGCGCGACCCACGTCCCATCATGACCATCCCTTGCTTCCCGTTCTTTATCTGTTTTCACTTTATTGAACGCTTCTTCGTTCTTGACAGGATCGTTCTTGACAGGGATTTGCGCCGCCATACCGCCTATTGCAGGTGCCCCCCTTCTGTGACAGGTCTTGATCGTAAGCAGGGAATATGCTCTCATGAATGGTGCCGTCATCGTGACCGATGAACGATCTGGGAGGATCACATTTTCCTGTTCCCGAAGCTTTTTGATATAGCTGAAGATATAATCCCACCTTCCACAATTCAACCCTGCTGAGTGTTCCTTTAACTCATAAAGGATTTCATCCATTTCAAATGCGGCTGTGATTGTTTCGATCAGAACCGTCGCTTTGATCGTCCCTTGGGGAATTCCCACATAATCCTGGGCAAATACAAATACATCGTTCCAGAATCGTGCTTCTTCGTGGCTTTCTAATTTAGGTAAGTAAAAATAAGGGCCTCTATTCATTGAAGTTAAGTGAGTCGCATTATGGAAGAAGAATAAGCCAAAGTCGACAAGGCTTCCTGATAGTGATTTTCCATCCAGTTCGATGTGTTTCTCTTCCAGGTGAAGTCCTCTGGGCCTTACGATCAGAACCGCGTGTTCTTCGTTCAATTCATAACGCTTCCCGTTTGTCTCGAAGTCTATCGTGCGATGTACAGCATCTCGGAGGTTGATTTGTCCTTCTATGAGGTTCGTCCATGTTGGTGAGGTGGCATCTTCAAAACATGCCATGAAACATTTCGCTCCTGAATTCAGAGCATTGATAACCATCTTGCGATCAACGGGGCCTGTGATCTCCACCCTTCGATCCTGCAGTGCTTTCGGAATCGGAGCAACCTTCCACTCACTTTGGCGGATCGATTCTGTTTCCTTTAAAAAGTGTGGAAGCTCTCCTTCATTGATCCGCTCCTGCTTCTTCTCTCTGTTGTGTAACAGCTCCTTGCGTTTCTCTCCGAACCTGCGCTCAAGTTGTTCTAAAAACTGCAGTGCCCCCGGGGATAACATTTCATCAAAGCCCGGTTTCAGTTCCCCGGTTACCTTGATACCAACCATTTGAGTCGACATAGAACGTATTCACTCCTTAAGCGTATTAAACAAATCTTATTGTTATAATACAGATTAATTAACATGTTTGTATTGTATAACAGATAGATTGAATTTGGAACACCTTTTTCTGAAATTTCATTCGACATTTTTCGCAATGGTGTTGATAACACAAGAAAGGTCCGTCCCTCATCGCATTAAAGCGGTGAGGGACGGACCTTCAGTAACCATGACAATCTCACTATTTATAGTTTGTTTTCCAAGTCTTTCATTCTCCTTTCCATTTTTTTATTCTGTTCATAGACTAGCGCTGCAAATGTCAGGGACGTTCCAGCCACTATAAGAGCGATAAAACTCATCATCTCCGCTACCTCCTTATTCTTCAAGTTTGTAAATAAAAGTCTTTCCTTCTGGTCCACTTGATCGATTTACTAATCTTTTACGTATGAATCGATCTGATAGTTTCATTTTTTTGGAAATTCAGAAGGTACATCCCTCAAAAAAAGAACTAACCCTTTTCTGGATTAGTTCTCTCTCTTCTTATTCGTAAATGTGTAAATAGGGTTCTTTACTGCCCGGCTTCTTCACGATGAGGGCTTCGGGTCCGTAGGAAGAGGAGACGAGGAGTTCTACGTCCCAGCTTTCCGGGGTCTGTTTGCCGATCATGTTGGTGAGATGCTGGGCGAATCCAATGGTTTCAGCTTTCCCTTGGAAGGATAGGGCCACCTCGAATTCCATTTTGGACAGCTTCTGATCTTGATAGAGCGCTTGTCCCGTCAGTCCTGTGTAGACAGGAAAATACTTTTCAATGTCAGTTTTCAGTTCATTAAAGACTTTGTAATCGTTCGGGTGGTTCTCCTGGGCTTCCGGGGAAGGAAATAAATAATAATCCTCATTGATCCCTTTCCAGTCCTGAATGCCGTTTTGGTCCGATTCCACCGTAGTGTAGGCAAAGAAGTGACCAGGGACGACCTGATCTTTCGGAGCCTGCTTATAAAGAGAGATCATAATCGGCACATCTTGGAGTTCTTTTTTCTGACGAAGTCGGTTGAGGACTTCACCCGCGATTTTCGCTCCCTGTTGTTTCAGCTCCTCATTACTGATGTTGTTTACGGTTCTCGTCCCATTCGACATATTGGTCTTGTATTGAACAGAGTTCAAGGAGAGGGCGATGGCCACTCCTCCAAGGCGTACCTTGTTGTCCTCTTTCTTCATCAAGTAATTATGTTCAACGACATGAGCAAGATAAATGGGGGCATTTTCCCCTTTTGCCTGCACGGGATTAAGCCCGACATTTTCAGACTCCTGCAAACCCTTTTCCTTCAGCTGTTCACTTGTATATTTTCTTTGCAGCCAGCTATCAACCATTTTCTTGGTCAGAAATTGACCTTCTTTAAAGAAATATTCATCCGTTGAAAACCGATTTTGAGCAACCCTTAATAAGCCCGTTTCGATTTCATTGATATCGTATCTTGATCCCAGATCATTTACGACTACGCCCCGGGTATTACTCGTTTCATACGGAAGCATCGTCTTGTAATATTCTTTCGAAATTTGGAAGCTTGGTATGATGGCCTTCTTGGCTTCGCTATCCTGATTTTCCTGAACGACCTGATCCTGTTTCTCAAATGTCGGAGCACAGCCTCCTAATAACAATAGCGCGGAGAGAGCGACCGAAATCCCTTTTTTCATTCCTCGTTACACCTCTTATCGGTTAAGTTCTTCCATCAGCTTGTCCTCATCCCAGACTTCTATATTTAACTCGTTTGCTTTCGCTAGCTTCGATCCCGCTTCTTCCCCAGCGATGACGAGATCGGTTTTCTTACTGACACTTCCGGTTACTTTCCCGCCGAGCATCTCGATCTTTTCTTTCGCTTCATTTCGGCTCAGACGTTCGATTTTTCCAGTAAGGACTACGGTCTTGCCTGCTAAGTACGAGTCGACGTCACTCGCAGCTACAGGCTTCGGACCTTTGTATTCAAGGTTCACGCCGGCATCTTTCAGCTCTTGAATGAGTTCCTTTACTTCATCATTTTCGAAGTAAGCGACAATGGCATCGGCCATTTTATCCCCGATTTCATTCACATTCGTCAGCTCTTCTTTACCCACGTCCATCAGCCTGTCCATTGTGCCGAATTCCTGAGCCAATGTCTTCGCCGCTTTGGATCCGACATGGCGGATCCCAAGGCCGAATAACAGCTTCTCTAAGGAATTCCCCTTCGACGTTTGAATGGCTTCCAATAAATTATCAACGGATTTCTCGCCCATCCGTTCCAGCTGAAGAAGTTGATCCCGCTCCAGTCTGTATAAATCGGCTACGTCTTCAATCAATTTTTCCCTGAACAGCTGACTGATCACTTTTTCACCCAGTCCATCGATGTTCATGGCATTGCGGGATACAAAGTGAATGAGCCCTTCACGGATTTGTGCAGGACATTTCGGATTGATGCAGCGGAGGGCCACCTCCCCTTCAAGTCGCACAAGTTCACTTTCACATTCCGGACAATGGGTCGGCATCAGGAATTCCTGTTCTTCACCGGTTCTCTTGTCTTCGAGTACATTGACCACTTCGGGAATGATGTCCCCCGCTTTTTTAATGACGACGTGGTCACCGATTTTGATATCTTTCTCTCTGATCAGATCTTCATTATGGAGCGAGGCACGCTGGACGGTCGTTCCGGCTACACGGACCGGCTCCAGGATTGCCGTTGGCGTGACGACGCCTGTACGTCCTACACTTAGTTCAATCTCCTTCAGCACCGTGACGACTTCTTCGGCAGGAAACTTGAACGCAATGGCCCATCTGGGGCTTTTCGCTGTCGTTCCAAGTTCCTGCTGCTGATCAAGGGAGTCGACTTTAATGACGATCCCGTCAATGTCATAGGATAGATTCGGACGTTCATCTGTCCACTTCCCGACAAATTCAAGGACTTCTTCAATGGTCGCACACCGTTTGCGTTCAGGGTTTGTTTTAAACCCCAGTTTATCAAGGGTATCCAATCCCTCGCTATGTGAGTCGATTCCTGTATCCCCGATATCTGCCAGGGCATATAGGAAAATGTCCAGATTCCGGGATGCCGCGATTTTCGGATCAAGCTGGCGGAGTGAACCTGCCGCCGCGTTCCGTGGATTGGCAAAGGGTTCTTCCCCTTTTTCTTCTTTGATCTTATTCAGTGCTTCGAAGGATCCTTTCGGCATGAATGCCTCCCCTCGGACTTCGAAGGACATGTTCTCTGAGATTTTTAACGGGATGGAACGAATGGTCTTCAGATTCGATGTGATGTCCTCACCTATGGATCCATCCCCACGTGTAGCCCCTTGGACGAACGCCCCGTCTTCATATCGGAGAGAAACGGCCAATCCATCGATCTTCAGCTCGCAAACGTAGGAGAAGTCCTCCCCGACCGCCTGGCGTACCCGGCGGTCAAAGTCACGAAGATCTTCTTCATTAAAGGCATTTCCAAGGCTCAGCATCGGCGTTCTGTGTTCGACTTTTTCGAAAGAATCAAGAATGGTCCCCCCTACACGCTGAGAAGGGGAATCCGCTGATTTCAATTCAGGAAATTGGTCCTCGAGTTCAATGAGTTCCCTGAGGAGTTGATCATACTCTGAATCCGGGACAGATGGTTTGTCGAGGACATGATATTCATAATTATATTGATTCAATCGTTCGTGAAGTTCATTAATACGCTTTTCGGCTGATTGTCGATCCATTTCCACAACCCTTTCTTGCTTATATTCGGTTATAGCCGGAAGGGAATCCCTTCCGACCTATTATGCTTTTTCAATTGGAGCAAATTTGGCCAGGAGACGCTTGATTCCCATCGGACTCGGGAAAGCAATATCGAGTTCGACACTGTCTCCTGATCCCTTCACACTGACAACCGTTCCTGTCCCCCACTTCTTATGCTGAGCCTTATCGCCAACCTGCCACGCAACGGATTCTCCACCCGTCGTGGTTTGGACCGGACGTGCAACGGGCTTTCGAGGAGCAGGTCGGGAAGGTGATTTCGCCGCTGATTTTCCGAAAGGAGTGAAGGCAGTTTTCTTCTCCGCCATCACATCATCCAATAAGTCTGCAGGAATTTCATTGATGAAACGGGAAACCGGGTTCATCTTCGTCTGTCCGAAGAGCGTCCTCATCTGGGCATTGGTAAGGAAGAGCTGTTCTTCCGCACGGGTGATCCCCACGTATGCCAAACGACGTTCTTCTTCCATTTCATCCTCTTCCATAAGGGAACGGCTGTGAGGGAAGACTCCTTCTTCCATCCCCATTAGGAATACGACAGGAAATTCAAGCCCCTTAGCTGCGTGAAGGGTCATCAGGATCACAGAATCTTTCGGCTGATCGTCCTCATCAAGCTTATCGATGTCGGCGACTAATGCAAGGTCCGTTAAAAATGCCACGAGGCTCTTATCATCGTTGGATTGTTCAAAGCTTTTCGTTACAGACAGGAACTCGTCCAAGTTTTCGAGTCTTGATTGAGACTCAATGGATTTTTCCGCTTTCAGCATATCGGTGTAGCCTGATTTTTCAAGAATCTCTTCTACGAGTTCGGTTACAGACAGATACTCCTGCATACTTGTGTAGCCTTTCACCATTTCCATGAATTCAATCACGGCTTTGGTTATCTTGGGGCTGAGTCCGATGAAATCGGCTTCTGCGAGAGCCCTGAACATGGAAATATCATGATCCTGTGCATAACGGGCAATTTTATCGATCGACGTAGCCCCTACTCCCCTTTTCGGTACGTTAATGACACGCTGAAGGCTGATATCATCATCCGGATTCGAAATGAGCCTGAGGTACGCTAAGATATCCTTGATCTCCTTACGATCGTAGAACTTGATGCCGCCGACGATGGAGTATTCGATATTTGATTTTAAAAGTACTTCCTCCATCACACGGGACTGTGCGTTCGTACGGTACAGGATGGCAAAATCAGAATACTTCCTCTTGCCGGTTTCCATCATTTCTTTGATTTTCCCTGTGACGAATTGAGCTTCTGTCTGCTCGGTATCCGCCCTGAAGTAGGAGATCTTTTCACCGTCATGATTTTCTGTCCAGAGATTCTTCGGTTTACGATTTGAATTCTTCTGGATGACTTCATTCGCCGCCTGGAGGATCCGTTTCGTTGAACGATAGTTCTGTTCCAGGAAAATGACGGTCGCCCTCGGATAATCCTTTTCAAAAGAAAGGATATTGGCAATGTCCGCGCCGCGCCAGCGATAAATCGACTGGTCCGAATCCCCAACGACACACAGGTTTTGAAAACGGGAGGCGAGCAGTTTCACGAGCATGTACTGCGCCCTGTTCGTATCCTGATACTCATCCACGTGGATGTATTGGAATTTCCGCTGATAATATTCCAATACTTCCGGTACGCGCTGGAATAATTGGATCGTCGTCATGATCAAATCATCAAAATCAAGAGCCTGATTCTTTCGTAAACGCTTCTGATATTCTGTATACACATCAGAGACCACTTGATCATAGTAACCGCCTATTTGCTTCGATAACTCTTCAGGAGTCGTCAGCTCATTTTTTGCAGAACTGATCGATCCCAAAAGCGAACGGGGATCAAATTTCTTCGGATCGATATTTTTTTCTTTTAAAATCGCTTTGATCACCGACTGCTGATCGGTAGAGTCAAGGATCGTAAAATTACGGTTCATCCCGATTCGATCAATATCACGTCTCAGGATTCGCACACACATACTGTGAAAGGTCGAGATCCATATATTCTCAGAGGCTCCGCCCAGGATGTTTTCAATTCGATCCCTCATCTCTCTCGACGCTTTATTGGTAAAAGTAATCGCTAAGATATTGTAAGGGTTGACGCCTTTTTCCACCATCAGATACGCAATCCGATGCGTCAATACCCTTGTCTTCCCTGAGCCTGCCCCTGCCATGATCAGTAACGGCCCTTCCGTCGCCTTCACAGCTTCTGCCTGCTCGGGATTCATTCCATTCAACAATCGGTCAGTCAAAAATTGCATAGTCTCACACCACCATAACGAACATACGTTCTGTATTTGTATTTCTATTATATATTAATCAGGGAAGGACCTCCAGTTCGATCCTTATCCTTTCACTGCTTTTACCGTCTTTAAAGCTTCTTTAAGATTGTCATATACAGCATTTCCAACGACGACAACATCCGATACAGCAGCCATTTCCTTCGCCTGCTCCCGGGTTTCAATTCCCCCGCCGTAGAATAATATCGTGTTTTCCAGTGAATCCTTTACCTCTTTTACCGTTTCAACATCTCCATATGTACCACTGTACTCCAGATAAAAGATCGGCAGGTTGAACATTCTTTCTGCCATCATGGCATACGCTGCAGCGTCTTCACTTGAAATGTCTGTGTTCGCTTCCGTTACCTTCGCCGCCTTGCAGTCACGGTTCAATATACAATATCCTTCTACAAGGATTTCGTCCCAATTCATGATTTCTCCATATTCCTTCACAGCCTGGTGATGCAAACCCGTCACCCAATTCATATTCTGACTGTTCATCACCATCGGAATGAAATACAAATCGAAGCCAGGAGTAATCGACTCCAAATTTGATACCTCCAGAATACAAGGAACCGTATATCGTCTCACACGTGCCATCAAATCAAGAACCTTTTCAAGGGTTACACCGTCCGTTCCCCCTACGATGATCGCGTCTGTTCCTGATTCACATACCGCTTCTAAATCTTCATCATCTATTGTCTTATTCGGATCTAGTTTAAACACATGGCTCCACTCTTGGACATCATACATGCTCTGTTCCTCCATTCATACATCCATCTAACGTATTATATCATTTGTAGAAGCGAGTCGCATTACCTTCAAAAGCGGAGGCGGCTCGCCCAGAGGCGACAAGCATAAGATGAACCTTGCGGAAAGGCGTTCTTTGCCTTTTTGGCAGGTTTAGCTTATGACCTCGAGCCTCTAGCCGCCGGAGCTGGATGACTCAAAAGCGGAGGCGGCTCGCCCAGCCCCGACAAGCATAAGACGAACTGGCCGGAAAGGCGCTTTTTGCCTTTTTGGCCAGTTTGACTTATGACCTCGAGGGGCTTGCCGCCGGAGCTGGATGACGCTCAGTCAAAAACAAAGACCGCTCGTCATAGACAGCGGCCCTTCTCTTATTTTTCTTCCTCATGTACACGATCCAACACCAATTGATAAGCATCATTACCGTAATTCAAGCAGCGCTTCACGCGGGAAATCGTTGCCGTACTTGCACCCGTTTCGGTTTCAATCTTGTGATACGTCTTCCCGTCCTGAAGCATACGTGCGACTTCAAGGCGCTGGGCAAGAGATTGAATTTCGTTGATTGTACACAGATCATCAAAGAAACGATAACATTCTTCTAGGTTTTGCAGGGAAAGAACAGCGTTGAATAACTGATCCAGCTCCTTGCCTCTTAGTTTATTTATTTGCATTAAAAAGACTCCTTTTTCCTTCTATTCTTGATAGGATACTGAACCCGTCAACCCTGGAGAACTTGGAATGACGTTGATCCACGTCGATCCCTTTCCCAGGCTTACAGGTTTATTCTTTTCATATGGAAGGATTCGGCCATTCACATTCTTCCATTGAAGCTTCCTGAGCTTTCCTTCCTGTATCAAGTAAGCATTTCCACCCGACTTGAGGTCAATATCCCGTCTTCCTTTGTCATCGACAATTTTATGTGGAGCTTCTACGATGAAAAGATTTTCGATCAGGACGGGATCTTTCGACTCATAGTCGATGGTCTGCTCTCCATTTGAAAAGCGTTCGTATCGGCCTTCTTTTTTGTTAAAATCATACACGGCATTAAACAGGGGATTATGATTGTATGAAATCATCACGGAATTGGCAGCTTCCCCGTTAATTGCCCCGTTATCAGTGAACTTCAGCGACTCAGGCGGCCGCCCCATATCAAAGCCGTTCTTTTCCGCTCCATCTTTGATATGTTCATATGTGATGTAGGAATTATGAGGGGCTTTCCGGAAGCTTGCACGCTTAAATAGCGTCCCGTCATATTGGATTCCGTTAAGATCATCGATAAAACCATTGGTCAGCATTTCTTTCGCCTCAGGACTGTATCCGTGAGCAACATACAAGCTGTCATATCCTTTTGCAAGCTCTATATAATAATCTCTCGCACTTCGGACCGGGCCGATTTCTTTCGGCATCCTGCTTTGAAAAATGGCTAAGAAACGGGTGATATCCCCCTCGGCTAATACTTCATACACAATATCCGCTTCCGACAGTCCGGATTGAGGTCGGGCCTTCGGATGGTTATTCACCATCACGGCGATCGCCCGGTTCATGGATTCTTCCTTTTCAGCCATCCCTGTCAAAGGGTACTGATTCATTTCTTCGGTTTCTACGCCTGTCTCTTCTTTCACCACTGGAGTAGCGGCTTCTTTATCAGATTCTTTCTTTATCTCTTTATCTGAACTACATGCGACAAGTGCAAACGAGCTTAATGCAATAATAAAAGCTCTTTTCAGCATGTTTATGATACCCCTATTTACTTTACTATTTTAACGCATTATTGTTGGAAAGAGTACCGTTTTCTTCATTACATCATAGATTCCCTTTTGTGTCATCCTTATATAGGGCAGATGAGTGGACTGAAGGAACAGCAATGTATAAATCGGATCTGTGAAGCGGTAGCCCCTCTCTTTCAACAAGCCTTTAAGTGTTCTTTCTTCCTCTATCAGTTCGGGCATTTCCTTCACTGACAGAAGTCCGCTTAATGGCAGGGGAATCTCGTGCAGGATTTCACCGTTCTCCGCAAGAACGATCCCGCCTCCGATTTCTTTCATCCTGTTGAAGGCTGCAATCATGTCAGACTTGCTTTTTCCAATCAGGATAATATCCCCTGTATTGGAGTAAGACGACGCAAATCCCATCACACCTTTAGAAAATCCTTTGATCATGGTGCTGATCCTCCACTTGCCATTCCGGTCCAACAACATGAGGAACGATTGGTCATGACCCGAGTCAAGCAATTCCTCTGATGGATTGATGGAAATGGAGTAAGGCTTGGTGATGACATCGTTCACCATTTCGATCCCGAACGGCATGGAGAATTGTAGATCGTCATATCCCACTTCCCAATCAAGGGATAACGGGGTGAATCCATTGGGTCCCCAATTGATTTCGGTCAGGTCTTCCATCTCTTCGCCGTCTTTACGGACCCATGTGCCTTTGGAAAGCACAGAAACGGGAGTCGGATCATCCTTTGCAGAAAGAAAGTTGATATTAGCGACTCTGCCTGTAGCGATCATCCCGTGCAGGTGAGTGATATTGTAATAATTGGCAACATTGTAACTCGCCATATTATAGGCTTCGATTGGCGGTATGCCTTTGTCGATGGACATGTTGATCATGAAATCCAGGACACCTTGTTCATAGAATCCCGGCGTCGATCCATCTGTGGTAAAAAGAAGGGAATCGTATGAATCGATGCCTTTTTCTTTCAGCCCGTCTAAGAGAGCCGGTAAATCCGGTCGGATCGATGAATGACGCAGTGTAACCGTCAATCCTTGAATCAGGCGCTTGTATACATCCTCACCCGTCATGGCCTCATGATCACCATCAATTCCTAATAAGCGAAGCTTGGCGATCGTCTTGTCAGAAGCCCCCGGAAGATGCCCTTCCACGATTTTCCCAATCCGTTTGGTTTCCTGCATCCAGTGAAGGATCAGGTCATCTCCTTCGAGGAGCCGCGGCCATGCGGTCAGTTCCCCGCCCTGCAGCACCGAATCATGTTCGAGCCACGATTTCACTTCCCCATTTGAGAACGTAACCTCTTCATCCACCATCTCGGTTTGAGAGTCAAAACGCGTCCACCAGTACATCGTCACCGGCATTTTGCTGAATTCCTTCAATAAAGTAAACGCTTTCTTTTTTTCCAATTGTAAAAACATCATCAGGTTATCATTTATGAATGTTGTTGTACCGGTTTGGGATGCATACTTGGAAAAAGATTGGGGATTATAAAGCTGAAACGGGTGTACATGCGGTTCGATATATCCGGGAACGAGGTACTGTGAGTGACAATCCATTACTTCGCATTGCTCGAGGTTTTCCGGGAGTTGATCACCAGTATAGACAATCCTGTCTCCGTAAACCCAAATATGTCCCTGCACCCATTTCTTTAACGTCGAGTGAAGGTATGTTGCATTCTTTAAAAGAAGACTGGGAGACAATTCTCCGTTCAGTACTTGTACATGTTCTCTCAGGTGTTTGTTTTTCCATCTGTAGCGCTGTTCCAATGTGAACACTCCTCTAGTGGAATGGTATTAGTTTAAGTTTCAATTTATGTTAACATATTTTACTATTTAACGCATTAAAGGTTTACAACAATTATGTGAATTTTCGATTAAGGAGGAATTTACAAATGAAAGTATCATCAAACATCGGGATCATCAATGCCCTGATTCGCATCACAGTTGGATTTACCATTTTGGCCTGGAGTACATCAAAGCTTGCAAGACGTCCATGGAGGGACTCTTATCTTGTCATGGCAGTAATCGGCGCCATGAAAGTCGGAGAAGGAATCCTGCGTTATTGCCCTGTCACTGCACTGTTTGAAAAAGGCGGAGATGGGGAAGGCAAAAGCGGCGGCTTCGGAGGATTTAAAACAAAAGATATGATGAACTTTAAAGACATGCTGAAATCTGATAAAAAGGATCACACAGACAACGGGCACCAGCACCAACAAACTCACGAACACAACCAAGACCCGCTGAAAAACACCAAAAAAGAATCCAACTTCAACCCAGAAGAACTCACCAACCAGGAAGTCCAGGAAGCTCTGAATGGTTCTAAAGGGACGGACCTTCATTCTTAGGGGTCTTTAAAGAAACTTCGTCCTGTGAAATCCCGTAACAGCGGGGGTTCTGTTGATCGCATCCCTCGAAAATGGCAGGCTTGCCGAGGTCCGTCCCTCTCAATAGGACATCCCTCGGCAAGCCTGCATCCATATTTAATTAAAGGAGTTGTTTGTGATGTTTTGGGAATATTTAACCGATATGTCGTATGTGCTGTTTTCGTTGATCGGCGGCATCGTCGCCATTGCATATGTGTATGTTCGAAAATCTAGGAAGAGACGTGTTCGATAGCTCTCCGACCGATATCTCTTCTGTAGAACAAGCCTTTGCACTCTGCTTTGGATAATTCTTTATAAACGGCGGTTTGCGCTTTTTCTACAGTGGGAGCAGAGGAAGCGATCAGTAACACTCTTCCGCCATTTGAAACAAGGGTATTATGGTCATTGAATTCGGTGCCTGCATGATAAACCAGGGTCTTATCATCCATCGACTTTTCAAGATCAGGCAGTGGGATCCCTTTCTCATAGTCACCAGGATAACCTTCTGCTGCCAGCACCACCCCAAGGACCGCCTCATCTGACCATTCCAAATCGACAGGCTTGCCTTCGATGATGTTTTTCACGACAAGACCAAAATCAGAAGCCAAACGCGGCAGTACTACCTGCGTTTCCGGATCTCCAAATCGCGCGTTGAACTCGATCACTTTCGGGCCCTCACTTGTCAGCATCAGCCCGGCATATAAAATTCCGGTAAAGGAACGATCCTCTTTCACCATCGCTTGAGCAGTCGGGTGAAGGACAGTGGAAATCGCTTCCTTCACAACCTCTTCCGAAATATGAGGCACCGGGGAATATGCACCCATACCGCCTGTATTCGGACCTTGATCACCATCATAGGCACGTTTATGATCCTGTGCGATCACCATGGGATATACCGACTCACCACTTACAAAAGCCATGAGTGAAAATTCTTCTCCAAACAGGCATTCTTCCACCACCACTTTCGAGGAGGCTACCCCGAACTTTTCATCCAGAAGCATTTCCTCCAATGCACTGATGGCCTCTTCCTCTGTTTTCGCAACGACAACACCCTTACCTGCCGCCAGTCCATCTGCCTTTACCACAATCGGCGCACCGACTTCCTTCACATATTCGATCGCTTTCTCCACGCTTGTGAACACTTTATACGCTGCCGTTGGGATATTGTATTTTTTCATTAATTCTTTCGAGAACGATTTGCTTCCTTCGATGATCGCTGCTTCTTTCGTCGGTCCGAATATGTTCAGACCTTCTTTCTGGAAGCGGTTGACGATTCCATCAAGTAGTGGATTCTCTGGGCCAACAAACGTATACGCTATACCCTCTTTCTTGGCAAAATCAATCAGTTCACTCACGTCGGATTCACTGTACGGGAGATTCGTTGCGACGCTTTCAATCCCCGCATTACCGGGTGCACAGAACACTTCAGTTACACTTTCACTTTCCGCTAACTTCTTGCATATGGCATGCTCGCGGCCGCCACGTCCGATCACTAGTACTTTCATCTTGAAAAAGCCCCCTTTTTTAAGAAAACCCCTCCCCGTGATGATGTAAATGAGGAGAGGTTCGTATGTGGAATAGATGTATGATCTGCTTCTCAGGCCGGGCTCTGGCAGGGGAGACGCGAGGTCCGTCCCTCAAGCTGCCCGCCATGCAGAACCCTTCACCTAAAAGGTTTGAACTGTCTATCGCTTTGGGATGTCAGTCAAAACTTGAGGTCCGTCCCTCACATTAATGTTTGAAGTGGCGGATGCCGGTCATGACCATGGTGATGCCGTATTGGTCTGCTTTTTTGATGGAGTCTTCGTCACGGATGGAGCCTCCGGGTTGGATGATGGCTGTGATGCCTGCTTTTGCGGCGGCTTCTACGGTATCGTCCATAGGGAAGAATGCATCAGATGCCATGGCGGCTCCATTGGCTTTCGCACCGGCTTGCTCGATTGCAATGTTTGCAGCACCTACGCGGTTCATCTGTCCCGCACCGACTCCAACTGTCATATGAGCATCTGTCACAACAATTGCGTTCGACTTCACATGCTTCACGACTTTCCATCCGAGCTTCATAGCGTCCCATTCCGCTTCCGTCGGTTCACGTTTCGTCACGACTCTCAGGTCTGCATCGTCAAGGGTGAACGTGTCATCCGCTTGAACCAATAAACCACCTTCGACCGTCGTCAACTTATGCTCGATTTTGTTTGTGGATTCAAATGGAACCGTCAATAAACGGATATTCTTCTTGCCTGAAAGAATTTCAAACGCTTCGTCACTGAAAGCAGGAGCGATGACGATTTCCAGGAAGATTTCATGAAGCTGCTTGGCAGTTTCTTCATCCACGATACGATTCAACGCGACAATCCCTCCGAAGATGGATGTAGAATCCGCTTCATACGCTTTCGAAAACGCTTCGTGGATGGTCTGACCGACGCCGACTCCACACGGATTCATGTGCTTCACCGCTACAGCCGCCGGTTCCGTGAACTCTTTTACAATTTGAAGGGCAGCATTCGCATCATTGATATTATTATAGGAAAGCTCTTTCCCGTGAAGCTGTCTTGCCATGGCTACAGAGAATTCAGAGCCGAGTGGTGCGCGGTAGAAGGAAGCTTGTTGATGAGGGTTTTCTCCATAACGCAGCGTCTGCTTTAGTTCATACGTTCTTGTAAAACGCTCAGGATTCTCTTCACCCGAAATGTCTGTCATGTATTCTGCGATGAAGGCATCATAAGCTGCCGTATGACGGAATACCTTGGCGGCCAACTTACGACGTCTCTCCAGTGAAGGTTCACCATGAAGCTTTAACTCAGCGATCACTTCATCATAATCCAACGCATCGACTACGACCGTCACATATTGATGATTTTTTGCAGCGGCACGCAACATTGTCGGCCCACCGATATCGATGTTCTCAATCGCTTCTTCTACACCGACATTCGGCTTTGCGATGGTTTGCTGGAAAGGATAAAGGTTGACACATACGAGGTCGATACCCTCGATTCCCTGTTCCTGCATCTGTTTGAGGTGACTTTCTTCCCCACGTTTTGCAAGAAGTCCACCATGGATATTAGGGTGAAGGGTTTTTACGCGTCCTTCTAAAATTTCAGGAAAGCCCGTTACTTCTTCCACTCCCATGACGTCTACGTCATTTTCTAAAAGGAGCTTCTTCGTTCCACCAGTTGAAATGATGTCATATCCGAGTGTCTTCAATTCCTTTGCGAATTCGATGACACCACTTTTATCTGAAACACTGATTAATGCTCTCTTTTTCAATGTCTGATCCTCCTCTGCCTGCTGTAATGCTGATATTCATTTATTATTTTCAAACCCAAGGTCCGTCCCTCATCACTTTATCACACTACCATAACAAAGCAACCTATCTCTTCCCCGCTTTAGTGTCCGGTGGTGAGGAAGAGGTGGTTCAGGGTGTTCGGGTATAGGTGGTGCTCGACGTGCTGGATTTTGTCCTGGAGTGACTGCCTGGTTTCACCTGTTGTGACCCGGACGATTTCCTGTGCGATGATCTCACCGGTATCCATCCCTGCGTCCACGAAATGAACCGTAACGCCGGTGATCTTCACCCCGCCGTCGATGGCTTGTCCAATGGCGTCTTTCCCTGGAAAAGAAGGGAGGAGTGACGGATGAATATTGACGATCCTTCCACCGAAGCTTTCGAGAAGCGTTGGACCAATCAATCTCATATACCCTGCTAATACAATAAAATCAACATCCAAATGAGCCATCTCATTCAGGATTTCCTGTTCAAATGCCTGCTTGTTCTCATAGTCCTTAGCCCGAAAAACGAAGGTCGGGATTCCTGCAGTTTGGGCGCGGTGGATGACAAACGCGCCCGGCTGGTCACATACAAGAAGTCTGATATTCGCTTTCAGAGTTCCGCTTTGTACAGCGTCTACCAATGCTTGAAAATTACTTCCGCTTCCTGATGCAAAAATGGCAATCTGTCTCATGACTCGCCCCCGTTATTGACATGCTCACCCTTCATTTCAACGAACGAAGCGTACCCCTGATCCTTTCGTCACACGTCCGATGATAAAGGCTTCTTCACCCTGTTCGTTAAAAAATTGAAGAATGTCTTCTGCTTCACTTTCTTCAACTGCTAATACAAATCCGATACCCATGTTGAAAATGTTGTACATTTCGCTGCGGGGAATGTCTCCATAGTACTCAAGGGCGGTGAAAATGCCTGGAATATCCCAGCTGCCTTCGGTTATCTCCGCTTGCAGGTGATCCGGCAGCATACGTGGAATATTTTCAATGAAACCTCCGCCGGTGATATGTGACATCCCTTTGATGGAGAATTGTTTCAGTGCCGCTAATACCGGTTTAACGTAAATCTTAGTCGGTGTGAGCAATGCTTCCTTTAATGTGGTCCCGATTTCAGGTAGTGATTCTTCCAAAGAAAACGACTGATCTTCGAAGAATACTTTTCTCACTAAAGAGTACCCATTACTGTGTATACCACTGGAACCCAGTCCGACTAACACATTTCCTTCAGAAATTTCCGTTCCTGTGATGATCTCTTTTTTTTCACAGGCGCCTACAGCGAAGCCGGCGATATCATATTCTTCATCTGAATACATACCGGGCATCTCGGCGGTCTCTCCACCGATCAGCGCACAGCCCGCTGTTTCACATCCGTCCGCGATTCCTTTTACAATACCTTCTATCTTCTCCGGGAGTGCTTTCCCGGTCGCTATATAGTCTAAGAAATACAGTGGTTCCGCTCCTTGAACGACGATGTCATTCACACACATGGCCACACAATCGATTCCGATCGTATCGTGTTTGTCTGCCATGAAGGCAAGCTTCAGTTTTGTTCCGACTCCATCTGTCCCCGAGACGAGAACGGGTTCCTTCAAATTCAAGGAAGATAAATCGAACATCCCGCCAAAGCTGCCCAATTGACCGAGAACTCCTTCACGCGCTGTCCGTTTCACATGCTTTTTGATCCGGTCGACGGATTCGTATCCCGCTTCGATATCTACTCCTGCCTGACGATACGCATTTGCCATCATGATTCCCCCTATTTCACTAACTCTTTTTCATGTGGATGAAGTGTATCCGGGTAGATTTCCGTTGGATACTTCCCTGTAAAGCAAGCCATGCATTGACCACGGTTCTCTGATGAATCATCCCGCCCGATGGCTTTGATCACGCCTTCCGGACTCAAGAACGTCAGTGAGTCCGCTCCGATGATCTGGCGCATCTCCTCCACTGAGTTGGAAGAGGCGATCAGTTCTTCATGAGTCGAAGTATCGATGCCGTAGAAGCAAGGGTTCTTAATCGGCGGTGAACTGATGCACACATGCACTTCCTTTGCCCCCGCTTCCTTCAGCATCGTCACGATCCGTTTCGATGTCGTTCCCCGTACGATGGAATCGTCGACCATGACGACACGCTTGCCCTCAACCACTCCCCTTACAGGTGAAAGCTTCATCTTCACACCCTGTTCACGAAGGGATTGAGAAGGCTGAATGAATGTACGCCCTACGTAACGATTCTTGATCAGTCCCAATTCATATGGGATGCCTGATGCTTCCGCATAGCCGATGGCACTTGAGATGCTCGAATCCGGCACGCCTGTGACAACATCCGCTTCAATCGGTGCTTCATTCGCCAGTTCCATCCCCATCCGCTTTCTAGCGGAGTGGACGTTGATCCCCTGGATATTGCTGTCCGGTCGTGAGAAGTATACATACTCCATCGTACACATCGCATTCCCGCCTGAATAACTAAACCGTTCTGAGGTCAATCCCTCATCATTGATGATCACAAGCTCCCCCGGTTCGATATCACGTACGAATTCAGCTCCTACAATATCGAAGGCACATGTTTCTGACGCCACACAGTAAGCATCCCCAAGCTTACCGAGAGATAATGGACGAAGACCGTGTGGATCAAGTGCCACCATCATCTCTGTTTCTGTCATCACTGTAAACGCATAGGCACCCTTCAACATGGTCAATGCGTTTTTCACACGGTCTTTCAGATTGCGGTACCCGCTTCTTTTGATTAAATGTGCCAGCACTTCTGTATCCGAGCTTGTTTGAAAAATACTCCCCTGTCCTTCAAGCTGATGCTTTAAGGCGTTCGCATTGACGAGATTGCCATTATGAGCAAGAGCAAGGCTGCCATTCTGCGAGTTGAAAAGGAGCGGCTGAACATTTTCATAGCCTCCGCCCCCGGCTGTAGCGTATCGCACATGACCGATGGCCGAATCCCCTTCAAGCTTCTCGATGGTGCCTTCCTGGAACACTTCCGTTACGAGGCCTTCCCCTTTCAAGCAGCGTAACGTGTCACCGTCGGAAACGACAATTCCTGTTCCTTCTTGTCCTCTGTGCTGCAGACTATGAAGTCCATAATACGTAATTTGCGCGGCATTGGGATGTCCCCATATCCCGAATACGCCACATTCTTCGTTTAAACCTTTGATTTCAGCAGGCATGGGATCGCTCCTTTCCAAGCTGACTCTAATTCTTCAACTGACGCTTCTAATAGTAGGTCCCCTTTTTCCGATGTCACCTTGATTGCTCCAAGGTCGGTCACGTCACCAATGACCTTTGCCTCTGGAACGAGTTTCTCAAACTCAGTCTTGTGCTCCGGTTTGACCGTAACGATGAACCGTGATTGTGTTTCACTGAAAAGAGCTGCCACATTGTTTTCTCCTGAAACGTGGACGTTTGCTCCCAATCCTTTTGTTCCAAACGTGGATTCTGCAAGAGCAACGGCGAAACCACCTTCAGAGATGTCATGGGCAGATGCCACAAGACCTTTCTGAATCGCTTCTAACAGCTGCATTTGCCGGCGAAGCTCCGTTTTCAAATCGATCGTAGGTGCCTGACCGAAGATCTTTCCTTCTGTCAGCTTTTGAAGCTCACTTCCACCGAACTCTTCACGTGTTTCACCAATCACGTAAATAGTATCCCCGGCTTCCTTGAAGCTTTGAGTCGTAATATGATCGACATCCTCAATCAGTCCGACCATTCCGACAACAGGTGTTGGATAAACGGCGGTCCCCATGGATTCGTTGTATAGCGAAACATTTCCACCGATAACCGGAGTCGACAGCTCACGGCATGCCTCGCTCATTCCGTCAACGGATTTTTCAATCTGCCAGAAAATTTCCGGCTTCTCCGGATTTCCGAAGTTCAAACAGTCCGTAATCGCAAGTGGGATCGCTCCTGAGCAAACGATATTACGGGCTGCTTCAGCTACTGCAATCTTTCCTCCGACTTCCGGATCAAGGTACAGGTAGCGGGAATTACAATCCGTTGTCATGGCAAGGGCTTTTCTTGTGCCGCGTACACGTACGACCGCTGCATCCGAACCCGGGCTCACCACCGTACTCGTTCTTACTTGATGGTCATATTGATCGTATACCCATTCTTTACTTGCGATCGTCGGCTGCTGTAACAATGCTTTAAGTGTCTCTTTATAATCTTCAACCTTTGGAGCAGGCGTTTCCATTGCTTGAAACTCCTTATAGTAAGCCGCTTCTTGAGAAGGCTTGTTATAAACAGGGGCTTCCTCAGCAAGTGCATCGACGGGTACATCTGCCACCACCTCACCTTTGTGAAGAAGGCGAAGGCGTTTATCATCGGTTACCTTCCCGATGGAAACCGCTTCTAAGTCATATTTTGAAAAAAGATCGACGATTTCTTGTTCACGGCCTTTTTCCACGACGATCAGCATACGTTCTTGTGATTCTGATAACATCATTTCATATGCCGTCATGCCTCTTTCACGCTGAGGGACAAGATCAAGGTCCATTTCGATTCCGGATCCCGCTTTACTTGCCATTTCAGCGGATGAACTTGTAAGACCTGCTGCTCCCATATCCTGAATGCCGACAAGGGCATCATTCTGAACAAGCTCCAGACACGCTTCAAGCAGTAATTTCTCCATGAATGGATCTCCCACTTGAACCGCCGGGCGCTTCTCTTCCGATCCTTCATTTAATTCCTCGGATGCGAAGGTGGCTCCGTGAATGCCGTCGCGGCCTGTTTTCGCCCCGACATACATGACGGTATTGCCGACACCGTGCGCCTGACCTTTCTTAATATCTTTATGATCGATCAATCCGACACACATGGCGTTTACAAGAGGATTTCCTTCATACGAAGCATCAAATTGAACTTCCCCTCCGACCGTCGGGATTCCGATGCAGTTACCGTATCCCGCGATACCCGCTACGACTTCTTTAAATAGATACTGAACACGAGGAGAATCCAGCTCTCCAAAGCGTAAAGAGTTGAGGAGTGCGACAGGTCTTGCCCCCATCGAGAATACGTCTCGTATAATACCCCCGACACCCGTTGCCGCTCCTTGATAAGGCTCGATGGCCGATGGATGATTGTGACTCTCGATTTTGAACACAACTGCTTGATCATCGCCAATATCAACAATTCCAGCTCCTTCTCCAGGTCCTTGGAGAACCCGTTCACCTGTCGTTGGGAATTTCATCAATACAGGCTTCGAATTTTTATAGCTGCAATGCTCTGACCACATCACAGAGAAGAGACCGGTCTCTGTGTAGTTCGGTGTTCTTCCGAGGATGTTTTCCACCATTGAAAATTCTTCGTCTGTTAAACCCATCTCACGATAAAGCTGTTCATCTTTCACTTGTGTTGAAGTTGGTTCAAGCATTAACGACATGTTTTTCCCTCCAGTGTTTCACAATCGATTGAAATAGTTTCTTCCCGTCTTCACTACCTAGTAAAGTGTCCATGGCTCGTTCCGGATGAGGCATCATTCCTAGAACATTTCCTGCTTTGTTTGTGATTCCTGCAATATTCTCAACGCTTCCGTTTGGATTTTCATCGCTATAGGTGAATACAATTTGATTATTTTCACGTAAAGTGGTCATGGTCTCTTCGTCACAGAAGTAGTTTCCTTCACCATGAGCGATCGGAATTTGGATCACATCATTCTTTTCGTACCCGTTCGTAAACATCGTTTCATTATTTTCAACGGTTAACGGCACTGTTTTACAGATGAACTTCAAGCTGTCATTCCGGCGCATGGCCCCTGGCAGTAACCCTGTTTCGAGTAGAACCTGAAATCCGTTGCATACACCAAGAACCGGCTTTCCTTGCTCTGCCGCCTTCACGACCTCTTTCATGACGTTCGAGAAACGGGCAATCGCTCCTGAACGAAGGTAATCCCCGTACGAGAATCCCCCTGGTAATAGAATCGCATCATAGTCTTCCAGATTATCAGCATCGTGCCAAACATATTCGACTTCTTCACCGATTTCGTCTTTGATCGCATGGTACATATCGATGTCACAGTTAGAGCCTGGGAATACAATTACTGCAAACTTCATTGAGCGACACTCTCCTCGATTTCATATCGGTAATCCTCGATGACCGGATTGGCAAGCAGTCGATGACACATCTCTTCAACCGTCGCCTCCACGTTTTCAACAGATGATGGAAGAGTCAACTCCATATACTTCCCGACGCGCACATCTTCAACACTTTTGAATTCCATTGAATGCAGCGCTTGTTTCACAACACTTCCTTGAGGATCTAATACACTTTCTCTTAATGTGATATAAACTTTTACTTTGTACATAGCTTGTTTCCTCCTAAGCGTTCTAAAATGATTGAGTATACTTCTGTTAAACTTCCAATATCTCTTCTGAAAACATCCTTATCAAGCTTTTGGTTCGTTTCGGCGTCCCACAGACGGCATGTGTCGGGTGAGATTTCATCCCCTAATAAAATCGCTCCGTTACGGTCCTTCCCAAACTCCAATTTGAAATCGACGAGAGTGACTCCCGCTTCTTTGAAAATCCCTTGAAGGACTTCATTCACATCTAGTGCCATGGCTCTGATCTCAGCCCGTTCTTCCCGCGTCGCAATCTCCAGGAAATCAATATGATCATCCGTGATGATCGGGTCCCCTAGATCATCATCCTTATAGTAAAATTCGATGATCGGCTTTTGAAGGGGTGTCCCCTCTTCTTTTCCAAGCCGTTTTGACAGACTTCCAGCAATCACGTTCCGGACTACGACTTCAAGTGGAATGATGTTCACACGTTTGACCAGCTGCTCATCCTCTGAAATCTGTTTAATAAAGTGACTCTGAATCCCTTTTTCAGCAAGCTTTGAAAATAGCAAGCTCGAAATCTTATTATTTAAAACCCCTTTGCCGTCGATATCCGCTTTCTTCTCCCCGTTAAAAGCAGTGGCAGAATTCTTATACTGAATCCAAACGACGTCTTCATCTTGTGTGGCGAAAATCTGTTTCGCTTTTCCTTCGTATAAAAGCGTTCCTTTTCCCATGTAAAATCCCCCTGTTCGTTGAAAATTGCCAATCTTCAGTCTATATTTCCATAAAAAAAGGGAGGGATTCCGCTAAAAACCCCTGCCTTATTCTTTTGTCAGAAGGACTTACTCCACTAAGCCGCATCGTTCAAAGATTGTATCCACATGTTTTAGGTGATAGTTGTAATCGAAGCAGTCATCAATGTCAGAAGGCGTTAGCTTGGACGTGATGGTTGCATCCTCCTCGATAAGAGAACGGAAAGCCACTTGCTTCTCCCAAGCCTCCATCGCTTTCGGCTGAACCGTATCATACGCCTCTTCACGAGTCATGCCTTTATCGATAAGGGCCAAAAGAACACGTTGAGAGTAAATCAAGCCAAGTGTGCGATCCATATTACGCTGCATATTCTCCGGGAAGACCGTCAAATTCTTGATGATATTTCCGAAACGGTTCAGCATGTAATTAAGGGCGATCGTCGCATCCGGCAGGATCACACGCTCTGCAGAAGAGTGTGAAATATCACGTTCATGCCATAACGGCACGTTCTCATACGCTGTCAGCATATATCCTCTGATCACACGGGCCATTCCCGTCATGTTTTCAGAACCGATTGGGTTACGCTTATGAGGCATCGCTGAAGACCCTTTTTGACCTTTTGCAAAGAACTCTTCCACTTCACGCGTCTCACTCTTCTGCAGGCCGCGGACCTCAACGGAAAACTTCTCGATGGACGTCGCAATCAATGCAAGTGTCCCCATATAATGAGCGTGACGATCACGCTGAAGTGTTTGTGTAGAAACAGGTGCCGGCTTGATGCCAAGCTTTTCACACACATAAGACTCAACAAAAGGATCGATATTTGCATACGTTCCAACGGCACCGGAAATCTTACCGAATTCCACTCCATCTGCAGCCGCTTTGAAACGTTCCACATTACGCTTCATCTCTTCATACCAAAGGGCAAGCTTCAGACCGAAAGTAGTCGGCTCAGCGTGAACCCCATGCGTACGTCCCATCATGACCGTATGCTTATGCTCGATTGCCTTGTTCTTTAAGATTTCGACAAAGCGTTCCAAATCTTTTAAAATGATTTCGTTCGCCTGCTTAAGTTGATATGAAAGAGCCGTATCCACTACGTCCGTTGAAGTCAGTCCGTAATGAACCCATTTTCTTTCTTCTCCAAGCGTTTCAGAAACCGCTCTTGTGAAGGCGACTACATCGTGACGCGTTTCTTCCTCGATCTCTTTAATGCGATCAACATTGAATCCCGCGTTCTCACGGATCTTCGCCACATCCTCTTTCGGAATATCCCCGATTTCAGCCCATGCTTCACATGCCAAAATTTCCACTTCAAGCCAGGCTTGAAAACGATTTTCCTCTGTCCAAATTGCTCCCATTTCAGGGCGTGTATAACGTTCTATCATACCAGTCGTCCTCCGATCTTTTCTTGCACCTTCCAAATCCCTGCTTCGCTTATGCTCGACAATGTCCCTTCTATATCGTTCGTCAATAGAGTGACATGCCCCATCTTCCGTTTCGGCTTCGGTACATCCTTGCCGTAAAGATGGATAAACCAGTCAGGGTGCTTTGGAACAGCCTTCATAATAGGCTCGATATGCTCTCCTAATAGATTAACCATCACAGCGTTCTTTAATAAGGTCGGTTGAACAAGCGGCCAGTTGCAAACAGCTTTGACGTGCTGGGCAAATTGAGAGAAATCACACGCTTCAATCGAGTAGTGACCTGAATTATGAGGTCTAGGAGCCAGCTCATTAATATAGATGTCCCCATCTTCGGTCAGGAACATCTCAATCGCCAGCGTCCCTACAAGGTCAAGTGTCTCACTGATTCTCTTCGCCATCCCGATTGCTTTATCTGCTGTTTCTTCACTCACCCTTGCCGGCGCGATCGTTTCATGCAAGATGTTATCCACATGAATATTTTCCACTACCGGAAAGTTCGTTTGCTGTCCATCAGGATTACGTGTCACAATTACGGATAACTCTTTTTCAAAAGGTATCCACTTCTCCAGCACACACGGACCCTTCTCCAATAAAGCAGCGGCTTCATCTATTTCCTCCGCTTGCCGGATCACATACTGCCCTTTACCGTCATAACCGCCTCTTGTCGTTTTTAAAACCACTGGATAGCCAAGCTTTTCTATATTATCATAGATGTCCTTCTGTTGTTTAATCACAGCATACGGAGCCACTTCCACCCCTGCAAAGGTGAGGGCTTCCTTCTCCATGATGCGATCCTGAGTAATACGGATCAATTCCGCCCCTTGAGGTAAATAGGCACGCTCTGACAACCATTTCAGCGCTTCATAATCAATATTTTCAAATTCATACGTAATCACATCGCACTCTTCAGCCAGTCTGTGCAAAGCATCATACTGGTCAAAGCCTGCCGTGATCACAAGATCTGCCACCTGTGCACATGGTGAGTCCGGGGATGGATCTAATACAGCCACCCGAAAGCCTCTTGCTTTCGCATCAAGTGCCATCATCCGACCAAGCTGTCCGCCCCCGATGATCCCGATCGTATGTCCTGGTAAAATCGTCTTCTTATTCAAGGTCATCACTACTTTCCATCACTTTTTCCCGTAGTGCACTTCTTCTATTTTCCAACGTTTCCGCCAACTCTGCATTTTCAATCGAAAGAATCTGTGCGGCAAGGAGTCCGGCATTTGTGGCCCCAGCCTTCCCGATCGCCACCGTCGCAACAGGAACGCCGCCCGGCATCTGCACGATCGACAACAGGGAATCCATTCCGTTCAGTGCCTTAGACTGAACCGGTACACCGATCACAGGCAATGTGGTCTTCGCTGCCACCATTCCCGGCAAGTGTGCTGCTCCGCCTGCACCTGCAATTATAACCTTCACTCCACGGTTTCTTGCACCTTCCGCAAATTCAAACATAAAATCAGGTGTCCTGTGAGCCGATACCACCTGTTTCTCAAATGGAATCTCCAGCTCCTCCAATACCTCACACGCATGCTTCATTGTTTCCCAGTCCGATGTACTTCCCATGATCACTGAAATCATAATGGTGACAGGCACCTCCCGTAGTTTACCTTAGTCCCTTTTCACAGAAAAATACCCAGATCAATTGTTCTCTACACTCGGAGAGAAAGCAATTGATCTGGGTATTTTAAAGAGAATGGTCCCGTTTTATCCGATAGGGCCACAAACGCACTCGTATCCAGACAGCTACTTTCCCTCATAGTCCGACCATTTACGGTAGTCAGGTAGAGACTCATGGGCCATATTCCCATTATTATATGAGGGGATTCGGTTTATTTGTTTCAATCATAACGTGATATCGAGAACCTGTCAACGAATAATCGAACGATAATAAAAGTCTGAAAATTAATGTTCGGATTTGAAGCGTTTACTCTTCCATCTTCTTCCCTTCAAAGACAATCGTCTGTCTAATAGGGACATATTCTGTTTTGTTACCTTCTTCCTTCTCTTCAAACACGGGCTTTTCCATCCGTCTTACTGGCATATAACCCATTTCCTTCATACGATCCAGACAATCTGCAATCGTCTCGGTTTCCTGCACTTCAAATAATAGTTTCTTTTTACTCATTCTTTTAATTTTCCTTTACGTATATTTCGCACCGTTTTCACCCAGAACCCTCCGTGAATCGCTTTCGGTTCATAAGCAATGATAAATGCTTTCGGATCAAGCTCCTTAATTGTATCATACAGCTTCATCTCATACTTTCTCGGAGTCAGAATCTGCAGGGCCATACGATTCCCCTCAAGACCATTCGCCTCCCAGTTCGTCACCCCGTATCCACGGGCACGAAGCTCATTCGGAAGTGCCTTATCATACTCCTTCGTAATTACATTCACCGTAATATACCCAAGAGCCAGCTTCTCCTCTATCTTCATCCCGACAATCACACCAAGACCATACCCGACCGCATACGCAATCAAATTCTGAATCTCATTCAAATTGTCCAATACAAGCCCAAGGCCCACAACATAAATAACAACCTCAAACGTACTCACGAACGCAGCAATATATCGATAACCCTTTAACGTCAAAATCATCCTGATCGTAAAAAAGGATACATATACAACATTGATGATTAATATGATCGCTACCATCACAAAGCTATTGTCTAACACCAAGATGCTCCTCTCTCCACTACTACCTGTAGTATGCTCAAATTAAGTTCCTATTTTACTAGAAAAAACAGATAATATGAACCACTTCATGAAAAAATTTATGTGATTACAAGGTGACAATTTCTAGAAAAAATGTGGTCTTATTACGTGTGTTTCCTGTTTTGCGTGGATTGAAACATGAAATGGGGTGTGAGGAGGGGTGTTGGGGTTGGGATTGGGATTGGGTTTTGGATGGGATAGTGGCTGGGAGTGGGATTGTGATCTCTGGTCAATATTGTGAAATATTGAACAATATTCACGAACTTTTAATAAAATGTTGCCTAATGGGCGGATTGCTATTCAAGTATTGAGAGGGGACGTTATTCTTTCATTTAATAATCTTTAATTGGATTATAGCATTCATTTGTAAGTCTGCTATTTTCATTGAATGAAAGAGGCAAGCTAAACTAATTGCGTCATTATTTTTTTATTTGCGTCATTTTTCTTTTATTGCGTTTTTTACCAATTCCCTCCTAATTCTAGCCACCTCACACTTAGAGACAAATAAGTTTAGGATTTTTGTCAAGCGCTCCTTCAAATGAGCAATCATGCGGGAAATGATAGGGATCAAGCCGGTAATAAGATAATCGTGCGGGCTAAGAGTTTTTCATGCGAGGTTGTGATTTATCATGCGACATTTCAAATAATCATACCAGGTGACCGAATTTTCTTTACGCCGTCCTCACCAGCACACTCATCCCTCTTCTAAATCCCTTCTTCGTGAACAGACAGACACTCCATTCCAATAACAGTCTCTCTTCCACTATGTTATTCGAACAAAAATTAAAACAAAAAAAGAGTAACCCCTAAGAGCTGCTCTTTTTCCTATTTGCCTGGCGAAGTCCTACTCTCACAGGGGGAGCCCCAACTACCATCGGCACTGAAGGCTGCGGCCAGTGATGAGCGGCGAATCTCTTCGTCCGCTTCACTCGTTCAGATCCTCGTGTGGAAACCACACTCCGGTCTTCTCTCCTTCGCGTCCTCGACCTTCTTGCTCCTCCCTACCCTCGCACTGCGGTCGAAGAGAAATCAGATAAAACACTTATATTCTTCAAATAAAAGTCAAAACAAAAAAAGAGTAACCCCTAAGAGCTGCTCTTTTTTCCTATTTGCCTGGCGACGTCCTACTCTCACAGGGGGAGATCCCCCAACTACCATCGGCGCTGAAGAGCTTAACTTCCGTGTTCGGCATGGGAACGGGTGTGACCTCTTCGCCATTATCACCAGACGAATATTCAATTGAAGGGATTGTTCCTTCAAAACTAGATAAAGAATTGATGTCAAGAAAGCCGAATACCGACCAATTGTTGTTCATATAAATATGACTCTTTGTGGTTAAGTCCTCGATCGATTAGTATCAGTCAACTCCACATGTCGCCATGCTTCCATCTCTGACCTATCTACCTA
>NZ_JANIOC010000006.1 GCF_024733565.1 Rossellomorea sp. SC111 | reverse complement strand
TTTTTCTTATATGGACATGAAAAAACCCGAATATGGGGCACTTTTTTATCAGTGTCCTATATTCGGGTAGTAGTTCATTTTCATAAGAGAGGCTCTTTTGTATAGAATTATTTTTAATGAATTTGTACAAATGGCTCCTGATCCACTTCTTTTACGATGGTGGCTTTGAGGCCTTTAGGGGTTTTCACATAAAGATAAACCGGTGTATGAGGGAAGTAATCGACGATTTCAGGGCCAATCGCCTGTGCAAACCCTATTAATTCGGTTTCTTTCACCATGCCTGTATGTACATCGATGACCAACTTATTTAGCGTATCCTTTTTATATAATCCTTTACCCACAAATTCAATATCCTGATGAGAGAAATACTTTGACACATAATCTTCAAGATCACGGATTCGGTTGTATAAATCCCTGTCCTTTTCTTCTCCTTCATCGCTCGGGAAGTAATAATATTTGTCGGATACATCATCCCACTTTTTGATTTTCCTATCGTTCTCATCTAAATAGGTTGTGGAGATATAGTTACCTGAAACAACGCTGTTTAAAGGTTGCAGTTTGTAAATCGAAATCATTATAGGTACATTTTTCAATTCTTTGTTTGACCTAACACGACTTACGACGGTATCGGCAACTTCCCTTCCGTATTCTTCCATCATTTTCTTGTTGATGGTGGCTTCGTCAAAATGCATAAGCTTCTTATCATCTTCCACCCTGATATAATCAATGGAATTCATCGCAAGACCTAGGGAAATTCCCTTGATATTCCCTTCTGTGTCGACATAATTCTGCTCATGTATATAAGCAAGGTACATTGGGTTTTTCTTTTCCATCTCCATTTGTTGTTCCCATGACATATCATCTGTAATCTGTAATTCCGGATTAAGGCCAGCCTTATTAGATTTAGACTTCCTCCCTAACCATGAATTTAAATTCTTCAAGTACTGCCCCTCTTGATAGACATATTTTTCAGGGGAAAAATGTTCAGTGGATAATGACATAAGACCTGTCTCGATTTCATCCATATCACTGCGGTTGTTGATTGTCATTGTAATCAGTCCGCGATTCACCGATTTTTTTTCTTTATTAATTTTATAAGTTAAATATTCACGTGCATCACTTGCTGCACTATTTTGAATTTCAAGCGTTTCATCATCTATCACTTCCTGAGGCTTATTGCTGCATCCGGCAATAAGAATCAAAGTAGACAGAGAAACAATCATCCATTTTTTCATATGACTCCCTCCGGACTATATTTTATCATACATTACATTTCAATCTGCCTGATAATCTTTAAGTTTTTATGAATTCACGAAAATAATCCCATTATCCTAACAAATCTATTGAAATCTTCTATGCACTCCCTCACATCAGGATGCCCATACAATAGAAAAAGCACTCATCACCTGAGTGCTTCCATCTATTACTTCATGTTCTTGTTCATTGCATTCATCATTTGATTGATTTTCTTCTGGGATGGTTTTTGCCCCATTTGCATCATCATCATGCGTAACATTTGCTCGTTAATTGGTGGATTTTTCTTAAGATAGCTCATCATATATTTACGAGCAATGAAAAATCCTAGTGCAACTCCGGCAAGTAATGCCAGAACTCCTACTAGAATAAGTAATCCAGTCGTTCCCATATTCTTACTTCCTCCTTCATGTTGTCCTTTTAAAAGTGTACTAAACCCTGAAACATTATACAATATTTTGGTCGAAATTTCATATTAATATATAAACTTTCTTTGTTTTATCGGTTTTAACCAGCCAAAACGCTCATTAATGATATCCATTGCCAATAGCTGGCCCATATTTCTTCGTAAAATTTCAAAAAAGATATATTCAGATTCATCATGTCCCCAGGCATTCAAAGACATCGACTTTTCATTCAAAACGAGAGTCGCACCTGATTCTTCTCTTTCGATTGTCGCAACGGAGTTTACCCAGGCTGCCCCTTCAACCTTCGTGATTTCGTGCTGAAGGAGCCTTTGTGTAGGAAGGTATGGAATCGGTTTCGTAATGTAATCTACTTGTTTCGAGACAATATCGTGAAGATCACCTGTACTCGCTTCCCAATCAGAAAACAATTGATAGAACATTCTTTCACGACCGTAGTAATGCTGAACAAACAACTCTTCAATCCAATAGATTTGATAATTTCGCACCTTTACTCCCTCCTACCTTTCTTTCATATAGTATAAATCAACTAGAAGGGAGTCATTGTCATAAATTGTTGAAAATCTGCACTAGTTTTGTCGAACCTATTCCACCTCTTTTGAATGCTTAGGATGGAACTAAGTATATATACGGTATTTGTTCTATACCCAATCCATTCCACCTTTACTCCTATTGTACTCACCCAAAAGAAAAAGGCCAACTCCTTAGAGAGTGTAAGGAGCTGACCTTTTCCATTCATGATTATTGAAGTAAAGCTTTGATTCTCGATACTACATTTTCAGAAGTGAAGCCATATTCTTCCATGACTTTCGCTCCAGGTGCAGATGCACCATAACCATTGATCGCCAGGATGTCACCTTCATCGCCAACGTAGCGATCCCAGCCCATTGGAGATCCCATTTCGATTGCAAGGCGTTTTTTCACACTCTTAGGCAGAATGGATTCTTTGTACTCTTTTGATTGCTTTTCGAAACGATCCCAAGATGGCATGCTCACAACCGAAACACTGATGCCGTCTTTTTCAAGGGCATTCTGCGCTTCTACCGCAAGATGCACTTCAGAACCAGTTGCAATCAACAGGGCATCAGGCTGTTCTTTCCCTGAAGCTGATACAACATACGCCCCTTTGTTTACCCCATTATAGGCTTTATCAGCCGTACCTTTAAGCGTTGGAAGGTCCTGACGGGATAGTACCAGCATCGTTGGCTGATCTTTAGATTCTAACGATAACTTCCAAGCAGCAGCCACTTCGTTACCGTCACCAGGGCGAATGACCGACAGGTTCGGCATTGCACGAAGGGAAGCAAGCTGTTCTACAGGTTCATGGGTAGGTCCGTCTTCCCCCACAGCGATACTATCATGTGTGAATACATACGTCACAGGTAAGCCCATCAGAGCCGCCAAGCGGATAGCAGGTCTTAAATAGTCACTGAATACAAAGAATGTCCCACCGAATACATGAAGTCCTCCGTGTAGAGCCATACCATTCATGGCACCGCCCATACCGAATTCACGGACTCCGAACCAGATATTACGGCCTTCATAGGATTCAGGTGTGAAATCTTTCTCATCTTTAATCATCGTTTTGTTGGAACCTGCCAAGTCAGCAGAACCACCGATGAATGAAGGAAGATTTTTCGCAATGGCGTTCAACACTTCCCCTGAAGAAGCTCGGCTTGCTAATGCTTTTCCTTCTTCATATACCGGGATATCCTTATCCCATCCTTGCGGGAGTTCACCTTTGATTGCCGCTTCTAATTGAGTGGCTAATTCAGGATGTTCATCTTTGTATTTAATGAATTGGTTGGCCCAATCTTGTTCTTTCTCAGAACCAGCTTGTTGGATTTTTTCCTCGAAGCGGCTGTATACCTCATCAGGAACGTGGAAATCCTGATCGAATGTCCACTTGTAAGCTTCTTTTGTAAGCTTCATTTCATCCTCACCCAGAGGTGCACCATGAACAGCAGATTTACCTGATTTATTCGGAGCCCCATAACCAATGACTGTCTTTACTTCAATCATTGTCGGGCGGGATGTATCCCCTTGAGCTTCTTCAATCGCTTTGGATATTTCGTCAAGATCATTTCCATCTTCTACACGGATATACTGCCAACCGTATGATTGGAATCGTCCTTCAACACTCTCGGAGAAGGATTTATCCAAATCTCCGTCAAGTGAAATATCGTTGGAATCATAAAGAACAACAAGGCGTCCTAATTTTAGATGAGCGGCCAATGATGCAGCTTCGGAGGAAACACCTTCCATCAAATCCCCATCACCACAAATGGAGTATGTAAAGTGATCGACCATATTATATTGGTCTTTGTTGTATGTAGTGGCCAAATGTCTTTCAGCTAATGCCATACCAACTGCCATTGCAATCCCCTGTCCAAGTGGACCAGTTGTTGCTTCCACACCAGAAGTATGCTTATACTCTGGATGTCCTGGCGTCTTACTTCCCCATTGGCGGAAATTTTTAAGATCATCCATTGAAACATCGTAACCGGAAAGATGAAGTAGGCTGTACAACAGCATCGAACCATGTCCCGCAGATAAGACAAAACGGTCACGGTTGAACCATTCTGGATTTTTAGGGTTATGATTCATGAACCTTGTCCAAAGTGCGTATGCCATAGGAGCTGCCCCCATTGGCATTCCCGGGTGCCCGGAACCTGCTTTTTCAATCGCATCGATTGATAATGTGCGAATTGTATTAATTGCTAATTGATCTGTGTTATCAAACATATGTCAGACATCCTTCCTTTTAAAGTACCTTATTAATATTAATCTTCTTTGATAGTTTATACAACTATCTTGAATGATAACATGACTTTATGATCGTTGAAAATAAAAAACCTTCAAATTTCATAATGGAACGTTATCAACCAAAAAAACTTCCAGGACCTTTCAAAATGGCCCTGGAAGTTTTTTGATTAATGCATTTTTTTCTTTGTCTGTATATCTTGAATCTTTTTAGGTGTTACTTCATTTCCTTCCGGATCAAAGATTCTTGTATTTTCAATTGTACCTTTCATTGATTGACGGAACGTTTCAAGATATTCTTTCCTGAGTTTGGTCTGTTCTTTCGCTTCCTGTTCAGATAGTCCGCTATTTTTGGACTTTTTGGCAAGCTCGTTGATTCTATTCATTTTTGATTTTGAAAGCATCTATAAAAACTCCTTTATTGCATAGTTTGCAAACTCCAAAACATTACTAAAAGGCAGTGTATAACACTACCGTCATGTTACTAGATTAAAGGAGATAAAACAAGGATTAAGCATGATCAAGAGACGTCATATATTCTTTGAAGCGTCTATGTACAGTGGCTTTGGATACATCGTATCCAAAGCCCCTAAGAGTAGCTGCAATCTCAGCGAAGGTTAATTCATTTTTCCTTAAACGAACAATTTCCTCCACAGGCACTTCAATACGCTCCCTTCCATCCACATTTCCTTTATTCTTTAAATTTTTATGGGGCTGAAAGCCATTTTCTACAGCCCGTTTCATTCCCCGCTTAATTTTAAGGTTATGAAGTTTGCGTTGATATTCCTCCACCATACTGACAATGTTGATGACCATGGAATCGGACTCGGATAAGTGCAATTCTCCACTATGGGTCTGGCTTATGATTTTCACGTCCTCTTTTAACAAACAGTGAATAAGGGCGATCTTGGCATTTCCCCTTCCGATTCTTGTCTCGTCCTGAATCAGCACAGCATCAATTGATTTATCCCTGACCAGGTCCAGAAGTTCCAAAACACCCGGACGGTCCAATTCAAAGCCGCTCGCTTGATCCTTGATGACCGCATTTACTTCATAATGATGATCGTGTGCCAATTTAACGAGTTCTTCTTCCTGCCGTTCCAAAGATGTTTCCTGTGTATTTTTCTTGGTACTTACCCTGCAGTAAATGACTGCTTTCATCTTTTATCCCTCTATTCTTCGTTCATGACCAGTTCGAAATCTGATTGAGTTGACATTGTTGGATTCTCAATTGGTAACACAAGTGATTCACCAGGTTTGATGGCAAAAGAGTTCAAATCGTTCTCCTCACCCACCCAGGCGATAAACTCTTCCATTGTCATAGAATATTCTTCATTATACTGTTTGGCAATAGTCCAAAGAGTATCACCATCTTCCACTGTGATGCTTTGGTAAGAAGGTTGATTTGTCATATTGATCAAAAAATAGCATGCTGCTGAAAGGACTAAAACAAATAATATAATAATGTAAGAGAATCGATTCCAAATATGTGTTAACATAAAATTACCTCCATACGAATGTTTGTTCTGTTTTGTTATTTTATTGTAATACGAACACTCGTTTGGTGTCAACAAAATTCGAACTTATGTTTGTATCAATATGGGTGACATGCTATAATGGGAACATAAGATCTATAATAGAGGTGCGTGAACATGACAAAATTGTCGAAAAGACAGCAGGACATACTACAATATATTAAAGTTGCAGTCAGAGAAAAAGGATATCCCCCTTCCGTACGTGAAATCGGGGAAGCCGTCGGCCTTGCTTCCAGTTCCACCGTACACGGACATTTAGCGAGGCTGGAAAGTAAGGGTCTGATCCGTCGTGATCCGACTAAACCGAGAGCGATTGAAATTCTGGACCTTGAAGAAGATACGATTCCGCGACAACGTGTGGTTAACGTTCCTTTAATCGGTAAAGTAACAGCCGGTCAACCGATTACGGCTGTTGAAAATGTGGAAGAATTTTTCCCTTTGCCAGAGCGGATGGCCCCTTCGGATGAACAGGTGTTTATGCTTGAAATCATGGGTGACAGTATGATCGAAGCCGGCATTTTGGATGGGGATTTTGTCATTGTTCGCCAGCAGCAGACAGCGAATAACGGAGATATCGTCGTTGCCATGACTGATGAAGACGAAGCCACGGTAAAACGTTTCTTTAAAGAAAGGGATTATGTGCGTCTTCAGCCCGAGAACTCAACAATGGAACCTATCATTTTACGAAACGTCTCCATTCTAGGTAAAGTGGTTGGAGTGTATCGTCAAGTTCATTGATACTGGCATCCGATATTCCTCATAGAGCATACCGGGTACTATGATCAGTCACTAATCATTATAATGAAAAATAAGCCTGGGGTTGGAAACCGAAACATTCCATCCCCAGGCTTATTTGATTTTGTTGCCTCCCCCATTGTGGGTACAGCCTGAACTTAAATGAAAAAACCCTCAACACGTGTTGAGGGCTCCTGGTAATTAATACATTTGGATATACTGTTCTCTCTCCCAAGGATGTACTTGTGTACGGAACATATCCCACTCGATTTCTTTCGCTTCCACGAAATGTTCGAATATGTGTTCGCCAAGGGACTTAACAATTACTTCACTTGTTTTTAAGGTTTCAAGAGCTGCATATAATGTTGCAGGAAGATCCACGATACCCGCTTCTTCACGCTCTTTTTTATCCATTACATAGATGTTCCGGTCAATTGGCTTAGGAGCCGGAAGGTTATTCTTAATTCCATCTAAACCTGCCGCAAGTAATACAGCCATTGCAAGGTAAGGATTTGCCGCAGGGTCGACACTGCGAACTTCAACGCGTGTACTCAATCCACGGGATGCCGGGATACGGATTAACGGGCTCCGGTTACGCGCAGACCAGGCAACATAGCAAGGTGCTTCGTAACCTGGAACCAAGCGTTTATATGAATTTACAGTCGGGTTAGTAATCGCTGTAAATGCAGTGGCATGCTTGATGATACCAGCAAGGAATTGACGGGCAGTATCACTTAATTGCAAGTCACCTTTTTCATCAAAGAAAGAGTTCACTCCATTTTTGAATAGTGACATATTACAGTGCATGCCTGAACCATTTACACCGAATAATGGTTTCGGCATGAAGGTAGCGTGCAAACCGTGTTTACGGGCAATCGTTTTTACTACCAGTTTAAATGTCTGAATATCATCGCAAGCTCTTAATGCATTTGCATATTTGAAGTCGATCTCATGTTGACCAGGTGCTACCTCGTGGTGGGATGCTTCAATTTCAAAGCCCATCTCTTCAAGTTCCAGAGCGATATCACGACGACAGTTCTCCCCTAAATCAGTGGGAGCGAGGTCAAAATATCCACCGTTATCATTTAATTCTAACGTAGGTTCGCCATTCACATCTAATTTAAAGAGGAAGAATTCCGGCTCTGGCCCAAGATTGAAGTCAGTGAACCCAAGTTCCTCCATTTCCCCTAAAATACGTTTAAGGTTGTTACGAGGATCTCCCTCGAATGGAGTGCCGTCGGGATTGTAAATATCACAGATCAGACGGGCTACCTTTCCTTTTTCAGCTGTCCATGGGAAAACCAACCATGTGTCCAAATCAGGGAAAAGGTACATATCTGATTCTTCGATTCGGACAAATCCTTCAATTGAAGATCCGTCAAACATCATCTTGTTATCTAATGCTTTTTCAAGCTGACTTAGAGGGATTTCTACGTTCTTGATCGTCCCTAAAATGTCAGTGAATTGTAGTCGAATGAACTTAACTCCCTCTTCATTCGCTAATCTTAGAACATCTTCACGAGTATACTTTGCCATTTACGTATTTCCTCCTCAAGTTTTTTAAAGGTTTTATTTAATGAAAGAAGCGGGACATATCTCCTTGACGCAGAGAAGATCGATTGAACCGTCCAGAATGGATCAATTCATTTCGAAGTAACTTACGCAACTCGTCGTCAGATAGATCCTGTCTTGCTTTTTCTTCCTTTTCCTTACTTACGTCAGATACGACTTTGCTTTCATTATGACCGGACACTGAAAAAATCTTCTTAATCCCTGCCATGTTGATACCTTGATCTAACAGATCCTTTACTTCTAATAATTTATCAATGTCATTCAAGGAAAAGAGCCGGCGATTCCCCTCGGTCCGTGCCGGGTTTATCAGTTGATGCTCTTCGTAGTATCGAATCTGACGAGCCGTTAAGTCCGTGAGCTGCATGACAATACTAATTGGAAATAATGCCATCGTTCGACGAATTTCACTTCCGCTCATCTTGATTCCTCCTTTTGGTTTCCTTCTTGAGTTCATTATATGTAATGTTAGGAGATCTGTCAATCAAATGTTAGGTTTTCTTACATAAATAATCAAAAGAATGGGATAGTCCATTCTAGACTATCCAATTAGTACTTTAATATCCTTTTTATATAGTGATTAAACCTTTTTCAATCAAATTGTCCACAGCAGAGCAAACGGCGATTTTCACATGGGAATATGTCAACCCGCCTTGAACGTAAGCGATATAAGGTGGTCTTATAGGTCCATCCGCCGATAGTTCAATGCTCGCTCCCTGAATGAACGTCCCTGCAGCCATTATGACATCATCCTCATACCCGGGCATATAATTCGGATATGGCGTGAAATGAGAATTGATAGGCGAGGCGGATTGGATTGCCTGACAGAAAGCGATCATCTTTTCTCTGTCATCAAATTGTACCGATTGAATTAAATCCGTTCGCCTGGCTTGAGGTGAAGGATCCGTATTCATACCAATCTCGGTCAGCAGAGCCGAAGTGAAAACCGCTCCTTTTAATGATTGCGCCACCACGTGAGGAGCTAAAAAGAACCCTTGATACATTTCTTGAAGACTGTACAGAGACGCCCCTGCCTCCGCCCCGATCCCCGGCGAGGTCATACGGAAGGAACAGGCTTCTACATATTCTTTCTTTCCAACGATATAACCACCTGTTTTCGCAAGGCCACCCCCCGGATTTTTAATAAGGGAGCCTGCCATCAGGTCCGCACCGACGTGACATGGTTCTTGCACTTCGACAAATTCCCCATAGCAGTTGTCTACAAATACAACAATTCCAGGGTCAATCTCTTTAATGAAATCAATCATTTCCTTTATTTCTTCTATTGTAAATGATGGACGGCTGGCATAACCTTTTGATCGCTGTATGCCAATCATTTTTGTTTTGGTTGAGATGGTCCGTGCAACCTCTTCGAAATCGACTTTTCCAGCATCATCTAAATCAACGCTCTGATAGCCAATTTGGAAGTCTTTCAGTGAACCTGTCCCCTTTCCCCGGCTCCCTACAATTTCTTCTAATGTATCATAAGGTTTTCCTGTTATGTACACCAGTTCATCTCCCGGCCGGAGTATCCCGAACAAAGCGATGGAAATCGCATGGGTACCAGAAATGATCTGCGGCCGCACAAGCCCGGCTTCTCCTCCAAATACATCTGCGTAAATGCTTTCCAGGGTGTCCCTTCCCGCATCGTCATAGCCATAGCCAGTTGAGGGAATAAAGTGAGAATCACTTACCCGGTGCTTCTGAAATGATCTTAAAACGTTGAACTGGTTGCTTTCAGAGCGTTCATCTATTCTTTTGTGTATGTCTTTGATATCTGCTTCCACTTTCGTTACAAGTGATTGTAATGACGTTCCATTTACTAATTGTTCAAACATTTGGTGTTGTTCCCCTTCTACTTTCTGAATTTCTTGATGCTTCCTTCGATCGGATGGTCTTCAAGATGAAATCCGTTTATTTCATATACTTGACTCACTTCTCGGAATTCCAATTTTCTCAATATCGTTTCACTTTTTAATTGAGATAGTATCTTTCCTTCATTCACAGGAACAAATACATGGTACGGGATCATATGATTTTTCACGATTTCTTCTATTTTAATCAATAGCTTTCCTCTGTCCTCTTCGTTCAAGGCACTTATGAGGATACTCTCTGATTCACTGGCGGGTACAAATTCGGGATCCATCTGATCCCGTTTGTTATATACCGTTAATTGCTGCAGTCCATCCATCTCCAGATCCTTTAATAAGGACTCTACAGTCCTTTCATGTTGACTGTAATCAGGATTTGAACTATCCACGACATGAAGAAGAAGGTCTGCCTCCTTTACCTCTTCAAGAGTGGATCGAAATGCCGCAACCAGCGTTGTCGGTAAATCTTGAATGAACCCTACGGTATCTGTCAGTAACGTGGAATATCCACTGGGCAAAGGCATTTTCCTGGTCATCGGATCAAGAGTCGCAAATAATTGATTTTCTTCATACGAATCAGCCATTGAAATTCGATTGAACAATGTGGATTTTCCAGCGTTTGTGTAACCGACCAGGGCAATCTGGAATGTTTTGTTCCGCTTTCTTCTCCCGCGGTACCTTTTTCTATGATCAACTATGGTTTGTAATTGCTTCTTAATATCGTCAATCCTTTTATGGATGTGTCTCCGGTCACTTTCGAGTTTCGTTTCACCCGGCCCCCTGGTGCCTATCCCGCCACCCAGCCTTGAGAGGGAGGCCCCCTGACCGATAAGTCTCGGGAGCAAGTACTGAAGCTGGGCAAGTTCTACTTGTAATTTCCCTTCTCTCGAGCGGGCACGCTGTGCAAAGATGTCCAATATCAGTTGTGTGCGGTCAATCACCCTGCCGTTTAATTCCTTTGATAAGTTCCGGATCTGACTGGGGGATAGTTCATCATTAAAGATGATGATGTCCGGTTCAAACTGTTCTTCCAAGAGGACCAGTTCCTCCACTTTCCCCTTTCCAATATAAGTACTCGGATCTATTCTGTCACGTTTTTGAATGAGGGTGGCAGCAACTTGACCTTGAGCTGTTGCCGTCAGCTCCTCAAGTTCCATTAAACTATATTGAAAACGCAAGTCATCATCGTCAAGTTGACATCCTACCAGAATGATTTTTTCTCTATTTTCATTCTTCAATAAACAACCTACTTTCTTTCTCTTTCATTCTATTTCCCATCATATCAAATCCCCCTCGTAAACTCTATGTAAAAAGCAATGAAAAATGGTTGCAAATAAGCATATACGTGTTAAAATCAGTATGTTTGATTATGACATAACACTACTTCAAGATTCTACATAATGGCATGTAGCGTATTGTAATAGGGTGAGGAGGAATGTGTATGACGTGGGAAGTACTGAGTATCATCGGTACCATTGCTTTTGCTATTTCAGGAGCTATCATTGCCATGGAAGAGGAATATGATATCCTCGGTGTTTATATATTAGGAATTGTCACTGCATTCGGAGGGGGCGCTATAAGAAATTTACTGATTGGTGTACCCGTTTCCGCTTTATGGGAGCAGGGAATGCTGTTTCAGATCGCCCTTCTCTCCATAACAGCGGTCTTTCTTTTCCCCAATAATCTTTTGAGACATTGGAGGAAGTGGGGGAATTTCTTTGACGCAATCGGTCTATCGGCTTTTGCTATTCAAGGGGCGTTATATGCTTCCGAAATGAATCACCCCATCAGTGCAATCATCGTAGCTGCGGTTTTAACCGGAAGTGGCGGGGGAATCATACGTGACCTTCTGGCTGGTCGGAAACCGTTGGTCCTGCGTTCGGAGATTTATGCGGTTTGGGCAGTTCTGTGTGGAGCAGCAATCGGACTTGGTATCGTGAATTCAGCCTTCGAGTTATATTCACTATTCATCATCACCACCGCTTTAAGAGTACTCTCTTACCTTTATAAATGGAGGTTACCGAATAGAAGTCTACGGGCTCATGTTTAATAAAAAAATGCATTCAGAGTTGAATGCATTTTTTTATTGTCTTTTGAGTTACTAAGTATGGTGATCGGATGCCGTTTTAGTAAACACTAGGTCATTACTGCGGATGGTTAGGAGATCATGTCGATCATAACAATTTTCCAACAAGAGTCTCATCGCTTGGGCGCGTATTGACTTTTCAAGGACATTCCGAACATACCTTCCATTTGAGAATGCCATGGGGGATAATGTATTTTTCGCCACATGCAAATGTTCCCGGATCTTCCTTTCGGCATCATGACTCAATAGGTACTGTTTTTCTTCTAACATCCTTTTACCGATTTCCATCAATTGATCCACAGAATAATCAGGAAAGTGAAATACAAGGGGAAATCGTGATTGAAGACCCGGATTCAAGGTAAGGAAATGCTCCATTTCCCTTGAATAACCTGCCAGGATCAAGATAAAGTCGTGCTGCCTATCTTCCATATGCTTGACAAGGGTATCGATTGCTTCCTTACCAAAATCCTTTTCGCCGCCTCTACCCAATGAGTAAGCCTCATCGATGAACAATATCCCTCCGAGTGCTTTCTTCACTAAGTCCCTTGTTTTCTGAGCAGTATGACCAATATATTCCCCGACGAGATCTGCCCTCTCAGCCTCGATTAAATGTCCTTTTGAAAGGACATTCATCTTTAAGAACAATTTTCCGATGATTCTTGCCACCGTCGTTTTACCAGTTCCCGGATTCCCTTTGAACATCATATGAAGAGCTTGCTTTCCTGCCTTCAGGCCCAAGGCTTCCCGTTTTTTATTCACATATATCCATGCATAAATTTCTTTCACCATTTTTTTCATTTCTTCCATTCCGACAAGAGCTCCAAGTTCTTCTTCGATTTCTTTCAACGCTACATGCTCTTGAGGGAGAGACTGAGGAGTCGAATCCACCGTTTCCCGTACTGAACCCCTTTTTTGAGAATTCAATACAATGCTGATTTGACCATTATTTTTCATTCTCATTGGTTGATCCAAAGATTTCACCTCACCATTCTAAAGACAATATACGCATCTAGGATATAAGGGTGATAAACGCCTACATTTCCATCCGATTATTTTCGACAAATAAAAAGAATCCTGTCTATTCCTGCGCTTTCCCGAGAAATAAATAGAATTACGCTGAGAATGTTTTTTCATTTCGTACTCTCTATCCAGGCACTGTTAGATTTTCCTTATGCCGCTTTTAATTACTAATTCAGGGTCCATCTTATCTAAATGAAGATATAGAGTGATGAATAAAAATGCCTCTCATATCATCCTATTCACGAATAGTACATTTCATTAATTATTCTTACAGTCATCACATCCGTTCCAATATAAAAAGCTGCCACAAAGGGCAGCTTTCACATGATCATTAATTTTGTTCTTCAAAATTTATTTGAACATTTCGCTGTGGCGCGAATGTTGAGATGGCGTGTTTATATACCAGTTGCTGTTTGCCTTCCGTTTCAAACAAGACGGTAAAATTATCAAACCCCTTCACCTGCCCGCGAATCTGGAAACCATTTAAAAGGAATACCGTTACAAGTGATCCGTCTTTTCGCAATTGATTAAGGAATTGGTCTTGGATATTAATAGATTGTTTCATGGTTAGTCCTCCTCTTCTATCTCTACATTACTTATTCGACTTTAATTGAAGCTTTCCTGCAATAAATTCTGAAATCTCCTCAATATTTTTGCTGTGCAAACTTTCTTCAGTCATGTCGTACCAGGCAACTTCCATCTTATTTCGGAACCAGGTGAGCTGACGCTTGGCGTACCTTCTGGAGTTTTGTTTCAGGTTCTCTATTGCCGTTTCCAGGCTGACGTTTCCATCAAAATAGTCATAAAGCTCTTTATACCCGATCGCCTGAACAGACTGAACGTTTCTCACGCCTCCATCATATAACGCTTTCACTTCTTCTAAAAGTCCCTTTTTCATCATCAGGTCTACCCGGAGGTTGATTCTTTCGTAAAGCTTTTCCCGATCCAGGGTCAAACCAATCAAGGCTACATCATATTGAAGCTCATGGGTTTGGGAAGCTTGATACTCACTCATCGTCTTACCTGTACAATGGAAAATTTCCAAAGCACGGATCACACGACGCGTATTATTAGGATGAATATTCCTGGCAGAGTCGGGGTCGATCTTAACTAGACTACGATGAAGCCAAACAGACCCAAACTTTTCAAGTTCTGCTTCTAACTCAGCCCGAAAGTCTTCATCGCCTGGTGTTTCAGTGAATTGATAATCATACAGGACCGACTGAATATAAAGACCAGTCCCTCCAACTATCAGGGGAGTTTTTCCCCGTGAATGAATGTCGGATATTTTCTTCCTTACAAGCTTTTGAAACTCCGCCACTGAAAATGGTTCTTCAGGATTTTTAATGTCAATCAAGTGGTGAGGTACGCCATCCATCTCGTCAGTGGTGATTTTGGCGGTTCCAATGTCCATTTTTTTATAAATTTGCATGGAGTCACCACTAATGACTTCTCCATCAAATCGTTTAGCAAGGCTTATGCTTGTATTGGTTTTCCCTACAGCAGTGGGACCAATAACGACGATCACTTTCTCTTTCTCCATCCTTGTCATACGTTCACTGCTTTCTATGTAACTGATTCTTCACATATTATCGTACCATAATAATAGAGGGTTTGAAATCACATCTTGTCAGTATTTCCATTCATACCGGTCTTATTCATAAACAATCTATTCACTATGATGTGAGTGTACCCGTTTCATACTATAATAAAACTTTTTATAAAAAACATAATAAAACTGCTCAAAGGGAAACCCTTCAAGCAGTTTTGGTTTATTTCGATTGTAAAATCAATATTTCACCATCTGGATCCTCAAGTGAGGTTTTATGATACTCTCCCTTTACCCATGCGTCAATTTGATTCTGGTACCACTTACTTTTGTAATGACCCGCTTGTCCAGGGCCGACAATATGATACCCATTCGCCATATCTGATGTGTCTATGACGAATCTCCACGAGGCACCGTGGTTGACGATCCCTTCGTCATTATAACTTGCAGCTTCCACTGTGACCCTGCTCCCACCAACAGGTACAGGATCTTTGTCATTTAAAAATTTTTTTAAGATAGGGGAAGCGCTTGATAATGGATGTTCGAAGTAGACCCTATGGTACATTCCCCACTCCCAATCATCCATGGAAGGTCCATAGGTTTCCTCCAGCTCACTTAAAGCACTGGTAAGTGACGCAGTCAAAAACGATTCATATCCGCCCCGATCTGCAAACCATGGGGACTCTTCCCCTGTGTGCGCTTTCCGGATAAGTTCATCCACAACACTTTGACGGCCTTCGAAGAGCTTCATCATTTCATCTGGTACATCCTTTTGAAAAAGCCCTGTTGATATTTCGTTCATCCATTGATGAAAAATCAGGGGGGCAGCCAAATCTTTATCATCCGAATAATCCCATGATTTCAACATCTCAATGGCTTTCCTTTGATCACCATTCAATGAAACGGATTCTAGATCCTTAGTGAGGATAGGGACAAATTCACGTGCATGTAAATTCAATTGATCCATTTGCAATCCTTTCATATCAGAAATCGACAGATCACTTTTTCCTTCTAAGTATTCTGAAATTCTCATATATCGATACGGTTGTGCCCAGTGATGACTGATGTGATAAGGGTAATCATCTGTTACCACTTTATTATTCGCTGTTGCCACATAGCCTGATTCAGGATTGATCACTTTCGGGAGTTCGTTAAAAGGAATGAAGCCCTGCCAGTCATAATCAGGATCCCATCCTGGAACAGGCAGTAGCCCATCCCCTTTTTTCCTGATTGGAATCTTTCCATTTGCTTTATATGCAATCGTGCCATCTTTAGAAGCAAATACGAAATTCTGGGTAGGCACATGAAAGTCTTTCAGAGCTTCCTCGAATTCATTCCAATTCTTTGCTTTATTGATATTGATGATGGCAGAAAGTTCAAGACTTGGATCCAGTGCTGTCCAACGCATGGCCAGCACCTCCTCGGCAGCACTTTGATGAGCAAATTCCGAAATCACAGGACCATGCCTTGTTATTGTGACTTTATATGGAATGGTATCGCTGTCCTTCACTTTAATTGGTTCTTGTATGATGGTAGCCTTTTCCCAATTCCCGTCATACAAAAATAGATCGGGATCTTCTTCGTTTCGCTTCTCTACATACAAATCCTGTACGTCTGGCCCAGTGTTCGTCACACCCCAAGCAATCTGTTCATTATGACCAAGTATGATCCCGGGAATTCCGGCGAAGATCACCCCACTTACATTGATTTCAGGTGATTCGAGCTGCATTTGATACCATATGGAAGGCGTCCCCAGTGATAGATGTGGATCATCTGCCAGTAACGGTTTTCCACTTTTCGTTTTATCGCCGCTGACAACCCAGTTATTGCTTCCATTAAATTCAGGCGGTATGACTGCTGAAGCGAAAGACTGCTTTAAATCGACCTTTACCTCTCCAATATCTGAAAGAATGGTAGGGGCTTCATCCGGATAGGATGGAAACAAGTCATATGCCTTTTCCTTAGGTAGATTAGCCAATGCCCAATACCTGAAGGCCTGGCCCTGCCAATGTCCCCCCAAGTCAAAAGCCATGTATTTACCGATGGTCAAAGAATCAATGGGTGTCCATTTCTCAGGTTTGTAACCCAGTAGGGTGAATTCAATAGGAAGACTACCCCGGTCTTTTGCCTCTTCCATATACGCATTTACTCCCTCAGCATACCACTCGAGAAGCTGCTTTGCTTCATCCGGATAGGCTGTAAAGGATACCTCCGCCGCCCTCCTCAAACCAAATGTCCGGAAGAACTTGTCCCTATCCACCGCCTTGTCTCCGACGACTTCACTCAATCTTCCCGATGCCTGGCGCCTGCTTAGATCCATTTGGAACAAACGATCCTGGGCTTGAACATACCCTTGTGCCATATAGAGGTCTTTTTCATTTTGAGCCTGAATATGTGGTACGCCATCTTTATCTCTAATGATTTTAACTTCCTCTGATAAACCATCCAATGTAATGGTACCTGATGTAACGGGGAGAGACCTGTCGATGTAATAATTTGCAAAGATTAATAGCCCGAGCAGAATAAACAATATACTTCCTGCTGTCCAGATTGTTAGTTTAAGACGCTTATTCTTTTTATGCTTTTGAAGCTCAATTCCTCCATTCATTCCATTTCCCCCTGTGGTATATAAAGAATTTTCAGAAAAATAACCTTACCTCTATAATTAGCCCTTTAAGAGAGTAAATCCTTCTCTTGTGCAGGAGAATTTTATCATGAAGGTTTTGCTATGCATCTAGTCAACCGACATGGGAACAGCCCGTTTCAATTTAGACCCAAAAATGATGATGACGAGTCCACTAATGAAAAAGAAAAGTGAACATGCATAGAATAGAAAATGGATTGTGAAATATTCCAAGATGAACCCTGTCCCCATCACTGCAATGCTTGAAAATAGAGCGGTCCAAAAGTGATACTGTCCAATGCTCTTCCCTCTAGAAGCATGCTCTGTCATGTCACTGATCACCACTTTCTCTGACGTCTTTTGCAAAGCTCCTAACACACCAAGTAATACCTGAATCATATATACTTCTTGAATTGAACCTATTGAAGGGATGAACAGAAAGAGGAAGCTCATTCCTATACTGTAAACAATAAGAAGGATCTGACCACCAATTAAGTCAGACAGCCTACCTATGATTCGATGGCCGACCGCTGCGCTTAACGTGAACAATCCGTAAGCAAATCCAAAACTCGAAAAATCACTTCCGATATTTTGAATGAAAAGTAAATAAAATGGGAATGACACACTCGCAGCTACCATTGCAAAACTTTGAGACACAATTAACCATCTCATTTTCCATACACCTCATAAAATATATTCACAAACCGTTCATCTGGATCATACTGCCGCTTATTCTGAAAGAATTGTTCCGCATTTGGGTAAGCCTCGTGTAGTTGTTCGTCTGTGGGATATTGATAGTAAGGAAGATAATAGCTTCCCCCATGTTCAATGGTAATGTCGACCATACCACGGATGGTATCACCGGTCTGCTTTCTTTCCTCCTCACCGAGTCCCTGATTAATTAATAATACTAGTGCAAACATATCTTCTTTCGCATAGGATAATACTGCTTCTTTACTCTGATTCACATACCTCACCGTGATGTTCATAAGATTAATGTCCTCATCAGCCAAGTATACTCGTAAATCATCGATATACTCTTCATACTCATCAACTGGAACAAAATACTCTTGTAAAATATCTGTGTCGTTTTCACCTTTGTATTCTAAAAACTCCGATTCTGAACGCATCACATTATTTCGGGTTTCCAAATTACCATCACTTTTATCAAAGAATGATTTCTGCATATACCAAAAGAGATTTTTCCCCCAATCAAAATCCCTTGAAAGTCCGAGGGAGAATTTTGTTAAACCAGTAAATTCATCTTTTTTTAGAGTATTATAATCAATGTACTTCTCCTGATCGTCACTAACCCTGTAGTTGGTCACATACATATCCTGGAGAAATGTATCCGGAGCAGTTGACAATCGAGCTAAATGCATTTTTACGTTTTCATCTTTTAAAACGTTTTGATTAAAATAATCTTCATAGTCTTCAACGTTCAACTCTTCGGTTTCCAATGCCAAAAGCTCATCAGATGTAAGTTGTAATTCCACGTCCAAGATTACACCGAACAACCCATATCCCCCAATGACCAACGGAAAAAACTCTTCGTTTTCACTTCTTGAAACGGTGATGATCTCCCCATCAGGCTTTAAAAGACGGAACCAATTAACCGTTTCAATTAACGAGCCATTTCTTATATCCCTTCCATGGGCATTTACGGATAATGATCCGCCTACTGTGAATATATTTTGCGATTGCATCACTTTCACTGAAAGTCCATAAGGATTTATCGCTTTTTGTATATCATCCCAAGTAGCTCCACTCTGCACATGAATCGTTTTATTGGATGGATCCACACTAAGCACTTCGTTGAAACCCGTCATATCCAATACCATCCCATCTGGGTAGTAGGTATGCCCTCCTTGACTGTGTCTCTTACCCGCAATCGATACTCTGAGATTTTCTTCTCTTGCTTTAGAAAGCGCCTCTACTATACCTTTCTCTTGGCTACCTTTAACAAGTTTATCAATTTTTGTTGGCATTAATCGGCTTACATCCGTTATGATGTTTTTTGAGTCTCTTTCATTCAATCCCCACTGGAATATCAAAATATATGCTAATACAATAGGGACAATTAATACCCATGCTCTGAGCTTCCCCTTCACTAGTCCAATCAATCCATCTCCACCACCTTTACTCTTTTAGTGTAATTTTACACTAAAAAAAGGATTATTCAATATATATTTTTCAAAAATAAAAAGCCTTTGATTCAAAAAATCAAAAGCTTTTCGTCCCTTATCTTGCTTTCGCAATGATTCCATTATGAACTTTAATATAACCGTGCTGTAAAATATCCGCCCCATTCTCATATAAATAAAGACCCATCTGTTCGACAGTCATCAGTTCCCTGTACGTATGGTTCATCACATCTGCCATCACTTCGTAGTACACTTTGGATTTCAGCTGAGCCCTTGGTGTAGTAAGGACCATGTACCCGTTTGGCTTCAGGAATTTACGATGCCACTCTACCACTTCAGATTTGAATTCATCTGGAAAATGTTCTAATAGTCCAACACTCAATACTATGTCAAACTCTCTTCCGAAGGTTAAGTCCCTGATATCCGCAACGATGTATGTTGTCTTAAAGTCACCTTTATAATACGTTTTGAATCCACCAGTTGCAGGATTTGGCCCTAAAAATGGGTACGTTTCCGGAAATTCCTCATAACGGGTATCACGACAAAATGAGTCATAATCAACCATCACGATTTCACTGCCGGGATAAAGGGCTGAGAGCTGCATTGCTTCATATCCTTCAGCTGCCCCTAAAAATAAAATTTTCGGCTTAACGACATCAAGTCCGCTGAATAAGGCTCTCTTCCCTCTGGGATCCCACACACCATCCTGGATTCGATGCACATAATTCCATAGATGCAGCCTGAGGTGGTCCCCCAGTGCTTCCGTGGATTTTTTCACATTCAACTTCAAAGCATTTCTGACAATGCGACTTCTACTTTCCTTCGTTTCAGCAGGTATATCTTTCACAAACCATTCGTGGAAGGAGCGATTAAACATTTCCCATGAAGTATGGACGGGAAGTGATTTTCCATTTGCTTTTTCCCACTCCTTTTTTTCTTTAGCAAAGGACGTCACCTCATAAGGTCTTCCAACGTCCTTCCAAGTTAACGTTGACCAATCCCTTACACCCTTCAACTTTACAAACTTATTGTATTCTTTTTCAGAAAACTGCCTCTTATCCACTCGATGAGATGCTTCAAGATAAGTTTCTTCCCGAAAGGATTCATTATTTATAGATGTTTCAACCTCGATCATCCAAACCACTCCCCTCTTATAAAAGCGCTTACATTCTTCCTATATACATTAAAGAAAAGAAGTGAAAACCCTCTTTTTTCATAAAACCCAACCGGTTACCATAATATTATTATCGTAACATCAGGAACTTACCTCCGTTTATCCCTATGAGGATTATGGGTAAAAAGCAGTTAGGAGGTGAAGGACATGTCTTTTGATTATGAGCTTGATTTTGATTCCATTGATTTTCGAAAACACCCTGAAAAATACCGTGTAGGCCGCGGGGAACAAGGCGTTTTACTTGTAAAGCCCTACAAAAGCGAAATCCTTCCCCAGTGGCGTTTTAAAACACCGGATATTGCAGAAGAATCCTCAAATACCATTTATCACATGTTTCTTCAATATAAGGAGCAAAGTGATTTTGTGGGAATGGATATGGCAAGGAAATTCCTTCAGATGGGCTATACGAGGGCCAGAAGGTACGCCAATTATCCTGGTGGGAAGAAGTACAATAAGGATGGGGATATCAATGATCGAGAGATAGATGAAGAGAAAGCTGAATCAGCCGCCATTTTTGAAGCGAAATGGAAACTTGCGAGAGAAGATGATGACTATCTGAAAATGAAAAAGGAACATCAGAACAAATATGGATGAAGGGGGATGAACCTTTAAAAGGCTCATCCCCCATTCATTCCATTACATAATCCGTTTGAACATTTTTTCCATTTCATAAGTCGAATAATGAATGATAATCGGTCGCCCGTGGGGGCAGGTGAATGGATCGCTGGTTCTTCTTAATTCATCCAGGAGTGCCTGCATGTCCTCATTTCGCAAATGGTGATTTGCTTTAATGGATCCTTTGCAACTCATCATGATGGCTGCCTCTTCCCTCAACCTTTTAATGTCGACCTTATTCATCTTGATGATCTGCTCAATCATGTCTTCAATGGTTTGCTGCTCTTCCCCTTTAGGGAACCACTGTGGGTGGCTACGAACGATGAAACTGTTGTATCCGAAATCCTCAAGGAAAACCCCTACTTCTTCAAGGAGAGAGCGATATTCATTGATCTTGATATACTCATCCGTTGAAAATTCAAGGGTTAGGGGGACGAGGAGTTCCTGAAGCTCATTTGTGACCTCCCCTACTTTCTCTTTATAAAATTCATACTTGATCCGTTCCTGAGCTGCATGCTGATCAATGATATAGAGACCGCGTTCATTTTGCGCAAATATATACGTGCCATGCATTTGCCCGACAGGATAAAGTGTGGGAACCCGAGGTTTTTCCTTTTCATCATCGATGTCTCGAACAGGTTGTTCCCGGGTTTCCTCTTCCTCGATGGAGGTTCCATGAAGAGGTTCTTCATTAGAAACGATACTTGATGTTTCACTCGTATCAATGACAGGCGGTTGCGGCTCATACAGCTTCACCATCTCTTCTTTGGGAAGCAGCCTCTCCCGGACGTAGTCTCTGTTATCATGTTTAACTTCTTTTCTTTTCGCCGCGTGCTCGAGATTCATGTATGTCTGCTCAGATTTCTGCTGAGCCGGTTTTGGCGGGGTGGATCCTGATGGAATTAGTTCCTTTCCTTTAAACACCATCTTGATTCCTTCCGTCACCAACGCATTGAGCTCTGCTTCCTTACTGATGCGGACCTCCATCTTAGACGGATGCACATTCACATCCACCAGGATCGGATCCATCTCGATACTGAGAAGCACGATGGGATGGCGTCCGATGGGAAGAAGTGTGTGATATCCTTCCCCGATCGCTTTCGCCAAAGCATAGTTCTTAATGAATCTACCATTAATCATCGTCGAAATGTAATTCCTCGATGCCCGGGTGATCTCTGGAAGGGATATATATCCCTTTACTTTAAAATCCAGGGACTCTACTTCGATCGGCACCATTTTCTTCGCTATCCCGACTCCATAAATGGCGGCAAGAACCTGCTGGACATCACCATTCCCATTCGTGTGCAAAAGCGATTTGCCGTTATGGAGAAGCTTGATGGAGACAAAAGGATGAGCAAGGGCGATCCGGTTTACTACATCCGTTATATTCCCGAGCTCCGTATGAATGGTCTTCATGTATTTTAAACGTGCAGGTGTATTGAAGAATAGTTGTGAAACTGTGATATCTGTTCCTTTTCTGGACGACGTGCTTTCAATCGAATGTACTTCTCCGCCTTGGAGTTCAATGCTCGTACCCGGACCTTCACCCGTACTCGTTTTTAACATGAAATGAGAAACGGAAGCGATACTCGGAAGAGCTTCTCCCCTGAATCCCAACGTCCGGATGCGGAATAGGTCGTTTTCATCTTTGATCTTACTCGTTGCATGCCGTTTAAAGGCTGTATGGACATCTTCCTTCTCAATTCCGTCGCCATTATCGATGATGCGTATCGATTGTAAACCTGCTTCCTCGATATGGATTTCTATGACGCTCCCACCGGCATCGATGCTGTTTTCAAGGAGTTCCTTCACCACAGAAGCCGGTCGTTCCACCACTTCCCCTGCCGCGATTTTATTAGAAAGGGACTCATCAAGCTGAAATATCTTCATCACAGTTCCACCTCCTTAATGCTTTAACTTTTTTTGGATTCCGTATAGTGTATTCATAGCATCTAATGGCGTCATTTCAAGGATATCCAATTTTTTCAATTCCTCTATACATTTCTTTTCTTTGGTATTCAACGTTGCTTTCTTTTCCGATTTCTCTGCGCCAAAGAAGGACAGCTGGGCCAATTCATCTTCATGTGTTTCCTGCTTTACTACTGATGATTCCTTTGAAGCGGCTACTTCGCTTAAAGAAGAAGGCTCTTCCTTCCGTTCAAGCTCCAGAAGAATTTCATTCGCTCTTTGAATTAAGGCTTGGGGCAGTTCGGCGAGTTCAGCAACATGTATTCCATAGCTTTTATCTGCCGCACCCTCTTTGATTTTATGAAGGAAAACAAGTTTTCCGTTTTGCTCCATCGCACTGACATGAACATTTTTCACTTTTGGCAACTCTTCTTCAAGAACCGTCAATTCATGATAGTGAGTAGAGAAAAGGGTTTTCGCCCCGATATGTTCATGAATGTATTCAATGATCGCTTGTGCCAGTGCCATCCCATCATAAGTGGACGTGCCCCGTCCAATTTCATCGAACAGTATCAGGCTTTGTTGAGTGGCGTGAATGATCGCATTCTTCGCCTCAAGCATTTCTACCATGAATGTGCTTTGTCCGGAGATCAGGTCATCCGCTGCTCCAATGCGGGTGAATACTTGATCGAATACAGGAAGGTTTGCCTCGCTTGCAGGCACATAACATCCGATTTGGGCCAAGATGCTCGTTAGCGCCACCTGTCTCATATAAGTACTTTTACCAGACATATTGGGACCGGTAATGAGAAAGACTTCCCGTTCCTCATCCATATAGCAATCATTCGGAACATACTCCTGTGCGCCCATCACCTTTTCGACAACGGGATGCCTTCCATCTTTCAAGACGATTTTTCTCTCATCATTGAACAAAGGACGTGTGTAATGACGTTTCTCACTGACGGTGGCAAAGCACTGCAGAACGTCCAGTTCACTGACGAGTTTCGCCAATTTTTGCAGGCGGGGGATAAATTCCTTGACCCTTTCACGTATCCCCAGGAACAATTCATATTCTAAATCCACACTCTTTTCATCCGCCTGGAGGATAAGGGATTCTTTCTCTTTTAATTCTGGCGTGATAAACCGTTCAGCATTTGTTAAAGTCTGCTTCCGTTCATAACGTCCTTCTTCCAAGTGCTGCAGATTCGCTCTCGTTACTTCGATGTAGTAACCAAATACACGGTTAAAGCCCACTTTAAGAGACCTGATTCCAGTCCGTTCCCTTTCGTCCCGTTCAAGCTTCGCAATCCATGACTTACCATTTTTGCTTGCGTCACGATATTGATCCAGTTCGGTATGATACCCATCCTGAATCAGGCTTCCTTCTTTTATAGATAATGGAGGATTTTCTATCAATGCTTTTTCAAGAAGGTCTGTCAACTCTTCACATGGGTCGAGCCTGGCGATAAGCTCATCGGTTGCATCACTCTCCAATGTTTGGATCAATTGCTTTAATACAGGAACTTGTTGAAGGGACTTTTTCAACTGGATCAGATCACGACCATTTACATTCCCAAAGGCGACGCGACCTGCCAGCCTCTCGAGATCATACACTTCTTTCAGGAGGTCTCTCAGGTCCTGCCTTTCAAAGAAACGTTCCAATAGTACTTCTACCACTGTCTGACGCCTTTCGATTTCCTGTTTATGAATGAGTGGACGATCGATCCACTGCTTTAAAAGCCTTGCTCCCATCGCTGTCATCGTTTCATCCAAAAGCCAAAGGAGCGACCCTTTTTTCCCTTTGGAACGTATGGTCTCTGTCAATTCCAGATTACGCTTCGAATAATAATCCATTTTCATAAATTGGTGAAGCTGATACGTCTCCACGATTTGCAGATGATCCAAACTCCTTTTCTGTGTCCGGAATAAATAATGAAACAGGAGGGAAGAAGCTTTTATAAGTTTCTCTTGCTTCAGACGTTCCATCAGATGAGTGAAGGCATGTCCAAGACTTGAGTCCTCCTCATACGATAAAGTAACATCTGTTCTTTCTTTGATCCTTCCCTGAACCTCATCAGAAAGATCAGGGTGAATGACCACTTCTTTCGCCCCAATGGTGGATAATTCATTCATCAATGCCTGCAGTCCATCCGAAACGACCGTCACCTTGGTTTCCCCGGTCGTCAGATCGCTATAGGCGAGGCCAAACGTATCATCATCAAAATCGGTTACTGAAGCAATATAGTTATTTTCTTTGTCATTCAGACCTTTCCCATCCATAACCGTACCGGGTGTAATGAGCTGGACGACTTCCCTCTTCACGACCCCCTTGGCTTGCTTTGGATCTTCCGTCTGTTCGCATATCGCTACTTTATAACCTTTATCGATGAGTTGCTCTATGTAATTAGGAGCAGAATGATAAGGTACACCGCACATGGGAATTCGTTCCTTTCCTCCCCCATCACGGCTTGTTAAGGTAATTTCAAGTTCCTGGGACGCTTTGACGGCATCATCAAAAAACATTTCATAAAAATCGCCTAAACGAAAAAATAAAAAGGCATCCTGGTATTCTGCCTTTACTTGTAAGTATTGTTTTATCATTGGAGTATATTGTGTCATGGTTTCATTCAAACCTTTCCAAGTAAATCTGCTATTCTCGACTATTCATTATATCATACGGATCAGGGTTGAAGCATGTAGTAGAATGAGGAAGCACATTTGAAAATGGACTTTTTTCTTCAAAAAAAATCCGCTTCCTATATTCAGGAGCGAACTTTCACCTTATCTATTCTGCCTGCTTGGCGATGCTTGATTCATCGTGCAAACAATTGGACTTTGCTTTTGGTTTATACATGAATTTATATAACAGATAACCGACAATGAGCACTGCCCCTCCGATGAGAAGATAGGTCTGAATCTGACTCATCATGGATTGAACAGATTTCAAATTACCATTTTTCCCGACTATTAACATCGTGAGGGTAATCGGAAATATTCCTATGAAGGTTAAACCTCCAAATTTCCATTTATTCACTTTACTGATACCTGCAACATATGAGACATAATTACCGATGCCGAGGGGTCTCGTAATCGCTATACTCCACAAACCACATTTCCTGAACCACTTTTGCCCCTTTTCAATTTTCTTCGAGCTGGTTTTCTCCTTGATCTTATCCTTCAGCTTGTATCCGATACCATATGGGATGAAACTAAAAATGGTATAGATTATGCTGCTTGTGAGGGCTAATATCAAAAGCTTTAGCGGGGAGGGATCAAGTACGTATCCATAAGCCAGCGTCACAAGGGCGCCTGGAAAAGGCAACGAGGACGCTTCAATGGCATTTCCAGCGAATAACCCCCACATTCCTAATTCCTTAATTAATTTCATGACAAACTCCAACATCGGTCTTTCCCTCCACAATTCATTTATATACCCTTTTCCCTATTTTGTTTATTGAAAACGCATGTTAAGGATAAGATTTCATCCACTGGAGGGAATTAATGCTAACTTAGAGGGTCCATTAATGAATTTCGTCTATGAGTGTCCGGCCGTCTATCCTCCACTGATTTTCCAATGAATCCCTGTGTAAATAAAATTCAACATTCCCTTCGTCTTGAGAATGATCGGATCGGGTCCATTTCACCCTGAATTGTAATTTCATCGCCACTAGAGAAGGCAAATCCTCTACAGGGATGATCGATCTTTTGGTGATCTCCATATGATTCACCGAAGCAAGTGTCTTTTTTAATGAACGATTGTTTCCGCTCATTATTTGTGAAAGGAGTCTCTCATCGTGTTGATTAATGGCAATCTCCAGCACATTGATCAATTCGTTTGGATCTATATGGTATAAAAACCTGTCCAGTTCACCACCTGCTTTCAATATCATGACTTTATGGGCTAAGTCTGGAGTGGGGGTCTTATGTGTCGTGCTTCCGTAGAAATGGACACAGAAATGGCCTGGAAAATTATTTTGGAGTGCTCCGGCACCATGGGGCATTCCATTCATGGAGGCAGAGATGAGCTGGTCATGAACCATTACCAGAATGGCACGACGATCCCAACTCCACTTTCCTCCGTATATGGTTTTCATTATTTTCGTGTCTTTTTCTGTGACCGGCTGCACATCCGCATGCTTACTTCCTGCCCTTCTCTGCACGTTGAAGGATAACCCTGTATCTACATCAATAATCGTAAAATAAGAATGGTTTGGAATGATTCCCTTTACTTGTTCCCATGGAAGAATCTCAACTTGAAAACTCGGTATGGCATCAGCCGTTTTTGCTCCAAAGACTAGGAGCATTGAAAGGACGATTGTGAATCTTATCATAACAAGCATGTACGAAACCTCATTTTTTCCTTAGTTTTGGTCCCACTGTTGCCGGTTCATTCACGCAATTTTTGGAAGCAGCATTCAAACATGAAATAGCTCTCTTATACGGATACTACCAAGGAAAGGGAGGATTCATATGCTTTTGATTAAACTGTCTGCGATAGGTCTGTTGGTATTTCCGGCAATGGGAAGTCACGATCACCTACATATCCAATCCCCAAATCACACACAAATTTCAGTTGAACGTCACTACCTTGAATCACCATTATTGGATGAACCATTAATGAATGAGAAGCACTATGAGGATTTTGTTTCTCATGTTCAAAATATAGTCTATACCCCTCCTCATAATGCCTATATTAATGAACATAACCAGATAGTCCCCGAAGTGGCAGGATATATGCTCCATGAAAGGAAATTCCGTAATCTGGTCGATGGTTTTTTATTCTCAAAGGGATCGGGCTTGATCGAACCTCCTTTATTGACGTTATATCCAAAGGTGGATAGTGAAATTCTCGCTCACATACGAACGCAAAAAATCGGGCAGTATGTAACGTTCTTTAATAACCATAATGAAGAGCGAACGCAAAATATTACCCTCGCAACCAAAAAAATCAACAATGCGGTGGTGTTTCCAGGTGAGGTGTTCTCTTTTAATGGAGTGGTCGGAAAAAGAACGAAAGAAAAGGGTTATAAAAAAGCTCCCGTCATTGTAAGAGGGGAACTTTCAGAGGATATCGGCGGTGGTATCTGCCAGGTATCATCGACCTTATATAATGCGGTAGATCAAGCGGGCGTAACAATATTGGAAAGGTATCATCACTCGAAACGGGTTCCATATGTCCCTAAGGGCAGGGATGCAACCGTAAGCTGGTACGGTCCCGATTTCACCTTTAAAAACGCTTATAATCAGCCAATACTCATTCGGGCAAAAATTATAGGTGGACAAGTGATCATAACCGTCCATTCATCAGATCTTATCAATGTACAAAAAAGAAAGGTCCCCAGTGCTTCCCATAAATTACCGCAGGAAAAACAAGTTGATCATTCCATACAAAATTAAAGGCATCTGCACTTGCAGACGCCTTTAATCAGGTTATTTAAGGTGTTGAATCCCTTCAATGACAGTCGATATCAGCCGTTCCAGATCTTCTTCTTCGATGTTTAACGGAGGTGATATGGTCAGGACGTTATTGAACCCTGCCACCGTAGCACCATTTTTTCCGATGATGACTCCGTTCTGCTTACAATATCCTATGACTGAGTTTACTTTATCCAGCTCCAATGGCTCCTTGGTATCCTTATGCGTCACCATCTCAATTCCGATCAATAATCCCTTTCCTCTGACATCCCCTACATTGGGGTGATCCTGGAGGTGATTTTTCAAGGAATTTAACGTTTTTTCCCCCAGGTCTTTTGACCTGTCAAAGAGTCTCTCTTTTTCCATGATTTCAATGTTCTTCAAAGCCAGGGCACAAGCTGCAGGATTTCCTCCGAATGTATTAATATGACGAAAATAATCATATTCTTCAGATCCTTTAAAAGCTTCATAGATCTCTCGTTTTACAGCTGTGGCGGATAATGGGAGATAAGCACTGGTTATCCCCTTGGCCATTGTGATAATATCAGGTTTCACATCATAATTCATAAAGCCGAATGCCTTTCCGGTCCGCCCAAAACCACAAATCACTTCATCTACTATTAAGAGAGCCCCATGCTTCACACACACTTCTTTGGCAGCCTTCATATAACCATCCTGCGGCATGAGGATTCCTCCGCCAGTAATAATTGGTTCCATGATCAGTGCAGCGACTGTTTCACTTAGTTCCCATGTCATGGCCTGATCAATTGCCTTCACTCCCGGCAGGTCATGGGGATCTCCCCCCTTCAATTCATCGCGGTATGCGTCCGGAGGAGCAACATGGTGAAATCCAGGCGCCAATGGTTCATACTTAAATTTCCGCTGAGCCTGCCCTGTAGCAGCCAGTGCCCCCATAGAATTACCGTGATACCCTCTATACCGTGAAAAAATTTTATATCTTCCGTGCTCACCGTTTTGTTGATGATACTGGCGGGCGATTTTAAAGGCCGTTTCATTCGCTTCAGATCCACTATTAGAGAAGAAAATCACATAGTCATCACCAAGTAATTGATTTAACTTCTCTGCAAGTTCAATGGCTGGCTGATGACTCTGGGTAAGAGGAAAGTAAGCCATTTTCTTCAGCTGCTCGTAAGCCGCTTCCGCTAACTCCTGTCGTCCATATCCAACGTTTACACACCATAATCCTGCCATACCATCAAGATACTTCTGTCCATCCTGATCAGTTATCCACGACCCGTGAGATTCTGTCACAACCATCGTTCCCCCGGGATTATATGGTTTCATGGAGTGCCAAATGAGTTTCTCGTCCTGCGTTAACCATACATCTTGAGAGTGACCAGCTTTTACCATGAAGATTCCCCCTAACCCTGATTAAAAATCAAATCGAGAAGTGATCATTTTCTTCCTAGTATAGAAATTTACTCCGTCTTTACCATTTACATGCATATCTCCATAGAAAGAATCCTTCCACCCTGAAAATGGGAAGAATGCCATAGTTGCCGGAACCCCCACATTAATTCCCAGCATCCCTGCGTCTGCTTCCTCCCTGAACTGTCTTACGGCACGGGCGTCTTTCGTATAAATGGTTGCACCGTTACCGTATCTTGACTGGCGGATGTAATCCAGTCCCTGGTCCAGATCTTCTGCTCTTAAAAGACTGAGAATAGGTGCAAACATCTCTTCTTTCGCGATCGTCATTTCCGGAGTCACATGGTCAAAGATCGTCGCCCCCAAGAAGTTCCCTTCCTTAAAATCTTCCATTTCTTTACGGCCGTCCCTAATGAGTGACGCTCCTTCTTGTATGCCTTTTTCAATATAACCGAGGGTCTTCTCCCGGTTTTCCTTTCGAATGACCGGAGTTAGCAGCACTTCCTCATCCATCCCATTGCCTATACATAATTCGTCTGCTTTTTTACTTAAAGCCTTCACAAACTCTTCATTGTCCCCGACCACCACTACTGCACTGCATGCCATGCATCTCTGTCCTGCACTGCCAAATGCTGAACTGATGATATGTTCAGCCGCTTTATTGAAATCCGCATCAGGCATGACGATGTGATGGTTTTTTGCTCCCGATAGCGCCTGGACCCTTTTTCCTTGTGTGGCAGCCTGTTGATATACATATTTCGCAACCGGCTGGGAACCGACAAATGAGATGGCAGCAATGTCTTTATTCTCGAGTAAGCCATTCACTACATCATGGGCGCCGTGTACCAAGTTGAGGACCCCGTCGGGCATACCCGCCTCTGTTAACAACTCTGCAAGTCGATTGGCTAAGATCGGGGTTCTTTCAGACGGCTTCAATACGAAAGTATTTCCACATGCGATGGCAAGGGGGAACATCCATAACGGGACCATCATTGGGAAGTTAAATGGAGTGATCCCCCCTACAACTCCGAGTGGATAGCGGAACATTTCGGAGTCGATATCTTCCGCTATCCCACTGAGTGTCTCTCCCATCATGAGTGTGGGTGCACCGCATGCAAATTCAACACATTCTAATCCACGCTGTACTTCCCCATACGCTTCTTTAAATGATTTTCCATTTTCCTGCACCACAAGTCTGGCCAGATCATCGTGATTGTCTGAAAGCAAAGTATGATATTTATAGAGAATTCGCGCACGTTTTGGTACCGGGGTCTTTTTCCACGTTTCTGAGGCAAGCTTCGCAGCTTTGACTGCCATCGCCACATCTTCTTTAGTTGATATCGGCACCCTTGCAATCTCTTCATTTGTGGCAGGATTTAAGACTTCCAATGTTTGTGAGCTGAGGGAGTCCACCCACTTACCACCAATATAATTTTTCAATACATCTACATCTTTTTTTATTACAGTCATATTCAGTTCCTCCTTATTTCTTTTTTCGATAAGATTTTCCAAAGAAGTTCAGAACTTTCTGTATACTGGATACTTTCATTATGAAAGAAAACGCGTATACATTCATTAGACATTGTGTAACATAACCAGGGGTTCCCGCTGGACATTAATGTATCTTGGTCTTCTTCATTAAGCTTTCAGGCTGTAAATACTCATGAGCGGCCAATAGAAATTCGATTGCCACCCGTTTATCCGAGCTCATGAAATCCTCACCCAGCAAAACTTCTATTTTCTTCAGTCGATGATAGAGCGTTTGCCTCACGATAAATAACTTTTTTGAGGTTTCTTGTTTTGACCCCTGACAAGCCAGGAAAACTTTAAGTGTCTTCATTAAATTCCCATCATGCTCCCGGTCATAATCTATTAATGGCGAAAGAAAATCTTCAATCATTTCCCACATGTTCACATTCTCATTTACAATAGAGATCAATCTGAATAAATGAAGGTCATCGAAGAAATAATAGTGGTCTTTACCTGCGTCTTTTGTTCGAAATGCAAGGGTATCTTTTGCAGTTTCATAGCTTTTATGGATATCCATCATTTCGACTTGATATTTACCTGTGGCAAATACCGAATGTGACGCCTTTCCAAAAAATCCTGACCTTCCTATCTTTTCATATGCTTTTATCAATCTACCCTTCCAATTACCTGTATTTCTGGTATCTAGGAGTATGAAGATTAAATCAGAATCAATCCTTTCAGGCACCACTTTGAATCCACATTGCTCAAATATACTTTTGGTTACAAGGTTAAAGAAGGTTAGATCAAGCATTTCTTTCTCAACCAGTGTATTCGTCTTGCAAATACATACGACACCACCATGGATCGATATGTTTAGTTCATCCATAAACGTGGCGAGTCTGTCGTATGATTGATCTCCTTTTAACCAAGACATGATCCACTTTGATTCTTCCAGGCGTTTTTGTTCATCAAAATACAGTTCCCTCATCAAATATTGAGCAAGGGCAGTGGACGTCCGGTCAAGGATTAACAGCTCGTATTCACTAAACGGCTGATTGTACCGGTAGATGCACAGCTCTGCATACTCCTGATCAAACAGAATGACTTTCGTCGAAGCAATATGATGATCCTTACTGTCTTTATGTTTATAGTAGTTTTGTAGGAAAAGCTCTTCTTCCGAGGAACACATTAAGGGATGAACCTTTACATCTTGTTCTTTCAACTGAAAAAGTACCGGAACATTTAATTCTTTATGTAACACTTGAAGAATATCCCTGCATTGTTTAACTGAAAGCAGCAATTTATTCAGGTTCTGAGCATAGAAATCAAGTTTCTTGATCATCTCATATTGCTGATTGATTATAACTGCGTGTATATCCTGAGTGATACTGACAAAGGGAACTTCCCTTTCAAAAACAATAATGGGGAAATCATATTCGTCCGCCCATTCCAGGACGGCTGCTGGTATGGTAGAGATATTTGTATCAAGTTCGATACAAAGTGCTGCAGCTTCACAGGCTCCCAACTGATGTATGAGTGAAAGGAAACTGCCTTCCTCCTTCAGGGCAAGACCAGTCGAAAGAATCAATTCGTTCCCATTAAGAAGATTTTTAATGGAAGTGACTTCGACAATGTGGACCCATTTTACTTGTCTAGAGAGACCTCTGTGCCCAGCCATCACCTTAGCATGTTCAAAGTACTTTCTTTCCAGGATATCTTTCACTGAAAAATAGTAGTGACTTTTCATCCTTCTCTCCTTTTATTTGGCGTAGTAAATGGAGAAAAAGGATTGGCAGAACCAATCCTTCAATCCGCTTCAGTATGGGGGATTGCAAACTGTATCTCCTCACCCCACCACTTCACTAATTGTTCTTCAGTCAAGTGAATCGAAGACAAGACAGATAATACCCAATGAATTAATTCATCCGTCGTTTGCATATTTTCAGGGCAGAACTTCAAATCTTTATCTTCTGACAGATTACTCATTCCGCTTAGACCCATTTCAAGGGTGGGTATGAAATAAAAGATTTGAAAAATACTTTCGCGCATTCGCCGTTTTCACATGCAAAGTGGCGCTTCTTTTATTTTCTGTATGTTTAAAAACAACAAAAGCTCCACTGAGATTTTCGGTGACTTTTTCTATTTTAAAGCCCTTTTGCAGGAGAAAATCAATCTTATCTCTTTCACTTAAGAACTCTTGATAATCGGACATTTCAACACCCCCTCATTACCATACTTTAAACCACTGTAGTCTATTCAAGAAAAGCTTGTGCCCGTTGGGGATTTTTCGATAACGTTTTCTTCTGATTCTTCAATGATCCAATCACGGCCTACCGACATGCCCAGATATTTCTCATCACTGGGATCGGAAATCTCCGCCTGCTCATACTTTTTGAACCACCAATATTTGGCCAATACGTAATAGCAGAGGGCTCCTATACCAAATCCAACCAAAAACGAAAAGTTAGGAACGAAATATGACGCGACTGCCCCAAGGATCCATGAGATGAAGCCTGCAAGATTGACTCCTTTCATATAGCTGAATTGGCCCCTGTCTTCATATAATGCGGGTACATTGACCCGGCGTTTTCTTATAAAATAGTAATCCGATATCAATATTCCTACGATTGCGGATAAAATCCCCCCTACAAACAGAAGAACGGGAATGATGATATCGAAAAGATTCCATGGCTGGACGATCGTCCCCACGACCCCGGCTGTTAATACACCTGCCCAAAAAGGAAACTTTGGCCCCCCAACATTTGAAAAAATGGTGGCTGCAGGTACTATATTGGCCGCAATATTCGTAGACCATTGTGCCAGGACGATCATCAGGAGTAGGATTCCTAAAACAAATCCGCTTGCTGCCTCCTGCAGAGCAACTACAGGATCATAATTCAGTACGGCTATATACGAAATACCACCGATTAATACCATAAATGCTTGAGTTATCGGCAAGGCTATAAGATTACCAATGAGAGCACTCCGGTTTCTCTTGAACCAATTCCTTTCATTGCTTGGAGCCTTCATGAAGCGTGAAATGGAAGGTATATCTGCTGAAAGCGTTGCCCAAAATCCCATATTACTAAAAATCACAACAAGGAAAGCAGTAAATGTTGCTGCCCCTGTCACCGGACTTTCAACCCAGCTCCAAATATCTCTTCCCTGGGAAGCTGCGGAGTCGGATAATGACGAATACATCCAGACTGAGATGAGAATGATGACTGGGGCGGCAAGGTCCGCAAAACGTTCTACAGCTTTGATCCCAAGCGCCGTATTCACCAATTGAAGAATAGCAAAAATCATGAAACAAACAAACCAATTATCAAAACCTGATAATATATTTAGAATTCCGTTCATCGCTGTAGCACCGAAGTATGTGTTAATCCCAAACCACATGGAAGCAGCCAGTCCACGAACAACGGATGGAATATGCGTCCCGATCGTTCCGAAGGGTGCCCTCATGTATACTGGGAAGGATAAACCATGCTCGATCCCTATATCGCCCGTTAAGGTAATAAATAACCCAATTGCAAGGGAGCCTATGATCGTGGCTAAAACAACGAGGGGTAATGGTAACGATACGACACCGGCCCCACCGATTGCGAATGTTGCAAGTACGACTACCATCCCCACCCACATAAAGGAATAGCCAATCTTTGTAACTTTCCTTTCACTTTCTTTGATCGGTAATAAATCTGGAGACTTTAAGTAACTTCTTTTCAACATGAACACCCCGTTTTGTTTGCTTCGAATGGCATTACCAATCTTTTCACAAGAGAGGCGAGCGGGCGCAAAGTCTGACATTCTCTACACCCGGCTCGCGAGGAGTCGTTCTACCATTAAGATGGATGATTTTCTAAAAAGGTATCAGCTCTTAGAAGATTGAAGTGCTGCACTCTCTTCAATTTCCAGCAGGTTACCGTATCTCGCTCGCTTAATATACTTTCCTGCACCCTGTTTCCCTGCAAACTTTTTATCTTTGATGACATATTCACCCCTGGATAATACAGAAACCGGTTCGCCTTTAATCTTCATGCCTTCAAACGGATTATAATCTGCTGCCATATGATGGGTCGCAGCAGAAATGACTCTTTCTGCCTCCGGATCAAAGATAACGATATCTGCATCCGATCCAACGGCCACGGTTCCTTTCTGAGGATACAACCCAAACAATTTTGCACTTCTAGTCGACATGATATCCACGAACTGATTCAAGCTTATGCGCCCTTTTACAACCCCTTCTGAGAATAATATGGATACACGGTCCTCAATGATCGGTCCGCCATTTGGAATTTTAGTGAAATCTTCTTTCCCAAGATCTTTCTGCCCCTGGAAATCAAAAGAACATTGATCAGATCCCAATGTTTGAAGCTGGCCGCTTTTCAATGCATTCCATAGAACGTCCTGATGCCACTTTTCCCTTAGTGGAGGCGACCATACGTATTTCGCCCCTTCAAAGTTGGGACGTTCTAAATAAGTTTGATCAAGCACCAGATACTGTGGACATGTTTCCCCCCATACATTCAACCCTTTACTCCTCGCCGCTGAAATCTGTTCCACGGCCTCCGAACATGAAACATGTACAACATATAATTGTGAATCCGCTAATCCCGTTAGTTTAGCTGCTCTGCCAGTTGCTTCCCCTTCAAGTTCAGGAGGTCTCGTCAAAGCATGGTAAATCGGTTCCGTTTTCCCTTCTTTTAATGCCTTCTCGGTTAAGTATTCAATGACATCCCCATTCTCTGCATGAACCATGACGAGAGCCCCAAGTTCCCTTGCAGCAACCAATGTTCTAAATAGAGTTTCATCATCTGCCTGAAATACATTTTTATACGCCATAAACACTTTGAAAGATGTGATGCCCTCCTCCTGTATGACTTCAGGCAGCTGAGAGAGTACCTCTTGATTGATCTCCCCGATCATCAAATGGAAGCTGTAATCGATAACGGCTTTATCCTTTGACTTCGAATGCCATGTATCGATGGCACTTTGAAGTGGTTCTCCTTTATTCGTTAAACAGAAATCTATTAGGGTCGTTGTCCCACCGAATGCAGCTGCTATCGTTCCGGTTTCAAAGTCATCCTTTGAAACTGTTCCACCGAATGGCATTTCCAGATGTGTATGCGGATCGACTCCACCGGGAAAAATGAATTTCCCGCTTGCATCAATCACTTCAGTGTCTCCTGGATCAAATCCTTTTCCAATCGCTGCAATCTTCCCGTCTTGTATCAGGATATCTGCTTTATACGTATCGGTTGCTGTTACAATCGTTCCATTTTGAATGATTTTATCCATTACGGTACCTCCTGGGTTATTTTACTGCATTTACTTTAGAGCCCGACAAGTTACTCATGACTGCTTGACGTTCGTTCCAGGTCATCGGCATCTGACCACTCGGAACTTCAATCATGTCAATGGCACCATCAACCGGACAGACAATCGAGCAAAGATTACATCCGACACAATCTTCTTCCCGCACCTTTAGGTAGCTATTTCCATCAGGATCCTTCAGCATATCAATACACTGATGAGAGGTATCTTCACATGCAATGTGGCACTTATTACAATTGATACACACGTCATTATTGATCTTGGCCACTACACTATAATTCAGATCCAGATTACCCCAATCGGAAAATTTCGGCACAGACTTACCAACGATTCCCTGAACGGTTGATATTCCTTTATCATCTAAATAATTATTCAATCCATCAAGCATATCCTCGACGATCCTGAAACCGTGGTGCATCGCTGCCGTGCATACTTGCACTCCGGAAGCACCCATGAGCATAAACTCAACGGCGTCCTGCCAGTTGGAAACTCCACCCATACCTGAAATCGGAACATTGATCCTCGGGTTTCTGGCACACTCTGCCACCATGTTCAATGAAATGGGTTTCACTGCGGGTCCGCAATATCCACCGTGAGCTCCCTTACCGGCCACATGAGGAATTGTGTTCCATGAATCCAGATCCACTCCGGCAAGGCTATTGATGGTGTTGATCATGCTGACAGCATCCGCTCCGCCTCGAACGGCTGCTTCGGCTGTCACGGTTATATCCGTTATATTGGGTGTGAGTTTTACAATTACCGGTGTCCTGGCCACTTCCTTTACCCAGTGAGTTTGTTTCTCGACCAGCTCTGGCACTTGACCGGAGGCAGATCCCATCCCCCTTTCAGCCATCCCATGGGGACAGCCGAAATTCAGTTCCAAGCCATCAACGCCTACATCCTCAACTTTTTTGACGATTTCATGCCACTTTTCCTGCTTCGGCTCCACCATTAATGAAGCAATGATGGCGTGATTCGGGAATCTCTTCTTGGTTTCATATATTTCTTTTAAATTCACTTCCAGTGGACGATCCGTAATCAGTTCGATATTATTGAATCCCGCTACCCTCTGACCATTAAAGCTGACTGCTGCGAAACGGGATGAAACATTTATAATAGGTTCACCCAACGTTTTCCAAACTGCACCTCCCCACCCAGCCTCGAAAGCCCTTTGAACCTGATACCCTGAGTTCGTTGGTGGCGCTGATGCTAACCAAAATGGATTGGGTGATTTGATCCCCGCTAAATCTATGCTTAAATTCGCCATGGAATTCCCCCCTCGTAAACAATTTTAATTCACTTTTATTGTTGAACATATCTCATGTAAATGGTATGCTGCCTGCTTCCCTTGCTCTGCTGCCGTAACGACCATCGCTTCCCCTATACCTTTACCGAATACGATGTCCCCACAGGCAAAAATCGAGGGATTCGACGTTTGAAAAGTCCCGGGATCAACCTTCACCACTCCTTCAGAGTGCTCCAACCCGAATTGTTCAATTAGTGTAAGATGGCGGGTCTGTCCAATGGCTTTAATGACGACGTCAACGGGCAAAATGAATTCGGATCCGTTAACCGGAATGGGGCGTCTTCTTCCATCTGAGCCTTGTTCGCCAAGCTCCATCCTGATGCATTCAATCCCTGTAACCTCTCCTTTTTCATTTCCGATAATTCTTTGAGGAGCCGTCAACCAGCGGAATTCCACACCATCCTGCTTAGCAAATTCGTATTCAAAATCATAAGCTGTCATTTCTTCTTTTGTACGCCGGTATAAGATCTTAACATTCTCTGCTCCCAGACGAATGGGGCAAGTGGCTCCATCTATGGCTGTATTTCCTGCACCGATCACCACTACTTTTTTACCGATGTACTCGTGATTCAACTTGCCACTTTTGGTTTTTTTCACAAACTCAATGGCATCATGCACACCTATCAGATCTTCTCCATCAATCCTCAAGTCCGGGACACTGGACATTCCTGCAGCCAGGATGACAAAATCATGTTTCATTGCAATTTCCCCGGCAGATATATCCCGGCCTACTTTCACATTTGTCCGGATCTCTACATTCATTTTCTTTACCTGTTCCACTTCCCAATAAGAAATGCTTTGGGGAAGGCGGAACGAAACGATGCCATACGTATTTAAGCCCCCCGCTTCTTTTTCAGCCTCATAGATCGTTACATCATAACCAAAGCGCGCGAGTTCCCTTGCTGCCGAAAGCCCCGCCGGTCCCCCTCCAATGATGCCGACTTTCTTTCCGTTTGGCTCTCCCGCTTCAAAGAGCACAGTGTCATTATGTCTAGCCCAATCTGTTGCATACCGTTGAAGATCCCCGATCATAATGGGTTTAGTTGAAGAATTCAGTACACATGCTCCTTCACATAGCTCCTCTGTCGGGCAGACCCTTGAGCAGCTAGCCCCAACGGGATTTGCAGACATGATTGTCTTAGCAGATCCCTTTAAATTGCCTGATGCAATCTTTTTAATAAATGATGGTATATCGATGCCTGTTGGACAAGCTTGAATGCATGGTGCATCATAGCAATACAAACATCGATTTGCTTCCTCCAATGCCTCCCTACCAGTTAACCCCTTTTGGGTTTCCTGAAAATTCTTCTCAAGATTGAGTAATGAAAGTGTGTTGGACAAACTGACTTCCCCCTCTTCATTTCCGATTAATGAATCAAAGATTTGAGCACTCCTTAGGAATATAAACACCGGTTCCAGCTTGGTTAAGGAAGTAAAGCAGTCATATCGTTATACGTCTCGGGTCTCCGGTCACGATAAAACTGCCATGTATCCCTCACTTCCCTTAATAACTTTTTATTCATCTCCCCGATGATCACCTCATCCTGATTCCTGCTCCCAATCGAAACAAAGCTGCCCCTTGGATCGACCAGATAGGACTGGCCATAGAATTCACCCATATTCCAGGGACCTTCATACCCTACACGATTGATGGCTCCCAAATAGTACCCATTTGCCACTGCATGAGCAGGCTGTTCAAGTTTCCATAAGTATTCGGAAAGCCCCGCTACGGTCGCTGACGGATTAAAGACAATTTCTGCCCCCTTCAATCCTAATAAGCGTGCTCCTTCAGGGAAATGCCTGTCGTAACAAATATAGACCCCTACCTTGGCATAAGCCGTATCAAATACCGGATACCCAAGATTTCCCGGTTTGAAATAATATTTCTCCCAGAACCCGTATCCTTCCTCCCCGACCCCCACGTGGGGAATATGCTGTTTTCGATATTTACCCAAGTAAGATCCATCTGCGTCGATGACAGCTGCCGTATTATAGTAGGTTGCTATTCCTTCCTGCTCATAGATCGGTAGAACGATGACCACACCCAGTTCTTTGGCAAGATCCTGGAATTGTTTTGTAGTCGGACCATTCGGGATTTCTTCTGCAGAGTCATACCATTTAGGATTCTGCTCTGAGCAAAAGTACGGCCCGTAGAATATCTCCTGCAAGCATATGATTTGAGCCCCTTTTTTCGCTGCGTCTCTCACTAGTTCCACATGCTTTTTGATTGCATTCTCCTTATGGACATCCACCGTTTCATTCCCATCCACCTCATGAGAAGCCTGAATGAGGCCGATTGTAACCAAGTCTGACATTTCAATTCCCCCATTTCGCTAAGATTTTGATAAAATAGTAAGCGCTTACATTGCTTTTTGCTTCATATGTAAACACATACTAGAGTTCACTGATGTCTGAATAAATTCTGAATTTTAAGTATTTTCGCTTAATTTTAACCCGTACCAAAATAGATTGCATTATACATTGTGTAACACGAACTACCTTCATCACTTGTCATTATGTATTGAAATCAATTCATTAAGCCATCCTGTCCGTTTCTCATAAGGTATCATACGTACCACGCGAAATTTGTAGAATAATTTGTCCAAATCTTATAAAAATTCAGTTTTTAATCGACAAAGTTCACAATCCTTCATTTCTCTAATTTTTTTTGCAAAAAAGAAGCTACACGTTTTTAAATATGCACAAAAAAACAGCCTCCTCAAATGAAAAGGCTGTTCCTCGATTAACGGTATGAATTTACTGATTTCATTTCAAGTGACTGCTGTTTTTCTGGTTTGTACTTTAATACCTGTCCAATAAACCAGATCAATACGGCAAGCCAGATGATTGTTCCAAGGACCATCGAAACTGAATAAGAAAGTCCGAATCCTTCCGGTGCGTAGAAAATATACGAACTTACCACTCCTGTCATAAACAGTGCGGGAAGACTGCAAATCCAGTGGAATCTTGCTTTCTGCAATAAATAGATGGAAGCGGTCCATAGCATGACAGTCGCTACTACTTGATTCGACCAACCCACATACCTCCAAAGAAAGGCATAATCGATCTGAGTCAGCAGGAAAGTAGGTACTGCAACGGGGATGACGAGTAATCCGGGAAGCCATTTCCCCTGTATTTCTTTCTTCCGAAAATCGCTCAGTAAATCTGCGAGCATCATACGTGAGGATCTGAGGGCGGTATCCCCTGTCGTCACTGGTAGAATGATGACACCAAGGACTGCAAGTATCCCGCCGAGAGTCCCAAGGGTCGTTTTGCTTATTTCATTGACTACCCCTGCAGGTCCTCCTGAAGCCAATGCTTCTTGTAGACCGCCTGTTCCATTGAAGAATGCCATACCAGCAGCAGCCCAGATAAGTGCTATGATACCTTCAGCTACCATCGCCCCATAAAATACTTTCCGACCTTCACTTTCCCGTTTAAGGGTCCTTGCCAAGATCGGACTTTGAGTGGAATGGAAGCCCGAAATTGCTCCGCATGACACCGTGACCATTAAGAGCGGCCATAATGGCAGTTCGCCTGGATGCAAGTTCTCAAATGTTAAATTAGGTACCGGATGTTCAAAGAAGAATAATCCGATTCCGATCGCTACCGCCATAAATATAAGTATCGCCCCAAAAATGGGATAAATTCTACCGATGATTTTATTGACCGGTAAAACTGTTGCAATCAGAAAATATGTAAAGATAATAACCAGAGAGGTCATAAAGTTAAGCGGTGTCACCTCTGCCATTAGTTGCGCCGGACCCGATGTAAAGGCAGCCGCTACAAGGACCATTAACACGATGGATAAAATGTTCATGACGGACTGAACGGGTTTCCCTAAATATTTCCCTACGATTGTCGGGAACTGTGCCCCATTATGTCTCAGAGAGAGCATCCCGGAAAAATAATCATGTACTGCTCCAGCGAACAATGTTCCTATCACAATCCACAAAAAGGCCACAGGACCATATAAAGCACCCAGTATCGCCCCGAAGATCGGACCCAATCCCGCAATGTTCAAGAGTTGTACCAGACTTGCTTTCCACCAGCTCATCGGCATATAATCCAAGCCGTCTTTTTTAGCATATGCAGGTGTGATAGTGGAATCATCGACTCCGAAAATCTTTTCAACCACCTTTGAATAAAAGAAATAACCAACTACCAGAATACAGATGGATGCAAGAAATGTGAGCATCACGATGTCCTCCCTTCTCCAATTGAAATTAACGTTTATTCTAATACGAAAAACGACAAATAACAACAGAATTTTCTAAAAATATTATTTTTTCAGAATATATCAGGAGGAATGTTTTTATATAAAACCCTTCAAACCAACAATGAAAACGCGTACAATCCTTCTAAAAATTTTTCCAATATAAAGAATACGCATCCCCATTAGGGAATGCGCCTCATCTGACACTATATCTTCGTTTTCTCAAATTTCTCATGAGCCCTCAAGAAATCTTTATTATTTCTTTCAGTAGCGATCTCCAATGGAGATTGGATATCTTCTGATTGGATGACTCGACCGTTTCCAAAAGCCAGGAGCAAAGAGACAATTTCTGAGCTTCCATCGAAAGCAGCAATATGTAAAGGTGTATGCCCTGATGAATCGCTTTGATTTACATTCGCTCCCTGATTCAGCAGAAACTCCACTAATTCTTTCGATGCTTTTCCGGCGATTCCGGCATGTAGAGCTGTGTTGGAAGGAATGTAGGGTACCTTTGAATTGGAAACGGAATTGATATCTGCACCAAAATTCAGAAGGAGCTCCACGATTTCCTTTTGATCAAAGTGCGACGCCACCCCGAGTGCGGTTAAACCTTGTTCATTCTCTGCATTACAAAGATTTGTATCATTTCGTAACGTTTGTTCCACTACCGCTTTATCGCCCGTTTCGATTGCCTCAAAAAACTCTTCAATTGTAAAGGATGTCATTGATCCCACCTCGTTTTTTCATAATTACAAATATTCTATCAATATATTATGATAAAAGATAGGGATGATTGCCAAAATAGGCACTCATCCCCAGGAAAGGCTACTGATCCAATTTCAACTTAGCCAATGCATCAGCTAATGCTGTATTGACAGGCTCTTCCTTCTGTTGTGTGTTTAAGTATTTATTGACATCCCTTTTTGTGGCTTTACTATTCTTTTCTTTTTTTCTCCTTTCATTGAATGTCGATAATTTTTCTCTATGACCACAAACACAGGTGAACGTCTGCCCTTCCCCTTCTCCTCTTAAGTCCAGGCGTTTATGGCAATTCGGACATCGGGCATTCGTTTTCTTACTGATATTTTTCCGGTGACCACATTCCCTGTCTTGGCATACCAGTTTCTTTCCATGCTTATTATTAATTTCTAACATTAAATTCCCACAGTCCGGACACTTTGTACCTGTCAGGTTATCATGGGTGAATTTTTTGGTTGAATTTTTGATTTCACTGACGGACTTTTTCGTATAATCCTTGATTTCTTTCAGAAAATCCTGCTTCTTCAAGGATCCATTGGCGATTTTTTCAAGCTTTTGCTCCCACACCGCTGTCAAAGTAGGTGACCTTAGCTCCTGAGGAGCAAGTTCCAATAGTTGCTTCCCTTTTGAAGTCATATGAATATCTTTCCCTTTTGACTCTATTACCCCTGAATTAAAGAGTTTTTCAATAATATCTGCTCTTGTTGCGACAGTCCCGAGCCCCCCTGCCTCATGAATCGTAGCGAGCAGGTCTTTATTGTTTTCTTTCATGAACTTCTTAGGGTTTTCCATGGCGGATAACAATGTCCCCTCATTAAATCTGCCTGGAGGATTCGTTTGTCCCTCCGTTTCTTTCATTGAGAGGAGCGGATAGGCAGCCCCTTCTTCCATTTTGGAAAGGAGTTGGTCTGCATCGGTGTTGTGATCATAGAGTTCTTTCCATCCGGACTCTACAATCCGCTTTCCTTTTGTTTGAAACGTTTCCGACCCGATTGTAGCTTCTACAGTCGTTTGTTCGTATTGATATGGCGGAAGGAAAACGGCTAAGAAACGCTTGACGATTAAATCATATATTTTTCTTTCCCTGTCTTGTAGCTTCTGAAGGAAAGGTGTTTCCTCCGTCGGGATAATCGCATGATGATCTGTCACCTTTTGATCATCTACATAGGCTTTTGACAATTGCACAGCGCCCTGTAGCGCTCTGTGCGCCATCAGACGGTAAGGCTGAACGTTCACCGCTTTCAATCTGTCCTTAAGTGTTGAAACCATATCACTTGATAAATGTTTACTATCTGTTCTCGGGTACGTCACTAACTTATGCTGCTCATACAATTTCTGCATGATGGAAAGCGTTTCTTTAGCAGAAAACCCAAAGATTTTATGGGCATCTCTTTGTAATTCAGTTAAATCATAAAGAGAAGGTGCATAATTTTTCTTCAATGTTTTCTTTACTGATTGAATGACGATTTCCTTCCTGCCTTTTAATGACTCCATGATTGAGGTGATTTCTTCTTTGGAAAACGTTCTCGAGTCATTGGATTTCCTGTTGGACCACAAAAAGGTACCTCTATCCGTTACAGTTTGTATCCCGTAGAAAGATTGTGGGGTGAAATTCTTTATTTCTTCCTCACGCTGGGCAATGATACTTATCGTCGGTGTTTGGACACGTCCGCAAGACAATTGGGCATTGTGCTTGGTCGTCAGCGCTCTGGTTGCGTTCATCCCGACATACCAATCGGCAACGGAGCGTGCCTCGGCGGCAGCATATAAATTTTCGTAGCCTTTCGCATCCTTGAGCCCTTTGAATCCATCCTTTATGGCTTTGTCGGTGACAGATGAAATCCATAAACGTTTTAACGGCTTATTCACCCTGGCTTTTTCGATGATCCAACGGGCGACAAGCTCCCCTTCACGACCGGCATCGGTGGCAATGACGATCTCTTTTACATCAGGGCGGTTCATTTGCGCTTTGACCGTGTTGAATTGTTTTCCCGTTTTCTTGATGACAACAAGATTAAGGGAGGATGGGAGCATGGGCAGGTCTTCAAGCTTCCAAGATTTATATCGATCATCATAGCTTTCAGGCTCGGCCAGTGTCACCAGATGACCAAGGGCCCATGTGACGACAAAATCGTTTCCCTCCAAATATCCATTTCCATTTTTCGTACACTGAAGTACTCGGGCAATATCTCTACCGACAGAAGGTTTTTCTGCCAGGACCAAAATCTTTTTCATATAAAAAATCCTTTCATTACCGGCTGTATGTTTTATTTCTTTTTTATTTTAACATACAATAAAAGAGTCAGCGTATGTGATTCACGGTAAGGAAAAAACCAATCACCGGGACTTAGTGATTGGTTTCACACATAAAAAAAGAGCATCTGGCCAGATGCCCGGTATTCTAATCCATACCCCTCTTGCCATTTGCAAGAAAAAAACTAGGAAGAGGCCGTCTTCCTAGTAAATATTATTCTTCGTCGCCTTCTAAGAAGTCTGGATCTAACTCTTCAAATTCTTCATCATCCAAGTCGCAATCCCAGTCTTCATCGTCACAACCTTCAGGATTCACTAGGACACATACTTTCGTTTCTCCGATAACTTCCACCAGGAATTCACGTTCGACGTGAACGATGATCTTGTTACCGTTCGGTGAAATGACCGCTTCGCAGCAATTAGGCTGTTGCAGTACTCTGGCACATACTTCAATGTCATCTAAGCAGTCTGGATCACGGTATTTTAATTTGATGCAATCTGTATATTCTACTCTCTCGGTTACAACGGATGTCTTCGTGTTGTCACTGTGGGAGTACCATACGTTGATTTCATAATAACCGTGAACTTCGACCTTCTTTCCGACTTTGTGTGCTTCATACTGATGGTTAATGATCCAGCAGCCTAAAATGCTCGATGGATTATGCGGTGGGCAAATCGTATGATGAGACTGTGTAAATTTACGTCCCTTCGCTACGACCGCTTTAGTGATAATCTCTCTATATTCTGCCATTCGAGCGAACCTCCTCATTCATTTTCAATTCATCTTATGCGACTATCTAGGTGTTTGTGCGAGTAAATTTTATTACATAATGGGATTGTTGCTTAGATAATGTATTGTATGCGAATCCCAATTGAATGTGCCGGAATGCGCAATACGTGAATGGTGAAAAAACAAACAAAAAAACGATCTATACAAGAAAGGAATTTCCCTTACCTGTATAGATCGTTATGAACTGAAATCATCCAGCATTTAATATAATCCCTGAATCAGGAACAACTGCCAGGGGCTGAGTTTTTCACGTGTGATCCTGTTTCCCCACGGAGTATGTCTCCCCCGGTCGTTTCGATAATATGATCAGTCACATTATTTGAAATTACAGAAGCCACGATTTGCAGTAAATCATTCACATCCGTTTGAGATTCCTTGAATTGTTGAACAACCGGAATTTCATCGATTTCCTTTTCAAGGTTTTCAATTTTTGCCTCCACCATTTTCAAGGCTTCGATTTTACCATAGTGTTGGAAGTTAACCGCTTGTTTTTGTAAGCTCTTGATACTGGCGATCATTTCACGGACTTTTTGATTTTCGTGGATCTGGGCTTCCGCCCGCTTAAAGAAATCCACTTCTTCCGTTTCAGCAATCATTGTTGCCAGCTCTTCTGCACGCTTCATAATATCGTCTTTTGTATACTTTGCCATATTATTTCACCTCTACCGCTTCTTGAAATTCTGTTCCGATTTGACCTTCTCCTACCATTTCCCCGTCCAATGACCAGGACTTGGCATCTGTGATCTTTACTTGCACTATTTTCCCAATGGCTGTTTTAGGAGCCTTGAAGTTTACGAGCTTACTGCGTCTTGTGTAGCCTGCAAGGATGTCAGGATTTTTCTTGCTTTCCCCATCCACAAGCACCTCAACGATTTGACCTGTATATTTCTTCATCGCTTCAGCAGAATACTCTTTCACAACTGCATTCAACCTTTGAAGACGTTCTTTCTTCACTTCCATCGGCACGTTGTCACTCATCTTCGCCGCAGGGGTACCTTCCCGGGGAGAGTAGATGTAAGTGTATGCCGATTCAAAGCCCACTTCCTTATATAATGAAAGGGTTTCTTCAAATTGCTCATTGGTTTCATTTGGGTAACCAACGATAATATCCGTCGTAAGCGCCACGTCCGGCATGGCTTTTTTAATTTTACCAACCAATTCCAAGAATTGTTCCCTGGTATACTTACGTGCCATGATTTTCAGAACATCTGTCGAACCTGATTGAACAGGTAAATGAATGTGCTCCACCAGATTTCCTTTCTTGGCAAGCACTTCGATTAAATGATCATCGAAATCTCTTGGATGACTGGTAGTGAACCGGATACGTGGAATATCCACCTTACGAAGATCATCCATTAAGTCTCCTAACCCATACTGAAGGTCTTCAATATCCTTACCATATGCGTTGACGTTTTGCCCAAGGAGAGTGATTTCCTGATATCCCTGTGCAGCCAGATGGCGGACTTCCTGAATGATTTCTTCAGGGCGGCGGCTTCTTTCTTTCCCCCGTGTATACGGCACGATACAGTATGTACAGAACTTATCACAACCGTACATGATATTGACCCATGCCTTGATATTGCCACGGCGGACCTTCGGAAGGTTCTCAATGACGTCCCCTTCTTTCGACCAGACCTCAACGACCATCGCCTTAGACATATAAGCATCAGATAATATTTGAGGAAGACGATGAATATTATGCGTTCCAAATATCATGTCCACCTGTTGATAGGTTTTCAGGATCTTGTTGACAACCGATTCTTCCTGGGACATACATCCGCAAACTCCAATTAATAGATCAGGCTTTTCCCGCTTCAAATGTTTTAGATGTCCTAACTCGCCGAACACCTTATTCTCCGCATTTTCACGGATGGCACATGTATTCAATAGTATGACATCTGCGTCATCTGTCGAGTAAGTCGCTTCATAGCCGAGTGCCATGAAGATCCCTGCCATGACTTCTGTATCGTGTTCATTCATTTGGCAACCATATGTCCGGATATAAAATTTCTTGCCTTCACCAAGACCCCTATATCGATCGCTGATGGTAAAGTCATTATGATATTGGATTTCTTCCTTCCCACGCTTTTTGGCATCTTTTAATGATGGTGGGATATAGACACTTTCAAAGTACTTGCTGTAATCCTTATCAGATTTTTGGTCTGCTGGAGATACAGACTTCGATTGTTGTCCATGTTTCCGCTGTTCTTCGTTCATGAATAATCCCCTTTCTACCTCTATAACCAAACCGTTTTCTTCTATATATAAAGCCGGCCGAATTAACAGGATATACATTGTTGCACATTACTATAGTATAAAGGTTTTCAACCCTACATACAATAGAGTCGCTTAAGTGTTGAAAAATGTTTCATTCCTATATTAGCTAGCAAATCTACTATACGATGATTGTATCATTACGCATATATTCTCCTTTTGGCTACACACAGAAACACATTCATCTATACACAGATCGCTATACAATGATCAAATACCTTTTATGTACATGAAATCTATTTTATCGTTTTAGGCTAGAGGCTCAATCGAATACTCCCTTCTGAACGTATGATAATTAGTAGTAAATTGTAAAGGAGTGTTAAATAATGAGTTATAGTCAAAAATCAACTGCCCAGGACACCTATTTCCATGAAGAGTATCAGAAACACAAATGCCAGGATTCCCGTTCCAGGCATTATAGCCATTGTATCCAAGATGTTTTAGAAGCAATCCTTGATGCTCAGAAGAAAGTAAAAAAAGACCATGGTTGTGATACTTCGTGTAAAAAGTCCATTGAAGATTTACTTTGTGAAAAAAAGAGACCCAAAAAGAATACCATCCCTTTTATCTTATATTGTGGATGCGAGCCATTTAAGGGCACTGGTGTTACCACCTATCATTGTCATTCAAAAAAGAATAAAAACTTTAAGTGCATTGAGACCTACGTCTTTAAGTTAATAGATCTTGATCATAAATGTGCGACTCTTGAATTATTAACATTTAAATCCGACCACCATAAGGGCGATTCCCACCATCCTCAAGAAAGTAAATGCGCACTCTCTTCACCTTGTAAACAGATCGACCATAAAAGTGTGGACGACTTGATGGGAACCGGAATTTGTATAACTGTAGACTTGTCTTGTTTCTGTGCTATTACATGCCTTCCTGCCGTTCATTTATAAGTACATCCGAATTAAAAAAGGTGAACGAAAGTCGTTCACCTTTTTCATCCTCCAAAAGCTTCAAGCAAATCGTCAATTTCTTTCATTCCAACGGAAGTATGATCCAGTTCTTTTGGACTTTTGATCGTGCATTCGTTCAAGCTCTTGGAGGAATCATTTCCATTTGGAAGCAGCAATCTCTTTAATTCCAATAGTTCATCTAATATGGCAGATTCTGATTGTCTATTAACTTGAACCGGTTTAGAGTGGTGCAGGTAATCATGCAGTGCAGAAAAAACAAGATGATTCAACGTATTGTTTTTGGCATGATAGGCGACTTGCTCTTGAACCTTTGAAGTGATGGCTTTTGTTTCCCCTGTTTTAACATTTACGAAGCTCTCGGGGATTGTTAAAATCGTATCCTGAAAGTAATCAGCATATTTCTTAGACATACCTATCTCCCTTTAGCTTTTAGTATATTCAATATGCGCAGGATTCTTTTTTAATTGATTCAATTTTGCAAGGATCATTAATCCTGACACATTTAATTTTTCCATATTTGGCGGGAAGAATAATTCAATAGGGCGTCCTCTTTCTGCCCATTTCACGGCCGCTTCTCTAATATGGGATTCGGCTATTTTTGCGGCGCCACCTACTGCAATGTATTTGACCGCTCCTTTGATTTCATTGGAACTATTTCTTACCCGGTCGAAATGTTCCAGGTATTTAATGGCCAGTGATTTCAACTGAGGAATGATATATTTACTTATATCCTTTTTCACACCGGCGAATGGTTCTACATACCACTCGGATTGACCTGCGACCAGTTTCTCCTCGAGCTCAGACCTTGAGTCGAACTTGTATAACTCATACTTACTTACTTTTTGTATGATATGATCTAAAAACTGGTTTATCCCGAAAGGCTCACCCTCGATGGAGGCCACTGGCTTATTGTTTTTGATTCCTACAAAATCCACTGAATCCCCTCCCAAGTCACCGATTAGGATTCCTTTGACAGAGTCCTGTAAAAGAGCCTCGTCTTTAACTCCCAATGTCTCATCATCCCGTGTTAACGCCAGGTACGCACAGGCTCCTTCGGCCCCGATAATGACATCTTTAATATGGAGCCTTACGATTATTTCTTTAGGAGCAATCATTCCTGGAACTTTGTGAAGATATACTGTATGAGTCCCGATCAGACGGCTTTTCAACGTATCTTTTCGCTCTTTATACTGAGTGGTCGGAAGAGAGACCGCCAATTGATCGATTTCAAAGGATACATCTGTATCAGAATGATTGTTCATTACAGCATGATGGGCCAACATTCCGAATAATAGAGTGTAAGTTCGATCTTCATCTACTTTCTGATTATTAAAGGATGTTAAACTCACATTACGCTGTCTCGCTGCTGCTTTACCAATATAAAAGATATCTCTTTTCTCGTGCAACGCTGAACTGTTCACTTCCACAATCAAATTATCCTGTAATAAAACGTCTTCATCGTCATATGGTTTCTCATAAAATTCTTCATCAAATAAAGCAATTGCATTTGGCATGAAATATTCCGTGATTTCACCTTTTGTTGAAACAATTGCTTTATAAAAGCTGTTCCCCAAGTCCAAAGCTGCATAATTATGCCTATCCATTATATCCTCCTCCTTCCTTAAAGCTTATGCCGGGATAGAAAACATCTGTGCACGTACCCAGACATAAATTTTTCAGGACAATATCGTAAAAAAGGAAGTGAGTTATTTCTACTAAAATGAATTTCCCTCGTAAATTTCCACTCTTATACTGATTCATTTAACCACTCTTAATAGATTCAGTCAGCATACTATAAAGTGTAGTTTAAATATTGTTTAATTATATAGGAGGAAAAAAAATGAGTGATTATAATAAGAATAGAAATTGTGTGAATGTGGATAAGTCTGCATCACTTGATCACTGCGACAACACAACTGTAAACCCAATTCTTACCCCGGCAGGAGAAAGAATTGTCCATGTACCGGTAGATTTAGGAGTATATCGTGTATCCAGTAACCTTGAAGCACACATCACATTCCCGGAACCTGTAATGGAAATCAAAGATGTAAAAAAGAAGGTTGAAATTGTTCAATGCCGTTTAATGACGATTCCAACCAGCAATGGCGACTTCAGTGAAGATGGTACACAATTTCCCCTGTTGCTATCAGGATATGTGCGCAAGAACATTCAATATGCTACACCATGTGGAGGATCAGGACTTGATGGATCCTGTGTATCTTCTGACATTAAATCATTAACGGTCCGCGTTCCATTTAAATGTATGACTACAATTACCCTGGAATCCCCGGTCCAACTTCCAAGAACGAATAATCGGCAGGAATTTGACTTCTTTAGAGCTCAAGACTTAGGGACAGGCTATCCTGAGAAAGATCAATATTTATCAAATGATATCTCCCAATTCCATCAATACAGCAATCAATACTATAATCAGCTTCCTTATTGTGAATTGCTTTCAAGCAGCATCCTAGAATGGGATGAATCAACAGATCGAGTAGCTGATGGTCCTGTAGGTGAAGGATATTTCTACAATATGCTAGAAAAAATGTCCCTCAACTTTACCGTTAAAGTACTACAAAAACAGCAAGTTCGTATTAATGCATTATAAGCATCGCCCTATTATCATCAGCACTGCCCCAACTGTTAGCATACAGTAGGGGCAGTGCTTTTTTTCATTATTCCTAAGTGGTTCTAAATCATTCTCGAGTCATTGATCTTTTTGCATATAGGCTTTGGCCCAAACAACTATCAATTTAAATCATAAGATGGCATTATCTTGCTTTAGGAGGCCCATAATGTTTGATAACCACAATAAAATGTCTGAATGTAGTGAAACGTCACATCCCCATGAATGTAAAAGCCATTGTCACCATCCAAAAGTTAGTATAGGTAAAATTGTGACCAAAGTTCCTGTTGTAATAGCTGAACTGTCACTGGAAATAAATGTAGATGCGACCATTACCTTTCCAGAAGCCGTTTTGGAAATTAAAGATATTAAAAAAACGATCAAATTAACACAGTGCAGACTTCTCCTCCCTACTAACAAACTATTTGTAAAAGGGTTTGTTCGAAAAAACATTCAATATGCAAGCCCTTGTAAAGAAATTGAAGAAACTTCCCTTTCTTCGATTGCCTCAGATCTTCACTCCTATACTGTAGATATACCTTTTCAATGTGTGACAGACATAAAGCATTTCTTATCCATGCCCGTCATGCCGGAAGTAAATAACCGTCAGGAATTTGATTTCCTTATCTCGAAACCCTTACCTTCGGGGTATCCGGAAAAAGATGAATTACTAACACATGATATATCTCAATTCCATCAGGAAAGTCATCAATATTACAATGAAATACCTTACTGCGAATTAGTTTCCAGTAAAATCATCGAGTGGGATGAAGCAATCGACCGGTGTCCCCTCCCTCATTCTGGTCCCATTGGAGAAGGCTACTTCCGCACAATCGAAGAGAAAATGGTCATAGATATTTGTGTGAAAGTCCTTCAGAACCAACAAATCCGGGTTACCTCCACCACCAATGATGATTGCGACTGATTATGACTATTCATTGATTTTAGAGAGGAGGTAAATGATTAGGTGTGATGTTGAAGAGCACCGATCACCATGATTATGAGAGAAGAACATAATAATGATATAGAGAACCATTTTATGGATAACATGAAAGAAAATGAAAAAAATAGCCGGAAATCGCCTTCATTTTCTCTGTTTAACCTTACTCAGAATCACGATTTTTCCTTACAAGGTCATGTGTCGAATAAAAATAATCCCATAAAAGATACAGTCCTTCCCAAGGAAACTCAGGAAAAAATTCATTCCCAGCCAACGTTTTTCCCTCCACCTAAGGTGATGGATATGGAAGTAAACCAAGAAAATATACTGAGCAAAACCGATGAGTCTGTAGATGAGGAGGAATACGGGGACTTGAAGTCCGATAACACCGAAAATGATTTATCTGATACCCGGAATAACTACGGCCATTCGACTTCAGATGAATATAAAGAAATCTCTCCCTCCGTGGAGAAAGAAGTTATTATAGAGGATTCTGAAGAGGAAAATGAACCTGTGTCGATCCGAGAAGAGATATTTATGATGCTCGAGGAAGACCTGGAGGAACAAAGAAAGCTCCATCAAGACCAAGAAAACGATCACGAACCAAATGGCATTTCCAAAGACGCTTCCCCTACTGCAGTTGAAGAAGAAATGCTGTATTCGAATCCTGAATTTGATCATGAAGAAAATCACCAGCCTTCATTTAGTCATTACTTAGAAACAATATACTGTGAAAAGAACTCAAATCCGATGAAAAGTAAACAGACTGATTTCGTTCATTGCATTGGTTCCCTAACCTCGGTTCTCAAAAAAATTTCCACAGAGCGGGAAACGATCATTGAACATCAAGATAATATCGGGGAAGTCGAGAATGAACATCCAAGTCTGACGGCATTAAAAGAGCGTTTCGAAAATGAACTATTTTCAGCAGAGCAACAGCTGGAAAATGTGAGCGAAACCTCGGTACCCGACTTACGGTCTTTAAAAATAAAGATTCCCGTTGTACTGTCTACTTTGCAGGTTGAAGTCGCCATCTTTGAAGACGTTGAATTACCGTTTCCAATTGAACATATACATTCCATACATTGGTCCATCCACTCTCTTAAGAAGCATATTCCTATTCCTGCTGCGATTGTGTTTGTGAAAGGGACGCTTGTTGCTTCGATAGAATATGTAAATCCAGGGGAAACAACTTCTATCCACTCTATCAAAATCCCGATTCAATGGAGGCACACCACTCCCACTCGTTGGAAACTTCCGCCTAATATCCCTAAGAGTGAGAAGAGGGAATACACATTCCTGGCAGAAAACAACCAAGAACCAACTATTCATCATGAATGTCATTATTCCTTCTGTGATTCAATTGAACATTTTCTACAAGATTTCACGTTTATCAGTCAACATGAATCCTTTAAGCAAAATGGCAAATCCACTTTAAGAATTCAAGGTTGTTTACACGTATGCCTTCATTTAACACAAGAACAATTTGTGCACATCCAATCGGATGATCTGATTCAATGATATGTATACTGAATAAAGAGGAAGGGGCTCACCCTCAAGGTGAACCCCTTTTCAACTCGACACTCTACCCTCTCACAGCTATCTTCGTATCCTTTTAAAATGCCTTCAAGACAGCGTGTTTCAGTACGCCGAAGACATTCTATTTTGCCATTATCGTTGGATGATATTCCTAAAACGATCAAATACTACTTCTGGACCTTGTTGATCTTCACCTGTATCAGCATCTCCAGCCAATTGTTGTCTCTTCTGAGTCAATTTAATAAGAAGGTTAATGTCCATTTTTTCTGTGATTTTATTAAAGCGTCCCCAATTATCAAAGTTTTCGGTAATATCCCACTGATTTACTGCAGAAGCAAGAAGTTTGCAATTAATAGGCTCATTATTGATTTCAAATGTCAATGATCCGAATTCGCAACGGTTTGCTCCCATTCCGTCTTTGGCAAGTTCTCTTCTTTGTAAAACATTTTCCTTAATGCTGAAGTCGATTCCAAATGGTTTATTGACAGGATTGGCCAGTCTCACTCGATCATACGCTTTAAAAGGAATGTCAACACTATAATCTTTTACTACTCCGTAGGAACCCTCTACATATTGAATGTTCTTATGGACAATTCCTTCTACAAATAATTTCACGTATTCAGGAAACCCTGGTACAGGAATCGCTTTACACTGGGTGAGTGAGACGTTTTTCTCGATGTTTTTAATGGCGCTCGCATAAGTTGGAAGATAAATATCCGCTTCAGTTAAAGATTGCAGAAATACATCTCCAAGAACGACCGTTACTTCTTCCAAGTCAAGATCGGGTACATATGTTTCTGTAAATAAGCTTTTTGATTTTGCTTTATCGCTTGATGGTTGTGGTGGGCATCCGTGATGACCAAACCCGCAGCCTGTATTCTTTTTCATATTCATTCACTCCTGATAGTCATAAATTAATCAGTAGAAAAGGCAATAAGTGTAGCGAAAATAGTGAGTATTCCTTTTCTATCGACTTACTATAATCTATGATTTTTTTGAAGAAATGAGTGGACGAGTGTCGGTAGGCTTCAACATATTTCTAGCATTACTTATAGTAAACTATGAAACATAATACGAACTCATATGCAATAAGGGTTAATCAATCTAAACAACTTGGGTATTTGTAACGTTTACCCAATCGGATCCATACAATAGAGTAAAAGTCTTTAGGAGGAGATTATTATAAGGGAGGATGCGAAATTATCACCGATGTACACGATTTCTGATCAAGAGGTCCTCTATTTGAAATCTGAGATCGAGAACTTGAATAAAACGATTCGAACGCTGAAAAGCAGTTATTTGTTTGCAGAAAATGAGTACCATAAGGAACAACTTCAAAAGGTACAGGAGGAATTAACGCTTGCTGACCGCCGGATAAATGAGAACGAAACAGTTGAGAGGGAACTCATTAAAGACCGAAACCTGTTTAAAGAAGGGAAAGAGAAGCTTGAAGGTCAGGTAAGGGCACTTCATGACGCCTTACATGGCAAGGATGAGTTGTTGCAGCAGTCGCAAGCGACCAAACATGACCTCCAACAGGAACTCCTTTCCAACAATCTCGAAAAAGAACAACTTTCTCAAAAAATAACGGAATTGGAAAAAAACCAGCACGAGCTATTCAGTAAAAATCAATCCCTATTGGAGGAAAACATCCTGCACCTAAGAAAAATAGACAGCTTAAACAGTGAACTGCAAGGTAAAAAGCTTCATATTTCTGATTTGAACACAGCTTTGGCTCATTCAGAAGATACTAAGAAAGAAGTATTCTTTAACCTGATAGTTAAAACCGAAGAGTTAGAAAAGGTCATGTCAGAGAGGAAGCATACCCTTGATTCATTGCAATTGGCAAAAGAGCACTTAATTGAAGCCGAAAAGCAAAAAATGGAGTACATTAAGACATTCATCACTCAATATCAAAAGCATTTTGAAGAAAATGAATGGTGGCTTTCCTCACAATTTGCTGATATCGATCAACGTACCAAACTTCAGGATGAACGAATCGATGCGGTAGAACAAGAGCAGGAAATTCACTTTACCCTACAGAATGAAGTGCTGGAGGGGAAATTTGAGCAAGTGGAGCAAAAGTTTTTGGATTTTCTTGAAGAGGTCGACTCCATACGGGAATATAATGTAACCCTGACCCATAGTCTATTGGAGCTCAAAAGACTTGTTGAGAGCCAAAAACGCAGTCAGTCTCATATCATTACAGCACGTCAAAAATCTTCTGCAGAAAAACTTCCAGCTCCGATGAATTTTTTCATAGAGGATGAAAAAGAATGAAGAAAACGATGCCACAGTAGATTCCGTGGCATCGTTTTTAATTAAAATGTAATTTTAATCTTGTTATTTGAGCTGAGCTGAAGGTCTTGATCTTCAAATAATACAAACCCTAAAATGGTTGAAACTTCCTGTTCTTTTAGAGATTCAACCGTAAATTGCAGCCCCTCCACTGCTATCGTTTCACCAGGTGGGATGAATGATTCCTGTATCGTTTCTATCCAATACTCTCCTGTGGAATAGGCTTTTTCCAACCAATCTTTCCCCATATACTTCCATCCTTGTGCCCCGTTTTGACCTTGGAGAGAAAAAATTTCGCTCATTTCAGGTGGCAGGATCTGACCTCCTATTTCTATCTTATCAGGAGGATCCATTCGAAAACAGATCTTTGGATTCATCAGATCTACATTTCCTGTGTTCTTTATGAAGAAATCGGCTTTAATGGAGTAGCGTTCTGATTTTCGATTAGGTATTACATTGTAATCAAAATATATTTCCGCATATGGCTTTCTTTCCTGTGCTTCACGAACTTTCCGGTTTGCTTTTCGCATTTTGATTTCTTCGTACGTTTTATCATCCATGTGGATCTCTTTACTCGGCTTCTTCTCAACCGTATTTGTGTCTGATTCCCCTGACTGATTACTCGCTGCTTGAAATAAATGAAGAACATCTAAATCCAGTAAGCTGGGCTTTTGATTTCCAAGTAGCGTCTTAAGTACACAATGCGTTAGAATGGCGGGGGCTTCTTTTAGCAAGAACTCCTCGTCTTTGCACTTTATCGAGCACCTTAGATGAGGAATGGCATGGTGTTCAGGTATCAAATAGTATCCCTTAAATGACAGTTCATGCTTATATATTTCGAGATTTTTTTTTACATTAATGGAATTCAGTCTTTCATTGTACCCTACAGAAATGGACCTTTTGTCTCCCTTCGACTTACTGGAGACTAAATCAACAAATAAATCCCCGTCCCTTATCCTGCCAGTATCACTTTTTGTAGAAACGTCGATTCCATAATCGGTTAAAACCCCGGTCACTTTTTCGTTGATTTCATTGTTTATGCTTGCATTCGTTGTGTTTACAGATAGCCATACTTTCTTTCCATGAAGGGAACTTTTCACTTCCACCTTCTGTTCTTCTTCGTCCAAATGAAATTGAAGATTATTCTCCGCACAATAAAATTGGATGGCAGCTACAGAATGTGTTGGAATCGTTCCCCAATCATGGTTGTTGATTGATAATTTCATGTACAGGCTCACCACCCTTTTGTTGTAGTCTATGTATCTTATGAATACAGGGAAAAAAATATGAATTTCTGAAATTATTTATCACTGAACCAAGCTTCTGCTTTCATTTCTAGGCAGATGCTTGTTTTATTAAACAGCCCTCTCCCACTGGTAGATCTTCACATAAACTAGTAAAAGCAAGATTGTTAGCGTTCTACACAGCGAAAAATGGAGCCGTAGATGATGGATTCTTGGCATCAACTGCTGTGTTAAATTTATTCCAATCGAAAGGAGAAATCAGTATGATATCCCCACACGGAGATATGCTTGTTGATCAAGTTGTTATCGGGAATGAACGAGATGAGTTACTTAAAAAGTCATCCACTCTCCCCTCAATCACGCTCGATTCGTGGGGTCTGTCCGACCTAGTTCTGCTCTCAACGGGAGCCTTCAGCCCCTTAACGGGATTCATGAATCAAAAAGACTATCTACACGTATTGAAAGACATGAGGTTATCGAACGGGTTGGTTTGGAGTTTGCCCATTACCCTCCCGGTACCCAAGAGATTGAGTAAGACTTTATCCATCGGGGAAACCGTTTCACTTAAAGGACAAGATGGAGTAATCTACGGAACAATAGAAGTTGAAGAAATATATGAATATAGTAAAGAAGCGGAAGCCCTTTTCGTATTTAAGACATTGGACAACCTTCACCCGGGTGTTCAAAAGACATATCAGAAAGACGAAGTGTGTGTCTCTGGTCCGATCAAACTTCTTCAGTTCCCTGCCATTTTCAAGAAAGATTTCCAAACACCGAAACAGCTTAGAGAGCGATTTAGTGAATTGGGGTGGAACACAGTCGTTGCATTTCAAACGAGGAATCCCATTCACAGGGCTCATGAATATCTGCAAAAAACTGCACTCGAACTAGTCGATGGTCTATTGATACACCCCTTGGTAGGAGACACAAAGCAAGATGATATTCCTGCAGAAATCCGTATGAAAAGCTATAGAGCATTACTCGACGAGTATTATCCCAGAGAGAGAGTCCTGTTATCCACATTCCCTGCAGCCATGAGATATGCTGGACCCAGGGAAGCCTTATTCCACAGTATTGTAAGAAAAAACTTTGGATGCACCCATTTTATTGTCGGCAGGGATCACGCAGGTGTCAGGGATTACTATGGCACATACGATGCCCAGGAAATCTTCAATCAATTTTCAAGAGAAGAGATCGGTATCGAGATACTGAAGTTCGAACATGCCTTCCACTGTATTAAGTGTGGGGGAATGGCTACTTCAAAAACATGCCCTCATGACGAACCATTTCATGTCCACCTTAGCGGTACAAAGGTGCGAAAAATGTTAAGAGACGGAATGAGGCCCCCAAAAGAGTTCTCAAGGCCTGAAGTGATAGAGGTACTTCTCAATGAAATGAGGAAAGGTTCTCAAAGGGAGCGGTGAAGGAGACTACATCATGCTTGAATTTTATATTGTAATACTTGGAATGATCGTTATGCTATCATTTCTGGTTTTTGAATTGGAGCGACCCGAAATCATTCTTCCATCCACTCTCCTCCTTTTCGTCATGACTGGGGTCATTACACCACAGGAAGCTATAAGGGGGTTCTCAAATGAAGGGATGCTGACCATCGGTTTATTGTTCATCATTGCCGGAAGTATTCAAAACAGTGGAATTGTGGATCATGCCTTCAAGAAGCTATTAAACCGTTCAGCTTCAAGAAAACACATGCTTGCCAAGCTCCTCTTCCCCATCTCCTTCCTTTCCGCGTTCCTGAACAATACTCCCATCGTCATCGCTTTTACGCCACTGGTGAAGAAATGGTGTGAAGATCATCATCTCGCCCCTTCTAAATTTCTTATCCCAATTTCATATGCTACGATTCTTGGAGGTACCATTACAATGATTGGTACTTCCACAAATCTTGTTGTCCATGGTTTGCTTCTTGACTCGAACCTGCCAGGATTCACGTTTTTTGAACTGGGTAAAATAGGGGTACCGATAACTCTCATAGGTCTGTGCTACCTCATATTTTTCAGTTCTTCCTTATTGCCTGAGAGAGGAAGCAGACCTGTCAATATGGAAACCTTAAGAGAGTTCACGGGAGAGATTTTAATACTTGATGACTTCCCTTTCATTCAAAAGACCGTTGAACAAGCCAGGTTAAGAAGCTTAAAAGGACTATTTCTTGTTAGTATCATCAGGGAGGATGAAACCATTACTCCAGTATCGAATACAACAGCATTAAAGGCATATGACCGTTTGATATTCACCGGGGATATTACCTCCATCACAGAACTTCAATCCCATAAAGGCCTCCAATTACAAAGTAATGGCGGCTCCTCTTTTCCGAAGCACCATCGGTTGACGGAGGCAGTGGTCTCCCATCATTCTTCCTTATTATATAAGAAGATTAAGGATACCAATTTCAGGAGCAGGTTCAATGCAGCTGTCATTGCTGTTCATAGACAAAATCAACGGCTGAAATATAAAATTGGCGATGTCATTTTAAAACCGGGAGATATTTTACTACTTGTCACGGGAACTGATTTTTATAAGAAAACCAGCACCAATGATTTCTATATTGCCACTCCACTGGACAAGACCATGATGACTCGAAAACAGACCATGAATGGGTGGTTCTCCATCGCACTACTAGGAACGATGATCCTTATGGTGACATTGGGATATATTTCGATGTTTACAGGAATGGCGTTTGTGACACTGTTATTACTTTCTTTAAGAATCGTCAGTCCCCTGCAGGCAAAAACAGCCATTCAATGGAATGTACTGATGGTGGTTGCCTGCTCGTTCGGTATCGGCTATGCGATGATCGACTCAGGTGTTGCCGCTTTTCTTGCCGATCTACTGATGCTCGCATCAAAGCCGTTTGGGCTTTTTGCCATAATTATGGCAATCTACCTCCTTACTAATGTGTTTACCGAAATGATTACGAACAGCGCTGCCGCCGTCCTGATGTTCCCTATTATCCTCGAAGTTTCAAATACTTTGGATCTAAATCCCACCGCGTTGGCCGTAACAGTCACCATTGCCGCTTCAGCAAGCTTTGCGACACCGATCGGTTATCAAACCAACCTGATCGTATATGGACCAGGTGGCTATCGATTCAAGGACTTCCTGAAGGTGGGTATCCCCTTGAATATCCTGACAATGATCACCACAGTATTATTGGTCTACTACTTTTGGTTATAAATATCGAAAACAATGGAGGTGATAAGATGAATCAAAAAAATATTACTTGGCATGAGGGTAAGGTCCAGAAAGCAAACAGGCAACATTTAAATGGGCATAAAAGCGCATTGCTATGGTTTACAGGTTTGTCTGGTTCCGGTAAGTCCACAATCTCAGTTGAAGTAGAGAAGAAATTACATGAGCTTGGACTTCACACTTTCCGTCTTGATGGTGATAATATTCGTCGCGGTTTGAATCGTGATTTAGCATTTTCAGAAGAAGATCGTACGGAAAACATCCGGAGAATTGGAGAGGTATCGAAGTTATTTGTCGATGCCGGCATCTTAACCTTGGCTGCCTTTATTTCTCCATTTAAAGAAGATCGGGAATTTGTCAGATCCCTATTATCTAATGAGGAGTTCATAGAAATCTATGTACAGGCGAGTATAGAGACTTGCGCAGGTCGAGACCCGAAAGGCCTTTATGAGAAGGTGAGAAAAGGGGAGTTAAAAAACTTTAGTGGAATCGATTCTCCTTATGAAATCCCCGAATCCCCTGAAATCGTGATTGATACTGAGAATCAATCTATAGATGAGTCAGTTTTACGAATCGTAAACCATTTAAAGAATAAGCGATTGATATAATCCGAATCGAATTTAAAAGAAAGTCACTTCCCTATTTAATACGAGGAGTTGATGAAATATGCTGAATGACGTAATTGAAATAGCGATTGGGGCAGGAAAAAAAGTGCTGGAAGTATATGAGGCTCCGTATACCATTCATGAAAAAGCAGATAAATCCCCCCTCACCATCGCAGATCAGTTGTCACATGAACATATAAAAACCGAATTAAGCAAACTTTCTCCCGGCATTCCCTTACTGAGTGAAGAAGGGGCCAGCATCCCTTACAATGAGAGAAAGAACTGGTCATCTTTCTGGCTGGTTGACCCTCTGGATGGAACGAAAGAATTCATTAATAAAAATGGCGAATTCACTGTCAATATCGCCCTTATCCAAGGAAACCGGCCAGTATTGGGGATCGTTTATGCACCTGTAACAGATACTCTTTATTTTGCGGATAAGAACAAAGGCGCATATAAAGTCATGGCTGCCAGTTCTTTGGAGAAAAGAAAGCAGGTAAAGATCAATACCGCATCATCTGGTGTAAAGAGAATCGTGATCTCAAGATCCCACTTGTCGGAAGCGACTCAGGAGTATATCGACGACCTTCAACGGCGAGAAGGAAAACTTGAATTCACTTCGATTGGAAGTTCATTGAAGTTTTGTTTGATTGCAGACGGCAGCGCACACTATTATCCCCGACTCGCGCCAACAATGGAGTGGGATACAGCTGCCGGTCAGGTAATTGTAGAGGAAGCTAACGGTCAGGTGATTGAATATGAAACGGGTAATCCACTGGTATATAACAAGAAAGACCTTACGAACCCCTCATTCCTCTGTTCCATAAAATAATGAAGAATGCTGCGGCACTCGTCGCAGCCTCTTTCATTATTCACGGAAAATCCCTATTTACATACACTAACGTAGAATATTTCAGTTTAAGGGAGCGAGATTATGGGAAACAAGCCTCCAAAGGTATCCATCATTTTCCCGGTGCGTAATGAAGGAAAGAATGTAAAGATGACACTGGACTCTTTGTTCACGGTGAAGACCAATATAGAGTTGGAAGCCGTTATCGTGGATGATGCTTCAAATGATCAATGCTGTAATTTTCTAAACCACTATCCATACCGGGACAAAGTAACGTATATTAGGACGAACGGGGTCGGACCTGCTAATGCCAGAAACCTGGGAGCAGGGAAAGCCCGACATCCATATTTAGCATTCTGTGACGCTCATATGACCTTCGAAAATTTCTGGATCGATCGTTTAGTCTACTACATCGTCAAGGGAACAAGCGACGCCGTATGCCCTGCCATCGGATCCATACAAGATCCCGTCGTAAAAGGATATGGCCAGTCCCTCACTACCTCACTCAAGATCAAATGGCATCAGAAACGAAAATCTTTGTTTGAAACAGCTATCCTGCCAGGTGCCTGCATTATCACCTCTAAACAAGTGTTTGACGACGTAGGTGGATTTGAAACAGGCTTTTCTACATGGGGCCATGAAGATGTTGAATTATCCCTCAAGCTTTGGCTGTTTGGGTATCGATGCCATTGTGAGCCAAACGTCACCGTACTGCACTTGTTTAGAACAACTCATCCGTACACAGTAAACTATGAAGGAATATATTATAATTTACTAAGGATGGCCTATCTTCATTTTGATGATAAAAGAATCAAGAAAGCCAAATCACTGGTCGTACATGGATCGGCAGCAACTATAGAAAAAAAGGTGCTCAAAGATGGTGTATTACGAAAAAGGGCTCAATATATAAAAAGAAGAAAAATGGATATTGATAACTTATTTAAGAAATTCAATATTTACTTTTAATAAAACAAAAAATTCAAGACAGCTGAAAGGAATTTCAGTTGTCTTGAGATACAAGATTATTGCTCCTGATAATAAAGGAGGGTATCCTTCAAACTTTGGTTTAGGGATATGGTTTGTTTCCAGGAGAGACTCTCTAGTTTTTCAATCGAATATTGAACGCCAGGGGTAGATAGAAAATGTTCGGTCGTTAATGGCAGGTCGCTTTGAGATAACCTCTTCAATTCTTTAGCTACCTCGAGAAACTTGTACGTTTTCCCTGAAGCAACGACGTACGTTTCATTTTTACACCCCTTTTGGAGAATGCAGTCATACGCACTTACCGCATCCCTTACATCCAGGAAATCTCGGCGATCCAGAATGTTATGGAAGTGAAAACCTTTCCCGTCCACGTTGCGATGTTGCACACATTTTTGCGCAAGAAGAGCGCAAATTCCATTGGAATGGCCGGGACCGATTAAATTGGACGTCTTGGCAATCCGAATATCCAGATCATAAAATGATGACCAGCTTGTGGATAGGAGCGTCTGAATATACTTAGATAATCCATATGGGTGATTGGGTACTATAGAGTGGCATGGATTGAATTCAATGACAGAGCCAATAATGAGGATTCGTGCGGAAGGAATTGTTCCCTTAACTCCTTCCAGTAGATTCATCGTCCCTATTACATTCGTATTTATGGTGGAAATCGGATCTTCCCATGATTGTCCGGTATGATTTTGAGCTGCAAGATGAAGAATCATGTCCGGTTGGATATTTTCAAATAATACCTTCATTCCTTTTGCATCCATTAGATCACACAGCACACTTCGAACTTCTTTTATGGGATGAAAATGACTGCGTACAGCTCCAAAAACCTCATAGCCCCTTTTGATGAAATATTCACATGCATGGATCCCCGTAAAGCCTGTAGCCCCAGTGATGAATACTTTATTCATCTCCCCTTCATCCAATCACGAAGTTCAAGGAGCATCTCCTTGTAACCTGGGACGGAGTATTTATAATCATTCCGTGTGTGTAGGAGGGTTTTATCATGGACCGGTTTTGCGACTGGTATGATGACCACTCCATTGTTTCCGAATATTTCCTTAAAGAGAAGCAGAAGATCATATTTAGAAATCTTTTGATCTACACTCAGATGATACAGTCCTGAAACCCCATTCGTTATGAATGAGTGTATCGCTTTAGCGAGTTCCAGTGTAGTCACTCCATTCCAGAAGACGTTCTGATAACCATTGATCCTCCCTTTCTGCTGAAGGAACCAGTGGAGAAGGCCAATACCATCTTTTTTCAGTTCAGGCCCTATGATAGAAGTGCGAACAGTCAGATGAGGTGGGGCATCAATCTCTCCCAAGGACTTTGACTTAGAATAGATGTTAGTCCCATCTTTCACGTCATGCTCTGTATACCTCCCTTTCTCTCCTGAAAACACGCAATCTGTACTAATATGAATCAATTTGCCACCGTATTCATTTATCATTCCCACCAATGCGTGAGGTAAAAGACTGTTTACCTGGACCGATTCCATTACATGGGTTTCAGCATAGTCATTTAGTAGACCCGTCGCATTGATAACGATATCTGCACTTTGCTCACTCAAAACCTTCCTCACACTGTCAAGGTCCCTAACATCTAATCGAATTCCTAGAGGATCTTCTTTTCTAACAGTATAAGACACCTCATGGCCACATCCCTTCATATATTCAACGATGACATGACCAGCCATTCCATGTCCTCCTAGAACGAGAATCTTCATTCTAGAAACCCTCCATCCTTCAGCATCGTCTTTATCTGATCATAAGGGATGATGTTATCACTGGAAGAATACGTATCAAGATCTACTTGAGGAAAATCTTCATAATATTCCATGAGCCCTTTAATCGGAATGGTTGGCAGGATGACAAAATACTCATTGTCATAAACGATGGTATTATGGCTTTCAAATTCCGTTAAAAGTAGTTCATGCAATTTTTCTCCAGGACGAATTCCCAGTTCCTCAATGATCACTTCTTTATCAGGTGAATATTGATCGATTAGTACCTGTGCAAGATCGATGATTTTACATGTAGGCATTTTCATGACGAAAATTTCTCCACCATGACTTTCATAGGTTGCCTTGAATAACAGTTTGATGGCATCTTTTATGGTCAGAAAAAAACGCGTCATTTTTTTATCAGTAATCCCGATTTTAGATTTTGTTTTGATTCCATGCTTGAATACGTGAATGACGCTGCCGTTTGTGCCTAATACGTTTCCACCTCGTACACAGACAAACTTTGTTTTATCTGTTAACACATTAGCATTGATGATCAACTTTTCTCCCATAGCTTTTGTGAATCCATAAAAATTGGAAGGGTTCGCTGCTTTATCCGTAGAAATATTAATGACTTTTTCAACATTATTTTCGATTGCAGCGTCAATGATATTCTGTGTTCCCATTACATTCGTCTTCAATGCTTCCAGTGGCTGAAATTCACAAACCGGGACATGCTTTAGGGCAGCGAGGTGAAAGATATAATCAACCTTTTGTGAAGCTTCTATAACAGCTTCCTTGTCCCTCACATCTCCTATGACGAACGTTAACTTGGGGTGATTTTCAAACTTTTGCTTCATTAATACCTGACTCGTTTCATTACGTGAGAAAATACGAATCTCTTTCGGGTCTTTTTCAAGCAGTTGACTCACCAGTTCATTTCCCCATGATCCGGTACCACCGGTGACTAGAATGGTCTTATTAGTAAACAATGTCGGAACCTCCTAATAAAATATTTATCACTTTATCTGAAACATTTCTATCCAGATACTCTGCCGGACATGTCCAGTTGGATAGTTTCGAAGTCATCACCTTAACCCCAGTTAAGATGTTATCTTCCTTTAACCCTGATATAAAATTACTCCCACAATCCACGGTTTCCGGTCTCTCTGTTGTCTTCCTGATGGTTACGGTCGGAATGTGAAAAATACAACATTCTTCTTGTACGGTGCCGCTATCCGTTAATGCGCAATAAGCATTTTTCTCAAGCTTAATGAAGTCAAAAAACCCGAAAGGTTCGTGAAGTTCTATTAGTGGATGCAAATGTAAGTGAGGGGCAGCTTGCAATTTTGACCGTGTTCTAGGATGAGTGCTAAGAATAATTCTTTTGTTGTAAGTGATTGCAAGTTGGTTCATTGCTTTGACAATGGAAGTAAGATGAGCGGAGTTGTCGACGTTTTCAGCACGATGAATGGTCGCAAGGAAGTATTCCTGTTTCTCAAGTTTCAAATTTTGAAGGATAACACTATCCTCTATCTGCTGCTCGTAGTGGCTAAGAACTTCAAAAATAGGATTGCCCGTTATGATGATTTTGCTTGATGTCATTCCTTCTTTAAGCAAATTGGTCTTGCTGTAAGGGGTGTATACAAGATTGTAGGAAGATACGGCATCAATGATTTTCCGGTTTTTTTCCTCTGGTACATTTAAGTCAAAACAGCGATTCCCTGCTTCCATATGAACCACAGGGATCATCATCCTTTCAGCAAGAATGGCACTAAGCCCACTATTTGTATCCCCAAGCACCAGTACTTTGTCCGGCTTTTCTTTGATTAGTATCTTTTCAAGCTCAGTAAATAAAGATGAAAGTTGCTCACCCAGGGATTGCTGTTTATCCGCCAACACATAATCAGGCTCTCTTAAACCCAGTTCCTTAAAGAAGACACCATTTAGGGAATGAGTAAAATTTTGACCTGAATGGACAATAATATGTTCATCGGCGAGTAAATCCAATTTCTTCATAATGAGACTTAACCGGATGATTTCAGGTCTCGTTCCTAATACCGTCACTATCTTCATAATCACCTCTCCTTTTATATTCTCTTATTATATTTATGTTAGGATTTAAGACATGTCCTAGACTGTTCTCTCTATTTTTTAAAAAGGCTAGTGACTAGTTTAATTGTTCATCTACTAGACAGTACTGTTTCGCTGTATGCCCGTGTATAGTCGGTCTCAACTATCGATAAATGGTTTCTAACTAGCTTGTAGGTGATTTTTTATTTTTGTTTCCTGCTCAATATTTCCATGCACCACCTTCTAACTAGAAAATTCCAAGCTTGTCATGCCTAGCTTTAACATACAACTCCAAAATAGAACCACCCAATCTATTCACATCCCACATCGCTTTCCCCATCTGTTTAGCAGATTGACTCATTCGTTCCCTGATTTCATGATTCTCCAATAGATATTGGATGCTTTCTGATAACTGTCTGCTGTTTGCCTTTTCTGTTATCACACCATTTTTGTAATTATCTACCATTTCCGGCAGACCTCCTGCATTACTTACAATGGTAGGTACTCCTGACAGCTGAGCTTCTATTACTGCGAATGGCTGATTTTCCTGCAAACTTGGAAGAACGAGCATGTCTGCTTGATGCAAATGTTCTTTCACGTTGGAACGGTTTCCCAGAAACTTTACATTCCCTTCAATCCCTAATCTTCTGCACTCGGCTTTTAATTCCTTTTCCATCTCTCCTTCTCCCAATATCCTGCACTCCCATGTATTCTTATTATTCAGCAATGATAATGCTTCCATAAGATGGTGCAGTCCTTTCAGGTATACAAGCCGACTTATGACCAGGATGATTTGTTTATCCTCTTTTCTTTTAGAGGGTAATTTTTGAGTGAATTCAGAAAGCTTCACTCCATATCGGATTGTATGGATTTTTGAAGGCTGCATCCGAAATTCTCTTTCAATGATCCCTCTCATCCATTGACTGGATGTGTGGATGTAATCACTGGCTTCATATCCAATTTGTTCTAGACGCGAATAATATTGGAGAAGGAAGGAATTCCATATTTCTCGATCACCTAAAGTGACGTGTCTTGTTTTATATTGATGAAATATCGCTCCAGTCAGGAAGCCATGTACACTTGTAACGAGAGGGAGGTGATTGGGTTTAATCCGGCTCAGAGCAACTGCAGCGATTACATCCTGTGCATGAATTACATCATAATGGTTCAAATTCAATTCCGATACTCCCTGTTCAAAGAGATACCGGTTCATTTCCGCATTGTATACCCAGGGTTCCCTCACCAAATGGGGAACAGATTGCAACAATTTTTCATTAACATATGGACGGTAATGTGCAAGATCTATCACAGTGTTTCGATTCAGAAGGACCACTTTTTTATTATCATCTCTCGTGCATAGAACATCGACTGTGTGTCCCTGCTTGATAAGATTCTCTCTTAAATTTGAAACAAATGACCATATGCCTCCGCCTGGCAAAGGGAACACCGTAGCAATTAGTAATTTCATCATCCATCAAACCTTCGGGCACTGATCTAATACAGATTTTAGTCTTGAGTCAGGAATAGCTAATTTATCTTGTTTCAACATCCGTGCTTTTTTGGATGGTTTGTTGGTAACCGTAGGTCTAGAATATCCATACACATGTCTAAGATAATTCTTTCTTGGTAACATGACGCTCACTCCCATGAAAAATGAATAGTTTACTTGCCGATCAATGAATTGAATAAATCACGTTCATGTTTTGCTCTTCCAGGTTTTTTTCCCACAATAGCGTATTCGAATGAATATTATAGCAAGCGAGACGTGTAGGCATAACTCCATAATCACCAACATAATACGTCTTTCCATCGGCAGTTTTCTTACTGGATGGACGTATACGCGAGAAACCGATCAAGATCAATTCCTCCGACAATGGTTTAATCCCCCGGCACCACCCGATTTTCTCTTTGTGTTTACTTATTTCAACCAGATTCACTTCGCGTTCAACCTTCAGCGTCGAGGAGTTTACAATGATGATCCTTCCATCTACCTGTGTAAAATATATTTTTCCATTGTAGATAACACCGTCATGAATAAGTTGACGACCAATGTCTATTCGCTTTTGACTATCATTCAAACATATGGCATCCTTCTGCAAGCATCTCGTCACCCATACCTCCCCATTCAGTTCAAAGACAAAATTGGGGTGTGACATATGAGGCTTGGTGTTGGCAATCTTTCTATAATCAATGTCTGGGCTGAAGCGGCTCCACGGATCATCCCCCATTACATTCCATAGGTTTACCACCTGACCCTTTCGATCCAGTTCCGCTACCATATCCAGTCCTGTGTTTGCAACCAGGAGATTTCCATTCTTCCTGGGAGTCACATGGTGAACATCATTGAATAACGGTAAACTCACGTAATCGATCATTTTACTGGTAAGGAGATCGAATACTAGGACTTCCGTCTGCGTACCCACATATAATTGGTTGTCTCTTACTGTACCTGCAGTGAACGAAATCGATGCTTTCTCATCAGGACAAACTTTAAGTGGAGATACATACTCGATGACTCTTGTTGTTTCTTTTGTCGTGCCATCCATCTTTAATACAATCGCTTTTTTGAATTGCTCCCAATCATTCATTACTTTGGATTTCTGTTCCGCACCGATAAGGAATAAATCTTTCAACTATTCTCACCTCATTATGATAAATATTTCACTTCACTGACAGAATGCTTGGATTCTCGATATTGCTCCGGTCCTTATCCTATCTATGCTTCTCGATATACTATGTACAGCTTGTTTCTTTTGACATACATATTTAACAAAATAGGAACTCCTTAAAAAAAATAGCCGTATAGCCCTCTACAAAACCGTTCCTTTCACATATAAAAGTAATAAGATTGTTTTATTAGATCGTACATTTTGATTGGAGGATGACAGATGAAAGTCTTATTTGTCTTTTACGTACCGAGTGGAGGCGTAGAAACGTTAAACAGACAAAGATCCATCGCACTCAAACAAGTGGGAATCACTTGTGACTTTTTGTATTATAGTAAACGGAGAAAATTACTGAATCACGAGAATTCAAATGTTTTTATCACCAATAATGATCAAGAGATACAAAATATCCTTAGAAAAGAGAACTATGATGCGATCGTTATCACGTCGGATTATGCAGCAATGGAACGATTTCGGAAGTTGGGATTCAAAGGGAAAATCATACTCGAAATACAGGGGTTCGGTCCACAGGCTGTGGCCAGACAGCAATTGCAACTTGCCATTCCCTATGTACAAAACTATTGTGATGCTCTCTTATATCCCAAAACTCCACATATTGGTGCAATCTTCAGGGAGTTCTTTAAAACGACTCCAATCTTTGAATTTAATAACTGCTTTGATCACAAGGCATTCACCTATCAAACATTGCCTAAGCCATCAAAGCCGATTGTGGCATGGATCGGAAGACTTGAGGACAATAAAAATTGGCGCGAATTCTTATCCATTGGTCAACAATTAATCATGAAGAGACCTGAAATCGATTTATACATGTTTGAAGATCCGAGTCTATCCACCCAGCAAGAACGAAACGATTTCATCCAGTTGAAAAGTAGATTAGGCTTGGATAAACACATTCATCTGTTACAAAACGTACCCAACAATCAGATGGCTGCTTATTACTCCAGAATTGGTGACTCAGGTGGATTCTTGTGCTCCACCTCTAAAGTTGAAGGTGCTCCTTATTCTTTATTGGAAGCCATGAGTTGCAGGTGTCCAGTCCTTACGACAGATTCTGATGGGGTCAGAAGTTCGATCTTGCACAATCAATCCGGGAAATACTATCAAATCGGGAATATTCAGCATGCGGTACAACAAGCTGAAGAATTGATGAATGATACTAAACTTCGTCTCTACATCATTGAGAACGGATTACTCCATTTACAATCGCAATTTAGCCACCAACAATACAGCCGGCATTTCTCCAGGATGCTTAAGGTTCTAAATGCTTAGTTTCGACCATATCTCGGGCGAGTGTTCCATCAAAGGTCTTACCTTTTGCATATGTTATTAAAAAAGTAAAAGGTGAGATGCCAATTGAAAGCAATGGTGACAGGAGGAGCCGGTTTTATCGGCTCCCATCTAGTTGATACGTTAATTTCCAGGGGCTATTGTGTACATGTGATCGACAATCTAAGCAGTGGGAAGAAGGAGTATTTGAATCCATCAGCCATTTTCCACAACATGGATATCACTTCATCAGAAGCGTATGACGTCCTATTGTCGGAAAGTCCGGAGTATGTTTTCCATTTAGCTGCTCAGGCTGATGTTTCACGTTCCACAAAGTGGCCATTCGAGGATATGCAAACCAACATTGCGGGGACACTTAATTTACTGGAGGCGTGCAGACATTTCCCTGTAAAGAGCTTTGTATTTTCATCTACATCTGCCGTCTATGGAAATGCTCCCACAGATTTCATTGACGAAACCTGCCCCCCTTCTCCTATATCCTTCTATGGATTATCGAAATTCACCTCAGAAAGTTATATTAAATTGTACGGAGACACCTTTGGAATACCATTCTCCATACTCAGGTATGGAAATGTCTACGGCCCCAGGCAAACGTCCAAAGGGGAAGGAGGGGTTATTGCTGTATTTCTTGAGACCCTTATGAAAAATGAAAGCCTGAAAATAAACGGGGATGGACTTCAGACGCGAGATTATGTATATGTCCAGGATGTCGTAGAAGCAAATATTCTAGCTGCAGCAAAGGGGAACCAACACATTATGCAGATTGGTACAGGCAAAAAGACATCTGTCCTGCAATTGATTAACTTATTACAAAATGTACATTCAAAAAAAATAACTTCCTTTCATGCGCAAGACCGTCAAGGAGATATCAAGCATAGCTGCCTTGATAATAGGTTTGCTAAACGCATATTGACTTGGGAACCTCAATTCCCAATTAAAGATGGGCTTAGAAAAACGTATTGGTCCTATACAAGTTGAGAATATGTACAAAAAAGACATCAAACAGATTCGATTGATGTCTTTTTGTTTTGTTGTTAAAAACCTTTTTTTCTTGCCATCTTAAAGAATTGTCGATATTTATTCTGGATGTGCAGGGATTCCTTTACCATCCCCGCGCCATTTTTTGCAGAACCCATTTCGGAATGGACCCGGTATAACACTAGCACTTCATCGAGATAGTGCATATGTGTATGGAGTGTCAACCGGCACCACATTTCATAATCCTGAGTGTATTTCAACCTTTCGTCAAACCAACCGGCCTGCTTTATCAAATCCGTTTCGGCCATCACAGTGCAGCCGTTTACTGGACAAGCCTTAAGCAGTAGTTTTTGCAACACATTTCTACTCATTCTACGTGAATGGATTTCATTGACAACTTTATTATTTTGATCAATCGTTTTAAATGCCGTATAGGATAGCCTCGCTCCTACCGTCTGCATGTAGGCAAGTTGCTTCGCGACCTTACTTTCCATGAACATATCATCTGAACTCAGCCATGCAAAGTATTTCCCGGTTGCATGCCTTAAACCTGTATTCAGTGCAGAGGCAGTTCCTCCATTTGCTTTCCTGATATATTTGATTCTGTTCTTGAATGGTTGAATTTTTTCAACATACTGAGTTGAACCATCATCCACAACGATTACTTCGATATCCTTATAAGTTTGACGAAGTGCGCTATTAATGGATTGATCGATATAAGCACAATTATAAAATGGAATAATGATTGATACTTTCACTTTCGTTCACCGCTTTCATAGGAAGTGATACTATTATTATATGTAGTTCCTTATATGTTGCTTGTACCATTACCTAATAAAGAAGAGTGCCATTAGCACTCTTCATACAATTCTGATATTTATATGTTTCACTTTTCCCTTATTAATTTTATAGCAGCAGAGCTCTTCCTCCTTCCCCCCAACTGAAGCAATAAAATAATAGACATCAGGATATATGGAAAAAGATACATCATCCTTTGAAGGAACCGGTTTTCCAAATGGATGGGAGTGATAGATCCCTAAAAACGATTCTTTTCTTCCATGCATACGTGATAAGACCAATTCCTGCTCATCTGGATCAATAGCAAAAGAATATGGCGTGGATTCAATATTTTGCATTGGCCAAACCGTCAAACATCTGTTTTCCACTCCGGAAATCAAGCCGCAAGATTCATTGGGCAGATCTTTTTTCACTTCCAGCATAATCCTGGTATAGACACGGTGGGAAAGGATGACCGTTTCTTTAGGCGTTGCACCCGCATCCTTTATATTTGAATTTCGTCCTTTTGGCTTCCATTTGCATTCTTTCTTCTTTCTTAATACCCAAGGGTATACTTTTTTTCTGCTTGTAAATTTTATTCAGATCTTTGGACTGCATGATTATCCCCCCTTTCAAATTCACCTCATGTATTTATTTGGATTGAACATGGTCCGTTTAGCATCCGAAGACATTGGAATATTACCGTATTCATCGAATTGAGGATTGACTTGTGGAGCTTGTTTTTTTGCTGAACTCTGCTGCTTCATTTTATTGTACAATTCATTTTTTTTATTTGATTGAGCTTGGAGCTCCTTTCGCAGCTGCGTTAATTCCTTTTCAAGCTCTGATTCCCTCTGATTTTTTTCTTTTTGTTTCCCTGAATACTTATCATTTAGCAGTTCCACTTGCCTTTCGAGTTCATTTTCTCGTTGTTTACATTCTTCTACCTGTGCCTTCAATCCAAGGATTTTTTCTTCATAAAATCCTTCCACTGTTTTTAACTCTTCATATAGTGCATTCATCTGATTCAAGTAGTCCTGGGTTGTTTCCGCCCTTTTTTTATTTTGATCCAGGGAATCCTTTACTTCGTTGAATTTATCTGAATAAGACATCAAATGATCCTCGATCAAATCAAGTTTCTTAATAATTTCTGGATGATTGTTTTCCTCTTCCTTGCCCCATAAGAATTTCCACACTTTATGATGCCACCTTTCATTTTTTTGTCCCTTTAATTTATGTTTTTGCATTTGTAACCAGTCTATATAAACATGAAAAGCATGTTGAAACATCTCAAACTCATTAGACTCTTTACCTTCCAATAAGAAATATCTATTCGCCTCCATTAATAGCAAAATAACTTTATTCTTTAAAGATTCGAGACTGGATTTTCCTTCACTTGAATGACTTTCATATATGACTCTTATTTCAGGGATGAAGGAAGGAGGGAAAGGGATGTCACTCTCCGACTTTATACCTTCTTGAGTATCCGTCTCAACAGTCAACGTTGTTCGTTTATCCTGAGATTTATCAAACAATGTTTCTCCAGCTGATAAAGAGTCGAGATCTACCTGTTTTTGTATTTGAATAAACAGCTCATGTTTTACTTCCATCTCCTGAAGTAAATAATCAATTTGTTCGGTTAAGGTCTGTATAGTATGATGGTTTTCAGCAATTTCCAGCTGATAGACCCTGTGTTTCGATCTTTCTCTGGACAATTCCTCCGACACATTTCGGATCCGGTTTGAATAATGAGTATAGAGAGCCTCTAAATCATTCGAAAGAACTTGAATGTCATTTATAATGTCATGATGCTCTATGTTGGTGCTAGATGTATGATCCTCCTCAATCATTTTTGTCACCCCCCGTTGGCGTTTTTATTATCATATGTACGGTTTGTTTACATGTTAAAAAAAAGGAGAGAGATACCTCTCTCCCTCATTTAATTAGGCGTCCATATCTCCAAGTAAGTCAGCGAATGTTTCACACTCACCAAACTCGACTAATGCATCTACAACACCACTATCAAAGATGACAACGTTGGCAGTATTTCTAAGGATTAAGCGGAAACCTTCAGTTGGTGCATCAAAGATTTGAAGCTCATAGAATAATTGTTCAGGTGCTCCGTCAAAGTAACGGATTCCTTCTCCAACTGCCGTAAGTGCATCGGTACCACAAGTAACTCTGTCGATAGAAGATGGATCGAATGTGAAGCTGAAATCAGGCTGGAAGCCAGTAGCTGTAGGAGCTGGTGTAGGACCGACTTCTGTATCTGTAAAGGAGTAAGAGAATGTGCTGTCTCCAAGAGAACATTCCTGACAAATCTCGGCTCTCAATGTGGATAGCCCCGTTACGATGTCAGCTGTTCCTCCAGTACCGAATGTTGCCTCTGTATCTTCATTTCTAGCAAGAGCTGTTCCTTGACATTCACAGTTCGCAACAGGGAATAATCCAGGACATTGTCGAGGGAATTCTAGTAAACTAAGGTCGCACTTAAGTCTTTCTTCTGGCACAGGAATGTTATTCGGACGAGGGAAACAGAATTTAGCCAATACTTCCAATTTAACTGGGTACTCGACTTGAACATCTTTACAAAGGACTACTTTCAGTGGAATCATCGGTCCAAATGGATCTGGTCCCATTAATACTCCACCAGAAGTCGCTATGACCTGTGTCGCTCTGATGTTTAAGTTTGCATTTGTGATTCCGACCGGTACGCATAGCATGATTTCATCTGTGAATTGAGTGCGTACAGTGAATGAACATTCCGCTACTCCTGCAATTAAAATCGTTACTTCTACAGGAACTGTCCACACGATTAGGACTTTCCCCGGGTTACCGTTCTCAATGATAGAGGCTGAAACACTTACGTCTGCTGGATCTACCGGAGCGGTTTGTACCTCTACTCTTTGGCCAGCCGCTAATGCTGCACTGACTGCCGCACGACATGCTTCATCTGGAATAAAGTTTTTGTTCTCATACTTGTTCGCGAAGAACACCCAGTCATATACTTTGTCAACGCGGATACATTCCGGTGCTAAGTCATTGGGATCCAAAGGGATTGGTGACGGTGATGGTGTCGGAGTCTGGGAACCCCTAATTTGTTTACGCTTCTTCAAACAAATCTTCCTTTCTTTTAATGAATATTTATATCACATTATATCCTATGGACGAGAAAGAATTTGGTATAGAGTAAACACCTATTTATTCAAAAAAAAATTAATAGGCGTATTCATAGTTTTTTGAATACTATTAAAAAATAGGCTGGTTCTATAGACGTTTGACAGTACATCAGGAATGAAACCGTCATATTATATAACATAAGAAAGGAGGAATGTTAAAGCATAAAAGCAGGCTACATGTTAAAATAAAAAATTTAAACATTCATATATAGTTTAATTTAAACTTTATTGGGTTACGCAGCTTCCTTTAAATGAATATTACGAACGTGAACGATCAACTATCATTGCAATGATATTAATTATATATAAAAGCCATGTAAACGCTGGGAAGTTTACATGGCTTCTTTCATGGACAAATACCGTTCATCTTGATCATTACATATACATAATAGAAATAAATGGTGAAAGGAGCTAATTTCCATGAGACAACTTTCCAACATCCAGCTCCAGCAACAAATCATCCATTATAAATCTGAAATGGAAAAGTACAAAAAAAAGTGTGAAAGGTTAGAAAACAGAACCCTTCCCCAAAATTATGTCGACATCAAGAAAGAAAATGCTCTATTACAAAGCCGGATACAAACATGTCTTAGGGAGCTTGAAATCCAGGCATCTGAAAAACACATGGAATCCTCAAAATACCAAGCCCTTTTGTCTGCTCAGGAAAGGGAAGTAAAAAAGCTCCGGTATATTCTTAACCAGGTCAAAGACCAACTACGGACATACACGACTCATTATGTATCAGAAACCAATAAACAAACCGAACACTATCTTGAATCAAGGAATTCACTGGTACACGAAATCAGGGCCTTACAAGTTGAGAATAGTTACTTATTGAAAGAGAAGGAACTCCTAATGATTTCCAACCAAGAAGCAGATAAACAATTATATAAAAAAGAAATCCTATTATGGGAGCTTGAGGCACTGTTAGAGGATTTGAAAAAAGAATCGGCATCAAAAATGCACCGGTTGCTTATCGAAAAATGTTTTACTGAAGATCAGAATCATCGTCTTCTGTATGACAATGAGATGTTACAAAATCGCCTATACTTCAATGAGATCGAGTTATATGAGTCTTATAACCTCCTGACGGAATCCAAGATCATATCTGAATGGGTCAATAAGCGGCAAAAAGAATATCTTGAACGTGCAGGTCAAGTTCAGAAGGATAATGAGTCATCAATTCAAAAGTTACAGGAAGAATTAAGAAAAATGCAGGATGATAAAAACGTCATCACCCGTTCACTTCAATCCGTCAGAATGAACATCAAAGACTTGAAGGATAAAGTATTCTTCATTGATGAAGAAGATCCCATCGCCACGAAAGACACTCTGAAAAATTATGAAAATACCATCCATCATCTTCAATTCACCAACTCTCTCTTGAATGAAGAAATCAATAAATTAAAAAACAAACCGGGCCCCTAAAAAGGAGTCCGGTTTCTTCCATTACATAAATTCTTTCACTAATTCATCAAATTTACTTTCATCTAATTTTAAATCATGAGTGCTGAGAGGCTCTTCGGAATAACCTGACACCAAGTCCTGGTAGGATGGCTGTTCATTGTTTTGATAAATCAAGCCAGTAACCAGTCCATCCTTCTCCATAAGAGTATTCATGGCTTGCTCCCGATTCGATGGGTCATATCCTTCTACATCACCGAGCTTTGTCAGGTTCTCCTTGAACCAATCGTACGTATTGATTTTATTATATGTGACACAAGGGCTGAATACATTGATCAGGGAAAAACCTTTATGGTTAAGTCCCGCTTCGATTAATGCCGTCAGCTCTTTCAAGTCAGAAGAGAAGCTTTGAGCGACAAAGGTTGCTCCTGCCGAAAGGGCCATTTCCATTGGGGCAAGTGCCTGTTCGATCGATCCCTGTGGCGTAGACTTGGTTTTGAACCCGGCGGACGAACGTGGAGACGTTTGTCCTTTTGTTAATCCATAAATTTGATTGTCCATTACAATATATGTGACATCAACATTCCGGCGAATGGCATGAATCGTATGCCCAAGACCGATGGCGAATCCATCCCCATCCCCGCCTGAAGCGATGACGGTTAAATCTTTATTGGCCATCTTCAATCCTTGGGCAATCGGAAGTGACCGCCCATGGATTCCGTGAAAGCCGTAAGAATTGATGTATCCGGAAATACGTCCCGAACATCCGATCCCTGAAACGACCGCTAACTGTTCCGGATCCAGACCCACATTGGCAGAAGCCCGTTGGATCGCAGCTTGTACCGAGAAGTCACCACATCCAGGACACCAGTTTGGTTTAACATTATTCCTGAAATCTTTGAAGGTAGCCATGGATCAGTTCAACTCCTTACATCTTGAATGAATTTCATTTGGTAAGTATGGTGTGCCATCATACTTTGTCATTTTAACGATTTTATTCCCGTAGCCTACATTCATTTTGATAATATTGGCTAATTGACCGGTAGCGTTATTCTCAATCACGACCACTTTCTTCGCAGTTTGCATTAATAGTTCCAATTCATCTGCAGGGAAAGGATGGATTAAACGGACGTGGGCATGATTCACTTTCAATCCATCGGCTTCCAAACGACCCATCGATTCTTCAATCACCCCGCGAGTGGAGTTGAAACCTACTAATAATAAGTCAGGCTCTTCATGAGGAGCATGTGTGTGTATTGGAGTTTGGAATTTGATTTTCTCAAGTTTCCGCAGTCGTTTATCCATCTGCGCCTGTCTGTTCACAGGAGATTCAGATGGCTTCCCAGTTTCATCGTGCTCTACCCCTGTGACATGATGAATCCCATTTTTCATACCTGGGATGACGCGGGGTGATACCCCATCTTCAGTCACTTCAAAGCGCTTATAATATTTCTTAGGCTCTAATTCTTCTAATTCAGATTCGTTTGAAGAAAGTTTTCCTCTGCGTATTTCCACTTTACTGTAATCAAGTGGTTCCACCGTTTGTTTACCTAAGGAAAGTTGGAGATCCGAAAGAATGATGACCGGGCATTGATACTCTTCCGCCAGGTTAAAAGCTTCCACTGTATCATAAAAAGCTTCCTGAACTGTACTTGGAGCCAGGACGATCTTAGGGATTTCTCCGTGGGTACCGTAAATCATCGCCATCAAATCGGATTGTTCCTGTTTCGTAGGCAACCCTGTAGACGGTCCCCCGCGCTGCGTATCCACTACAACCAGTGGCTGTTCTGTCATCCCCGATAGCCCTATCGCTTCCATCATGAGTGAGAGCCCTGGTCCTGCTGAAGCCGTGAAGGAACGGATCCCTCCGTAGTTCGCTCCAATTGCCATAGTGGCCGCTGCAATTTCATCCTCTGTTTGGATGACGGTCCCGCCGACCATTGGAAGCTTCTTAATAAGATACTCCATGATCTCAGAAGCAGGCGTAATCGGATAAGCTGCCATCAAACGAACGCCTCCTGCCAATGCACCTAGTGCAATGGCGTCGTTACCGATCATGAACATGCGTTTTTTCCCGTCTGCTTCTCTCAGTTGCAGTGAACCGACCTTGTCACCGAGTTCTGCTTTCATCGTCGCGAATCCCTGCTTAATCGCTTCCATATTTTTCTCCACGACCGTTTCACCTTTACGACCAAAGATTTCTTCCACTACTTCCTTGAAAACATTTGGATCCAGGTTGAGAACGGCACAGGTAGCCCCAACTGCCACCATGTTCTTCATAAGGGAAGTCCCGAGCTCCGTCGCTAATTCAGTGAAGGGTACAACGTATAGGGATGCATCCGTATCTTCAGGTTTCACAGGTTTGAATTTCGCATCGGCGATCATAACGCCATCGCTATGTAATTCTTTATAATTGACATCAATCGTTTCCTGGTCAAATGCAACCAAAATATCTAAATCATCAGCAATCGCACGAACTTGAGTGGTGCTTACACGGATCTTATTATTTGTATGTCCTCCTTTAATACGGGAGGAGAAATGGCGGTAACCATATAAGAAATATCCAAGGCGATTGAGGGCCATGGAAAAGATTTCACCTGTACTCTCAATACCTTCACCCTGCTGTCCGCCAACTTTCCATGAAAGCTGTTCCTTCATTCATTACACCCCTTCATTCATTATTTGCAACATCTATTGTTGAAGCATATTCTCTTCATTAGGATCGATCATCTATTACTGATGCAGCATTTTCATATATTTACTCTATCAGTTTATCACTTTTCTCTTTAAATCACTACTGTATTGAAGAGATTATCATTCGAAACACGTCCATATCGGCACAAGTGAGGATGGGACATAACTAACTCTTGTTCCTCTAAAGACGAACAATCAACCAATTAGTTAGGATCACCTGTTACACCGCTGCCAGATTTCCGTGCAAGACTTCGCTTTCCTCGGGCGTTCGGCTTGCCTCCTCGTCGCAGACGCTCCTGCGGGGTCTTACCTATTCCGCTTTTCCCGTAGGAGTCTTCGTCTTGCACTCCAATCAACAGCTAGAACCTGCTATATACATCGATTGCTTTAGCAGAATAATATAGTCCCGGTATGTCGGAGCAGTATGGATCATTCACATCAGGTAAGAAAGAGTATTTGTATGATTAACTGAAATCCGTCACTGAAACTAATAGAATAGAAATTGGGGTATGCAATCGTGTAGCAATTATAGTGAGACGCTTACGCTTGGAAAGTTGATTTCCGTTCCAGGTGCTCGACTCCTGCGGGAATTGCGGGAAAGTTGAGACCCCGCAGGGCGAAGCCCGAGGAGGCTCAACTCACGCCCCGCGGAAAGCGAGCACCTGGAACGGAAATCAACCACTACTCACTACATCTAAAACATAAATATGTACGTTAACAGCCAAATGATGAATCCGAACGATCTGATTTCAAAAAAGAATTTCGAATGATCGTTCGGACTTTCTTTTTAATTAAACACTTTTGTCCCAGCTTCATTTGTAATCAATCAGGTAGTCTCTCAAAGAAGTTCAGGAATAAGAATTTTTCCACTAGCTTTTCACTGTAGTATCGTTGGAGGGTGTTGATTAGGTTACCATAGTGAATGTATGAGGATAGGCCCTGTACGGTTTCGGATATACCGTCGAAGTCTGAGCCAAATCCGATATGGTCCTCACCTCCGAGACTGCATATATGTTCGATATGGCGGACTACATCAGAAATCTCCGCTGTCCCTTTCTTGTTTAAAAACGGCGGGACAAAGGTGATGCCCATCACACTGTTTTTCTTGATGAGTGCCTCAATTTGATCATTCTTTAGGTTTCGTGGATTGGGACAGATCGAGTAGGCATTAGAGTGGGAGGCTATTGGATATTCAGCTGAATCCATCACATCCCAGAATGCTTTTTCACATAAATGGGAGACATCTGTCCAAAGTCTTTTCTCATTTAAGAAGGATATGATTTCCTCCCCGAAGTTAGTCAGCCCGCTCCCTCTTGGTTCAAGCGCACCATCTGCTGCTGCATTTGCCCAATTCCACGTTAAACCGACTGACCGGACTCCCAGCCTGTAAAGGATCTCGAGCTTCGTAAGATCCTCCTCCACTGCTTCGGCACCTTCCAGTGTCAGCATTGCTCCTATTTCATCTTCCTCAAGGTGTTTTATATCGTTTTTACAGGTGACGAATTTCAGTTTAGGGTTTGGCTTAAGGATCTGATTATGAAACAGATTCACCATTTCAAGTGCTGCTTGAAACCGTTGCCCCGGCTTCAGGTAAGATGGGATATAAATTGCGAACAACTGTACTTTACTACTGCTTTGAATGAGTTGAGGATATGTAATATGTAAGGAACTCTTTGATTGAAAGGCTCCACTCCCCGGCTCTAAATATAGTTTCATCAAAACATCACAGTGTGCATCAAATATCATATTTGGTCTTCCTTTCCGTTTCTTTTCATATATGTATATTTGTTCATAGTATAAAGGCTGTCCACTAAAGGGTCCCCTTTAATGAACAGCCTATGGTTTATTATCTCGGTTCCACGATTAACTTTATCGCCGTACGTTCTTCTCCATCGATCAGAATATCTGTAAACGCAGGAATACATATTAAATCTAAACCACTGGGAGCCACAAAGCCTCTTGCAATGGCAACAGCCTTGACCGCTTGATTTAAAGCTCCTGCACCGATTGCTTGTATTTCAGCTCCTCCTCTCTCACGAAGAACACCGGCGAGTGCACCAGCTACAGAATTAGGATTAGATTTTGCTGAAACTTTTAATATTTCCATTCCTTTTCCTCCTTGTCATTTCCCCCATACCGTATGTCCGTGGTAAAGAACAAACTTGGTATAAATGATTCCACTGATACTATATTCAGGAAATGGACAAATCATTCCGGTAACACCGAAAAAGGAAGGAAAACATTTAATATTCTGCCATAAATGGATGGTCTTCGTTGATCAATATGCGCTCGATTTTTTTAGATTTCCCCGACTTCTGATCAATATCGATTAAACAAGCACTCAGGATTTTACGACCGGCCTTCGGTACTTCAAAACGGACAGGAAGACTGGTCTGGAACCTCCTTAGAACAGAATCCCTACTCATTCCCAATACCTCATCGTATGGTCCGGTCATACCAACATCACACATAAAGGCTGTCCCATTTGGAAGGATCCGGTTGTCCGCCGTTTGAACATGTGTGTGTGTTCCAATCACTGCAGACACGCGGCCATCCAGAAACCACCCTACAGCCTGCTTCTCACTTGTTGCTTCTGCATGAAAATCAACGAAAATCACGGATGTTCTCTTTTTCGCCTCATCTACAAGCTCATCAAGAGCTTTGAATGGATCATCAAGTGGAGGCATAAACGTCCTTCCTTGAGCATTGATGACCGCAACCTCTTTACCGTACACCTCCCCGAACACCAAACCGCTTCCCGGCGTTCCTTCCGGGAAATTAGCCGGCCTCACCATTTGTTTCGATGAGTCGATAAAATTAAAGATATCCTTATTGTCCCATGTGTGATTTCCCAGCGTGACCATATTGGCACCATCTTGTATGAATTGTTTATATATTTTCTCAGTTATTCCTCTTCCTGATGCAGCATTTTCCCCATTTACGATCGTAAAATCCGGTGAATGCTTCCTCTTTAACTTAGGCAGGTATTCTGTAATCATTTCACGGCCCATTGAACCTACTACGTCTCCAACAAATAATATTTTCATTAAAATTCCCTTCTCTATATGTATTCATCCTTGTCATTATTGTATCACAAATAATCTGTCGCCTAATCATCCTTATAAAATCCAACATCCATTCTGCGACGGATGATAGAAAGAGATAAAAAAAGCTGACTCGAAAGGGATATCCCTCCTCGAGTCAACCTCTTATTTTGCGTATTCGACGGCCCTTGTTTCACGGATGACCGTTACTTTAATATGGCCTGGATAGTCAAGCTCATCTTCAATACGTTTACGGATATCCCTTGCCAATCGGTGGGATTCCAGATCGTCAATGGCTTCCGGCCTAACCATGATACGTACTTCACGGCCAGCCTGGATTGCGAAGGATTTCTCAACGCCTTCATATGACTCTGAGATTTCTTCAAGTTTCTCCAGTCGACGGATGTAGTTCTCAAGCGTCTCACTTCTTGCTCCAGGTCGGGCAGCAGATAAAGCATCGGCTGCAGCAACCAGTACGGCAATGATGGACGTTGGCTCTGTATCTCCGTGGTGAGAAGCAATACTGTTGATGACAACAGGATGCTCTTTGTACTTCGTTGCAAGCTCTACACCAATTTCGACGTGGCTTCCTTCCACTTCATGGTCGATCGCTTTACCGATATCATGAAGCAATCCGGCGCGTTTGGCGAGTCTTTCATCCTCACCAAGCTCTGCTGCGAGTAGTCCGGATAGATAGGCCACTTCCATTGAGTGTTTTAAAACGTTTTGACCGTAACTTGTACGATACTTCAAACGTCCCAAGATCTTGATCAAATCCGGATGAAGCCCATGAACGCCTACTTCGAAAGTTGTCTGTTCACCAATTTCCCGGATATACTCATCCACTTCACGGCGGGATTTATCCACCATTTCTTCAATTCGTGCAGGGTGGATACGTCCATCCTGAACTAATTTCTCTAATGCAATTCGAGCCGTTTCTCTACGAATCGGATCAAAACCAGAAAGAATAACTGCTTCAGGAGTATCATCGATTATCAAATCAATTCCCGTAAGTGTTTCCAGCGTACGAATGTTACGTCCTTCCCGCCCAATAATTCGACCTTTCATCTCATCATTCGGTAGATTCACAACACTGACCGTTGTTTCTGCCACATGTTCGGCAGCACAACGTTGAATAGCCAGTGAAAGGACTTCTTTCGCCTTCTTATCTGCATCTTCCTTCGCACGGGTTTCATGCTCTCTGACCATGATGGCGATATCATGGGAGAGTTCATTTTCAACGCGGTCAAGGATGATTCCTTTCGCTTCATCACGAGTCAGGCTTGAGATACGTTCTAGCTCTGTTTGCTGTGATCGTACCATCTCGTCCACTTTGCTTTCCGTCTCTTCAATATGTTGTTGTCTCTCGTTAAGAGTCCCCTCTTTTCTCTCGAGTAAGCCTTCACGCTTATCAAGCGATTCATCTTTCCGATCGAGGTTTTCCTCTTTTTGCATCAAACGATTTTCTTGTTTTTGCAATTCATTTCTTCGTTCACGAAGGTCGTTTTCCATTTCAGTGCGAAGTTTATGATTTTCGTCCTTTGCTTCCAAAAGTGCTTCTTTCTTCAGAGCATCTGCCTCGCGCTTCGCATCTTCTAAAATCTGCTCCGCTGAACCTTTAGCACCAGCAATCTTTGCTTCAGCAATGGACTTACGAATTAGGTATCCAACAACTACACCGACGATTAGGCCAAGCAAAATGGAGATGATTGTTATGGGTTGCATTATTTCACCTCCTCTTGCTATGAACTGTCATCATGTTTTTTACATGTCGGCTTGTACATTGCTCATTTGAACAAAATATACAGCGCTAGGCTTTCAAATATTCATTCGAAAAATTTGTAAAATATACATGTTAATTTTAAATCTCTGAAAATTTATTGTCAAGGGGTTGAGCCTTCTATCACTAGATTTCTCAAGGGTTTTTTTGTAATCGACAAAAATTGACACTGTCGCATTGGGCTTGTAAATGTGTTTTGATCAAAACCATCTTTTTCATTTTTTTTTAGAAGTGCGGGTTCAACCGGTGATTCCCGGGTATGTATAACCTGACAAGTATCGATTACCCACCGTTTTCCAGAAAAGGGGTTGTTACTATTTTCCACCAAAACGCGTATTCCCATACATAATAAAGAGAAGCAAACCAAATCATGTTTGCTTCTCTTTCCCCACTTAGTCTTCCAGAAGACTTAATTCACCTTGATCGTCCGTTTCAGCACGGCCAGTATCCAATCCGTAATGCTCACGGATCTTCAGCATGATTTCATTACGGATCTCAGGATTTTCCTTCAGGAAGATCTTCGCGTTTTCACGTCCCTGACCAAGGCGCTCTTCGTTGTAGGAGTACCAGGCACCGCTCTTTTGAACGATGTCCAATTCAGACCCAAGATCGACGATTTCACCTTCTTTGGAGATTCCTTCACCGTACATGATATCGACTTCGGCTACACGGAAAGGTGGAGCCACTTTATTTTTCACTACTTTGATCTTCGTTTTATTTCCTACCATTTCATTCCCCTGCTTAAGGGTTTCGGCACGGCGGACTTCCAAACGTACGGAAGAATAGAACTTCAGTGCACGTCCCCCGGGAGTCGTTTCAGGATTACCGAACATGACCCCGACCTTCTCACGGATCTGGTTAATGAATATGGCGATGGTCTTCGATTTATTGATGGCACCGGAAAGTTTACGAAGGGCCTGTGACATCAAACGGGCTTGAAGACCAACGTGAGCGTCTCCCATCTCTCCTTCGATTTCTGCTTTCGGTACAAGGGCTGCAACAGAGTCGATAACGATGGCGTCCACCGCTCCACTACGTACAAGAGCTTCAGCGATTTCCAATGCCTGCTCACCTGTATCTGGTTGTGAAAGCAATAATTCATCTATGTTTACCCCAAGCTTTTGAGCATACTCGGGATCAAGTGCGTGCTCAGCATCGATGAATGCTGCCTGCCCGCCCTGAGCCTGTACCTCTGCTATCGCATGAAGTGCCACGGTTGTTTTACCGGATGATTCGGGACCATACACCTCAATGATCCTTCCACGTGGATATCCGCCTATTCCAAGAGCAGCGTCCAGTGCTAGTGAACCACTTGGACATGTTACTACGTTTCTGTCCGTTTTCTCCCCAAGCTTCATGATTGAGCCTTTACCAAACTGCTTTTCTATTTGTTTTAACGCCATATCTAAGGCTGCTTTACGATCGCTCACAAATCTTCCTCCTTTGAATATAAACCTTGTAATTGACAACTTATAAGTTTGTCTCAAATCCAACCTATCTATACTATAAACGTTTTTATTAGAGAAAACAAGAAAAAAATCGAACATTCATTCGGTTTTTTTCTTTGGATGTGCCGGATTAAAAAAAGATAAAAAGCTGCCTCCAAAAAGAAGACAGCTTTAACTAACTAACTCAATTCCTTGATCAAATAGTGCCAACCATACTTCGCCGTTCTCATCCGGTTCCCATTCCGGCCACCGCCAAGGTTCAGTAGAAATGCCTTGGTCGTTCCATCCTTCATGGATAATCCAATCCAGACGGTCCCGGCAGGCTGTCCTTGGTGTGGATCCGGTCCTGCTACACCTGTAAAGCTGACCCCGATGTCGGTGGAAAACAGCTCTCTTACGTTTTCAGCCAGTTCCCGTGCACATTGCTCACTTACTGATGAATGCTGTTTCAGTGTACTATCATTAACAGATAAAATCCTTGTCTTGATGTCATCTTGATAGCAGACTACCCCACCACTTAATACATCAGATGCCCCAGGGAGGGACGTCAGCTGAGCCTGGAACAGTCCTCCAGTCAAACTTTCTGCACATGAAAGGGTAAGGCCCTTCTCTTTTAATAGATGGAACCCCACTTCGACAAGGGAATCCTGATTATAACCGTAGAAGTATTCTCCCACCCTGTTCAAGACCTCTTTTTCCACTGAATCCAATAGTGAAATGGCAATATCCCTTGACTCGTGCTTGGCCGTCAGCCTCAAGGTCACCTCTCCGTCACCTGCGAGAGGTGCGATGGTGGGGTTGGTTTGTCTGTCGATCAGATCTTCTAATTCCGTTTCAAGCTCTGCTTCCCCGATGCCAAAGAAACGAAGGACCCGTGAGTGGATGACTTCTTTTTTCTTCATTAAGTTCAGGATTGCCTGTTTGCCGTGCTTATCAAACATCGGTCTCATTTCAGACGGCGGACCAGGGAGAAGCATATAGGCATTGCCGCCCTTTTTCAATAACATGCCCGGAGCCATACCGTGTTCGTTCTTCAATACGTGGGCACCCGATAATATAAGGGCTTGCTTTTCATTGTTCGGAGTCATTTCACGATTGACCTTTTTAAAATAGCTTTTAATCGATTCCAATGCGTCAATATCCATGCTTAAAGTCGTTCCTAAAGCATTTGCAATCGTTTCTTTTGTCAGATCATCCTTTGTGGGTCCAAGACCACCAGTGAATATCAACAAGTCCGCTCGCTTCTCCGCTACCTCAATTGCCTGGTGTAAACGGGCAGGATTATCCCCCACACTTGTGTGGTAATACACATTTACTCCCATTTCAGCTAACTGCTCGGAAATGAATTGAGCATTGGAATTGACGATCTGTCCGAGCAACAACTCAGAACCAACCGCTATTATTTCTGCATTCATCTTTAATCCCCCTAAAATATGATGAAAAGAAGGGGATGATTCTATTTGAATCAATCCCCTGGTTTACACTGTTATTTCGAATTCACAAATGCTTTTTTATTATGTTTGAAATAGTCCCATCCTGACCAAATTGTAAAGAACATAGCAACCCATAAAGCAATCGTAGCAAATGGAAGATCGATCAGTTCGAAAATGGCGTTATGAAGAAGAAGGGCTGAGATTGCGATGATCTGTGCCCAGGTTTTAATCTTGCCGAGTTGACCTGCTGCAACCACTTCCCCTTCCCCCGCTAATACGAGACGAAGACCTGTTACGGCAAACTCACGACTGATGATGATGATGACGATCCACGATGGGGCAAGGCCCAACTCGACAAGTACGATAAGCGCAGCCGATACAAGCAATTTATCTGCCAACGGGTCTAAGAATTTCCCCAAATTTGTCACCAGGTCCAGTTTTCTGGCATAATACCCGTCAATCCAATCCGTCGTTGCCGCAATGATAAAAATCAAAGCTCCCACAAAATGCTTGACCGGCATTTCCGCCCCTAGAAACATCATCTCACCCCAATTGAACGGTGCAAGCATGATGATTAAAAATAATGGAATCAAAAATATCCTTGATACTGTAATCTTATTAGGTAAGTTCACCTTTCTACCTCCAATGCTTTAAAAACGCGTATACCCTTAGTATGTAAGAAAAAGGAGTTATTAAAACTCCCCCCGTTTCAATTATTGCTCTGAGTGCGGTACGTAATTGATGATGATATCCTGCCTCACGACATCTGTTGCAGATATTTTATACTCAAGCTGTTTACCGTTCACACTTATATCCGTATTCGAAGCATCTCCAATAATGAGGTATGCCTGTTTATCATCGGAAAGGTCAAAGTCCTTTTTACTTCCCTGTTTCAACAGTCCTTCAAACAAAACCTGCTCGTCGGTGTTAAAGACTTTTACCCACGTGTCTCCCTTAGCTGACAATTCCAGCTTGAATTCTTTTGCATTATTCAATTCGTACGTCGTTTTATAGTCTGAGGAATCCACTGCTTCTAAAGACTGTTCAGGCTGCGAAGTATCTTCCCCGTTTTTTTGATCTTCTGAAGGCTTCGGTTCTTCGGTCTGTTCTTTATCCTTAGTTTCATCTTCAGGCTTCTCGCCTTCAGCACTCTTATTCTCATCAACATCCACTTGTGTCTGGTTTTCTGTTTGGTTGGATTCAGGTGCCTTGTCCCCTACTTTCCCTTGCCAAAATACCCATAAGGCAATCAGTGCACCAATGACAAATAGAGCTATGAGCAGCTTCGGTAAAAAGTCAAATACCTTCGTCGAGCTCTCTGGAACACTCTTCCGGGATTGCACCCTTGAAAGGGAAATCGGGATTTCATCTTCATAGGTCGTCGGGATTTCATCCTTGTGTTCTTCGAAAATCACCTCGGGAGGAAGTCCGACTGCTTCACAATATTGCTTAATGAATGCGCGCACGTAGAATTTACCCGGCATCGCATCATAATTCCCTTCTTCAATCCCAATCAAATAGCGTTTTTGTATTTTTGTTATCCTTTGTAAATCATCAAGGCTGTAATCTTTCGCCTCTCGAGCTTCCTTTAAACGATTTCCTAATTCCGTCACTACTTAACACCTTCCAATATTAAAAATCAAAACCTCCAAAATCGGAATTTTGAAATAGATTATTTTGTTCAACTAATTCGTATGTAATTTCTTCATCAGGATCGTTTCTAAGTTCAATGATATAATCAAAATCTTCAAGTGAATATTCAGAGTTTTGAACGAATACATCAGGATGTTCAATTACTTTCACAGCAGGTAATCTCATGATCTCCCTCACCAGCTGCCAATGTTTCTCACTTGCACGGCGTGTAGAAACGATGCCGTCTATAATAAATAAGTTCTCAGCGGAATACTCATCTTCAATGAGCTTGCTTCGTATCGTTTGCTTTAATAATGTAGAAGAGACAAAAAGCCACTTCTTATTCGCACATACACTTGATGCCACGATGGATTCGGTCTTCCCTACCCGGGGCATCCCTCTGATCCCAACAAGCTTGTGTCCCTCCTGCTTAAATAATTCAGCTAAAAAATCAACTAATAAACCAAGCTCATCACGAACAAATCGAAACGTTTTCTTGTCGTCGGCATCACGTTGGATATAGCGGCCGTGACGCACAGCAAGACGATCCCTTAATTTAGGTTCCCGGAGCTTTGTCACATTGATTGTATCCATCGTTTGCAGGATGGATTCAAGCCTCATGATCTGTTCATCATTATTGGCAAGGAGAAGCATTCCCCTTCTTCCTTCATCCACACCATTTATCGTCACTATATTGATAGAAAGCATTCCTAATAACGAGGATATATCACCTAAGAGGCCTGGACGATTTTTTTGTATTTCATATTCTAAATACCATTCCTTGCGTTCCATCGCTTACCTCCCCTGAAAAACTGTGACATCCACTTCGATATAAATTGACATAATTCGAAAATTTATTTAAACATCTAGGTATTATAATAAATGATTTTCTGGCAATAGAAAAGCAAAACCTACATAAATATGTGCAATTTCTCATTAATACCTGAAATGATAACTTGAAGACCAATATTATGTGGTGTTAGTCATTCCCCATAAGAAAAAGGAGAGGGAAATCCCTCTCCTTAACGACCGCCGTTATTATTAACAAGCTTGACCATCATATTGGCGATGGCATGTTGCTCTTCTGGAGACGCGACTGACCATAAATCCGCTAATACTTTTTCCTGATCGTTCTTAGCTTCGACTTGATTGGCTAAGTAATCACCGATTTGATAAGCCAAGTCATTTACCGTTTCGTGCTCCATACCGCCGTGTTCTGCCTGGTTTAGGCGTTCCCCTAAAAAGTTTTTCCAATCAGACCAGTTATCTAATACAGACATTTGTCATGACCTCCTTTATTGAAATACAACCTTAGTTTGTATCCCGGAGGAGAAATTATGCGCTGGAATCATCTGTTTGAAAATTTTTTTATGTGTGCCATCCACCATTGACGGAAAGGGTTTGACCTGTAATATATGAGGCCCTGGATGATAGAAGGAACTGAATGGAGTCCGCGATTTCCCCTGGTTGAGCAAACCGGCCAAAAGGGATCTCTTCACGGATCGCATCTTTATCTTCATCAGTGAATGAGCCCATCATGGACGTATCAACGGCACCGGGTGCTATGGCGTTTACCCTTACCCCGCTTAATGCAAGCTCTTTACTCAAGGATTTCACAAATGCTATTTGAGCACCTTTGACGGTTGAATATACAACCTCACAGGCACCTCCTATCTGTCCCCAGATTGAACTCACCATGACAATCGCCCCTTTCCGGTCAATCAACTTAGGCAGGAGTTTTTGAACAAGGAGCATCGGACTTTTGACATGAAGGTTGATCATCTGATCCATATCGTCTTCTGAGTGGTCCTGGAAGAGACCCCAGGTAGAATTTCCACTACAGTAAATGATCGCATCGAGTTGAAATATGGAACGGACAAGATTATCCAATTTCTCAGGGTTGGCAAGATTCACCTGAATGGGGATCGCCTCCACTCCCAACGCTTCAACTTTATGAACCAATTCTTTCATTGCATCTTCATTGGAATGATAATGCAAGTATAGATTCCACCCCTCCTCTGCCAATGTAAGGGCAGTACTGCTCCCGATTCCACCTGATGCCCCTGTAATTAATGCATATTTCATTTGCTTCACTCCAAACGTCATTCACATAAATAGAGGAACTATCCTATAAAAAGGATAGCTCCCCTCCCATTATGATTTAGGTACGACCTGACATACCGTAAATCGTTCTTCACTGATAATGAACCCCGCAACCGCCTGGATATCTTCATATTTCAACGATTCAAGGGTAGGCACGACTTCAAATAAATCCATTTCATTGAAGGCATAGCGGGTAAATTGATTCGCAATATACTCAGGAGAATTGATGGCACGCAGGAATGCACCAATCTTCTTCTTCTTCGTTCTCTCAAGATTTTCCTCAGTAAATAGAGATTCCTGTTTAGCTTTCAGGAGCAGCGATTGTACCTTCTCAGAAAGTTCATCCGGCTTTTCCGTATCTCCTCCGACTGTAAGGAAACCAAAGCCATTTTCCTGTGTATAGTCATAATGGAATGTCTCATCGATCAAGCCATCATTATAAAGTTCGGAATAGTACGGTGAACTCTTCCCGAACAGCATATCAAGAAAAACATTCATGGAAAGCTCTTGTCTAAGCATTTCCCGCCCCTGCTGGGTAGGTTCCGGAGCTTTCAGTCCGACGATACATTTAGGACTTTGAACGTTCATCTTAAGAACCTGTTTTTTCTCCGCGACTGTCTCTGGTTCATCGTCGAATTTACGCTTGATTTCAGGCATTTTTTCATAATCTTTCTTTTCCTGATTCGAACGGACCTGATTCATGACCTGTTCGGGATCCACCGATCCAACCACGAATAAGAGCATATTACTTGGATGGTAGAATGTATTATAACACTGATAGAGCATATCCTTTGTAATCGGGGTGATGGATTCGATCGTTCCTGCAATATCAATTTTCACAGGGTGATTCTTATACATATTCTGGATTACACCGAAGTATAAACGCCAATCAGGATTATCATCATACATGGTGATTTCCTGCCCGATGATGCCTTTTTCCTTTTCCACCGTTTTCTCCGTAAAGTACGGATCTTGTACGAAATCGATGAGTGTTTCTAAATTTCGTTCTACATTTGTCGTACTTGAGAATAGATAAGCTGTTCGTGTAAAAGAAGTGAAGGCATTGGCTGATGCCCCTTGGCGACTGAATTGTTGAAAGACATCTCCATCCTCTTTTTCAAACAGTTTATGTTCTAAGAAATGGGCGATTCCATCGGGTACTTTGACGAATTCATCTTCATCCAAAGGGACAAAATGATTGTCGATGCTTCCATATTTCGTTGTAAATGTAGCATACGTCTTGTTAAACCCTTTTTTCGGGAGGATATATACGTCGAGACCATTTGACATTTTTTCATAGTACAAATTTTCTTGTAATTGATCGAAGGAAATTTTCTTCATCTTTATCCCTCCATTCCTGTTAGAAAGTAAATCGTATCAAGTTCAACTTTATTTGCGGCTTTTACGATATCATCTTTTGTTGTCTTCTCAATCTCATCCAACCAATGTTTCAGGTCGATTTCTTCATGAGCTACGGCATTATGGTAAAGAACTTCAACCAAACCTCTTGACGTGTCGATGGTTTCAAGGAGCTGGTTACGGATGACCGCTTTAGTCTGGTCGATTTCTCCATCCGTGAAGTCTCCATCCTTCATCGCCTGAAGCTGCTCGTTGATGATTCCTACCGCTTGATCATACTTCTCAAATTCGATACCGGACATCACCATCAATAAACCTTTATGACTCTCGAGACGGCTCGCAGCATAATATGCCAGGCTCGCTTTCTCCCTCACATTGATGAACAATTTGGAATGGGAGAAGCCCCCGAAAATACCATTGAATACTTGAAGAGCGAAATAGTCATCGTCGCCATATTGAGTATGTGTACGATAACCCATGTTCAGCTTTCCTTGTTTCACATCCTGTTTTTCTTTTACCACGTTTTCTTTTTCCTTTTCCTTCACAAGGGAAGCATCTACTTGTTTAGGAGTACGTTCACTTAATTCAAGCAGTCGATCACAGAGGCTTTCAACCTCTTTAACATCGACATCACCGATCACATAAAGATCAAACTGATCTTCATCCATCACTTTTTGATAATAATCATATAAATTCTTCGAAGTAATGGACTCCACTTCTTCACTTACACCGTTTACATGGAGGGCGAAACGCTCACCCTTACACATTTCTTCCACGAGTCTTGAATTGGCATAGCGCATTTTATCGTCATATACTGCTTGAATTCTTACCTTTTGATTCCGTTTTTCTTTTTCGACTGTTTTCTTGTCGAACTCATTGTTTTCAACAAGAGGGTTCTGAAGGACATCTGCAAGGAATTCGATTCCTTTTTGAAGCAGGGGCTCAGAATCCTTCAAAAACTTTTCGTTGGCGATTTCAACAGACATACTGACCACATGGTACTCACCTTTTTTACCTAAATCCACAAAAAAGTTCGCTCCATATAACTCATCCAGATGGGAGCGTAACTCAGTTGTGCTCCGATAGGTCTTTGTGCTGCTCTGCATTACATGGGGGAGCAATCCCCGTAACGTAATTGTTTCGGGGTCGAGGGGGGCTTTCATCTTTAATACGAGGCTATTGGTTTTATACTTATCCGTTTGAACGATATGTAGCGTGTAACCAGGTTTCTTCTTTATTATTTCGTTTATGGCTGTCATCGTACCGTCCTCCTTAGTTCCATACTTTCATCGATTTAAAAGCAAAATTAATAAACACCCTTATTGTGCGGTATTTATGTATAACTATACATGTAGAGAGAGATTGATTTCAAGCATCTTCCTCTGTTGGTAAAATACACTTTTGAATAAACCATTATATGCATATGGATTTCCCTTTATGTTTGATTCAAAAACCATTTCAAACGCAATTTAAACAAAGAAAAAGGATATCCCTATTTTCAGGATATCCTTTCAATTATTCTCGATACTATTAACGGTTTCCTTTGATGTATGGAGTACCAAGAGCTTTAGGTGCATCTGCTCGACCGATGAAGCCGGTTAGTGCCAGAATGGTAAGCACATATGGCGCAATCAACAGGAATACACTAGGGATGTTTTCAAACAACGGGATACTTGATCCGATGATACTTAAACTTTGAGCGAAGCCGAAGAACAGGGCCGCTCCCATGGCTCCAAGTGGATGCCATTTCCCGAAGATCAAGGCTGCAAGGGCCATGAACCCTTGTCCACTGATTGTTGCATGACTGAAGTCAGAGGAAATCGCCTGCGCATATACTCCCCCTCCGACACCTGCAAAAGCGCCGGAAATGATGACACCGATATAGCGCATCTTCGTAACATTGATCCCCATTGTGTCTGCGGCCATAGGATGCTCACCTACAGAACGCAATCTTAAGCCGAATGGAGTTTTGAACATAATGAACCAGACAATGAAGGATACAAGGATCGCGACGAATGGCGGCCAATATGTGTTAGAAAAGAATATATCTCCGATGACCGGAATCTTGTGTAGTAAAGGAACATCGATTTTGCCGAATCCTTCAGAGATGATATCCGTTTGTCCCTTTCCATATATACGTTTGACCAAGAAAAGAGTCAATCCCACTGCAAGAAGGTTGATGGCGACACCGGAAACGACCTGGTCAGCCCTGAATGTTATAGAAGCAACTGCATGCAGGATGGCAAGCAGTGCCCCCATCGCCATGGCAATGATCAAAGCCACCCATGGTGTCGCAGCACCGAAAGTATCAGCAAATGCAAGGTTAAATACGATACTTGAGAATGCACCTATGACCATCAGACCTTCAAGTCCGATATTTACTACGCCTGAACGCTCTGAGAACGCCCCTCCCAAAGCAGTGAAAATAAGTGGTGTCGCCCACAGTAATGTTGATGGGATGAGGATCGTCAGAATATCAAAAAAACCCACTTATTTCACCCCCTTTTTACTAAATCGTTGAATCAGATAACGAATCATATAACCGGATGCTACAAAGAAAATAATAAGGGCAATTATGATGTCGACAAGTTCATTTGGAATACCGGCATCCAGTGGCATATTCAGTGCCCCCACTTTGAGACCACCAAATAACAGGGCGGCGAACACTACTCCGATGGCTGCATTACCACCAAGAAGGGCCACAGCGATCCCGTCGAATCCGACGCCTGTAAATCCTCCCTTGATTGAAGCATAGCCGAATGTACCAAGGCCTTCCATCGCTCCAGCAAGGCCAGCAAAAGCCCCTGAGATGACCATGGAAAGGATGATGTTACCGTTCACGTTCATGCCGGCGTATTGAGAAGCGTGCTGGTTGAATCCTACAGAACGAAGCTCATATCCACGCGTTGTCTTTTCAAGCAAGAACCACATTATGAATACACATGCAAGTGCGATGAAAATCCCCCAATGCAATCGGGAGTAATCTGTCAGGCTTTCAAAGAAAGGTGACTTCAATGAAGCTGTATCCGCAATCATTTCTGTACGATCTTTACGGTCAGTAATGACATCACGGATAATGGCATTTGTAACATGAAGAGCAATATAGTTCATCATGATCGTGACAATGACTTCATGTACGCGGAATTTCGCTTTAAGAAGTCCCGGTATAAAGCCCCATAGCGCTCCTGCAAATGCGGCAGCAATGATTGCAAGGGGTAAATGGATCAGTTTAGGTAAATCATCAAAGGCTACCCCTACCCATACCGCTGCAAGCCAGCCCACAATCAATTGACCTTCCACACCGATGTTAAATAGACCCGTTCTAAAAGCAAAGGCAACAGCCAGTCCTGCTAAAATATATGGTGTCACTTGACGGATTGTTTCTCCTACATAATAGATCTCCCCGAAGATCCCATTCCATAATGCAGCGTAACCTGCAATCGGGTCATACCCACTCACCAGCATGATGATCGTTCCGACAATGATTCCTAAAAGGACTGAGATTACCGGGATTAATATATTTGTTAAGCGGTTAGACATGTGATTCCCCTCCCGTTTCCTTCCTCTTCGAACCTGCCATTAAAAGTCCAAGTTCTTGTTCGGTTGTTTCCCTAGGATTAACAATCGCTACAATTTGACCTTCGTAGATAACGGCGATACGGTCACTTACATTCATGATTTCATCAAGTTCAAATGACAGCAGGAGAACCGCTTTTCCATTATCTCTTTGTTCAATCAGACGTTTATGGATAAACTCGATCGCCCCTACATCAAGTCCCCTGGTCGGCTGGGCAGCAATCAATAGATCCGGATCCCGGTCAACCTCACGACCGATGATTGCTTTTTGCTGATTCCCGCCGGATAAAGCACGGGCCAGGGTGAATTCTGATGGAGTCCTGACATCAAATTCCGATATCAATTTTCTTGCCTGATTGTAAATATTTTTATAACTAAGTACCCCTTTGTTTGAATACGGTTTTTGGTAATAGGTCTGGAGAACCATATTTTCCCCTATAGGAAAATCAAGTACCAGGCCATGTTTATGCCTGTCCTGAGGAATGTGACCTACACCTGACTCGTAAATTTTACGGGGTTTCATATTTGCGATTTCTTTTCCATTCAGTTTGATTGAACCACTGTCGACTTTATGGAGACCTGTGATGGCCTCAATCAACTCACTTTGTCCGTTTCCGTCCACACCGGCTATGCCAAGGATTTCCCCTGCTTTCACCTCAAGGTTCAACCCATTTACAACAGGGACATTTCGCTGATCTTTTACGTTTAAGTCACGAATCTCGAGAACATTATCACTAGGTGTAGCTTCTTTCTTCTCTGTTTTAAATGTGACTTCACGTCCCACCATCAGGCTGGCAAGGTGATTCGGGTCAGTTTCCGAGACTTTCACCGTGCCGATCCCTTTACCCTTTCTGATAACGGTTACATTATCACACACTTCCATGATCTCTTTTAGCTTGTGAGTGATGAGGATGATTGATTTACCTTCTTTAATCAGTGTTTTCATGATTTGAATCAGTTCTTTAATCTCCTGCGGTGTCAAAACAGCGGTCGGTTCATCAAAGATCAGGATTTCCGCCCCTCGGTAAAGTGTTTTTAAAATCTCTACACGTTGCTGCATACCTACAGAAATTTCAGAAATTTTAGCGCTCGGATCTACTTTCAATCCATATTTTTCAGAGATATCCAGGATATCTTTTTCCGCTTTTTTAATATCCACCGTGGCTCCGGATTTCGGCTCTCTTCCAAGGATGATATTCTCTGTTACAGTGAAGGTATCAACCAGCATAAAATGCTGATGGACCATACCTATCCCAAGATCATTGGCGATGTTCGGATTGGTAATGTTCACTTTCTGTCCTTTTACCCGTATTTCTCCTTGTTCAGGTTGGTATAGCCCGAATAATACATTCATTAAAGTTGACTTACCTGCACCATTTTCACCAAGAAGCGCATGAATTTCACCTTTTTCGAGCTGAAGGGTAATATTGTCATTTGCTACGATGCCGGGAAATTCTTTGCGGATATTCAGCATCTCGATTACATAATCCATTGCTAATCACTCCTTGCATAGACTAGGGATATTTATCTAGTAGTTAGAGGTCAGACCTTCACTACTCAGAAAAAAAAGGGTTTCCCCGAATAAAAATCTAAATGAAAGATAGAAATGTTCTATACTTCAATTAAATTTCTATTAAAATATATATCTCTTATTTATCAGGACAGGGGCCAGTGTTAGCTGGCCACCTATCCCATAAGGTATTAGTTAGCTGAGAAAGCTTCCGCATCCTTGATCGTTTCAGGAACTGTTACTTCACCGCTAGTAATCTTTTCTTTCCATTCATCTACTTTTTTCATGACTTCATCTTTGTTGGAAAGTTCGGCATTCAGTTCAGCAAGTCCCACGCCGTCTTCTTTAAGACCGTATAGGATTTGTTCTCCGCCTGGGAAGTTTCCTTCTTTCGCTTTAGTGGATAGATCCACTACAGCGTTATCAACGCGTTTCAATGCAGATGTAAGGATGATGTTATGATCTCCTACTTTACCTTCTGCAGATTGATCAGAGTCAACGCCGATAGCCCAAAGTTCACGTGAAGGATCTTTTTCTTTCAGGTCACGTGCTTCTTTGAATAATCCATTACCAGTTCCACCAGCTGCGTGGAAGATTACGTCAACATCTTGAGTGTACATTTTTGATGCGATTGTTTGTCCAAGTTCAGCTTTGTCGAATGCACCTGCATAGTCTGCAACGATTTCCGCATCAGGATTGACCGCTTTAACACCAGCAATGAAACCGGAGTGGAAGCGTTCGATTACCGGGATCTCCATACCACCGATAAATCCGATTTTATTCGTTTTAGTAGCAAGTCCAGCTGTTACACCAGCAAGAAAAGAAGCTTCTTGCTCCTTGAACATGATGCTTGCAACGTTTGGTTGATCTACTACAGCATCAACGATTGCGAAGTGTGAATCTTTTTGTTGTTGTGCAATTTCTGTAATTGCACCTTCCATAAGGAATCCGATACCATATACTAAGTCAAAGTCTTGACGAGCTAATTTGTTTAAGTTCGTAGCATAGTCAGCATCTGATTGTGACTGTAAGTAGTCAAATCCATCTTTACCTTTTTCCAGGTCGTTTTCTTTACCGAAGGCTTTAAGACCTTCCCATGCTGATTGGTTGAAAGACTTATCATCCACGCCACCAACATCTGTAACCATTGCTACTGTAAATTGATCTTCTTTCTTGCCTTCACCACTAGATGCACCTTCTTTGTCCTCGCTTGTTCCACAAGCACCTAATAATGTACCTGCTGCCAGAACAAATGACAACGCTAAACCGAATTTACGTTTTTTCACCTAGAGTACCCCCTATTATTGTAATAAATTAGTAGTAAGATGAATTGCTGTTATACGCGTTTTCTAAGTACCTGGAAGCTGAATTTGTCTGATCGGAAATAGTTTACGGAATACAGGATCGGCTCATCGTTTTCATCAAAATGCATTTGTTTTAAAACGAGTAAGGCCGTTTCCGGTTCGCAATTTAGAATAGGGGAAATTTTATCGTGATATCCCATTGGTTCAATTTGTGCCACGGCATGGGTAATTCTCTTATTCTCCCGTTTTTCTAAAACGGTGAAAATCGAATTGTCCTCATGGGTAAAATTCCTCGGCATGACTTTCTCGGGAATTTTGTCCACACAATATACAACCGGTTCCCCGTTTGCAGTTCGAACCCTTTCTATGAGGATCACTTCGTCCTCTTCATTGCAAGTAAACCTCTTCACATCATCCTCAGTAGCTTCTTGAGTTGTTGAGCTTAAGAAAATGGTCCCTGGCTCCATACCAGCCTGCTTGATCATGTTCGTTACACTGTTCAGCTGCTCGATACCTGAAGTGAAGAGCGGCTTGGCGTTTACAAATGTACCTACACCATGACGTCGTACGATGACACTTTCTTCCTCAAGAATTCTGAGAGCTTCCCTAAGAGTAGCTCTACTTACACCTAATTGTTTGGAAAGATCGAATTCAGATGGGAGTTTTTCTTTTTCTTTGTAAATTCCCGCCTCGATATCCTTCTTCAAACGATCAATTACTTGTAAGTATAAATGCCGATTGTCTGTTTTTATTGTCACTGGAACCACCACCACATTTTCTCAAGACATCAGACCTCTGATGTATATCTTTCCTACTAATCGAAAATACTATAACACTTTTCTTTTGATAAATAAATAGCATTGTGTGATTTTGTCGAAAAAAATGATTAGAATGACAATTTAGAATCCTTTTCTGTAAAATTATTGAAAAAATAGTTGAATACATCGGTTGAAATGGTATATATTAACTACTTTTTTACAGTCCTATCGTTTTTCGTTATCATTTTTTACATACTCTAAACAAAGGCATTACATTTGTAAACGCTTTTAATAGTATAACACATTCGTGGATAAACCCGTATCACTTTTATTAAAGCGTATTCAAATGATGGATTTCCCTCATTTTACTCATTAAAAAAAGGCATGTTACTCCATCCGAAATGAATAGAGTAACACACCTTTGGTTATGAACTTTGCTCTTCTGATGGTTTGCCGACCAGGACGGTTCTTGGCTTACTGCCTTCATATGGGCCTACGACACCCCTTACTTCCATTTCATCGATCAATCTCGCAGCCCTTGTATAGCCGATCCTGAATCTTCTTTGAAGCATCGAAACGGATGCTGTTTGCATTTCCGCAATCAACTGGACGGCATCATGATATAACTCGTCCTCCGCTTCCCCTGACTTCTCATCCTCCGGTACTTCATCGGGAATCATTTCTTCCTGATATTGAGCCTTTTGTTGAGAGATGACAAAGTCAACGATTTCTTCTACTTCTTCATCTGATAAAAATGCACCTTGCACCCTTGTGGGCTTGGATGCCCCTACAGGCATAAAGAGCATATCGCCTCTTCCCAACAGCTTTTCAGCACCACCGGAATCCAGGATCGTTCTGGAATCGGTTTGGGATGATACGGCGAAGGCAATCCTTGACGGGATATTGGCTTTAATGACCCCTGTTATGACGTCTACCGACGGACGCTGCGTCGCTATGATAAGATGGATCCCGGCAGCACGTGCCATCTGTGCAAGCCTGGTGATGGCATCCTCCACGTCGTTCGAGGCGACCATCATGAGATCCGCCAGCTCGTCTACAATGACAACGATATAAGGTAGCAGAGGCTGTTTATCTTCATTTTCTATATTCTGTCTCTTAACGTAGTCATTGTAACCTTCAATATTCCTCGTTCCCGTATGAGAGAATAACTCATACCTTCGCTCCATTTCACTTACAACCTTCTTTAATGCCTGGGACGCTTTCTTGGCATCTGTTACGACGGGAGCCAGGAGATGTGGAACTCCATTGTACACGTTAAGTTCAACCATTTTCGGATCAATCATCATCAGCTTAACTTCATGGGGCTTTGCCCTCATGAGTATACTCGTGATGATGCCATTGATACATACACTCTTACCGCTGCCTGTTGCACCCGCTACTAGTAAGTGAGGCATTTTATTCAGCTCAGCAAGTACCGCTTCACCGGTAATATCACGCCCTAAGCCAATCTGCAGTTTGGCATCCGGTTTGTTATGCTCCTTCGCCTCAAGTACCTCCCGCAGGGACACCATGGCTACTTCTGAGTTCGGAACTTCTATACCGATGGCCGATTTACCAGGGATCGGGGCTTCAATCCGAATATCTTTCGCCGCAAGGGCCAACGCCAGGTCATCACTCAGGTTGACGATCCTGCTTACTTTCACCCCTACATCTGGATGTACTTCATACTTCGTGACTGCTGGACCAAGGTGGACTTGTGTCACTTTCGCCTTTACTCCGAAGCTCTGGAATGTTCTTTCAAGCTTTGCGGCGTTGGCATGAATCAATTGATACTCGTTACTCTGATCCGTTTTTCTCGGGGTTTTTAATAAAGAGATTGAAGGAAGCTTGTAATCTTTATTTTCCACTTCCGTAAAGGTGATCGGCGGGGCTGCTTCCGCTTCCCCTTCCACATCGCCCTCTTTCCTAGATGAAGATGCCTCTTTATCGTTACTGGTCACGTCCCCTGAAGAGACGGGGTCTTCTTTTGATTGTGATCCGCCATATGCACGCTCTGCGAAATTCGAAATGATCGGTTCCCGTGTTTTTTCTTCCTGGGGAAGCATTGGTGCAGCATGTTCTTCTTTTCTTAATGGTGCATCTTGCTTTGTCTTCTCTTTTATTTCTTTTTTCTTGGAATTCTCTTCTTTCCAGTCGCTCATATCCTGTTTAAATGCAGACCATTGCCCACTCATGAACGTCCCAAAGCGTTTCCCTGCTCTTCCAAGTACGTCCCCAATGGATTTACCTGTCACAAGGATGATGCCGATCATAATGAAAGTTGCGCTGACGATCCTAGCTCCCTGGGAATCAAATAGAAAGTAGGATACCGCAAACAGGATGCTTCCGATCATTCCCCCTCCAAGATCGGAAGTACTGGATTCACCGTTGACGTCCATCCAATATAAATCCCAAGTATTCATGATGACACTGGGATTAGCGAATGAGCCGTCATTTGAAAGGAGATCAAATAATTTCACATGACTTAAGAGGAGGAAACTGGCAATGATGATGTACACCCCGACAAGTCTCCTGCTGAATAACATCGGAACCTCTCTCTTAATCATAAGGTAGCCAGCTACATACAGCATCCATAGAAGGGCAATCATATACCATTCCCCCAGGAAGAAACGATAAAAATATACAAGTGCCTTTCCAACGGCTCCAAGCTCTATGATCGATATCAAGCTTAATGCGGCCAGGATCAATCCGATGATCTCATACTTGATCGTCTGTTTTAGAGCCGAGCCGGTTTGAGAGCGTTTTTTTCTTTTTTTCCGTTTTGCCAAACCATTCACCTAAATTCTGTTGAAGTCTATCTGATTTATGTACTAAAAGATGAAGAAAGGGCTGACCCTTTGGGGCAATGTATGTGCCTAAGGTGTCAAACCCTTCCCGTGAACTTTCCGTATCTACTGTCTTCTTAGTAATATTATAACATAACCACTATTTCGGGAAAATCCTCTTTCTCACTTAATTGTTGAGATATTCCCCTGGGCAAATTTGATCATTTAAGTAGTGGGCGGGATCACTGCTCATGACCCTGATGATTCGATATTTGTTTTCTTCCTGTTGGACCAGAAGGGGAACACCCTGATAGTTTATCATCATTTGCCCGCTAAATTCATTTCCATCGGCCGGGAACACCAGATCATTGGGAACCATTGTGTAGAGGATCATTGCACCAGCCCCTCTTGTGGATCTGCGTGCTTCTTCATCTCGATCAATTCATTGATCTTTCTGATTGCCGAACCGATGCCGCCAATCCCGTCGATCAATCCGTACTCCACGGCATCATCCCCCACCACATTCGTCCCTATATCCCTTGTAAGGTTCCCTTTTGCAAACATAAGATCTTTAAAATCCTCTTCCGTGATATTGCTGTGCTTGGTGACAAAGCTGACTACCCGATCCTGCATTTTATCCAGATACTCAAATGTTTGGGGCACACCGATGACTAAACCGGTTAGTCGAACGGGGTGGATCGTCATGGTAGCCGTACTTGCAATGAAAGAGAAGTCGCAAGATACAGCAATCGGAACCCCGATGCTATGTCCTCCCCCAAGCACGACAGAAACAGTAGGTTTTGATAATGAGGCTATCATTTCGGAAATGGCCAGACCCGCTTCTACGTCTCCCCCGACCGTGTTCAGAATCACAACCAGCCCTTCGATTTTGGGATTTTGTTCAATGGCCACAAGCTGGGGGATGACATGCTCATACTTTGTTGTTTTATTTTGAGGCGGAAGCTGCATATGTCCTTCTATCTGCCCCACAACGGTGAGGCAGTGTATATTGGAGTCTTGAGAAAGTTGTGGAACATTGGTTTGACCCAGCTGTTGAATCTTTTCCATCAATCCAGACGGCTTGTCTTTCTGATCATCCTGTCCTTTATTTGGCTCATCCTGCATATGTTCACGATATTGTTCCATGAAAACATCTCCTTTTCATTCCCATTCTCTTGTTATTATTTTAATATGGGAGTGTTTTCATACTTTATTCTTTAGGTTCAAATAAATATGGGACTATTTGTTTGTAACAAATAGCCCCATACGTCATACTTCCATGATGATCGGTAAAATCATCGGTCTTCTTCGTGTTTTATTAAATAGGAAATAATTTAGTTGATCCCGGATGTCCTGCTTGATCGCTGTCCATTCAAAAGATCCTTTTTGGAGATAGGAATGGACCACATCCGTCACGATTCCCCCTGCCCCTTCGATCAGTTCCTCGGATTCCCTTACATAAACGAAGCCCCTGGAGATGATTTCAGGTCCTGAGACGATGGACTTCGATCTTCTGTTAATGGTGACGACGACCGTAAACACACCGTCTTCCGATAATAACTTACGATCACGAAGAACAATATTCCCTACGTCCCCGACACCGATTCCATCGATCAATACATTACCCGCCTGAACACGGCCGCTCATTCTCATCTTACCATCTTTGTATTGAAGCACGTCTCCCCTATCCATGATAAAGATTTGCTTATAAGGAAGTCCGGTATCATGGGCGAGCTGGGTATGAGCGACGAGCATTTTATATTCACCCTGGATCGGGATGAAGTACTTCGGTTTCATGATATTCAACATGAACTTTAAGTCTTCCTGACTCCCGTGTCCTGACACATGAACTTTTTTCGTCGCGGTTAACACATTTGCTCCGGCTCTGTATAGCATGTCGATCGTCCTGCCTACAATCACTTCCATGCCTGGGGAAGGTGTGGCGGTAATGAGGACCGTGTCACCCTCCTCAATGTTCACAAGACGGTGGGAACGCTTGGACATACGTTGAAGTGCTTCAAACGGTTCCCCTTGAGTTCCTGTTGCGATAATGAGGACTTCATCTTTAGGATAATCCTCCATTTCGTCAATTCCGATGATCATTTCATCCCGGACATGAAGGTATCCGAGTTTCAAGGCAACATCATAGACTCTCTTTAAGCTCTTCCCGACCACAGCCACTTTTCGATTATTCTGCTCAGCTGCATCGAATACCTGCTGAAGACGAATTAAATTCGAGGCGAAGCATGCCACTATCACTCTCCCTGAAGCTTTTCTCAAGGCGTCCGTAATATGTTGTTCGATAACCGACTCTGGTGTTGTAAACCCTGGTCTCTCGGCCTCTTTACTGTCAGACAACAGACAAAGGACACCCTTCTCACCGATTTGCGCCATCTTGCCTAAATCCGGCCGGTAAAGATGTTTTGCAGATTGATCGAACTTGAATTCCCCTGTATGGACGATGACTCCTTCAGATGTATGTATGCACACCCCGACTGAATCGGGAATACTATGTGTGGTTTTAAAGAACGTAACATTCACACCGTCAAAAGTAAGGTAGCTATCAGAATGAATCGTATAGAACTTCACATCATCCCTGATATGCTCATCTTTCAAACGTGCCTTTACCAGTGCATTCGTTAAGCGTGTTCCATATACTGGAGCCTTGATCTTTGTTAATACATAGGAAATCGCACCAATACTGTCCTCATGTCCATGAGTGAGGAAGATCCCTTTTACCCGTTCTTTATTTTCAATCAAATATTGTATGTCAGGAATGACAATATCGATCCCAAGCATTTCATTTTCGGGAAACATAAGTCCTGCGTCGATTACGAATATTTCATCGTCAACTTCAATCACGTACATGTTCTTGCCTATCTCTCCCACTCCCCCGAGTGGTATCACCTTAATGCTTTCATTCTTTATCTTACTCACCATTATGTCCTCCTATGCTGTTCCTTCCCCGATCTTCAATCAGTTATATTCATTATACTTGATACCATTTTGGTAGTACAACCAATTTTATCCTTCATATTCAGGATGAGGAAAAAGACTGCAATCATTTATTCTACGTTACTATTTCGATACGGTAAGAATAAATCCTTCTTCTTTTGAATAATTGTCTTTCGAGTAACCAAACCGATCTTGTCCTATAAGAAAAAAACAAAAGACCGCGAAGGACATATCTTCACAGTCTTTAGGATATAGTCTGTGCATTAAATTAAGATAACACTTCGAGCAAGTGAGACAGTTTTGCTCTTTCTACTTCTGTTAAGGGGATCAGTGGCAATCGCACAGATCCGACGTCCAGGCCTTTCATCTGGAGGGCTGTTTTCACCGGAGTGGGGTTCGGGCTGGTAAACAGGCCTTTCATGATCGGAAGGAGCTTTTGATGCAGCTGGGCTGAATGGATGAGGTTCCCTCCTAAAAAGGCTGAGACCATCTCCTGCATCTCATTTCCAATGACATGGGAAGCCACTGACACAATTCCCGCCCCGCCTATGGATAATACCGGCAGGGTGAGGCCGTCATCACCACTGTACAACTTAAAATCATCAGTCGTATGGGAAATGATTTCAGTCATGCTATCCAGATCCCCACTTGCTTCTTTCACAGCAACGATGTTCACAATTTTCGAAAGACGTATAATCGTTTCAGGTGAGACATTGACGCTAGACCTGCCCGGAATATTATACAGCATGACAGGTAAGGAAGTTGACTCTGCAATCACCTTAAAATGCTGGTACATCCCTTCCTGACTCGGCTTATTATAATAAGGCGCTACAAGCATGATGGCATCGACGCCTGCCTCCTCCGCCTTTTTAGTAAGTTCGATCGAAGCATGTGTGTTGTTGCTTCCCGTCCCGGCAATGACCGGAATTCTGCCATTGACCACTTTCACGACATGACGGAATAATGCAATCTTCTCTTCTTTTGTTAAGGTGGGAGACTCCCCAGTAGTGCCTGCTACTACTAATGAGTCGGATCCATTCTCTATCAGATAATGGATTAATTGCGTCGTTTTAGTAAAATCAATATTTCCTTTACGGTCAAATGGTGTTACCATCGCCGTAGAAACGCGGCCAAAATTCAATCTAGTCACTCTCCTCGTAAGTTTATCCCACTCTGAATGTAGCATTTCTTTCTTGTAATTGGAATGTATCATGAAGGGCATTGATGGCATTGATCATGTCCATTTCCTTCACCAGAACCCAGATGGTCGTATGACTGTCTGCTGATTGAAGTATACGGATCCCTTCGTTAGACAGGGAAGAAACAATGGCAGAGGTCACTCCGGGGACACCTGTCATTCCCGCTCCCACTACTGAGATCTTAGCACACTCCGACTCTATGATGGGGTTATGCCCTATCTTTCTTAAAACCCTGATTGCATCACCCGCTACCGAAGAACCCACCGTGTACACGACTCCTCTCGGGGAAATATTAATAAAATCGACGCTGATTCCCTCTTTGGCCATGGCTTTGAACACTTCGGCCTGAAGATTGTACTGGTCTTCCTTAGCGAATACCTTAATTTGGGTGAGGTTCGAGACGTGAGCGATCCCTGTGACGGGGTGACTCCTGAACTCTTTATGGGCCTTCGTATTTTCCAATGTCGTCACGAGAGTGCCTTCTCCATTTGAATAGGTTGAACGGATCCGGATCGGCACATTCGAATTCATGGCAATTTCGACCGCCCTCGGATGGATTACCTTAGCTCCCTGATATGCCATGTTACACACTTCATTATATGAAACGACCGTTATCGGTCTTGCCTTGGAAGAAATGCGGGGATCCGCAGTCATGACCCCTTCCACATCTGTGAAAATATCGATGTAGTCCGCTTTTAATGCGACTCCAAGTGCAGAGGCGGAAGTATCGCTCCCCCCTCTGCCGATGGTGGTCACATCCCCGTCCTTGGTCGCTCCCTGAAAGCCTGCCACTACGACGGCATCATGATGTTCCAGTTCCCTTACCAAACGGCTGCATTTCATCTCTATAATTTTTGCATTGTTAAAATCGTTATTCGTCCGGAATCCTGCCTGGGCCCCGGTCAGGGCTGTCGAACGGATTCCATGCTCGAGGAGCATATTGGAAAAGACCAGACTCGAAATGATTTCTCCACAGGATAATAAAAGGTCCTGCTCCCGTTTGCTGATTGAAGTATTTTTGCCTCCGATTAAGGACAACAGGGAATCTGTGGCGTAGGGTTCACCTTTTCTTCCCATTGCTGAAACGACTACCACCACTTTATACCCTTTATCAATTGCTTGTTTCGTATGGGCAATTGCCTTCAAACGACTTGCCTCATCACGTACAGAAGTTCCACCAAATTTTTGAACGATCACTTTCATGACTACACCTCGTTGTCATATTCAAGAGGTATCTGGAAGACGATTAGTGGAATTATGCAAATTAATAGCTGAGATGATCCCTCTCCATTACTTAATTAGCCCAAGCTTCATTAAACTTTCTGCGATTTGAACAGAATTCCAGGCTGCACCCTTCAGTAAGTTGTCAGACACAACCCACATATGGAAACCTCTGTCTTCATCAAGATCTTTACGGACGCGACCTACAAATACATCCGGCTTACCTACGGCATATGCAGGCATTGGATAGATTTGATCTTCAGGTACGTCTTCAAGGGTTACCCCGGGTGCATCTTGAAGAATGGCGTGGATATCTTTCACCGAAACAGAATCCTTCTCAATTTCAATATATACACTTTCGGAGTGACCTGTTACAACCGGTAATCTGACACATGTCGCTGATACCTTCAGAGAAGGCATATGCATGATCTTTTTCGTTTCATTGATCATTTTCATTTCTTCGAATGTAAAGCCATTGTCCTGAAATGTATCAATTTGAGGAATGGCATTATAAGCAATCTGATAATGTTTTTTGTCGCCTTTTACAGGTAGCACACCGGGTTCAAAAGATTCACCGGATAAAATGGCCTGTGATTGGGCGTGGAGTTCATCGATTGCAACGGCACCGGCACCTGAAACGGCTTGATAAGTGGATACGATTACTTTCTTCAGGCCAAACTGCTTGCGGATCGGTTCGAGTGCTGCAACCATTTGTATCGTCGAACAATTGGGATTGGCAATGATTCCGTTGTGAAGCTTGATATCCTCTTCGTTCACTTCAGGGACGACAAGTGGAACATCCGGATCCATCCGATATGCACTCGTATTGTCGACTACGACTGCCCCGCGTTTTACGGCTTCAGGAGCAAGAAGTTTGGATACACTTCCACCTGCACTAAATAAAGCGATGTCAACCCCTGCGAAACTTTCAGGCTTCGCTTCTTCAACCGTCCATTCTTTCCCTCTAAATATGACAGTTGAACCCGCAGAACGTGCTGATGATAGTAAAGTCAGTTGTTTTATTGGAAAATCCCTTTTTTCTAATGTTTGAAGCATTTGTTGTCCTACGGCACCGGTGGCACCCACAACCGCTACATGAAATCCCGTTGTATTCAAAATCTTCTCTCCTTCCAACCATTCAATATTTTCATAGTAAAATAGGTAAGTTAATTTAGTCTATTACTATAATAAAGAATATTTTAACATAAACAATTATTCGACAATAGGATTTTTTATTGATGATCCCAGGTTCGTCTATCTTTACATGCATGAAAAGAAGGTCATCTGAATTTCCCGGGGGGATGACCTTCTTCTTGTATTAATCTAAATATCTTTCGATGACAACGGGTTGAAGCTGATGCCCTTCCATCGCAGCTTCGACCGTCTCTTGAATCAATGTCATCCTGGCAACCATCGACTTTGGTTTACTATCAGGTGCATCCTGCCCAAACGGAATAAAATAAATATCTTTCGTGGAAATTAATCTCATCAGATTTATACCATTTAACCCGAGGGCATCATTTGTTGAAATTCCGAGTACTACAGGGCGGTGGTTACGCAGTGTTGCTTTGGCGGCCATTAATACAGGAGAATCGGTCATTGCATTGGCAAACTTACTCATTGAATTACCGGTAAGGGGGGCAATCACCATGCAATCCAGTGGAATCTTTGGACCAAGGGGTTCTGCCTTGACGATTGAATCGATCACTTTATGTCCGGTTACATCTTCGATTCGTTTAATCCAATCTTCTCCTTTTCCGAATCTTGTTTCCGTATTCATAACGGTGGATGTCACAATCGGCATGACTTCCGCTCCGTTATTCACTAATCTCTCGATTTCCGGGAACACTGCATCATACGTACAATGGGATCCTGTGAGACCAAACCCGATACGTTTACCTTGCACACTCATGATGAACTCTCCTTTCCTGAATCAAAATCTTCCTCTAATAATTGACAAAGAACATTCGCCAGGATCTGCCCTGCCGTTTTCGGTGCTACGATTCCCGGGAGCCCCGGTGCTAACAATGCTTTAATCCCGCGTTTTTCTGCATAACGAAAATCTGTACCGCCAGGCTTTGAAGCCAAATCGATAATTAATGTATGGGCAGGCATTTTGGCTATAACGCCGGCCTTCACTATGTGCACTGGAATTGTATTAATACAAATATCACAATTCTCAACCTCTTTTTCTAAATTATCCAAGTGGAATGGCATTAACCCCATTTCGGTCACCCGTGCCAAATGCTCACTTTTGCGCACTCCGACCTTCACCCTTCCGCCTAAATGATGAAACGTCCTTGCCACACTCATACCCACTCTGCCCAGACCCAATATTACGATGTCAGATCCGTGGATCGTAAAGTCTGTATGTTGAATAGCCATCATAATCGTTCCCTCTACTGTAGGGATGGAATTATAAATGGCAACGTCGTCTCTTTCAAACAACTGAACAAGTTTGCGTTTCGTTGAAGACATAATTTGATCCAAGTACGCATTACTAATTCCTGAATAGATCGTACAGTGCTCTGGCGTTTCAGATACAATTTCTTCCGTTAACATGATTTTCTCATTTGAAAATATCGTATCTATTTCTCCTTGTAGATTCGTGCCGGGTACTGGTAAGATTATGGCATCCATCACTGAAAAGTCCACTTCACCCAGTTTTTCCTTCGTAGCCCCTGTAAAGGCATGATCTAGTTGTTCAAAACCTACGAGTGATATTTTGGCATCCAACTCCGTAAGCTTTCGAATAATCTCAAGTTGTCGAGCATCTCCGCCTAGAACTGCGATCTGCATTCCGGTCAGCATCACTGATTTCACCTACTTTTTACATAATCGCTATTCTAAATCCCTTTTCACTTCAACAGTGTATGTAGCACATACCTGATGGGTGAGAAGAAAAGCAAGTAAGGACGGTTTAGAAAAGCAGGCAAAATAAAAAACGGGTCAGGACCCGTTTTCATGTTGATGTAGGATTCAATTAGTCATCCGAGACTTCCAAAATGATCATATCTGCCCCGATTGTCCTGATCTGATGCCAGGGAACCCGTATTTCTCCCCCCTGCTTCCTCAGCCATTTCCCGGTGGGGATGATCAGCGCATTAATGCTGCCTGACTTATCATTAAATTCAAGATCTGTCTGGCCAAGAATGCCCAGCCGTTCCGCTTTTTTATAATCAACGATTTCTTTCCCGCTTAATTCACTTAACCTCATGATCGTGTCCTCCTAAAAAATAGCTATGTAGTACAATGTATACACTGTCCACATTTTTTAGAAGAAGAACTTACCGTTCCATAAAAAAAAGCAGACCTCCTTTGGTCTGCTTTTTTCGGTCATTTTTTCATATTTTGAGGCAGGTTCCCATCCGGGCTGATGAGTGATGAAGCGTAGTCATCTGTGAAGATATCCAAAGCCAGGCGATTGACTTTATCCATGGTCACTCCATCGATTTCTTCGACGATTTCATCCAGGGTCCGGTGCCGTTTCAGCAGTAATTCATTCTTTCCGTTCCTGCTCATACGGCTATTGGTACTTTCTAAACTCAGCATAAGGTTACCTTTTAATTGCTCTTTGCTGTTTTGCAGTTCTTTAGAGGTAATCCCCTCTCCTTTTAGAGCTTCTAGTGTACTGTCGATGGTATCAAATAATTGATCTAATTGATTGGCCCCTGTTCCCCCATAAATGGTCACCATGCCGCTGTCTTCGTATGCGGAGTGATAGGAGAACACAGAATAGGCAAGGCCTCTCTGTTCACGAACCTCCTGGAACAGACGGGAAGACATACTGCCACCCAATACATTATTCAACACAATCAAGTTGTAAATGTCAGGATGACCGATCTCGAGACCATCGAAACCTAAGCATAAATGAGCCTGTTCCGTATCCTTCTTACGGGCAAGCTTATTGTAATGAAACGAAGGCTTGATTCTCTCTTCCGGCCCTTTTCCGCCTTCATATGAACCGAATAACTTTTCTACCTCTTTTATGAATGACTCATCTACATTACCTGCAACGGACACCACTACCTGATCCGGTGTGTACATGTCATGCATATATTCCTTTAATTTAGACTGATTGAAAGTATTCAGTGTGTTCTCCGTTCCAAGGATCGGATATCCCAGGGGATGCTCTTCATAAACTGCCTTACTTAGTAGATCATGTACGATATCATCAGGAGTATCTTCATACATTTTTATTTCCTCATACACCACATTTTTTTCTTTATTCAATTCCTCTTCTACATATGTGGAATTGAAAAACATATCTGAGAGTGTATGTAATGCATAATCTGCATGATTGTCCAATACTTTTGCATAATAGCACGTGTATTCCTTTGAAGTAAATGCATTTACCTGACCGCCTATGCTGTCAAAGGACTCGGCTATTTCACGTGCAGTCTTGGTCTTTGTGCCTTTAAAAAACATGTGCTCAAGAAAATGGGAGATCCCATTATTCTGTTCGGTTTCATTGCGTGAGCCGGTTCCAATCCAAACCCCTATTGCTACGGAGCGAACGTGTGGAATTTCTTCCAGGACGATTCGCAATCCATTTTGACATGTATATTTCTTAATCAAGAAAGTTCCTCCTATTCATGATGCGAAGTTACTGCTTCTTCTTACTATCTCCTTGTTGTGTTGAATTATCTGCCTCTTCCACGATTCTCTCTTCTTTCACTAAACTTGAAATCGTACCTAGCCTTAAATTTTTTTCTTTTATTTGAAGAATCAGCGTGTTCAATGAATTGGCTGTTGAAGCTGTGGGATGCATGAGTACAATCGCTCCTTTGTGCATCTTACCCATTACACGTTCAATTAGCACATTGGGTTGTGGTTTTTGCCAGTCAATGGTATCAACACTCCACATGATCGTCCTCATTTGCATTTCATCTGCAATTTTTACGACTTCATCCCTGTAGCTGCCGCTTGGCGGAGCAAACCACTTTACTTTTTCACCCGTGGTCACTTCAATCATTTCATTTGTTTTCTTCAATTCTTCTCTTACCTTGGCGGCTTCAAGCAATTTCATATCAGGATGGGAATATGAATGGTTCCCCACCTCATGCCCTGCATCCACGATCATCTTCGCCAAGTCCGGGTTATTCTTCACCCATCTACCCTCTAGAAAGAACGTAGCATATACCTGATGCTTTTTCAAAGTTGCAAGCATATCAGGGATGTATTCATTTCCCCACGCTACATTGATAATAAAGGACACCATGGGCTTATCAGGATTCCCACGATAGACAGGCGAGGCAGGTAAATCAGGTAAATGTTTTTCAGGAGGGATCTGTTTGTAAACCAGCTTGTCTTCATCAAACGATTTTTCTTTCTTCATATTTTGCAAGGACGCCTCTACATCTACTTTCAATCCATTATACCCAGGTGTAGCTTTCCAAACGGTATCTATCACAGCATCCTGAGCCGGTCTCTCCCTTGTTTTGGCTTCCTCTTTTATCCTACGGGTAAGATCGTTTGTGTTGTTTATCCCATTCACTGCTACTGCCCCTTGTTTTAACCCGGTCACATACTGATCTGATAGAGGGTTCTCCACTACTACTAAAGTCAGAATAGCAATTAGACTTATTCCAATCAAGTATTTTTTTCCCATCCCTGTCCACCTTCCTTCTCCTACAAACATATGTAGGAAAAGAACAGGGTAGAACATGCGGCATTAAGCTCATCCAACAGATAAAAAAAGCTGTCCCGGAGGAGAGTTTGCTCCCTACAGGACAGCCTGCCAATCTTAAAAGATTAACCCTGGTTTTGTTCTTCCTTTTCGCGCTGTTCCTTAAGAACTGCTTTTCTTGACAAGTTGACTCTTCCTTGATTATCGATGTCCAGAACCTTCACAAGGATCTCGTCACCGATCGCCACTACATCTTCCACCTTGCGGATACGTTCTTCTGCAAGTTCTGAAATATGGACAAGTCCATCTTTTCCGCTGAAGATTTCTACAAATGCACCGAATTTCTCAATTCGTTTCACTTTTCCAAGATACATTTGTCCAGCTTCAACTTCTCTTACGATATCTTCAATCGTTTTCTTAGCTACTTTATTCATCTCTTCATCAGTAGATGAGATGAAGATCGTTCCGTCCTGCTCAATATCAATCTTAACGCCTGTTTCGTCAATGATCTTATTGATCTGCTTACCACTTGGTCCAATGACATCGCGGATTTTATCAGGATTAATATGCATGGTCAGGATTTTCGGAGCATATTGGGACAGGCTCGTTCTTGCTTCACCGATTGTTGCTAACATGCTATCAAGAATCTGCATTCTTCCCTTTTTAGCTTGTTGAAGTGCTTCTTCAAGAATTTCACGGGATAATCCATCAATTTTGATATCCATTTGAAGAGCGGTTACACCTTTAGAAGTTCCGGCTACTTTAAAGTCCATGTCACCAAGGTGATCTTCCATCCCTTGAATATCTGTCAGGATGGAATAGTTTTCACCTGACTTGATCAGACCCATTGCAATCCCGGCTACAGGCGCTTTAATCGGAACACCTGCATCCATCATCGCAAGGGTACTTGCACAAATACTTGCTTGGGAAGTTGAACCGTTTGATTCGAGTACTTCCGACACAAGTCGGATTGTATAAGGGAAATCTTTTTCGTTTGGAATAATTGGATCCAGAGCCTTCTCACCCAATGCCCCGTGCCCGATTTCACGACGACCCGGTCCTCTGATCGGTCCTGTGGACCCAACACTGAATTGAGGGAAATTATAGTGATGCATGAATCGTTTTGATTCTTCGATTCCCAGGCCATCAAGCACCTGAACATCTCCTAAAGCACCCAGTGTACAAATACTCAGTGCCTGGGTTTGTCCACGTGTGAACAGTCCAGAACCATGAGTTCTTGGCAATAAACCGACCTCTGAAGACAGTGGACGGATTTCGTCAACTTTACGGCCATCAGGGCGTACTTTATCTTCTGTGATCAGTCGGCGAACTTCATTTTTCACAAGCATATCCAATACTTTTTTCACTTGTTTCAAGGTAGCTTCATCGGCTTCCTTCTCTTCTTCATAAACGGTCATCACTTTATCTTTAACAGTTCCAATTGCTTCTTCACGTGCATGTTTTTCCTGAACTTGAATGGCAGGAATTAATTCACTTTCACATATGGAACGAACCTCTGCTTCAACGTCTTTATCCAATTCAACAAGTTGAATAGCAGATTTTTCTTTACCCACTTTAGCGACGATTTCTTCCTGGAAAGCTACCAGACGCTTAATTTCTTCATGACCGAACATGATCGCTTCAAGCATTGTCTCTTCCGGAACCTCATCTGCTCCTGCTTCTACCATATTAATGGCATCTTTCGTACCAGCTACAGATAAATGAATCTCACTCTTCTCCAATTGCTCGACAGAAGGGTTGATGATGAATTTCCCATCAACTAGACCAACAATGACTCCTGCAATCGGACCTTCGAACGGAATATCTGAAACGGATAGCGCTAATGAAGATCCAAACATAGCAGCCATTTCGGATGAACAATTTTGATCTACACTCATCACAATGCTGATTACTTGTACTTCATTACGGAATCCATCTGCGAACAATGGACGGATGGGACGATCTATTAAGCGGCTCGCAAGGATGGCTTTCTCACTCGGGCGCCCCTCACGTTTAATGAATCCTCCAGGGATTTTACCCACTGCATATAATCTCTCTTCATAATTAACGGTTAATGGGAAGAAATCCAAAGGTTTTGGCTCTTTCGAAGCTGTAGCACTGCTAAGTACCGCAGTATCTCCATAACGTACCATTACCGCTCCATTCGCTTGTTTGGCAAATTGGCCAACTTCGACCGTTAATTCTCTTCCGGCCCATTCGATGGAAAAGGTTTGTTTAGTTTGTTCCATAAAGTGTACCCCTCTCTTTATATATCACTAAAAGGTTCGGCCTGTACCCAACCCGGATAAACATAAAAAATAATCTATATCATGCACATATGCGCTGTTATATTCGTTTGATTTGAATCCCTGCTGACTATGTAAATACAGGATGTTGTATCACTGCGGATGCTTGACACATTAACGATGGTCTGCCACCCACTCAGTATACATATTATGTATTTTAGACAAAAACGAGAAAAATGAATACGTTAAATGATGAAAATGTATAAAAAGAAGTGGTGGATCATACAAAGATTTCCACTTATGAAAGCTAAAGAAAAAGCGGGACATAATCCCGCTTCCTTTGTCTTTTATCGACGTAAACCTAATTTGTTAATTAACTCACGGTAGCGTTGTACATCTTTCTTACGTAGGTAAGATAATAGATTACGACGGTGACCTACCATTTTAAGAAGACCGCGACGAGAGTGGTGATCTTTCTTGTGAACGCGTAAGTGATCGTTCAGGTTGTTAATTTCTTCAGTTAGGACAGCAATTTGAACTTCTGGAGATCCAGTATCGTTCTCATGTACTTTGTATTCACTGATAAGTTCGTTTTTACGCTCTTTAGTGATAGCCATCCTTTTCACCTCCTAATAATTTCTTTCAAATCCCCTGTTACTGAGCAGCCGTTGGTGAATCGTGATGCCAAGCAAAGGTTCATTTCATACGATATTTAGAATACTACTCTTTTAAATAAAAATCAAGTGTAATCCTCAATTTTTCGCAAAGTAGTCTATCGCCAGGTCCTTATCTTTCTGAATTTGGGAGATTAGCTCCTCTATCCCGGAAAATTTCTGTTCGTCCCTGATTCTATCATACCATTCAATGAATACTTCTTCTCCATAAATGGAAGTGTGGAAATCAAAAAGATGAACTTCAATCGACAAAGAATAGTCGTCCGGATTTTTAAAGGTTGGCTTGTACCCGATATTGCACACACCATCAAACCATTTATCATGTATTTTCATCCTTACAGCATAAACACCCACCTTAGGGGTCAGGTAATCATCGGAAAGTTCGATATTCGCCGTAGGGAACCCGATTTTCCTCCCTCTTTTATCTCCGTGTATGACCGTTCCCTTCATTTTGAATGGTCTGCCAAGAAGCTTTTTCACCCTGGATACGTCGCCTTCTTTAAGGTTCTCCCTTATTAAGGAAGAACTCACTTTCAAATCCAGATCGGCATCAGTCAGCTTTGAGATGGTCGTGGAGGCAAACATATCGCGGGAATGGAAGGGCAGGGTTTCCATCGTCCCCTTCCCCAGCCTGCCATATGAGTAATCATATCCCGCTACAACATGCCTTACGTTAAGGCCGATAATATATTGATCGACGAAATCCTGCGGAGTCAGATTTGCAAATTCTGACGTAAACCGGACAATGAATAAATAATCCACACCGAGTTCCTTTATGATTTCTTTCTTATCTTCCAAAGGTGTTATGTAGTGAATATGCTTGTGTTTATGACCTAATACAACGGAAGGATGAGGATCAAATGTCATCACCGCGCTGCAAACGTCCTGTTCCTTCGCTTTATCCACTGCTGCCCTTATCACCCTTTGATGGCCTATATGAACGCCATCGAAGTAACCCAGAGCGAGTACCAGGGGTGGAAATTCATTATTACTAATTGAATGGGGATGATGTACAGTTATTACTTTCACAGTATTTCACCTTTTTCACTAGTCGTTGAAAAGCACTTTGACAGGCTTGATGATCCCAGGCTTGTCAGGATGCCTCTGATAAATGGCAATGGCCTTTCCTTTATGCTCCATCACTACGGACCCGTCCTGCCAGTCCTCAGGCTCTTCAAGGCGTGCTCCGTTCTTCACTTTCTCTGCTAATGTATCACTAATTGTCATTTTCGGCAAATGAGAAAGCCCCAATTCCAGTGGAAGAAGAAGGTTTTGTGGATCTTCATTTTGAACAAACTCTTGTATCTGTTCTAACGTGAAACAATCTTCCTTTCTAAAACCGGCTGATTGCGTACGTGTAAGAGCTGACATATGAGCCGGATACCCCAGGCCATTCCCGATTTCAACGGCGAGCGTCCTTACATAAGTCCCTTTCCCACAAACAACTTCAAAGGTGAATGAAGGGTGATCGCCTGCTAACTCATTCCACTCCTCCAATAATTCCAGTCTATGGATATGTACAGTCCTTGAAGGTCTATCGATTTCTATGCCCTGTCTCGCGTATTCATATAACCGCTTTCCGTTTACTTTAACAGCAGAGAACATAGGCGGCGTCTGGATGATGTCACCAGTCAGACCCTGAAGGATCTCCTCGACCTCCGTTCTCGTTATAGTCCGGTCCACCTTTTTTTCCTCAACCTTCTCCCCCCACTTGTCTTCTGTTGTGGTGGAATATCCGATCGTGACTTCTCCTTCATAGCTCTTTCCGGATGCTGTTATATACTCTGCTATCTTGGTAGCTCGTCCGATGCAAATCGGCAGGACACCTGATACTTCAGGGTCAAGGGTACCGGTATGACCGACTTTCTTTGTTCTGAGGAGTTTTCTCAACTTAAAGACACAATCATGTGACGTCATTCCCCTGGGCTTCCATAAGGGCAGGATGCCATTCATCTATATTACCTCCAATATGTATTGTATTTGTTCCCTACAAGTAAAACATAAAGGGCTGATCCTCTGGAATTATACTTCCGTCCGGATCAGCCCTTTCATATTACTCTTCTGTATCTTTAGACTCTTCTGGTTCATCTTGAACTTTTCTTAATAAAGATTCAATATGATTACCATAATCAATCGACTCATCAAACTCAAAAATAATTTCAGGTGTTTTACGCAGGCGGATTCTCTGTCCCACTTCAGAACGGATGAAACCTTTTGCCTTGGCAAGACCTTTAAGAGTGTTTTCTCTTTGGTCTTCCCCACCCAGAACGGTAATATACACTTTTGCCTGTTGTAAGTCCCCGGATACTTGTACATCTGTAACCGTTACAAAGCCAATACGTGGATTCTTTATTTTTCGTCCGATAATATCGCTGAGCTCTTTCTTCATTTGCTCGCTAACACGATTCGCACGATGGCTCATCAATATCACCTCTTATATGTCGTTAATGGTTATACGTTGATATAAGGCGCTCCTTATAGTGACTCGATTTGGGTTTCCAGTCGTTCCCACTCAGGAAAAGAATCCATGAATTTCAATGCATGTTCAATCTCTCTTTCACTAGCTCCTTTGGAAGAAGCGACAGTGACGATGGCAATCCTTGTACGCTGCCACACATCCTGATATCCGATTTCAGAAACCGATACATTGAATTTTTGTTTAAGACGTGACATGATCCTTTGCAGGACAGCCCGCTTATCTTTTAATGAGTGAGAGTCATAAATCATGCACTCACATTCAACATATGTGATCATTTACGTGTAATTTCCTCCATGATGAAGGCTTCGATGACGTCGCCTTCCTTCACATCATTGAAGTTCTTGATCGTAATACCACATTCGTAACCTTTGGCTACGTCTTTAGCGTCATCCTTAAACCGCTTAAGGGCATCGAGTTCACCTTCGAAGATAACGATTCCGTCGCGGATGAGACGTACTCCACTATTACGTGAAATCTTACCTTCTGTTACATAGCTTCCCGCAATCGTACCAACTTTAGACACTTTAAATGTTTGACGTACTTCCGCCTGACCAATGATCTTTTCTTCAAACTCTGGGTCAAGCATCCCTTGCATTGCCGCTTCAATCTCTTCCATTACCTTATAGATGATGCGGTGTAATCTAATTTCTACGCCTTCTGCTTCAGCAGTACGCTTGGCATTGACATCAGGTCGCACATTAAAGCCGATCACAATGGCATTCGAAGCAGACGCCAGTGTAATATCAGATTCATTAATCGCCCCTACACCAGTATGGATGATCTTGATATTGACACCTTCTACTTCAATCTTCATTAACGAAGCAGCCAGTGCTTCAACCGATCCTTGAACATCCGCTTTAAGCACAAGATTCAGGTCCTTCATTTCTCCCTGTTTCATTTGCTCGAACAGGTTCTCAAGACTAACCTTGGACTTTTCTCCACGTTGGGCTTGAAGCGCTTGGGATGCACGCGCTTCACCAACGGAACGCGCTGTTTTCTCATCTTCGAATACGACGAAGCGATCCCCTGCCTGTGGAACATCATTCAATCCTGTGATTTCAACAGGAGCAGAAGGGCCGGCTTCTTTCACACGGCGACCAAGGTCATTGACCATAGCACGGACACGCCCGAAAGTATTACCTACTACTATTGGATCCCCTACTTTTAACGTTCCGTTTTGGACAAGTAAAGTGGCAACGGAGCCGCGGCCTTTATCCAATTGAGCTTCAATGACTGTTCCTTGTGCAAGACGATGTGGATTCGCTTTAAGCTCTTCCACTTCACTTACAAGAACGATCATTTCAAGTAAATTGTCGATTCCTTCACCGGATAATGCAGATAATGGAACGAAGATTGTGTCTCCACCCCATGCTTCAGGAACCAATTCATACTCTGTCAGCTCCTGCATTACACGATCTGGGTTGGCAGCTTCTTTATCCATTTTATTTACAGCAATGATGATCGGTACTTCTGCTGCTTTTGCATGATTGATTGCTTCAACCGTTTGAGGCATAACACCGTCATCGGCAGCTACTACAATGATAGCAATGTCCGTTACTTTGGCACCACGTGCACGCATAGTCGTGAAGGCAGCATGTCCCGGAGTATCAAGGAACGTGATCTTCTTGCCGTCCACTTCCACTTGATAAGCACCGATATGCTGTGTGATCCCGCCAGCTTCCCCTGCTGTCACTTTCGTGTTACGGATGGAGTCAAGAAGCGTTGTTTTACCGTGATCGACGTGACCCATGATGGTTACGACAGATGGACGTTCTTCGCTTTGCTCTTTTGTATCTTCGGTGAAATATACTTCAAGATCGGTCGCGTCCACTTTGATTTCTTCTTCCACCTCGACACCGTATTCACCTGCAATCAATTCAATCGAATCTTTATCCAGTTCCTGATTGATGGTTGCCATGACACCAAGCATGAATAGTTTTTTTATGATTTCAGATGGTTCTTTATGAAGCTTTTTAGCAAGTTCTGAAACCGTCAGTGATTCTGAAAATGTGATCTTTGATGGTAGCTCTTTTTTCTTGGCAGGTGTTTGCTGCTGAGGAGCCTGCTTGAAATTTTTGTTCTGCTTATTTTGTTTGTTGTTTCTGTTTTTATTGTTGTTGTTATTATTATTATTGAAGACCTTCTTCTCCTTTGATTGGTTCTGTTGATCGTGTTTTTTTCCTTCACGATTTTTCGGTGCTGTCTTAACCTTTTCCTTGTTTGGAGCTTCGTTTGACTTGGATGCACTTGATTTGGATTCTTTCGCGGCTTTATTTCCTTCCCCTTTTGAATCACCTTTGTACATCGCATCCAATTTTGTTACTGCGTCATCTTCTATAGTTGCCATATGGTTTGATACCTCAATATTCAGTTGCTTTAATTTTTCGATCACATCTTTACTTGAAACATTGTATTTCTTTGCATATTCATATACACGCATCTTGCTCATATGTTCACCCCCACTGAGATTCAATCGAGCAGTTCGGATAATTTTTTGGCAAAGCCGGCATCCATTACGGCGACGACTACCCTTGCCTCTTTTCCAATGGCCTGACCTAAGTCATGCCTGTTTTCCACTAAGCGAACCGGGACATTATAGGATTTACATTTGTCCGTGATTTTCTTGTTTGTATTAGCAGAAGCATCTTGGGAAAGAATGACAAGTTTCGCTCGTCCACTACGAACTTCTTTAATAACAAGCTCTTCACCTGAAATAATCTTACGTGCCCGATTTGCCAATCCTAAAAGTGACATCCAACGATTCTGATTCATACGCTAAACGTTACTCCTTCTCTACAAGGCTAATCAATTCATCGTAAAGAGATTCATCTATTTTCGCTTGTAATTGATTGGCTAAAGTATTTTTCTTTTTGGCTAATAAAATGACGTCTTTATCTTTCGAGAGATAGGCTCCACGTCCTGATTTCTTACCAGTAGGATCGATGGAAACCTCCCCTTCTTTAGACCTGACAATACGTATCATTTCTTTTTTTGGCTTCATTTCACCCGTTGCCACGCATTTGCGCAGCGGAATCTTCTTGTTTACACCCATCTTGCCCACCTCTTAATCTTGATTTTCGAAATCAATATTTAAAGGCTCGTTGTCATACTCGTCCTCTTCATCCTGAGGCAAAAAGGCTTCTTGCCGAGGATATAATCCTAATTCGCGTGCATCTGTTTCGCTCTTGATATCAATCTTCCAGTTTGTCAATTTAGCTGCAAGACGAGCGTTTTGACCACGTTTACCGATTGCGAGTGATAGTTGATAGTCAGGTACCACGACTCTGGTTGCTTTATCTTCTTCGTTCACCTGTACATCCAGTACTTTAGAAGGACTCAAAGCATTGGCGACGAAAGTCACGGGATCTTCAGACCACTGGACGATATCGATCTTCTCACCTTTCAGTTCGTTCACGATCGCCTGTACACGGGCACCTTTAGTTCCCACACATGCACCTACGGGATCTACTTCAGAGTTTTCTGCGTGAACCGAAATTTTAGAACGGTCACCGGCTTCGCGCGCAACGGATTTGATTTCTACCGTTCCGTCAAAGATTTCAGGAACCTCGATTTCAAACAGTCGCTTTAAAAGGCCCGGGTGTGTTCGTGAAACAAAGATTTGAGGACCTTTTGTCGTCTTTTCCACCTTCGTGATGAACACCTTGATCCGGTCATGAGGTTTGTATGTTTCGTTAGGCATTTGCTCGCTCACCGGTAAGAGGGCTTCAATCTTCCCTAAAGCCACATAGATGAAGCGATTGTCCTGACGTTGAACGATACCTGTCATGATATCTTCTTCCCGGTCCACAAATTCGGAATAGATAATTCCTCTCTCTGCTTCCCTCACTCGCTGGGTCACAACCTGTTTAGCCGTTTGAGCAGCAATGCGCCCGAAATCTTTAGGAGTAACTTCAAGTTCAACAACGTCTCCCACTTCGTAGCTTGGGTTGATTTCTCCAGCGTCTTCAACCGAGATCTCAAGACGGGAATCGAACACTTCATCCACGACTTCCTTACGGGCGAAGACTCTCATCGTACCTGTATCAAGGTTAAGGTCTACACGGACATTTTGTGCCTGGTTGAAATTTCGTTTGTAAGCTGACACAAGTGCCGCTTCGATGGCTTCAATGATGACATCTCTGGCAATGCCTTTTTCTTTCTCTAAAACAGTAAGAGCATCTAATAACTGAGTGCTCATGGTGGTTTCATCCCCCTTTATAGTGCGGTTAGTTCCTATGAAAATGTAACAGCCAATCGTGCAATGGCTATCTTATCTGTTGGAATTTCAACCTTCTTTTTTCGAGTCTTAATGGTTACTTCTAATGATAATTGGTCTGAAGTATAGGAAAGAAGTGTTCCTTCAAATGCTTTTTCGCCGTTGAATGGCTCATATGTTTTCACATAAACATTTTTGCCGATGGCTTTTTCGAAGTCCTTGTCTTTCTTTAAAGGACGTTCAGCACCCGGTGAAGAAACTTCTAAAAAGTAATTATGAGGAATTGGGTCAATTTCATCTAACTTTTCACTAAGTCTTTCACTTACTATTCCGCATTCTTCAATGTCAACACCGGCATCCTTGTCGATGAATATGCGAAGAAACCAATTGGATCCTTCTTTAACATATTCCATATCAATGAGTTCCAAAGACATGTCATCTAAGATTGGTGTAACAATTTCTTCTACTAGTGTTGTTATTTTGCTCATACTTACCTCCTGGTCTATATGAAAATCGTGCACCAAGACTAGAAATGATAGTTCAAAAAAATCTCCATGTAATAACGAAAGAGTGGGGTGCGACCCCACTCTTCTACCTTTAGAGCTATCTTTAGTATTTCCAATAAAAATATACCATAATCAACATGTTTATGCAAACAATTCCCATGGTATCAGTCTTAGAACAGAGATAATTGGTTCTTATCCGGCAAAGCTTCCAGGCATCCGTGATTATCCAGATACTCGATAATGGTCTTGGACACGCGGCCCCTTTGCTGCAGATCTTCTTTAGATAGAAATTCCCCATCCTGCCTTGCTTTCACAATATTGATGGCAGCATTGGTTCCAAGTCCGGGTATGGAGTTGAACGGCGGGATCAAAGTATCTCCATCGATCACAAATTCAGCAGCCGCTGAACGGTACAGATCAACTTTCTGGAACTTATAGCCTCTTTCGCACATTTCAAGTGCCAACTCCAGAACCGTTAGCGTATTCTTTTCTTTCGGTGATGCATCCAGGCCTTTACTATTGATTTCCTCGATCTTGGCTCTTACAGCCTGTGATCCTCTTACCATCGCTTCGATATCGAAATCTTCCGCCCGAACGGTGAAATAAGCGGCATAGTAAAGTAGTGCATGGTGCACCTTAAAGTACGCAATACGAACAGCCATTAATACATATGCGGCAGCATGGGCTTTCGGGAACATATACTTGATCTTCAGGCAGGAATCGATATACCAATCCGGCACCCCGTTCTTCTTCATTTCTTCTACCCATTCTTCCTGAAGGCCTTTTCCTTTACGGACAAATTCCATGATCTTAAAGGCAAGTGAAGGTTCGAGTCCCTGATAGATCAGGTATACCATAATATCATCACGACACCCGATCACTTCGCTCAGATTACAGATATTGTTATGAATAAGCTCTTGTGCATTCCCGAGCCATACGTCGGTACCGTGTGAAAGCCCTGAAATTTGGACCAGCTCGGAGAACGTTGTCGGCTTAGTATCTTCAAGCATCTGACGGACGAATCTCGTACCGAATTCAGGGATCCCTAGTGTCCCGGTCTTACACATGATTTGATCTTCTGTTACACCCAGGGATTCTGTACCGCTGAAGATTTTCATCACTTCAGGGTCATCGGTAGGAATCGTCTTGGGATCGATCCCGGATAAATCTTGAAGCATACGGATGACAGTCGGGTCATCGTGTCCCAGGATATCCAGTTTCAAGAGATTATCATGTATGGAATGGAAATCAAAATGCGTCGTTTTCCATTCCGAGTTTGAATCGTCAGCGGGAAATTGGATAGGTGAGAAATCAAAGATATCCATATAATCAGGTACAACGATGATTCCTCCAGGATGCTGCCCGGTTGTTCTCTTGACACCGGTGCACCCACTTACCAAACGGTCAATTTCCGCTCCACGGATCTGAAGCTGGTGATCATTCGCGTATCCTTTTACATACCCGTAGGCGGTCTTTTCCGCCACTGTCCCGATCGTACCTGCCCGATATACATTGTCTTCCCCGAAAAGAACTTTTGTGTAGTTATGAGCGTTCGGCTGATATTCACCCGAGAAGTTCAGATCGATATCAGGAACTTTGTCTCCTTTGAACCCCAGGAAGGTTTCAAATGGTATATCGTGTCCGTCTTTCTTATAAGGGACACCGCAATCCGGGCAGTCCTTATTAGGCAGGTCGAAACCTGATCCGACTGATCCATCATCAAAGAACTCAGATTTCTTGCAGGACGGACAGACGTAATGAGGAGGGAGTGGATTCACTTCCGTGATCTCCGTCATTGTCGCTACGAAAGAAGAACCGACCGATCCCCGTGAACCAACCAGATAACCATCGTCCAACGATTTCTTAACCAACTTATGAGAGATTAAATAGATGACCGCGAAACCGTGTCCGATGATACTCTTTAACTCTTTTTCAATTCTGGCTTCGACAATTTCCGGAAGCACTTCGCCATATATGCTTTTCGCCATGGCATAACTCATCCGGCGCATTTCCTCGTCGGCACCTTCGATTTTCGGTGTATAGAGATCGTCCCTGATCGGCTTTATGACGTCTACCATATCGGCAATCTTATTCGAATTATCCACTACTATCTCTTTAGCCGTTTCTTTACCCAGGAAAGAGAAAGCATCCAGCATTTCATTCGTTGTTCTAAAATGAACATCGGGAAGCTCATGACGGTTCAACGGATTGGCCCCACCTTGGGACCCCACAAGGATTTTACGATAAATTTTATCCGTTTCATTTAAATAATGAACGTTCCCGGTCGCCACAACAGGCTTATCCAATTCCCTTCCCATCTCAACGATATTTTGGATGATATCTTCCAGGTTCTTCTGACTTTGTACGAGATCTAATTCAATCAAATGCTGGTACACTTCTTTAGGGTGAACTTCCAGATAATCGTAGAAATGGGCCTTTTCCTCGACCTCTTCTTTTCCTTTCTGCATCATCCCTTCGAATACTTCTCCTTTGTCACAACCTGAACCTACCAGGATACCCGCACGGTACTTTTGCAGCTGGGAGCGGGGAATCCTTGGTACCCGGAAGAAATAATTCATGTGAGAAATGGAAACGAGCTTATAAAGGTTTTTCAGCCCTTCTTCCGTCTGGGCAATCAACGTACAATGATATGGCCTTGAACGTTTATACGCATCGCCTTTCCCCATATAATCATTGAATTGATTATGGTTCGTGATCCCTTTTTCGACTGCGTCTTTCAACATTTTCAAAAGGAGATACCCAGTTGTTTCTGCATCATAGATCGCTCGGTGATGCTGGGTCAATTCGATATCGAATTTCTTCGCCAGTGTATTCAGACGGTGATTCTTAAATTGAGGATAAAGGAGTCTTGCAAGCTCCAATGTATCTATGACGGGATTGGAAGCTTTTTCGATACCGGCTTTTTGATACCCTGCATTCAAAAATCCCATATCAAACGATGCATTATGTGCGACCAGGATGTCATCCCCGACCCACTTATGATATCTGAGAAGGACATCATTTATCTCTGGAGCAGTCTGTACCATGTCATCCGTAATGCCCGTCAACTCAATCGTCGTGGCAGATAACGGATGATGAGGGTTCGCAAATGACTCGAATTTATCAATGACCTCTCCATCTTTTATTTTAACCGCGGCGAGTTCAATGATGGTGTCGTAAACTGCGGAAAGACCGGTCGTTTCGACGTCAAATACAATATAGGTGCTGTCTTCGAGGGGAAGATCGCGATCATTATAGGCTATCGGGACCCCATCATCCACAAGATTGGCCTCTACACCATATAAAAGTTTAATATCATTTTTCTTACTTGCGTTATATGCTTCCGGGAAGGATTGTGCAACAGCATGATCTGTTATCGCAACCGCTTTATGACCCCATTTTTTTGCTTGGGCCACAAGGCTTGCAACGGAAGAGACGGCATCCATTTGGCTCATTGGAGTATGCATGTGCAGCTCTACTCTTTTTTCATCTGCCGGGGCAGTATCGAGTCTAAGGACCGGCTTGATTTCATTCACATCATTGGCAATCATGACAAGGTCTCGTACAAATGTGTCGTTTTGTATGCTTCCACGGCAGCGCACCCACATACCTTTCTTCATGTTGTTCATGACCGCTGCGTCCTCTTTATCCCTGGAGAACATTTTGACCAAAATCGAGCTTGAGTAATCGGTCACCTTAAATGTAAGCAAGGTGCGTCCGCTTCTGAGTTCTCTTGTCTCACAATCGAACACATAACCTTCAATGGCGATACGACGCTCTTCGTCATAAATTTCTTCGATTCTTCGGAAGTCAGCATCGTCTTTGATCGTAAGGCCAAGCATGAATGGACCACTCGGTGCATCGCTTGGACCCTCTTTTTCTGCTTTTTCCATCTCGATTAGTGCCTGTTTTGCTCTTTCTTGATCCTCTTTAAGCTTTTCTTCCAGAAATTTCTCATATTCATTGCTTTGTTCCTCTACTTGACTTACCTCTGCATCCAGAACAAATTTAGGAAAACCGAAATTTTCAAAAGTGGAGGTGATCATATCTCCGTATTTTCTTTTTAGCTGTGTTGCTTCTGTATCATTTGAAGCCTGCACAATGATTTTGTTTCCATTGATTTTCGGCTTTTGGGTATTTAATAATTTTAATAAGGGAGGTGATATCCCTTGAATTTCCTTTACACAATCCTGCCAGTAATCCAAAATATGCTGATCCGTTACATTGGGATTCAACACCTTGATCGTATAGCCTACATTGGCAATATGTTTAAAGGATGTCTGCAGTGCAATCGAAAATTTGCTCCAAACGTTACAAGGGATGATTTCCTCAAACGTAAAGTAGAAATGCCATTTCTTTTCCTTGCGGTACACTGCCAATTTCTCAATTTCAGCATGTCTGAAGTACTGAACAAAGGCATCCTCTGTTAAGCCTAACTGCTGCAGCAACAATTGAAACCTTTCCCTTTTGCCCAGGGGCTTTTCTCCCATATTCCTTTCCCCCATTTCCACTCTTGAATCATTTTGTTTACAGAATAAAAAGGGCTGACAGCAAAAGGATGGCCTCCTTTAAAGTCGAGCCCTTTTAGATTTAAGAAAGTGTCTTGAATAGTTCTTGCAGGTTGGAGAGAAGTTCATCTTTATGAACCTCTAACACTTCACCGGTTTTTCTAACTTTCACTTCTACGATTCCTTCTCCGGCTTTCTTCCCGACCGTTACGCGGATCGGAAGGCCAATCAAGTCTGAATCGGCAAACTTCACTCCCGGACGTTCAGCTCGATCATCCATTAATACATCATATCTGTTTTCTTTAAATATGTCATATAGTTCGTTTGAGAGTGTTGCCTGTGCGTCATCCTTCATATTGATGGGAATTAAATGAAGGTCGTATGGAGACAGATTCCTTGGCCATAAAAGACCCTTGTCATCGTTGAATTGTTCGGCCACAGCAGCTAAAGTACGGGAGACTCCTATACCGTAACAGCCCATGATGACGGATTGAGACCGGCCGTTTTCATCAAGGAATGAGCTTCCTAAAGAATCGGAATACCTGGTTCCGAGTTTGAAAACATGTCCTACTTCTATTCCCTTTGCGAAAATGATCGTTCCATTTCCGTCAGGAGAAGGATCCCCTTCTTGAATGAAACGCAGGTCTGCATACTGGGATACCTCGAAATCACGTTCAGGATTCACATTGTTAAAATGATAGCCTGATTCATTCGCCCCAGCAACACCATTTCGAATATATTTGACTGCCTGATCTGCTACAATCTTCACATTTAACGAGCAGGGACCGATTGATCCAATTTCGCAACCGATGACCTCTTTCGTTTCTTCAGCTGAAGCAAGCTCAACCACACCTGCATTTAAAAGATTCTTCACTTTAATATCATTGATTTCGTGATCACCACGGGATAATACCAAAACAAACTCATCATCCACTTTAAATAATAGAGACTTAATGCATCGATCCTTGTCTACGGATAAGAAAGCGGACACTTCCTCAATGGACTTGACGTCAGGTGTTGATACCTTTGTCATTTCAAGCATCTCTTCGGTTGATTCCGTGTAGCCTCCCACTACTTCAGCCATCTCAATATTGGCTGCATAATCAGATGAATCGGAATAGGCGATTGTATCTTCACCAACCTCAGATAATACCATGAATTCATGTGTATCTTTACCGCCCATGGCACCGGAATCAGCGATCACAGCCCTGAAATTCAATCCGCATCGACTGAAAATATTGGAATAGGCTTTAAATAATGCATCGTACGTCTCGTCCAGGCTTTCAAATGATGAATGGAAAGAGTATGCATCCTTCATGATGAATTCCCTTCCCCTCAATAGCCCAAAGCGGGGACGTTTCTCATCACGGAATTTCGTTTGGATCTGGTACATGGTGAGGGGCAGGCGCTTGTACGATTTAATTTCATCCCTCACTAAACTGGTTATGACTTCCTCATGGGTGGCCCCAAGTGCAAACTCACGGTCATGACGATCTTTCATTCGCATCAATTCCGGTCCGTACGTACCCCAGCGGCCGGATTCCTTCCAAAGTTCAGAAGGTTGAAGGGCAGGCATAAGCAATTCGACAGCACCTGCAGCATCCAGTTCCTCACGGATGATTTCTTCTACTTTTTTCAACACTTTATTTCCCAGTGGCAGAAAGCTATAGATCCCGCTGGCATTTTGTCTGATGAAACCCGCACGCAGCAGAAGCTGATGACTTTTGATTTCTGCATCAGCAGGTGTTTCCCTTAGTGTCGGGATGAATGTATTTTGTTGCTTCATTTACTAGCACCTCATACCATATTAATTATTTATGTAGTGTAAGAATTTCCTTCTCACTATTTTAACTTAAATGAACAGGCAGTAACACCCTCATTTTTTGATTACAAAGGGAGAAACTGCCTGTTTTGTTTCATTCATTGAATTCTAAAGGAAAAATCTTTGTATGTCATTCCATGTGACGACGAGCATGAGTACCATGAGAAGGGCGAATCCGACGAAGTGGACCATTCCTTCCATTTGACGATCTACAGGTTTTCCTCTGACCGCTTCTACGGCAAAGAATAGAAGTCTGCCTCCATCAAGAGCCGGGATCGGTAATAAATTCATGATTCCCAAGTTGATGCTGAGGATGGCTGCCCATCTCATCAGATAGTATATTCCTGATTTCGCCACTACGTCAGTCGATTGGTAGATTCCCACAGGTCCTGATAAGGCATCGATGGAGAATTCCCCAGACACGAGCTTCCCTAACAGTACAAAAATCATTTTGGTCCATTCATAGGTTTGCTGGGCACTGTTGGAGACGACCTTGAGTGGTGACTTCTCCACGGGGCTGTGAACTCCGATGATCCCGATCTCTTTCCCTTCGATTTCCTGAGGCTTTGGAGTGACAGGGATTTCAGCATTTGAGCCATCCCGGTCAACATTAAATCTCAGTTCATCTCCCGGATGTTCCTGAATAATCGTCACAATATCTTCCCAAGTGGAAATTTCTTTCCCGTCGATACTCATGACGATGTCATTCTTTTGAAGGCCAGCCTCTTTCGCTGCCCCGTCTTCAGTCAATTCCCCAAGTACCGGGTCGTTTGTAGGTACACCCTGTAGTAGGCCGACCAGGATGAAGATAAAAAAGGCTAAAATGAAATTAAATAACGGTCCGGCAAAGATGGCCAATGCCCTTTGGGGAAGGGTCTTGGAAGCGAACTGTCGATCCCACGGGGCTATTTGCGTTTCCACACCATCTTCAATGAATACCGCATGTCGTGAAATCAGGAAGGTTTTCAATTCTTCCTCGTCTTCCTCGTATCCACGGATATGCAGTCTGTGTTCGAGATCCGCTTCTTCCACTTCGATGACACGAATATTGGGATAGCGATCTTTATTATTCATGACAATTTTAACGATTTTTTCATCCTGATCAAGTACAAGTCCCACACGATGACCAGCCTTGAGCTCCACCATTTCCGGATCTTCTCCTGCCATCCGGACAAAGCCCCCCAGAGGCAGTAAACGAATGGTGTAGGTTGTTTCATCCTTTTTATAAGAAAATATTTTAGGACCAAACCCTATGGCAAATTCACGGCATAGGATTCCTGCACGTTTAGCGAAGATTAAATGCCCAAGTTCATGAAAAAATACTAAAGCCCCAAAAATAACAATAAAGGCAATCACCGTTTGCAAATATAAAACCACCTTTTTTATAACCTGTTGGAAACAGATTTAAATGTTAGTATCCCGCAAGAAACATGTCCACTATCATTCTACGTATCACTCTGTGTAAACATGCTAAAGACCCTTGCCTACAACCAACTTGAAACGAGTCGACGGGTCTCGAGATCTATTTCATGTATGGTTTCAAGGTCAGGCCTATGTATTACCTGATGGGCATTCATAGCCTTTTCAATATATGTTTCTATGTCGAGGAAAGATATTTTATTATCCAGGAACAGCGCTACACTTGCTTCATTTGCGGCATTCAGAACCGTCGTCATACTTCCGCCGATCCTTCCCGCTTCGTAAGCAAAAGCCAGGCATCGGAAACGATTTAAGTCCATTTTTTCAAAATGGAGTTTTCCTATTTCTACAAGGTCCAGCCTTTTCCCAGGTCTTTGAAGCCTGTCAGGATAGGTAAGGGCGTATTGAATGGGAACACGCATATCGGGTGTTCCCAGTTGGGCCATGACAGATGAGTCATGGAATTGAATCATCGAGTGGATGATGCTTTCCCTGTGTTGCACAACGTCTATCTGGTCGTATGGGATATCAAACAACCAATGGGCTTCAATGACCTCCAACCCTTTATTCATCATGGATGCCGAGTCAATGGTGATCTTAGCCCCCATTGACCAATTTGGATGATTCAACGCTTCATGTACCGTGACACCGATCAATTCTTCCCTCGTACGATCTCTGAAACTTCCACCTGATGCCGTAATAATTAACTTTTCTATGTTCTTCTCCCGCTCTCCCTGAAGTGCCTGGAAGATAGCGGAATGTTCACTATCCACCGGCAGCAGGGACGTCCCATTGGACTTTGCTGCTTCCATTACTAGATGACCGGCTGTTACAAGAGTCTCTTTGTTGGCAATCGCAATCGTTTTCCCAGCCTCGATGGCTTGAAGGGTAGGATATAACCCTACACTCCCAAGTACGGCATTCACAAGGATATCGGCATCCTGGTGACACGCCACCTCCACCAATCCTTCTTCACCATGAAGGACTTTTACAGAGGAAGGAAATTCCCTGGATAATGTTTCAGCATCTTCTTTGCACTGTACAGATACGAGCCTCGGATTGAATTCAGTGATCATGTTCCTGGCTTCTTCTATATTTTTGCCGACAGACATGGCTGTCAGTCTAAATTCTTCAGGATGTTCCCTGATGACATCCAGGGTTTGTGTCCCAATGGACCCTGTAGCACCCATCAAGCTGATTTTCTTCAACACCTACACTCCTCCCGATTACAACCTTCCTCACATTAAATCAATGTTATAACAGAAAGTGAAGAAGGGGTAAAACAAATAACAAGCTATCGAAACGATCCAGCATACCACCGTGTCCCGGCAGTAATTGTCCTGAATCCTTCACTTTGTAGTGCCTTTTGAGAGCAGACTCCACTAAGTCCCCTATCTGCCCAAAAATAGATAGAATCGCTGTCACGATCACAAGTTTAGGGATGGACATATCAAGATCGGTGAAAAACGTCATGATGACACCCACGATGACAGCACAGATGATGCCACCAACGAAGCCTTCAACGGTCTTATTCGGGCTGATTTCCGGCCATAGCTTCTTTTTCCCCATTGCTCTGCCGATGAAATAAGCACCCGAGTCGGTTGCCCAAATGATAAATAACGCATAAAAGACATATTGCACGCCATTTTCTAATAATCGGATTTCCATGAAATAAAAGAAACCGATCCCCACATATAAAACGCTTAAAAGTGAATACGCAACATCATCAAAATTGAAGCGGTTCTTGGTCGCCACTGTATACGTTAAAAATAATAACACGGCAAGAAAGGCAAGCTCAATCTTGGAGTATCCGAAATCTGTAATGATACCGATTGTTTCCGTCGGAATGAGGAACACCCATAAAAGAGCAAGGGATAACAAGCCCGGGATGCTGAAGATCCAACGCCCCCTCATCTTTAAAGCCTCGTATAAACTGATGGAAGCGATCAGATACATTAAAATGATGAATGGCGTTTCGCCAAAAATGATGATTGGTAAAAATATCGCTGCCGCTACCACTGCTGTAATAATTCTTTGTTTCATTAGGATTCCTCGCTTTGTAACCCACCAAATCTTCTTGAACGACCTTGATATGCCTCGATGGCTTCAACTAGATGTTCCTTACCGAAATCCGGCCACAGTACATCTGTGAAAAAGAACTCGGTATAAGCCAATTGCCAAAGCATAAAGTTACTTAAGCGGATTTCTCCACTCGTTCGAATAAGCAGGTCTGGATCTTTTAAATCTTTAGTCATCAAATAACTTGAAAACAGTTCTTCGTTTAAATCACTCTCATCTAGTATTCCATTCTGGACATCTTTTAAGACATGCTTCATAGAATCGATGATTTCTGACCGGCTGCCGTAGTTCAAAGCAAAGTTCAGGATTAGCCCGTCATTGTCCTTTGTTGCTTCCATGGCCTTTTTAACGGCCGTCCTCGTATGGAGAGGCAAAGCATCCGGAGAGCCCATCATCTTCACTTGCACATTTTCTTCAACCAATTCGGGAAGAAACGTCCCCAGAAATTCCTCTGGTAATTTCATAAGGAACTCTACTTCCATTTTAGGGCGTTTCCAGTTCTCTGTAGAAAAAGCATATAAGGTCAAGGCTTCGAGTCCCAGTTCATTTGCCAATTTGGTAATCTTGCGGACACACTTCATGCCTTCATGATGTCCTGCCACCCTTGGCAACGCTCTTTTTTTGGCCCATCGCCCATTACCATCCATAATGATCGCTATATGACCCGGAATCGGGTGTTTTAGTAATTCCTGAAATCGATCATCCACTTCCTCGGAAGTTTGCTGTCGTTTCCATTGTTTAAGCTTGTTTAGCATAAAAAATCCTCCACCAACAATCCAAAAAATATTTACCTTTACTATCATATCAAAAAACAAGGAAGATATCTTTAAGAAAATAGATTATGTATATTCATATAAATATGGGAACGTTTTGTCCAGATCGTACGCCCAATCACGACCGGAACAAAACGCTCCATCAGAGAAAAGGAAAGCTGTGTCGTTTATTCTTGACTCTCTACCAAAGCAAAGGGACCGGCCCATAAGGAATATGAGTTCACTTACAGGACAGCCCCTAATGATTCGTTTTGAAAGATTATACTTCCAACATTTCTTGTTCTTTGTCTTTTGCGATGTTATCAATTTTGACGATACTTTCATCCGTCGCTTTTTGAACATCATCAGAGTAACCACGAAGATCATCTTCAGTGATGTCTCCGTTCTTTTCTTTTTTCTTCAATTCATCGTTAGCATCACGGCGAATATTACGGATAGCGACCTTTGCATCTTCCGCTTCTTTTTTCACAAGTTTCACAAGTTCCTTGCGTCGTTCTTCCGTTAAAGCAGGGACGACGATACGGATGATGTTCCCATCACTGGTAGGTGTTATCCCCAGATCCGACTTCAGGATCGCCTTCTCGATGTCACCTAAAGCGGATTTGTCATATGGTTGTATGACAAGCATACGGGCTTCAGGAATAGAGATTCCGGCTAATTGATTGACTGGTGTCGGTGCACCATAGTAATCCACCGAGATCTTATCGAGCAGGGAAGCGTTGGCTCTTCCTGCACGGATGCTCGCTAACTCACGTGAAAACGTTTGAATGGCCTTTGTCATTCTTTCTTTTGCATTTGTTATGATCGTGTTTGGCATTATGATTTCCCCCTTACGATTGTACCAATATTTTCACCGGTGATGGCTCTCTTGATATTTCCATTCTCCATAATTGAGAATACAATAAGCGGAATATCATTGTCCATACATAGAGAAGATGCTGTTGAATCCATTACGGCTAAGCCTTCCTTCAGAACATCTAAATAAGATAGTTCTTCATATTTAACAGCCGTTTCGTCCTTCTTAGGATCTGCTGAGTATACACCATCTACGTTGTTCTTAGCCATAAGAATCACTTCTGCTTCGATTTCCGCCGCTCGGAGCGCAGCTGTAGTATCCGTTGAGAAGTATGGATTACCTGTACCTGCCGCAAAGATTACAACCCGCTTCTTCTCTAAATGACGGATGGCCCTGCGTCTAATGTATGGCTCTGCCACTTGGCGCATATCAATGGATGTTTGAACCCTTGTTTCAATGCCCAGCTGTTCAAGACTGTCTTGAAGAGCCAAAGAGTTCATGACGGTCGCAAGCATCCCCATATAATCTGCAGATGCACGATCCATTCCCATTTCACTACCTATTTTACCACGCCAGATATTTCCTCCGCCAACGACAACTGCTACTTCTACGTCAAGTTCAGCGATTTCTTTTACTTCTTCTGCTACATTTTTAATGACAGAAGGATTAATTCCGAAGCCATCATCACCGGCTAATGCTTCTCCACTAAGTTTAAGAACGACACGTTTGTATTTTGGAACGCTCATGGGAACCTCCATAAAATAGAATTTTTCTTGAAAAATAGGGAACACACTAGGTGTTCCCTACTAAATAATGTTCAACTTTAGCTTATCTTATTTGTTAACTTGATTCATTACTTCTTCAGCGAAGTTTTCTTGACGCTTCTCAAGACCTTCTCCTACTTCGTAACGAGTGAAATCAGTTAAAGTAGCTTTATTTGCTTCAAGGTATTGACGTACTTTTTGGTCTGGATTCTTAACGAAAGTTTGATCCAGGATGCAGATATCCTCAAAGTATTTACCAAGGCGGCCTTCCACCATTTTTTCAACGATGTTTTCAGGCTTACCTTCGTTTAGTGCTTGCTGCTTAAGTACTTCACGCTCACGTTCTACTTCTTCAGCTGAAACCTGATCACGGGAAACATACTTAGGATTCAATGCTGCAGCGTGCATCGCAACATCTTTCGCTACACTTGCATCTGTAGTGCCTTCCACTACTGTAAGAACAGCAATGCGGCCACCCATGTGCAGGTATTCACCGAACGCAGCGTTATCATCTTTCGTACGGATTTCAAAACGGCGAAGTGTGAGTTTTTCCCCGATTTTTGCGATAGCAGCGTTGATGAATTCATTTACAGTTGAACCATTTGCCATTTTTTGCTCAAGGGCTTCTTCAACAGATGCCGGTTTGTTAGCAAGAAGGTGATCAGATAATTCTTTAACAAGGTTTTGGAAGTTTTCGTTTTTCGCAACGAAATCTGTTTCTGCGTTCACTTCAAGAATGATTGCAGTGTTTCCTTCGCTTGCAATGTAAGTAGTTCCTTCAGCCGCGATACGGTCCGCTTTTTTAGCTGCTTTCGCGATTCCTTTTTCACGTAGGAAGTCAATTGCTTTGTCCATGTCTCCGTCGGTTTCTGTTAACGCTTTTTTACAATCCATCATTCCAGCGCCAGTTTTTTCACGAAGTTCTTTAACCATTTGTGCAGTAATTGCCATAGTGGGTTTCCTCCTTAGTTTGACTATGTAGACTTCAGTGACCTATTGGTATGAGTCATAAATGCACCAACACTCTGGTAGAGTGCGGTAGATGTGAATATTCTTTAAAAAAAGGTGATAAGGGTAAGCCCTCTTATCACCTTTCGTTGATTACTCAGCTGCTACAGCTGCTTCTTCACCTTGCTTAGCTTCTAAAATAGCATCCGCCATTTTACCTGTTAGAAGTTTGACCGCGCGGATCGCATCATCATTCGCAGGAATGACAACATCGATTTCATCCGGATCACAGTTTGTATCAACGATACCCACGATAGGGATATGAAGTTTACGAGCTTCTGCTACTGCGATACGCTCTTTACGAGGGTCGATGATGAATAATGCATCAGGTAGCGTGTTCATATCTTTGATTCCGCCTAAGAATTTAACTAAGCGCTCATGTTCTTTTTTAAGTTGTACAACTTCTTTCTTCGGAAGTACTTCAAACGTACCGTCTTCTTCCATCTTTTCGATGTTTTTAAGACGTGTAATACGTTTTTGGATTGTTTCGAAGTTTGTAAGTGTTCCACCTAACCAACGTTGGTTGATGTAGTACATACCTGCACGTTCTGCTTCTTCTTTAACAGACTCCTGTGCTTGTTTCTTTGTTCCTACGAAAAGAACTTTACCGCCGTTACCAGCTAGCTCTTTCACGAAGTTATAAGCTTCTTCAACCTTTTTAACTGTTTTTTGAAGGTCGATGATGTAGATGCCGTTACGCTCAGTGAAGATGTATCTCTTCATTTTTGGGTTCCAACGGCGAGTTTGGTGTCCGAAATGTACACCAGCTTCAAGCAATTGTTTCATAGAAATTACTGACATGTGTGTTTCCTCCTAAATGGTTTTGTTTTTCTCCTCCGTTTCCGTCATCTGGAAAGTAGAAACTATTTTATAGAATAGCACCATCTACCCCACTCGGGAAACGTGTGTAATCACACCATGAATACTATAGCATACCTATCCCTGCCAAGCAAGGTTTTCCTACATAATTTGACGGAATTTCAACAGGAGCTCGATTTCTGTTTGACCTTTTCCAAGAGATTCAGCGATTTCTTCAATTGACATCCCTTTTTTCCTTAAAGTCAATATTTGTTTCAGGAGTGGGTCTTGTTCGGATTCTTTGGAGTGTTCATCAGGGTCCGGTCCAAGCTCTCTCATCTGTTTATAAGCTTGTGAAGCGCGCTTATACCCGGCACCTGTCCACTTTGTAACCTCTTCAGAAGGCCTGAGATCCTCCTCTTGTTCATTTTCCTCGGTGTGAAGCACATGTTCTTTGTCATTACGGACTTGTGTACTGAACTTTCGCATGAATTCATCATTTTCTTCTTTCATTTCAATCAGATAAGCTGAAATGATATCTTCCATTTCAACAATGATTTTCTTTTGCTCTTTTTCCAAGTTTACAAAACGGTTCTGTCTGGAGTATAAAATGACGATTGAAAGCAGGGAAACGATATTTAGAAGAAAAGATATAAAAAGTAGAAACATAATCAATGTCATCACCCTATTTTGTATGATTTCACTACAAATTTTTCCGGCAAGTAAAAGGACTGCTCCCATACGCACATGTTTCAGGGACAGTCCATCAGTGTATATTTCTGGGGGGGGGGGGAATTGTCCCCACATTTTTCACAGCAATTTATGAGCCCAGTAGATTTCGTAATTTGAAGATGGATTTTGAATGAATTTGCGAAATCCTGGATGTGGACAAGCTCATGACTTCCCCGATTTCTGTCAGGGTCAGTTCTTCCTTATAGAATAAACTTAACACAAGCTGCTCTTTCTCTGAAAGGGTCAAGATCGTTTGCTCTAATTCATTCAGTTTTTCACCTTTCAATACTTCGTCTTCGGGTGAAATCGTCTTATGATCTTTAATGGAATAGTTTTGAGATTCGTGATCGTCATCAGTCAATTGCTCATCCATGGAAAGGACATTTGCAAAGAAATGCTCATTTGTGGTCTGGTATACTTCATCAGGCGTCATCTCCAATGATGCGGCAACTTCCTCTGCGGTCACGTGGCGTAAAAGCTTTTGTTCAAGTTCCACGGTCCTGGCCTCGATCTTCTTTGCCCGGTCCCTTGTAGACCGGGGAAGCCAATCTTCTTTTCTGAGCCCATCAAGGATGGCCCCCCTGACCCGGAACGACGCATATGTATCGAACTTTAAATCTCTTGTGGGATCGAACTTCTGAAGTGCATCCAATAACCCCATCAAACCAAGACTCTTAATATCTTCTCTCGAGACGTTCCTTGGCAGGCCAACGGAAATTCGCTGGACATGATACGACACTAGTGGCATGTACTTTTTCACTAACATATCTCCGGCTTCTGTATCACGACTGTTGATCCATTTCTCCCAATATTGTTGCTCATCTGTTCGAGTGAATTGTTGAGACATAAGAATCCTCCTTGCTGTCTAATTCTTTCATGGAAACGCTTAGTGATTGATTTTACCTGAAGAGAATGAATGACTTCACAATTCCTTGGTACCTTCATTTACCGTACGTACATGAAGAACCCCGGTGGACGCGAAGAATTCGATCGTTCTACCTTTATTGCCCCCTAAGTCCTCGGAAACCACCGGCACCCCATGCTTTGAAAGGGCAACTCTTACAGCTTCCACATTTCTTGGGCCAATCCTCATGACGTCACTCTTCGATTGAAATTGAAACATTTGGGCACCGCCGGCCATTTTGCACTGAAGTCTTCTAATGCTTGCCCCCCGGTTTCTTAGTTGACCTATGAGTGCTTCGATTCCTGTGTCGGCGTATTTGGCGGGATTCGGTTTCGTTTCATTTCCGATCGAGGAGTGAGGCAGCATCACATGGACCATTCCGGCCAGTTTGAGAAGCTCATCATATAAAACGACCCCGACACAAGATCCAAGGCCCGAGGTGCGGATCGAGCCTTCGCCCTCGACGATATTCATATCCGCAATTCCGACCTTTACAACAGTGCTGGTACCCATCATAGGCTTACACCCAATGATTGGAAAATAATTTCAAAAGATTCGGGATCCGGCAGGAGGAAGAAGTGACCCTTCACACTTTCCGACTCCTCCACTTCTTCTTCCTTCAGGGCAGTGTCTATGACGATTGCATAATCGCTCACCTGTGATATTTCCAGTAATCCAAAACCGATGATCGCACCTGCCATGTCAACGGATAAAGCAGGAACGGATGGAAGAAGCTTAAGATTAGTAAAGTCTGATAGGGACGATAAATATGAACCTGAAAGAATATTACCCAATTCCTGCATGGCAGATAGCCCCAATTCTGAATAAGGGGGGGCTTTGAACGAGAAAGAGCGATCCTGGATCATGCTTCGGATATACATGGATGCCTGTTCAAGTGGCAATAGGAAGAACATGCTCCCCGGTGCCTCCCCCTCAATTCGTAAGAATACACTTACGACCACATTATCAGGCCCTCCTGCCATTTCCATCATTTCATCAAATGAAACGACTTTGACACTCGGTACTTTCATATCTATCTTTTTATCAAGCAGGGTGGAAAGGGCAGTCGCAGCATTACCTGCCCCTATATTACCGATTTCTTTCAATATATCTAAATGCATCGATGTTATCCTTTTTTCATAGCCCAAACGATTCTCTCCCCTTAGATGGATTGAAGTATTTTATCTAAATGGAGAACAATCAGAAGTCGTTTGTCTTGCTTTACGACTCCACCGATGTACTCAGCTTCTACAACTCCCACAACTTCCGGGGAAGGTTCAATCGATTCTCTGGCAACATCCAGCACATCATTGGCAGCATCCACGATCAGACCTACCTCTTTGTCCTCTAATCCTGCAATGATGACACGTGAACTGTCGGTCGGCTCTGAAACCGGTAAATCGAATCTGCTCCTTAAGTCGATGATTGGTGTCACTACCCCGCGCAAGTTGATCACACCTTTTACATAGGAGGCGGTTCTCGGAACCCTTGTAATATGTTCGAGCTTCTCGATGGATCGTACCTGGTGGACAGGAATGGCGTATTCCTTATCCACCAATTGAAATACGATAAGCTTTAAATCTTCCACTGCATCTATTATTTCACTCATTACCCTTACCTCCTATTTTATTAACGCATTGCAATCAACAATCAGCGCTACCTGGCCATCTCCTAAGATGGTTGCACCAGAGATCGCAAATACATCGTTTAAATAATTCCCTAAGGATTTCAATACAACTTCCTGCTGACCTATAAAGGAATCAACGACTAACCCGGCCATTTTTTCCCCTTTTCGTACAATGACAACAGAATACAATTCTTCATCCTTGGAATGTTTCGGTACTTCAAATACATCCTCAAGGAACAACAATGGCACAACTTTCCCTCTGAAATCGATCACTCTCTGATTGTGAGCTTTCATGATTTCTTCCTTTTTCACAATTGCCGTCTCAATAATGGAAGAGAGAGGAATGGCATACTTTTCTTCTTGGATTTCCACAAGCATGACAGAAATAATCGATAAGGTGAGTGGTAATTGAATAGAAAACAATGACCCCTGCCCTTCCGTGGAATCAATCGTAATGGAACCACCAAGAGACTCAATCGTCGCTTTTACTACATCCAGTCCGACTCCTCTTCCGGAGATATCCGAAATCTGTTCGGCCGTAGAGAATCCTGAAGCCAGTATGAGTTCGTAGATTTGTCGATCGGTTAATGTATGAGCGGCTTCATCTGTGACGATCCCTTTCTGGATCGCTTTCTCGAGGACCCTCGTTTTGTTGATACCTGCTCCATCGTCTTCCAGTTCGATAAAGACATGATTTCCACTATGATATGCTTTCAGCTGGACAGTTCCCTGTTCCGGCTTTCCATTTTCCACACGGAGTTCCGGCATTTCAATCCCATGATCCAATGCGTTCCGTATCAAGTGAACAAGAGGATCACCTATCTCATCTATCACCGTTCGATCAAGTTCCGTTTCTGCACCGATGACCTCTAATTCGATTTTTTTATTCAAATCTCGTGCAAGCTGTCTGACCATTCGTGGAAAGCGATTAAATACGGTTTCAACAGGAACCATGCGCATATTGAGGATGATGTTTTGCAAATCCCCTGATATTCTTGTCATTCTTTCCACTGTTTCATTTAACTCAGGATTATTCAAATCTTTGGAAATTTGTTCCAATCTTCCTCTATCAATGACCAGCTCCTCAAAAAGGTTCATAAGGACATCCAGCCGTTCAATGTTGACTCGAATCGTTTTATTGGAAGGATTCGAATGCTTCGTCACGTTTCCGGAAGGTTTGGAAGCCTCCTGTCCTTTTACTTCAACTTCTTTCCCTGCCGGTTCTGTGATAGCATCCTCTAATTGATTCTGATTCTGCAAATCCAGGCTCGTCAGTTCCACAACGGAGACTTCGTCCACTTCAGATACCTTGCGCACCGCACTCTCTATATGAACAGGCTCTTCTTTAGACACCACGGCAATAACGAAGGATTGGTCGAATTGCTCCTCCTCAAGCTGATCTACTGTCGGAAGGGACTTTATGACTTCACCTAACTTCCCCAACACTTCAAAGACCATATACACCCTGGCAGCTTTAAGCAGGCAATCCTCCCGGAGTGAAACAGAGATTTCAAAACAACGGAATCCCTGTTCATGTGATTGTTGAATCACGGTTTGCTCAAAGGCTTCATATTGCATGGATAAGGTCTGCTTTTCGGTAGTCTCAACAGCTGCAGCGACCTCACTGTCAACAACTGCTGCTTGTAGACTTTCCCCTTTTTCTATGACCTCAAGCATCGCTACAACTTCTGTGACATCACGCTTTCCATCTCCTCCATCGGCAATGGAGAACACCATGGCTTCAAGATCATCGACGGATTTAAACACAACATCTAATATTTCAGGTGACACCTTTATTTTTTCATTCCTGATTGCATCAAGAACATTTTCCATTTTATGTGTAAGATTTGCTAAATCCTCATATCCCATCGTGGCAGACATCCCTTTTAGGGTATGAGCAGATCGAAAGATTTCATTGACAATCGTGAGATCTTCCGGATTTTTCTCCAGTTCAAGCAATTGCTCATTACAGGTTTGCAGATTTTCTTTACTTTCTTCTATAAATACTTCTAAGTATTGACTCAGCTCCATGTGCTCCACACCTCTCTACACCATGTATGTCATAATTGATCGAGGGATATCCCCGATATGTTCCACCCTGTCCACTAACCGTGTAGCGATAGCCGATTTTGGCATCCCGAACACAATACATGTCTCTCTTGATTCTGCGATAGCTTTCACTTCGCCTTGCTCTTTAAGCTTGATCAGTCCTTGTGAACCATCAGCACCCATTCCGGTCAAAATCACGGCAATTTTAGCATAATGTCGAAGCAGGCTAGCAGACTCGAACAATATATCAACCGAAGGTCTATGACCATTTCTCGGTTCCTCTTTCGAAAGTTCGATCGATAATTGTCCGCCAATTTCTACCACCCTTGTGTGGATACCACCCGGCGCAATATAGGCCGTTCCTTTTGCAAGAATTTCGCCGTCTTCTGCTTCTTTCACATTTATCGCGGCTTGACCATCCAACCGGTTGGCGAGTGATCTTGTAAATCCCGGGGGCATATGCTGAACGACGACGATTGGGGCATCCAGCTGACGGGGTAATTCTGTTAATACGTTTTGTAAGGCCCGGGGGCCACCCGTTGATGTTCCGATCAGGATCACCTTAGGAGATTTCACGCCCCATGTACGATCAATAGGCAATGGTTTTGCCACGTCTGAGCCGACTTCCGTGTCCTTGTCTTTTGCTGTATTCCTCTCTAACGTCCCGGTTATTTTCCTCACATTCACCTTGCTTGCCGCCACTACTTTTTCCACCATTTCACCTTGAATCTTATGAAGATCCAGAGATATGGTCCCTGATGGTTTAGAGACGAAATCAACAGCTCCAAGTTCCATGGCTTTAACCGTCTCATCCGCCCCTTCAATTGTCGTAGAAGAAAGCATGACGACAGGGACTGGGCACTCCTCCATAATCCGCCTTAGGGCATCTATCCCATTCATCTTTGGCATTTCCACATCAAGGGTTACGACATCTGGCTGAAGCCGTTTTATCTTGGCAATCGCGTCTTCACCATTCCGTGCAATCCCTATCACTTCTAGCTGTTTGGTGCTCGTTAAAAATTCACTGATAAGTTTTCTCATAAATGCTGAATCATCTACAACTAGAACCTTTTTCATTCAGGGCTTTTACCTCCCAAAAAACAATTTTCGAAATGTCTTTACAAACCCTGTCCCTTTACGATCCCTGGACTCCCTCTTACCTGTCAGGCGATGAACCATCGTATGCAGGCTCAGTGTCATGGCTGATGCAGGATAACCCACAACGATCGGCGTTTGGTGAATGACGGCCTTCCTGACAGCTGAATCCTCTGGAAGGACCCCCAGGGATACGATTTCCTTGTGAAGGAACTTCCTCACTGTTTCTTGTAATCTAGTAATGGTCTGAAGTCCTTCATTCTTGAATTCCGCCCGATTACATAAGAGATAGAAAGGTTTTTCCCCGTCCCTCAGGTAGATATATTTCATCATGGAATAGGCGTCTGTAATGGAGGTTGGTTCAGGAGTGGTGACAACAATGATTTCATCCATGGCGAGGAGAAACTCAAGCGTTTCCTTCGTAGCACCCGCCCCCATATCAAACAGAATATAATCATACTTATGGATGGCGTATTCCATTACTTCGAAAAAGCGTTCCATTTGCTTTTCTTTCCACTCCACTATATTTTTCAGGCCATTACCCCCACTTATGTAAGAGATACCATGAACATTTTCACATATAACGGTGGCGATATCTAGTTCTTTTTCCTCAATATAATCCATGATGGAGTATGAATGATGACTTCCAAGTAAGATATGAATGTTCCCCATGCCTATATCAAGATCAAATAATAGTACCTTCTTATTCTCTTTACCAAGCAGGATAGAGAGGTTTGTAGATATATTCGATTTACCTACCCCTCCCTTTCCACTAACGATTGCAATCGTTTTAGCAGCTTCAGAATCGGACATGAGCATTTTCCTTCTCAAGTTATATGCTTGATCTTTCATAGCTGAATCCTTTCATGAGCATACTTACGATTTCATCCTCTTTTACCTCGGTAATATCCTCAGGGACGTCCTGACCATTGGTTACGTAGGCTGCACCGATCTTCACTTCAGACATCATATTGATCATGGAGCCGTAACTAGATGTCTCGTCTGATTTAGTAAAGATAAAACGATCAATATCAATAGAGGAAAATTGTGAGATGACTTCCCGCATATCCCGCTCCTTACTTGTCAATGATAGCACCAGATAGGTTTCCATATGATGATCAAAATCGATGATCTTTTGCAAATCTTCTACATATTTTCTTTCCCTGAAATTACGACCAGCTGTATCAATGAATACATGATCGTAGTCCACGAACTTCTCGATTGCTTTTTTGAAGTCCTCCATTTTATAGACCACTTCAACGGGGACATTCAGGAGGCCCCCATACGTTTTCAATTGTTCAATCGCTGCGATGCGATATGTGTCCGTAGTGATAAAGGCGATTTTCATGCGTTTCTCTATCACTGCTTCAGCGGCCATTTTGGCTAATGTCGTCGTTTTCCCCACACCCGTAGGACCAATGACATTGATATATTTTTTGTTATAACTTATTCCACCAAAGGTGATTTCTTTTAAATGTTGGTGAAAAAAACGTTTCACTTCTTTATTGGCCCATTCATCCTTATTGTCGATTTGAACAGATTCACTTGTGATTTTCTCTTCCATCGCATTCCCCAATTGAAACAATGTGGAGTCACTCACGTCCTGTTTCTTAAGGTGAAGCAGAACTTCCTTTACATCGTCACTGAATTTCTCAAAATGATCCCTGGATTTCAGTGAAGAAATCATTTGCTTTAATTCCTTTAATTCTACTTCTACCAATCGATTGGAATCCTGCGCAGTCTTCTGTTCTTTTTCCAAGACGGGTTGAATGACCGATGTTGAAGCTTGCTTCGTTTTCACCCTGCTGATTTCCAGTCTTTCATTTTCAACCTCCGGGTCAATGGCGGCTATTACTTGAATCATTTTTTTCTTGAATAATCCGATAAATCCACCTGTGTAAGAAACTTTGGAATTTAAAATGACTGCATCTTCACCCAGTTCAGCCCTGACCTTCTTCATTGCTTCATTCATGGATGGAGCCGTGTACTTCTTTACTTTCATCCTACATTCACCACCCCTAAACTTTGTACTTCTACATTTGCCTCTAATTCGTTATAAGAAATGATTGGTACCTGTGGAAAATATCTTTCCGTTAACTGCCTTACATACATTCTCACAGCAGGAGAACAGAGAATGACGGGGGATTCTTCCATAAGGGAAAGCTGTTCCACTTGAGAGGCGACAGCTTCAAGTATGCCCTGCGAGTCATTGGGATCCATGGATAAATAGTTGCCATGTTCTGTTTGCTGAATGGCATCAGCAATCATTTTCTCCACCTTGCCGCTCATGGTGACCACCTTTAATGAAGTGTCCCCTTGAACATATTGATTCGTGATTTGCCTGGCGAGTGACTGTCTCACATATTCTGCTAACAGATCGGTATCCGAACTCATCTTCCCGTAATCGGCAAGTGTTTCGAAGATGATCGGTAAATTCCTGATGGATACATTTTCTTTTAATAGCTTGGAGAGTACCTTTTGCACTTCTCCTACAGCCAACGGATTCGGCGTCACTTCCTCAACAAGGATAGGGTAAGATTCCTGAAGATGATCAATGAGCTGCTTCGTTTCCTGCCTCCCCAGAAGTTCGTGTGCATTATTCTTTATCAACTCCGTGATGTGAGTTGAAACCACTGATGGAGGATCTACTACTGTGTATCCGAATATCTCTGCCTGCTCCTTCATGTCTTCTGATATCCATTTAGCGGGAAGGCCGAAAGACGGCTCGATCGTATCGATCCCTTCAATGGAGTCATCTTCTACCCCTGGACTCATCGCCAGATAGTGATCTAAGAGAAGTTCCCCACGGGCCATCTCATTTCCTTTGATTTTCAACCTGTATTCGTTCGGCTGAAGCTGAATATTATCCCGGATCCTGACCACAGGGATGACAAGGCCAAGCTCGATGGCCAATTGACGCCTGATCATCACGATCCTGTCAAGAAGGTCTCCCCCCTGGTTTGTATCTGCAAGTGGAATCAATCCGTAGCCGAACTCAAATTCTATCGGATCGACATTAAGAAGGTTTACGACGCTTTCAGGACTCTTCATTTCGTCCTGCTCCACTTCTTCCTCCAATTCCATCATGTCCGTTTCACTCTCTTTAGGCGACCTTGACAACATATAACCACCGATCCCTAGTAGGGCCGCTACCGGGATCGTCAAAATATCGTTGATTGGGGTGGCTATGCCTAGCATGAAAATGGTGAACCCGGATACATAAAGCATGACAGGATAAGCCAGAAGCTGATTCATGATATCCTGCCCCAGATTCCCTTCAGATGCAGCCCTCGTCACTACGATACCTGTTGCGGTCGATATTAATAGAGCCGGGATTTGACTTACGATTCCGTCACCGACTGTCAGAAGCGAGTAACGGGTTGCTGCCTCTGCAATAGGAAGCCCCTGCTGAGTCATTCCGATGATGATCCCAAATATCAGGTTGATCATGACAATGACGATCCCTGCGATGGCATCACCCTTTACGAATTTGGATGCTCCGTCCATCGCTCCATAGAAATCCGCTTCTCTTCCTACTTTTTCACGACGGTTTCTTGCATCGTGCTCAGAGATCATCCCGGCATTTAAATCAGCATCGATACTCATCTGTTTCCCGGGCATGGCATCGAGTGTAAACCGTGCTGCAACCTCTGATACACGTTCAGAACCTTTCGTGATGACAATGAATTGTATGACGATCAATATGATGAATACAACAAGTCCAACAAGGATATTCCCACCTACAACGAATGTTCCAAAGGTTTCCACAACGTCCCCCGCTTCACCCTTACTAAGGATCGATCTCGTTGTGGAAACATTTAGACCCAATCTGAAAAGCGTCAATAATAATAATAGGGAAGGAAATATAGAAAACTGTAACGGTTCATTCATATTCATGGAGATTAGGAGGACAAGTAATGCAAGTGAAATATTCATGATGATCAATAAACTCAATAACCAGGATGGGAATGGGATAATAAGCATGGCAACGATTAATATGACACTGGCTAATACGGATAAATCTCTTGCTGACATTGTTTCTCTCCTAACTGCTTACATCTGGTTTTTGATTCGGTAAACATAAGCTAAAATTTCTGCTATTGCCTTGAAAAATTCTTCAGGTACGGCATCGCCGATTTCTGCCGATTCATAGAGCGAACGGGCAAGCGGCCGGTTCTCAACCATGACGACGTCATTTTCACCTGCGATATATTTAATTTTCTGTGCCAGGTAATCAACGCCCTTTGCCACGATATATGGGGCATCCATTTTATCCTCATCATATTTAAGGGCAATGGCAAAGTGAGTGGGATTGGTGATCACTACATCTGCCTCGGGTACTTCCTGCATCATGCGCCGCATGGCCATCTCCCGCTGTCTTTGCTTAATTTTAGACTTGATGAGCGGGTCACCTTCAACGTTTTTATGTTCGTCTTTCAAGTCCTGTTTCGACATCCGTATGTTCTTCTCAAAATCATATCTCTGATAAAGAAAATCAAAAAGAGATAAGAATAATAACGCAAGCGATGCTGCAATTCCCATTTGAATCGTCAGACTTGCCATGGTTGTCAGTGAATCTCCCACCGATTTAAAGGACAGACTCAACACCCGGTCGATGTTCATCCATAGAATGACAAACGTAATGGCGCCTACAAATGAAATTTTCAGGATGGATTTTAATAATTCGACGATGGCACGAAGGGAAAAAATCCGTTTAAACCCTTTAATGGGATCGATTTTCTCCAATTTAGGTTGTAAAGGCTCTGTCGTGAACATCACACCAACTTGTATATAATTCGAGATTAAGCCGGCAACAAGTGCGACGAGCATGATCGGACCAAGCAGCAGGGCAATCTCTTTCATCAGGTCCATGGTGATGACTTGAACGGTGTTTTCAGTAAGATCCATGAGCATGTATTCCTGAAACGTTTGATGAAACAAATCAAACACGATGTCCCCTATATAGGAAGCACTGAAGGTCAGAAATAAAAAGACAGCCAGAAGAATGATGGCCGTATTGACATCCTGACTTTTCGCTGTTTGACCTTTTTTTCTGGCGTCATCCCTTTTTTTGGGGGTTGCTTTCTCTGTCTTTTCCCCACTGAAATACTGTAGGTCTAATGATAGCCACTGCAATTTATGTGCCTCCAATAATTTTCATTAAATCCCTCATGGTCACAAACATCATTTCAAACAATTTCTGCATGACCGTAAATGTGACCCCCATGACTATAAATAATACGATGAAGGCTACTCCGATTTTTATGGGAAACCCAACCACAAAGATATTTAACTGGGGTACAGTCCTCGCTACGATGCCTAATGCCACATCCACAAGGAAAAGAGTCGCGACGACAGGAATAGACATCTGAAAAGCGATGATGAACATGGAATTAAAAGAAGTAATGACATAATCGATTAAGTTCTCATTTCCAAAGGGAATCCAAGGAGAATCAATTGGAATCAATTGATAACTGTAAAAAATTCCATCGAGCAGTAAATGATGACCATTAAGGGCGAGCAATAACAATAGGGCGAATGTGTATAAATATTGTCCCGTCAAAGGGCTTTGGGCTCCGGTTTGAGGGTCAATTACGTTCGCAATGGCAAACCCCATTTGAAAATCAATGAAGCCCCCCGCTATTTGAATAGCTGTTACGATCATGTAAGCAACAAAACCGATCAAAAGACCGATCATGGCTTCTTTCATGATCAAAAGGAAGTATTGTCCATTGATTTCAAATGCCTTTGAGTCGATCGTATAGTACATGACCCATGATAGTACCACTGAAAAGGCGATTCGATGCTGTGCAGGAATATTTCGATATGAAAATAGAGGCATTGTGACAAAAAATGCCGAAACCCTCACAAAAACGAGTAGATATACCGATAGTATAGGTACTAGCTCTTCCATTCTCCTACCCTACGAACCTTGTTAAATCTGAAAAAATCTGAGAAGTATATGTCACAAGCTTCGTTAACATCCAAGGCCCAAAGAAAACGATGCCAATCAGCACGGCAACAATTTTCGGAATGAATGCAAGTGTCTGTTCTTGAATTTGGGTTGTCGCTTGAAAAATACTGACAATCAACCCGACAACCAGGGCCAGTAGCAGCAATGGGCCTGATACGACGAGAGTAACGTAGATACCCCTCTCTGCTATGGCAATTACGGATTCAGCATTCATTGAAACTCACCTACTTAAAAGCTTTGTAAAAGAGATTTTATTACTAAGTACCAGCCATCCACTAAAACAAATAGTAATATTTTGAACGGCAATGAAATCATGACAGGTGGCAGCATCATCATACCCATCGACATTAAGACACTGGCTACGACCATATCGATGACCAAAAATGGGATAAAAATCATAAAACCTATCTGAAAAGCCGTCTTGATTTCACTCAATGCGAATGCCGGCACTAAGGATGTAAGAGGAATATCTTTCACTGATTCGGGACGTTCAGCTCCTGAATATTCCAGGAACAATTCCAAATCCTTTTGTCTCGTCTGCTTACTCATAAATTCCTTAAAAGGAATCGAAGCCTTCGTGTATGCTTCTTCCAGATTGATCTCTTCATTAAAAAGAGGTGTCAACGCTTCATCATTCACCTCTTGAAAAGTAGGAGCCATAATAAAGAAAGTAAGAAATAAAGAAAGTCCGATCAATACCTGATTCGGCGGCATTTGCTGAGTGGCAAGGGACGTACGGACGAAGGACAGGACGATCATGATCCGGGTAAAGGATGTCATTAATATCAGAATACTGGGTGCAAGTGATAAGACGGTAAATAGTAACAGCAGCTTTACACTTGTCGACACATCATCTGCTGAACTACTATTGAAAAACTCCATGAATTCATTCATCTGACTGTTTCCCCTTATTCTTTAACTCCTCGAGCATCTTTTTTCTTCCCTTGTTCATTTCCTCAAGCTGTGATTTCAACTGAGCTTGAAATGAACTGTCCGTCTTATTCGGCGAAGACCCTTTGACTCTGTTCATCAAGTTCGAAACAGCAGATTTAGCATCGGGATATTGTGATTCTTCATAATAAGAAAGAATCTCTTCTTTTTCTTTTTCATCCCTTACCTCTTTCAAAAGCTGAATATCTTCCCCCACACCCAAGACCAGTACCTGCTTGCCTACCTTTACTATTTGGACAGAACGGTTTCCCCCAAGTGGGGTCCCGCCTAAATGATTGATTAATTTGGTTTGTTGAAACGATCTTCCTTTTTGATTAATGAACTTTAATAAAAAATATATGAGTGCCACTACAAAGATAAGGGCAACGATCATCTTAACGTAATCTACAAACGTAACGGATGTGCCTAGTCCTGATTCAGAACCTTCCACTCCATCCGTTTGCTGCCCCTTGCATGTATCTGGGTGCTCTATGCAGTCTTTCACATTGTTCACTTCAGCAAATGCTGTAATATCCCCGGCAATTGCCGTGAAGATGAAAAGCAATATTGCAAATAGTATTTGAAACTTTTTCAATCCATGCACCTTCTTATTAACTGTTAGCTTAACGCTTTTTGGATCGCTTCGATTACACGATCGGACTGGAACGGTTTTACGATAAAATCCTTCGCACCTGCTTGGATCGCATCGATGACCATGGCTTGTTGGCCCATGGCTGAACACATAATGATTTTCGCACCTGCATCAATTGATTTGATTTCCTTTAAGGCAGCGATACCATCTTTTTCAGGCATGGTAATATCCATCGTCACTAGGTCGGGTTTTAACTCTTTATATTTATCCACAGCCTGACTTCCATCCGCGGCTTCCCCTACTACGTCAAAACCATTTTTCGTTAAAATATCTTTAATCATCATTCTCATAAAGGCTGCATCATCTACAATTAGAATCTTATTCGCCATTACCCTCATCCTCCATCATTTCATATATAAATTTTCCATTATTTTAGTTTTTTAATTCGATCACTCTGACTCACAATGTCGGTGATCCTGACACCGAAATTCTCATCGATGACAACGACTTCCCCCTTGGCCATCAGCTGGCTGTTTACAAGGATATCGACCGGTTCCCCGGCTAGCTTATCAAGTTCGATGATCGAACCTGATGATAACTCCAGGATGTCTCTTACTGATCGATTGGTTCTCCCGAGCTCCACCGTTACCTGAAGCGGAATATCCAATAGCATATTTAAGTTTTTACTTTCCTGTTGTCCAAGTGCAGCAGGCTCGAAGTTACTGAATGTAGCCGGTTGTACATGCACGGGTTCAGTCTGTCCGCTTTGTCCCCCAAGATGCTGAGGGTGGGACTGGTGAGACGTGTGTGTACTTTCCGCGATACCGCTATATGCCGGTTCAGGATCGACTTTCGGTGCTTCCATACTCGGAGCGGACGCTGCCGCCACTTCCTCCGTAGCACTACCATTCATTAATTCGTCTACTAAACTCCTCGCAAAGGATAACGGCAGGAGCTGCATAATATTGGAATCTATCAGATCTCCTATTTTCAAAGAAAACGACACCTTCACAAGAAGATCTTGATCTGGCAGGTTTTCTTCTCCTTCCCCTTTGGGAATGTACATGAGGTCAATGGATGGAGGTGAAATATCCACTTTCTTACTGAATACAGTCGACATCGATGTAGCAGCTGAACCCATCATCTGATTCATCGCCTCCTGTACAGCGCTGAGCTGAATTTCGCCGAGATCTCCGGAGGGATTTCTTCCATCGCCACCTAGCATCAAGTCGGCAATGATGGACGCATCCGATTGTTTGATCACGAGCAAATTCACACCGGAGAACCCTTCGGTATATTGTACCTGAATGGCTACATAAGGATGAGGAAATTCCTCTTCTAAATAGTTCTTATTGATGATGGTTACTTTAGGAGTCGTAATTTCCACCTTCTGATTTAATAAGGTGGAAAGCGCTGTTGCTGAACTTCCAAACGAAATGTTCCCGATTTCACCTAAAGCATCTTCTTCTATGGAGCTGATGTAATCACTCATCTTAATCTCTTTGCGGTCCGCACTTTCTTCTTCAGGTTCCGCCGAACCACGAAGTAACGCATCTATTTCATCTTGCGATAACATATCACTCATCTTCGTCGTCTCCCCCTTTCAACGAATCTAAAATTTGCACTGCCATTTTTTTATTTGATTTACCAGGCTGTGCAGTGAATTTAGGAATCTCACCTATTTTAATAGTTAAAGGATCATCGATTCGGGTATTCATTTCAATGACATCACCAATCGATAGCATAAGGAATTCCTCGATGGTGATGTCTGATTGTCCTAATTCAGCCACGATCGGAACTTGTGCCCTCTTGATTCTTCTTTCAAGCTGGGCGGTTTCTTCAGGGTTGCTTTCTTTCCGCTTTGATTCCATCCAATAACTGCCGGATAATTTCGGAAGGATCGGTTCCAATACAACGTGGGGAATGCAAATATTGATCATTCCACTGGTCTCACCAATCGTTGTATTCAAGGAAATGACCACTACGGTTTCATTGGGAGAGACCATTTGCAGAAACTGTGGATTCACTTCAAATTCAGCAAACATCGGATCAACGTCCACCACTGTGCTCCAGGCTTCCCTGAGATTTTCAAACGCCTTTTCGAATAATTGACTCATGATCCTCGTTTCAATTTCCGTCAGACTCTCCACTTTATTGACACTTATTCCTCTGCCCCCCATGACTCGATCCATCATTGAATAAGCGATATTCGGGTTGATTTCCATGAGGATCCTTCCATCGAGTGGCGGAAGTTCATATACGTTCAAAATCGTCATTTTCGGTACGGAGCGGATAAATTCCTCATAAGGAATCTGATCTGCAGAAGCTACATTAATTTGAACGTAAGTCCTTAGTTGGGCAGAGAAATAGGTCGTTAAAATCCTTGCGAAATTCTCATGTATCCTCGTTAAGCTTCTGATCTGGTCTTTTGAAAAGCGCAGGGCTCTTTTAAAATCATATACTTTGACTTTCTTCTCTTCTTCTTCTTTTTTGAAATCATCCGCACTCATCTCCCCGGTATTGAGGGCTGATAAAAGAGCATCAATTTCACTTTGAGACAATATTTCACTAGCCATCCCTTCACCTCCAAACCTTCCAGGCTTATTTATTGAATCATCATAGAGGTGATATAAACTTTTTCTACCGCGCCTTCCTGCATAAGGGAGTTCACTTTGTCTTTAACCTTTGTCTCGACCAATTCTTTCCCTTTTTTTCCTTGCAGTTCTTCTGCTTTCAATTCTGAAAGCTCTTCTATGATGATATTATTCACTTGAAAATCCCTTTTCGCTAATTCTTCCTTTGCTTTCTTACTATCCGTTTGAATTTTAAATGAGATACGAATAAAGTCGTTACTCAATAAATTCGTGGTCATTTCAGGTATGTCCACCGAGTTTTCAATCACTTCTTCAATGGAGGGATCTTTTGCTTCTTCATCCCCGGAAAACTTCAGCAATACGACCAGTGCTATGACACCAACGAGTGTAATGGTCGCCAATGAAATCAACATGATGGTCATCGTTTTACTCTTCAATTTGTACTACCTCCCTCCTGGGACAGATGAAGCAGATTCACTTTTTGAAAAAAGGTAAGTGAGCAGGAATTGACCTCATCCACTGTTTCTTTCACAACATACCGTCTACCATTTGTTAATAGAATGGTAGTATCGGGAAATGCTTCGACTGTTTCTATGTATAGGGCATTCAGTGTAAACGATTTACCATTCAGTCTGGTCAATGTAATCATTTGATATGGGGACTGACTAAATCTGTTCAGCCAGTCCCTTCCTCCCTTTCAAGGAATTAACGTTTCAAGTTTACAAGTTCTTGCAGGATTTCATCTGATGTTGTGATGATCCGTGTATTTGCCTGGAATCCACGCTGAGCTACAATCATTTCTGTAAACTCCTCTGAAAGGTCGACATTGGACATTTCCAAGAACCCGGATTCTATGGTGCCAATCCCTGTACTACCTGGAAGATCAATGGTGGGAGTCCCGGAATTTGTTGTTTCCCTAAAGTAATTACCACCAGCCTTTTCTAGACCACCGTCATTTGGGAACTTCGCTAATGTCAGTTGACCGGCAGATTGAAGATCGCCGTCTTTATCAATATAATTAACCGTACCATCTTGACCAATGTTCATACTTTTAGCATCTGTTGGTATATTGATTTTAGGTTTTAGGAAAAGTCCATCACCTGTAACCAAATCCCCATTATTATCCATATAAAAATTCCCAGCCCTGGTATAGAAAGTTTCCGTGCCTGCTTTATCAGTTGCTTGAAAGAACCCAGAACCAGAAACCGCTAAATCCAGTACTCTTCCCGTTGCCTGCAAACTTCCGGTTGTATGAATGGTGTCGATTGTAGATATTTGTGAGCCCAATCCAACTTGCCTAGGATTAACTCCTCCTCTTGTATCACCAGAAGCACTCGCGCCTGAGATATTTTGATTTATCATGTCTTTAAATACAACCCTGCCTTTTTTAAAACCGTACGTATTGACATTGGCAATATTATTACCGATAACATCTAATTTGGTCTGAAAGTTTTTCATTCCACTTATACCTGAATACATTGAACGTAGCATGAATGTTTTCCCCTTTCGTATGTGCTGCTTCAGTCGTTCCGCAGCATATAGGCTTCCTTTTCAGGTCCGGCCTATGAATCGATTAATATGGTTCCATTAATGTTGGTGAATATTTGAGAATTTGCCTCTTCACGGTCGAGTGCGGTGATTACCGTCTGGTTCTTCGCACTGACTATCAATGCTGCATCTTTCAGTATTACCAGTGAGTCCTGTACACCTTTATTCTTCGCTTCTTTCACTTTCTCCCCTATCTTCTCCCACGTTTCCGAAGGGATCGAGATTCCTCTTTGTTCCATCCTTGCTTTTGCGTGTTTGCTGATTTGCATAGGAGGGACATCTTGAATGGCCTTATCCAATTGCGTTGCAAATGATGTCGAAGAGCGGGTAGATCGATTAACTGCTTTACTTTGAAAATTAGGCGTGATAGGTTGCGGTGAGCGGTGAAAGAACGTTTTTTCCATAATACCACTCCCTAGGATTCAATTTTTAACAATGCATTACTGGAGACTTTTTCACCTGATTCTGTATGAACCCATATTTGGGAATCCTTTTTCGAAACAGATTGAACCACTCCGCTCAGTTCTCCATCCTCCCCACTCCATGTCACCTTCTTGCCAATTAACATAGATGCACTTACGAGAGATGAATCCCCGCTTCCTGAAGTATTCACTTGAGAAATGTTCCCCGGAGTCAAGATCGTTCCATCTTCCATGATGAATTCAACAGAGTCCCCTTTAAAGCGGACACCCTTGACGAGTCCTTGTCCTTCTTGAATTTCAGGTTCTTCATCTGATTCGGATTCAATAATCTTATGCCAGGTCACTTCTTTCCCCACAAATTGATTATAGGAAATCAATTGTGTCTGACTTTGATTATCCACGAATTTCTCCATCGTCTGGGTAAGATTGGTCATTTGCTCCAGTGAGGAAAATGTCGCCATCTGTGCGATGAAATCCTTGTCCTGCATGGGATTCATCGGGTCTTGATTTTGCAATTGGGTCATCAGGATTTTAAGGAAATCATCTTTCCCTAAGATATCCCCCCCTGTTTCACGTTGCTTTGTCTGAAGGGTGGAATATAGTAAGCTCTGATCTATTTTCGTCATGTCATCACCTATATTTCAGTATTTACGAGATAATCTTTGAAGGATTGAATCTCTTCTTCATTTGTCGATTCAGCCTGATCGGATTGTTGCTGTTTGTGCTGATGGGACTCCTGCTCGGAATGTCCTTTATACTGGCGCTCAGTATCCGTGAATGCCTGTGAGATTTCGATCTTCTCAACATTCAGATTCTGGGCACTGAAAGCATGTTTCAATCCATGAATCTGTGAATCCAGCATTTCTTTAGCACTGGTGGTAGAAGCCAGGATCTTCGCAGTCATGACGCCATTTTGCTGTAATAATTCAATTCTTAAAGAACCCAATTGTTCTGGATACAGTTTAATTAGCAACTTACTCATATTTGGTTGGGACAGCATATTCGATTTACCAAGGATGTTCTGAAATTCTTTAACAAATTGTTCGTATTGAAGGGAACGGCTTGTTTGTGGCAAATTCATTGAAAAAGTTTCAGCCTTAGGCAGAACAAAGTGAAGATTGGTTCCTTGAACCTGTTGAATGCCTTTCTTTTCTGCAGCAGATGCATTCATATCAGGATTTTTTTCAAGAGATTCTTCAGGTAGTCGCCGTGTATAGGCTTCTCTCAGAATTTTCGACCAATCACCTGACGAATGCTCAAGTTTCGGTAAGATACCCTCTATCCCGGTTTTGATATTCTTCACCATATCTTTCAGCTCTACTGCTTTAGACGCATCAGTGACATGCATATCACGGTTACGGGCAAACAGTTCCATTACTTTTGCTAATTTGACGGTGCCTTCAATTTCTCCTTGGCTATTTAATTCTTTCAATGAATTTTCAACAGATGACTTTGTTCCCTTGATATCCTGTGAAAGGGCGGACTGTAATAATTGAAGTATACCAAGCAGATCTTCATAAACATCCTCGACCTTATCCGGATCGACATGTGACCCCGTTCCAAACATAACAGACTTCAATTCAGAAAAGAGTGTTGTGATTCCTTCTGTGCTAATCCCCAAAATAGCTGCAATCTGATTAACATCAAGTTCTTTCACTTTTGATAATTGATCCAACTGCCCTTGTGTGAGGCCGAGATCCTCCAGTTTACCAGTTGTAAGAATAGCTTCCAGATTCATGAGAAAAGACTGGGCATTTTCTGCCTTAACTTCTTTCAATTCACTGCTTTGGTTGGCGACGAACCCCAGAAGGTGCTTTGAAAAGCCAATTCCTTTTTTCGGAAGGTCCGCTTCCTTATTCATATGTGATGCAGGGTTGACCCTTTGTGTAGCGATTCCGATTTCCATTCATTCACCTCCTTTAAAGAAACAAAACAGATCATTCCTCTGCTGATAGAAGACTTGTATATCTTGCAGCATCCTCCGGAGGCATCTTTTCTAAAATGTCTGCCAGCGTATCTGGTTTAATGTTTGAAAGAATCTTCATCGCCTCTTCATCTTCCATTTTCATGAGAACCGGAGCGGCGCTTTTCGAAGACATCGCTTCAAAGGTATTGACTACCTCCTTAAATGCCCGCTTGTTGTCTTCACCGATCTGTCGGAGTTCATTCATATCTTCATTCTGCTGCTGGATGGTTGCCTGAAGCTGCTCATTGTCACTGGCTTTTTTATCTATTTCACTTTGTAGCTGGGTTATTTTAGCTTCTTGATTTTCAATCGAAGCGTTTAATGAAATAATTCTCTCTTGTAATTGTTTTCTGTCCTCTCCATCATCTGAAGGGATGACCTTTGCCAAAAAAGGAATTTCCGAGCCTAGTGACTGTGCCTTTTCAAATATATTGATTCCTGCAAACGTCATGATGACCAAAGCGAAGGTGATAGCAAACAAGAGAGGAATGACGATGATGAAAATGAATCTTTGGAAGCGGTTGTGTGAATCTTTTTTTTCCTCTTCGACTGCCTTTGCCATGAAATCACCTAACTCCCCGTTTCAAATATTGGACAACCGACACTTCGTCTAATTGCTTATTTTCCATTGATTGGATGTCCTGAAGAAACCTCTCAAAATCTTTTTCTTTCATCTTTTCGTATTTTTTCACTTCCACATTCATATCCACCAGTTTTTCTTCATACCAATTCATCCGATTCCTCGCTTGGATCACCAGATCCTGATAATAAGAGATGGTCTTTTCAAGATTGGTGATGAACTGTTGATGATGACGGATATCCTGGACAGATAAGCCCCCCTGTAATTTATTCACCTGATGGAGCTCCAGGGTTTCTTTCTTTTTCAAAAATTCATATAGCTTACCTGCAACTGTTTCAAACTTTTCAATGGAACCCTTATACATCTCCTGGACTTCATCTTTTTCTTTTTCTTTCAAGGTTAAAATTCGTTGGAATTTATATTGATAATTCATTCGGATCATCCACCTTTTTCAGATAGCTTTATAAGCTCATCAACACTCGAGGGTAGTGAAATCTGCTCGTATACACCCTGCTTCAGGAAGGAAATGATTCCCGGATAATAGTTGATGGCTTCATCCACTTCACGGGAAGTTCCTTTTTTGTATGCTCCTATTTGAATCAAATCTTCTGAATTCATATAGGTACTCAATAACTCTCTTATTCTAGTGGCAGCTTGTAAATGTTCTTTAGAGGCAAGGTGATTCATTAACCGGCTGACACTCTTCAGAATATTAATGGCAGGATATTGGCCGCGATTCGAAATCTGACGGTCGAGTACGATATGACCGTCGAGTATCCCCCTCACTGTATCCGAAATAGGTTCATTCAAGTCATCACCATCTACGAGAACGGTATAAAACGCCGTAATACTCCCATTGAGGTTTGTTCCTGTTCTCTCGAGTAGCTTCGGTAAAATAGCGAATACGGAAGGAGTATAGCCTTTGGTTGTAGGCGGTTCTCCAACCGCCAACCCGATTTCCCTCTGTGCCATGGCTACCCTGGTGGCAGAGTCCATCATCAGCATGACGTTCATACCTTTATCACGGAAGTATTCCGCAATCGCAGTTGCCGTAAAGGCGCCTTTAATTCTCATGAGGGCAGGCTGGTCGGATGTGGCAGCCACTACAATTGTTTTCTGCAACCCTTCTTCACCTAAATCTCTTTCAATGAATTCTCTTACTTCCCTACCGCGTTCCCCTACCAATGCGATGACATTTAAATCAGCTTTCGTATTTCTGGCGATCATACCAAGTAATGTGCTTTTTCCCACACCACTTCCGGCAAAGATTCCTACCCTTTGCCCTTTACCGACGGTCAGCATGCTATCGATGGCTTTTACGCCAACTTCCATTTTTTCATCAATGGGAGGTCTTGATAATGGATTGGGTGGTTCCTGTTCTGTGTAGGCAGTGCTTAATCCCGAAGGTAATTGGCTTCCATCAAGGGGATGGCCAAGGGAATCTATCACTTTCCCTATTAACGATGGCCCGATTTTGATTTCTAATGGTTTTGCCGTTGCTTCCACTAAACTGCCTGGTGAGATATCCTGCATGTTGGTATATGGCATAAGGATCACCAAATCATCATTAAAGCCGACGACCTCTGCTTGTATCACTTTCTGTTTGCCACGGGAAAGAATATGGATATGACACACTTCACCTACAGAGCTTTCAGGACCTTGGGACTCGATCATCAGCCCGACTACCCGTTTCACTTTCCCGAACTTCTTAAATGTGGGGATATGGGAGATCTGAGAGATAAGATCTGCTGCTTTCATCGCACATCACCTTCAAGAAGATGGTGGAGCTTCAGCTTCAATTCTTTCAATTGAGAATCCACACTGACAATGACCCGTCCTTGATTTGTTTCAATAAAGCATTCCTCAGGGAGAAGATCATCGTTTGCATAGATGAAACATTGAATATCAGTGGGAAACATGACTTCGAGTTCAGACTTGTTCTCAGCAAGGAGCTTATGTCTCGTTGGATGCACATGAATTTGGATGTGAGGTAAATCCCTCACTTCCTTGAGTCCCCGTTCCACGATGGAAAGGAATAAATCCGGTTCATCCTTCAATTTTTGATTTATGATTTTCCCGGCACATGCTATCCCAAGATTGATGATGACTTTCTCTGCCCTTTGGATGTAACCCTCATACTGTTCCCTGTTGTTCTCTGTTATCTCGTTTGCTTCATGCAGTTTGTTCTCATATTCCTGGTAGCCTTTCTTTCTGCCTTCTTCCTCTCCTTGCAGGAATCCGGTATCATATGCTTCTTTCATAAGCTGCTCCCGCTCTGTTATCCATCTTTCTTTGTCAAGTAACAACCGTTCTTCTTCGCGACGAATCTCCTCACTTGCTTCCCGGGTGATTCGTTCTGCTTCAATGGTCGCCTGCTCTATGATTCGTTCCCTTCGAATCGATGCATTCCCTATTAACCTATTTTCCTCCGGGGATGCGTCGTCCATCTGATTCACTCTCTTAAGAGATATTACTTTCCGGTTGTCTTCAATGGATTGAGCTACGGTAGACTTTATGATCCTAGACAATAATATCGTCTCCTCCACCACGGGCAATGATGATTTCACCTGAATCCTCTAACCTTCTTATGACTGCTACAATCCGAGATTGTGCTTCTTCAACATCCCGCAATCGGACGGGCCCCATGAATTCCATTTCTTCTTTAAGGGTCTCAACCATCCGGTTCGACATATTCCTGAATACCACTTCTTTCACTTCATCACTTGACACTTTAAGTGAGAGAAGCAGATCTTCATTATCACAATCCCTGATCACACGCTGGATGGAACGGCCATCAAGCGTTACAATATCTTCAAACACAAACATCCTCTTTTTGATTTCTTCTGCTAATTCAGGATCTTGAATCTCCAGGGCATCAAGGATGGTTTTCTCTGTCGAACGATCTACCCCGTTCAACACTTCCACTACCGCTTCCACCCCTCCGGTTTGAGTATAATCCTGTGTCACGGTCGCTGAAAGCTTCCTTTCAAGGATCGCTTCCACTTCACTGATCACTTCAGGAGAGGTACCATCCATTACGGCAATCCTTCTCGCGATATCTGCCTGGACTTCCTGTGGAAGCTCTGAAAGGATCTGACCTGCTTGTTGAGGATCAAGATAAGATAGAATCAATGCAATGGTTTGTGGATGTTCATTCTGAATGAAGTTCAGAATTTGAGCTGCATCCGCTCTCCGTGCAAAGTCAAAGGGTTTGACCTGTAAGGAAGAGGTTAAACGGTTAATGATCGCTAAAGCCTGCTCAGAGCCAAGTGCCTTCTCCAAGACAGTCTTCGCATAGCCGATTCCACCCTGAGAGATATAGTCCTGTGCAATGGCAATTTGATGAAATTCCTCTAAGATGTCTTCCTTAGCTTCCGTTTCTACCTTCTTCACTCCGGAAATCTCCAATGTTAATTTCTCGATATCTTCTTCAGACAAATGTTTGTAAACGGATGCTGATACATCAGGACCAAGAGAGATCAGGAGGATAGCTGCCTTTTGTTTACCTGTTAAACCTTTCTCTCTTCTAACCATGTTCATTCCTCCTAATCCTCTGCTAACCAGGTGCGTAACAGTTTCGCAAATTCTTCCGGTTTTTCTTTAGCCATTTTTTCCAGCTGCTTGCGGCGAATCGAACCCTCTGTCTCTTCTTTAGGTTCAATATCCGGGATCTGGACCGGTTCTCTTGTTTCTTCATATGTCATTTCATCAATCGATTCTTTCTTCCTTGAACGTAATAAGAAAAATACTAAAAGAAGAATCACTACAAGGAGTATGCCCCCTACAACATATGTCCACCAAGGCAGGACAGGCTTCTCTTCAGATGCAACATCCACTTTCCCATTGAAAGGCTGAACCGAGACGACTACCTTTTCTGCAATCGCGTCATCCGTGAGTTCAGGGTTCGCTTCCTTATCGATGGACGTCCGTACGATTGTGGATAATACTTGGCGTATATCATCGACCCTGTCCTGGGGTAATGACGTTTCCTTTTCGGGATCAGGCGGTTCCACCATGACCTGTATCCCAAGATCCCTAATCTTGTAAGGACTTTCTACAATCTCTTTTTTTATCCGGTTGACTTCATTATTAATCGTTTCTTCCATGCGTTCATAATCACCATTCGATTCTGAACTGGAGCCGTATGTAACACCGCTGTTTGTCGGCTCGTTGGCATCGCCGGCACCTGGTGTCCCTCCTGGAGCAGCACCTTCACCCGAGAACGTTTCGGTAATCCGCTTAGCACTGACTGCGATTCCTTCCATATTTTCTTCATCGACAGGTGTCACGAGGTTTTCTTCGCGGTTTTCCTGGGTAAAGTCAATATCAGTTGTCACGGAAACCACTACTTTATTAAATCCGATCAGCGTACCGAGCATGTTTTGTACCTGACGTTGAATATCACGCTCGACTTCTTTCTTTACATTCATTTGCTGGGCAAAATTTCCGCTTCCCGTGGAATTATTTTGAGATTCTAAATCAAAATACTCAAAATATTGATTCATGATGGCGATATTCTCAGTAGGAAGGTCTGGAACACTTTTCGAAACGAGATGATAAAGTGATTTAATTTGCTTTTGATCAAATGTGAAACCCGGCTTCGTATCCAGGACAATGGAGGCAGATGCGTTTTGCACATCATCATTTAAGAAAATCTGCTTTTCAGGAAGATTGATCATGACTTTTGCATCCTGGATGCCGTCTATGCCTTTCATCAAATTGGCCAATTCTGTTTGCATTGCGTCCAGTTTCATGACATTGAACTCATTATCGGTCATGCCGAATCCGGCATTTTGACTGAAGAAAGAATAGTCGATACTCCCAGAGTTAGGTATCCCCTCTGCAGCCAGTTCAACTTTCAGTGTATCCACCTGTTCTTTAGGGACCATGATAGTCGACCCACTATCGGTAATTTCTGAAGGGATTCCTCTGCCATCCAGATTCTCTTTGATGGTTCCCGTTTCAGAAGGTGATAAATTACTATACAGGGGTTCGAGAGTCGTCCGCGTTGAAAAATAACTAACTGCACTGATCAGGATGACGGCAATCAGAAAGATGGCTCCCATGCTGATTTTTTGTTTCTTTGTTCTACTAGTCCAATAAGACTTTATTTGCTCTGTATATTTCTTAAACGATTCATTCATTACAATCCTCCGGTACTCGACTGCATGAGCCTACTACATTGGCATTCTCATTATCTCTTGATATGCTTCCACTACTTTGTTACGGACTTCCATTGTCGTTTGCAGGGTAATGCTCGCCTTTTGTGAAGCGATCATGACCTGATGGAGATCAACGTTCTCCCCCCGGACAAGTTTTTCCGTTAATTGATCTGACTGCACTTGCATCTTATTTACTTCGTCGATGGACTTTTTAAGTAATTGACTGAAGTTTTCCGTTGCATCTGAAGGAGAACTACTTTTTTTAGCAAATGACGGACTTATATCAGCCGGAGTTACCGAACTTATATTGTGTAAGGCCATAGAGCTACACCCTTTCTTTATTTACCGATTTCTAATGACTTCATTAGCATTGCTTTATTTGCATTAAATACTGTCACATTTGCTTCATAGGAGCGTGTAGCTGAAATGAGGTCTACCATCTCCCGCAGGGGATCTACATTGGGCAGGCGTACATATCCATCATCATTTGCATCGGGGTGCTCAGGGTCATACACCATTTTAAATGGTGTTTCATCGTCCTCTTCAATCCGAGAAACTTTCACTCCACTTCCTATTGAGTGGTTACCCCTTGTATTCATCGCCTGGTTTAAAAAAGAAGAAAACTGATCTTCCTTTGGCGCCATCACAACTGACTTGCGTTGATAAGGCTGCCATTCACCATTCACCATTTTGCCTCTCGTTGTATCCACGTTGGCCATGTTGGACGAAATGACGTCCATCCTCAACCGTTGGGCCGTTAATGCAGAAGCCGTCGTATTCATACCTGTAAATAATCCCATACTCACTTGCCACCCCTTATAACAGATTGCAGACTGTTAAACTTTCCATTTATACGGTCTGACAGGGCATTAAAATAAATTTGATTGGTTGCCATCTCCGACATTTCCTGATCCAGATCCACACCATTTCCATTATGATTGTACTGAAAAGAGGATTTTGTCTTTACGGCAGGGTGTTGGCTATCTGATTGAAAGGTAAAATGACGTTGATTCGTCCTTTTCGCTTCCAGTTGCTGAGTGGACTGATCCAATAACGACTTAAACTCTACTTTTTTCGCTTTATAATTCGGTGTATCGACATTCGCAATATTTTGAGAAATCACTTTCTGATTTAACGAGGCATAGTTCAGCCCGTTTTCAAGTGTTGAGAAGGTGTTGGAAAAAAGTTTCACTTTAGGCACCTCTATCCGTTTTTTTGACATGTTTCAACTATTTTTGACATATTTATCATACAACAGTATTTATTGTAATGTTTAGCATGATTAGTGTCTATGAATATTCCGTAAATTTTATAGAAAGATGGCGATATTCATCAAATTCGTGACTTTTCATCTACTTTTAAACCTTATATTCCCATGGATATTTTTTGGAAGTTTAGAAGGTTTTTTTCTTATTTTATTACATGAATATTACAAGAAGATAGAAAGTAAGAAGCAGGGTACCATCCATATCCGTGATTGACCGGTCCATTTTGAGAAATTTTTTCGCATTATACATAAGAAAACTCCACCTAAGATCAGGTGAACCCTTTTATCACTATATTTATCCCTCAGCTCGGAAGGATGTCGAATTTGGTCGTAACATTGTTGTAACTTTATTGTACTATCAACATCATAGATGACAATACTAAAAGAACAATTACCGATAGTCCATTCGACTTATTTTCCCTAAACAATCAGACATTTCCCTATAATCAACTCATATAAGCTGGGAAAGCTATCGCATTTGCATGTTTTGATTTCATTTTTGCACAAAAAAAAGCTGTTTCCCTCTCGGGGAAACAGCTTTCTCATATTAGTTTGTACGTAATTTATCTAATTCAACCAAGAATTTATTATTTAATACCTTGATGTAAGTACCTTTCATTCCTAGAGAACGAGATTCAATCACTCCTGCGCTTTCAAGCTTACGAAGGGCGTTGACGATAACTGAGCGCGTAATTCCGACTCTATCGGCAATTTTAGAAGCAACCAGAAGTCCTTCATTTCCATTTAGCTCTTCAAAGATGTGTTCAATGGCCTCTAACTCACTGTATGATAATGAGCTGATTGCCATTTGGACGACAGCCTTGCTTCTCGCTTCCACTTCGATTTCTTCGGCTTTTTCACGAAGGATCTCCATCCCTACTACCGTTGCACCATATTCAGCAAGAATCAGATCATCATCTTCAAAGCTTGCTTCAAGTCTTGCAAGGATTAATGTTCCCAATCTTTCCCCCCCACCGATGATAGGGACGATGGTCGTTAAACCATTCTTGAAGAACTCTCTATTTTCAACAGGGAAAGCCGTATATTGGCTATTCACATCCAGGTTGGGAGACGTTTCTTGTACATTGAATAAATTTTGAGTATATTCCTCAGGGAATTGACGGTCAGCAAGCATTTGCTTCATCCGCTCATTTTCAATTTGTTGATTGATGGCATAGCCAAGTAGTTTCCCACGACGGCTAACCACGAACACATTCGCTTCAATCACCTGACTTAACGTTTCTGACATTTCCTTAAAGTTCACCGGTTTCCCAGCTGCTTTTTGCAGCATGGCATTGATCGTTCTTGTTTTACCTAATAAATTCATTACGTTTCCTCCTACTACAACTAAAGTGTATCTATTATTTAATTTTATATAATCCTTAATCCATCTACCTATACCCTATAAAGGGTAAGGGAAAACTTAAAGAATGAACTGACTCAAATCTTTATCTTTTGAAATGGCGCCGAGTTTATCATCCACATATTGCGGTGTGATCTTTACCGTATCCAGGGTGATATCAGGAGCTTCAAAGGATAGGTCTTCAAGTAGTTTTTCCATGATCGTATGAAGCCTTCTTGCACCGATATTATCGGTATTTTGATTTACATCATAGGCGATTTCAGCGAGTCTACGAATAGCATCGTCAGAAAATTCAATTTGTATACCTTCTGTTTCCATTAAAGCGATATATTGTTTAATGATGGCATTATCCGGTTCAATGAGGATTCGCACGAAGTCGTCCGTAGACAACTTCTGAAGTTCCACCCTGATTGGAAAACGTCCCTGCAATTCAGGGATAAGATCCGAAGGTTTACTCATGTGGAAGGCACCGGCAGCAATGAATAGGACATGATCCGTCTTCACTGATCCATATTTCGTGACAATGGTCGATCCTTCTACCACTGGAAGGATATCCCTTTGAACGCCTTCCCTGGATACATCTGCAGAAGACTGGCCAGAGCTTTTGCTGGCAATTTTATCGATTTCATCAATGAAGATGATCCCGGATTGCTCTGCACGAATGATTGCCTCCTGGGTTACTTCATCCATGTCAATCAGCTTTTGAGCTTCCTCATTTGTCAGCACCACTCTTGCTTCCTTCACCTTCAATTTACGCTTTTTCTTTTTCTTCGGCATGAAATTACTTAGGGCATCCTGCATATTCATCCCCATTTGTTCCATTCCTGAACCTTGCAGCATATCAAACATGGATGCTTGCTGCTCCTCGACTTCAATCGTGATGAATTCCTCTTCCAATTCACCATTTTCGAGTCTTTTTTCCATTCTTCTTCTTTGCTCTTGTAGTGAAATCTCTTCCTGCTTTTCTTCCTCTTCTTCAGATGTACCTTGTGCCCCGTTGCCGCCGAAGATCATTTCGAATGGATTCTTATAAGAAGAGGATTTCTTTTTGGACGGCACCACAAGCTCTACCAGACGGCGACTTGCATTCTCAGCTGCTCTTTCCCTGACACCGACCATTTTTTCTTCTTTCACCAGACGTACGGATGTCTCAACCAGATCTCTGACCATCGATTCCACATCACGTCCAACATAACCCACTTCCGTAAACTTGGTAGCCTCCACTTTCACAAATGGAGCACGGACCAATTTTGCGATCCTTCTGGCTATTTCCGTTTTACCGACACCGGTCGGCCCCATCATCAGGATATTCTTTGGAATCACTTCATCTTTCAATTCATCGGACAGGAGGCTTCGTCTATAACGATTTCTCAGCGCAACGGCAACCGCTCTCTTGGCGTCCTTTTGGCCGACAATATATTGATCCAATCGTTCAACTATTTGCCTCGGAGTTAAGTGATCAGTACTCTTCATCAAATGGCACACTCCTTACTTTCTATAGTGTGAGAGAATATCAATTCTTACCTGGACTTCCTGGTTTAAAGCTCTTCAACGATAATTTGGTTATTCGTATATACACATATATCGGCAGCGATTTGAAGGGAAGAACGGGCGATTTCCTTAGCAGTCAAGTGGTCTCCGGCATACTGCTTTAATGCCCTGCCGGCAGATAATGCGTAATTCCCACCGGATCCGATGGCCAGAATTCCATCATCCGGTTCAATCACTTCACCAGTACCTGAAATTAAAAGAAGGTGGCTTTCATCCATCACAATCAACATCGCTTCAAGCTTTCTAAGGACTTTATCGCTCCTCCATTGTTTCGCGAGCTCGACTGCTGCTCTTGGAAGATTCCCGTTGAACTCCTGAAGCTTCCCTTCAAACATTTCAGACAAAGTAAACGCATCGGCAACAGATCCCGCGAACCCAGCCAATACCTTACCATTAAAAAGCTTCCGTACCTTTTTTGCTGTATGCTTCATGACAACTGAATTACCGAATGTTACCTGCCCGTCACCGGACATCGCACACTTGCCATTATGCTGTACAGCAAATATAGTGGTTGCGTGGAATTGTTCCATTTCCTATACCTCCAACTCTTCTAAGCACGTGGGTGATGTGCTAAATACGTTTTTCGTAACTGATCCTTGGTTACATGGGTATACAGCTGTGTGGATGAAAGCTGAGCGTGTCCAAGAAGTTCCTGAACCGTCCTTAAATCGGCGCCATTATTCAATAAATGGGTTGCAAAGGTGTGACGCAACATATGGGGGTGTATCTTCCCCGTCAAAGATGCTCTCTCGATAATCTTATTTAAAATGAGACGGATGCCTCTTTGGGTTAATGCTCCACCACGATGGTTGACCAGCAATTGAGTATGGGAGACATCCTTCGCAAGCTTCGGCCGGGAATGTAATATGTATTGTTCTAGGGCATCATGTGCAAAGCTTCCAAATGGGACATACCTCTCTTTTTTCCCTTTTCCTTTTACCAGGAGTGTAGACATCCCAAGGTCCACGTCACCCAACTGTATATTCGTACACTCACTTACACGGATTCCCGTCGCATAAAGAAGTTCGAATATGGCCAGGTTACGCATCTCTAATGGGGTGTCCCCGTCACAAGCATCCAGCAATGCCTGTATTTCCTCCTCATAAAAAAAGGCAGGCAATCGCTGTTCCTTCTTCGGAAGATTAACAAACGAAAAGGGGTTATCGAGCAGTTGTTTTTCCCGATTTAAATAACGGTAAAAGCTTCTTATGCTTGAAACCTTCCTTGAGACGGAAGACCTCTTTAAACCTTGATCATGCAGCTTAGTTAAAAAGAGTCGTGCATCAGAATACTCGACATCTTTTAATGAACGTAAACCTTGTTCTTTCATAAATACGTAAAACTCTTCAATATCATGACGATATTGTTCAAATGTATGAACAGAATAATGTTTTTCTATTTGTAAATATTCAGTAAAGGAATGTAATTGTTCATCTAATTGCTTATTCATGTTTAACACCTCACAAGGGCTACTAAATAGTAACACAACGGGGGGGTCCTTGCAATGAATTTTACACTTTTTTCACAAAGTTCTGAATTGTTTCCAAGGCCCTGTTTGCATGTTCCTCATTGCGTTCCTTCTTCCCTTTTACCTTTTTGGGCAATTCAGGGAAAAGACCGAAATTGGCATTCATCGGCTGAAAGTTATGTTTATTCGCTGTAGTGATATATCTTGCCATACTTCCCATGGCCGTCTCATAAGGAAACACAACCGGCTCTTCTCCTACTGCAAGTTTGGCTGCATTGATTCCTGCAATCAATCCGCTTGCAGCAGATTCCACATATCCTTCCACCCCTGTCATTTGTCCCGCAAAAAACAGGTTCTCATGATTCTTTAACTGATACGTATCTTTCAGGACATTAGGTGAATTGATGAAGGTATTCCTGTGCATGACGCCGTATCGGACAATATCGGCATTCTGGAGTCCAGGAATCAATTGAAGAACCTCTTTCTGTGGCCCCCACTTTAAATGGGTCTGGAATCCAACAATATTATAAAGGGTCCCCGCTGCATCATCCTGCCTTAATTGTACAACAGCATACGGACGTTTACCTGTTTTAGGATCTTCAAGTCCAACTGGCTTAAGGGGGCCGAATAACATCGTCTTCTTCCCTCGTGAAGCCATAACCTCAATTGGCATGCAACCTTCAAAGAATACTTCTTTCTCAAATTCCTTCAACGGAACCGTCTCCGCGGAAATAAGGGCTTCATAGAATCGATTGAACTCAGCCTCGGTCATCGGGCAATTTAAGTATGCAGCTTCTCCTTTGTCATATCGGGACTTTAAATATACTTTGTCCATATCGATGGAATCCTTCTCTATGATCGGGGCAGCCGCGTCATAGAAGTATAGATGTTCTTCCCCTGTCAATCGTTTGATTTGTTTCGAAAGACCTTCACTCGTCAAGGGACCGGTAGCAACAATGGTGATCCCCTCAGGTAAATCCGTTACTTCCTCATTAAATACGGTCACATTCGGGTGGTTTTTCACTTTATCTGTGACAAGCGCTGCAAATTCATGGCGATCCACGGCGAGAGCACCTCCAGCCGGCACAGAGCAGGCATCCGCCGCTGACATGATGACTGAATCCAAACGTCTCATTTCTTCTTTTAATACTCCGACTGCATTTGTAAGTGTATTCGCTCTAAGTGAATTGCTGCACACCAGTTCTGCAAATTTATCTGTATGGTGGGCAGGGGTTTTAATGATGGGTCGCATTTCAAAAAGGTTGACCTTTATCCCCCTTTTTGCAATCTGCCATGCCGCTTCACTTCCTGCCAACCCTGCTCCAATAACATTTACTGACATCTGTCTTTAAACCTCCTACATTCCGAACGCTTTATCCAATGTGCATTGTACACCAAGGGACAATGATAAGAAAGATAATTGTATATTGAAAATATGTATCGTTTGTTACAAAGTTTAAGAGAAAATACAAAAGGGCTGACCCACTAGGTAATAGAGAAATCACCTGTTGGGACAGTCCCTCGTTCCATTGTATTCGTTCATTGTTCAACAATCAATCGTTTTTTATTGCCATTATGCATAATGATCGGTTGTTAAGGGGGTTAAAGAGTAGTCCCTGACAATACTTCACAATAGCGGTAACAGGGGATTGGAACTCCCATCCCAGTACTATTTCTGAGGTTCTTCTTTATAATCACAGTTCGTACATTGGATTTGATTACCCTTTTTAAGCTTCTTCTCCACGAGCAACTCCGAACATTTCGGACATTTCCGTTCAATCGGTTTATCCCATGATAAGAAATCACATTCGGGATACTGGTCACATCCGTAGAAAATACGCTTCTTCTTGCTTTTACGCTCAATGATATTCCCTTTTTCACATTTAGGGCATTTCACACCGATCTCTTTTACGATCGGCTTGGTATTACGACAATCAGGAAAATTGCTGCAGGCCATGAACTTACCGTATCGTCCCATTTTGAATACCATTGCGTGACCGCATTCTTCACAGTCTTCCCCGGCAGGTTCATCGCGGATTTCAATTTTCTCCATTTCATTTTCCGCTTTTTCCAGATGTTTTTCAAAATCCTGATAAAATCGGTCAATGATTCTTTCCCACTTCACGTTGCCATCCTCGATGTCATCCAGGCTCCGCTCCATGTTCGCTGTGAACTCGACATCGATGATATCGGGGAAGAATTCCCTCACTAACTCTAACACGATTTCTCCAAGCTCCGTCGGGATAAATCGCTTGTTATCCAGAGTAACGTATCCTCTCCTTTGAATCGTATCAAGGGTCGGAGCGTATGTGGACGGCCTTCCGATACCGAGTTCTTCCAATGTTTTCACAAGTCTTGCCTCGGTATATCTTGGCGGCGGCTGGGTGAAATGCTGATTCGGGTCAATGTTTTCACTTTTCACTTTATCTTTTTCTTCCAATGCAGGAAGGAAATTGTCTTTTTCTTCTTTCTGATCATCCGATCCCTCAACATATACCTTCATGAAGCCGGGGAATTTCACTTTCGAACCAGATGCCCTGAACATGACGGATCCATTTACGAGATCTACGCTCATCGTGTCCATGATCGCAGGTGCCATTTCACTTGCCACGAATCGTTCCCAGATCAATTTATAAAGGCGATATTGGTCTCTTGAAAGGAACTGTTTAACCGATGAAGGATCCCTTAAGGTACTGGTCGGCCGGACAGCTTCATGGGCATCCTGAGCTTTTTGTTGTTTTTTCTCTTTACGCTCAGACTGCTTGATAAAATCCTCGCCATATTTATTTACGATATATTCATTGGCCTCTTTCTGAGCTACTTCAGAAATCCGGGTGGAGTCCGTTCTCATATATGTGATAAATCCGACGGTTCCCTGTTTCCCCATTTCGATTCCTTCGTATAATTGCTGTGCAAGCATCATCGTCTTCTTTGCCCGGAAATTTAATTTACGCGCTGCTTCCTGTTGAAGGGAAGAAGTGGTGAAAGGAGGTGCGGGATTTCTCTTTCTTTCCTTCTTTGTGACTTTATTCACTTCGAAAGACTTCCCTTTCACCATACCGAGAACATCTTTCACTTCTTCTTCCGTCTTCAATTCCACCTTTTTACCGTCAATTCCATAAAAAGATGCCTGGAATGTATCATTTCCCTTGGTGAATTCTGCTTCGATGGACCAATACTCTTCAGGAGTGAAGGCTTTGATTTCATTTTCCCTGTCAATGATCAACCGGACTGCGACGGATTGGACCCGTCCTGCACTTAGTCCCTTTTTAACCTTTTTCCATAATAACGGGCTGATGTTGTATCCAACTAACCGGTCTAAAATTCTACGTGCCTGCTGAGCATCAACCAGGTCCATATTGATTGCACGGGGGTGCTTAAATGATTCTTTGATAGCATCCTTCGTGATTTCGTTGAATACGACCCGGCATTCCGAAGTGGTATCCATATCAAGGCTGTGAGCCAAGTGCCACGCAATCGCTTCCCCTTCTCTGTCGGGGTCGGCTGCCAGAAATATTCTTTTCACTTTTTTTGCAGCGGTTTTTAATTCTTTTAATACGGGACCTTTACCGCGTATGGTGATATACTTCGGTTCGAATTCATTCTCAACATCCACGCCCATCTGACTTTTTGGCAAGTCCCTGACGTGGCCCATTGAGGCCCTGACCTTATATTTCTTCCCTAAATAACGTTCAATCGTTTTCGCCTTAGCCGGCGATTCCACTATTACTAAATAATCTGCCATCCAATAAGCCTCCTTAAAGAGGAAATAATCACTGTTTTATAGCACCTTGGAATGTTCTTTAACAAGCACAAACGGAAACGTTTACACTTACATTCACATAGGTGTAAGATTGATTTCAGTGTAGAGAAGTACTGCTCTTATCTAGTTATTTCTCATATATACAGTTTTTGATACCTGTTGCAAAATGTATAACAGTTTTACCATAAATGCAACCATTTTGTATGAATTACATGTGATATTCACCCTTTTATGTTCAAAAAACCCCTTTATTAATAGATTTTACATCTTATTTTTGAAGTTTATACCCTGAGCTCTGAGAATATGTCTTCTACTGTCAGGACCATTTTGGCTCCTTCTTGTATAAGGGAGTTTGTTCCTTCTGCCAACGGATCGTGTAGGGACCCCGGTAAGCAAAGGACTTCCCTCCCTTCGTTCAATGCATAATCAGCCGTGATAAATGTACCGCTCTTTTTTCTGGCTTCTGTTACAAGGACCGCCTCACTGATACCGCTGATGATTCGATTTCTAAATGGAAAATGCCATTTTTCCGGTTTGATATAAGGGGGATATTCCGAAAGGAGAAGTTGGTGATCCATCATATGGTTGGCCAAGTCGACATTTTGTTTAGGATAAATATGTTGGAATCCTCCTCCCAGCACACCTATTGTTCTGCCGCCCGATCTTATCGCTTCTTTATGGGCGATCGTATCAGCCCCTTTTGCGAGTCCACTTACGATTACAACTTCATGTTTGACCAGCTCTGGAATCATCGTGTGAAGAACTTTCTCAGTGTATGAGGTGGCGTTTCTCGAACCTATCACAGCCAATTTTGGGGAGGCTTGGAGCAGTTTCCTGTCCCCTTTTAAAAAGAGGAGAAAAGGGGGATCATATACATTTTTCAACAAGGCGGGATATTCATCATCAAAAATGGTGATCCATTCTATGTTGTTCTCAGCATAGAGTTGCATATAGCGTTGTGAAGAAAAGGAATGGAGATCTTTATAGAAGGTTTCTGCATTCGGGGGAGTGGCATGGGTTATCTGCTGGAGCTTTGATAAAGGGAGTTCAAGGACAGCGTGAAGGTCCTGATAAGTTTCAAACAATCGTTTGGTTCCTTTTAAACCAATTCCCCGGCAGTGATGAATATGAAAAACTAGGTTACGATTTCCTTTCATTAAAAGCCTCCTAACTATCATTTGAATAGATAAAACTGAGACTGACAGCCAGGCCGTCAGTCTCAGTAAAAGATTAATGTGTTTTACATTTGTCGAGGATTCCCTCTTCTTTAAGAACCTTGATCAATGTTTCACCCATATCTGATGGAGTTGGCGCAACTTGAATTCCACATTCGTTCATAACGCGGATTTTCTCATCTGCCGTTCCTTTACCACCTGAAATAATCGCACCGGCATGGCCCATACGTTTCCCTGGAGGTGCAGTACGTCCACCGATGAATCCTACTACCGGCTTTGTCATATTAGCCTTGATCCACTCCGCTGCTTCTTCTTCTGCAGTACCGCCGATTTCACCGATCATGATCACAGCATACGTATCCTCATCTTCATTGAATGCTTTCAATACGTCGATGAAATCTGTACCGTTTACAGGGTCTCCACCGATACCGACTGCCGTTGACTGTCCGATTCCAGCTTGTGAAAGTTGGTGAACAGCTTCATACGTCAGTGTACCAGAACGGGAAACAACCCCCACGTGACCTTTTGTATGGATGTAACCAGGCATGATCCCGATCTTACATTCGTCAGGAGTGATGACTCCAGGACAGTTCGGTCCGACAAGGCGTGTTTTCTTGCCTTCCATATAACGCTTAACCTTCACCATATCCAATACAGGGATATGCTCTGTGATACAAATGGCCAGATCAAGCTCGGCATCGACCGCTTCCATGATTGCATCTGCTGCAAATGGAGCAGGAACATAAATGACGGATGCATTTACGCCAGTTGCTTTCTTTGCTTCTTCCACAGTATTGAAAACTGGTACGCCTTCAACCTCTGTTCCGCCTTTTCCAGGTGTAACACCTGCCACGATCTGTGTACCGTATTCAAGCATTTGCTTCGTATGGAAAAGAGCTGTTGATCCTGTGATTCCTTGTACAACAACCTTGGTATCTTTATTAATAAATACGCTCATTAGTCCCCCGCCTTTCTCAGCCTACTTGCTCAACGATTTTTTGTGCGCCGTCTGCCATGGATTCAGCTGCAATGATATTCAATCCTGATTGATTCAGGATTTCTTTACCTAAGTCTACATTCGTACCTTCAAGACGTACGACAAGAGGTACTTGAAGACCGATTTGCTTAGCTGCTTCTACAACACCCGTTGCGATGACATCACATTTCATGATTCCACCGAAGATATTGACGAAAATACCTTTTACGTTTTCATCAGAAAGGATGATTTTGAATGCTTCTGTTACCTTTTCAGCTGTGGCACCGCCCCCAACATCAAGGAAGTTAGCGGGATCTCCGCCATAATGCTTCACGATGTCCATCGTGGCCATGGCAAGACCAGCGCCATTTACCATGCAGCCGATATTTCCATCAAGGGAAATATAGCTCAGATCATATTTTGAAGCTTCGATTTCTTTCGCATCTTCTTCTTCAAGATCGCGTAATTCGATGACGTCTTTTTGACGGTATAATGCATTTGAATCGAAGTTGAACTTTGCATCAAGTGCCATTACATCTCCGTCACCTGTCACAACCAACGGGTTGATTTCGACAATCGAAGCATCCTTTTGGATGTACACATTGTAAAGACCCATCATGAACTTAGCTGCTTTCCCCACAAGTTTTTGAGGGATATTGATATTGAATGCAATACGTCTCGCCTGGAAACCTGTTAATCCAACAACTGGATCGATATACTCTTTAAAGATTTTTTCAGGTGTTTGTTCTGCTACTTCTTCGATTTCCGTTCCGCCTTCTTCAGAAGCCATCAGGACAACCTGGGAAGTTGCACGGTCGAGTACAAGACCTACATAATACTCTTTCTTGATATCACAGCCTTCTTCGATAAGTAAGCGCTTTACTTCCTTACCTTCAGGACCCGTTTGGTGAGTAACTAAAGTTTTTCCGATTAATTCCTCTGCATATGTACGCACTTCTTCAAGGCTCTTGGCGATTTTGACTCCGCCTGCCTTGCCCCGTCCACCTGCGTGGATTTGCGCCTTTACAACATATACGCTAGAATCTAACGTCTTCGCCGCTTCTACTGCCTCTTCAGCTGTAAAAGCCACTTTACCATTTGGTACGGATACCCCGTAATTTCTGAGGATTTCTTTACCTTGATATTCATGGATATTCATTTTCCATCCTCCTATCAAACTCTTCAAAAAATAGACTGCGCTTTCATTGTATAAAATGACAGTATATATGTCTACCATTATGCTAAAAATATTATATTAATTTAAAAATTCTGAACATATTTTGATAGAATTCATCCACATCACGCCATTTTAACAGGGAGAACCGCGTAAAAATTATTATACTCAAAAAATATATTTCACCTAACCACTCTATCTGCCTCAATCTTCACCGTGAGTTCCTTTTGTTTATTCTTTCCTGGATATGTCCCTGTCCAAACGGTAGATAAATGCAAACACTTCTGCTACGGCCCCGTATAATTCCTCCGGGATGGATTCACCAATATCCAGGTTGCCGAGCAGGGATAACAGGCTCTTATCCTCTTGAACAGGTACGCCATGCTCCATTGCTTTTGCCAGGATGTTTTCAGCGATCATCCCTTTTCCTTTTGCCACGACTTTTGGCGCTGATCCGTCCTGCTGATCATAACCCAGAGCAATGGCTTCTTTCCTCTCGTGCCTGCTTTTCATATCTTTACATCAACTCCGGAAAATGTTCGATTGGACGCGTCACCTAATATCTTTTCTGAGAGGTTTTCGTGTTTATCGGGTTTCTTCACCTTTACGGCGGATAGCTGATATCCCAATTTCTCGAGTCCTTTTTTCAGATCAGGAATGAGCGGTTGGGACAAAGCTTCTACTGCTGGATGGTCATTCCATACGGTCAGGGAAATGACACGGTGTTGAACCTGCATATCGATCAAGGTCTCATCCAATTCCTTCATATTCAGATAAAATAATACTCGGCAGTAGTCACCATCTATAACACCCTCTTCTTTCTCTTTTCCTGTCCATTGTAAGGTGATATCCGTATTTCGTCCAAACAAATACATCGGAAACTGTTGTACGATTGTAAGGAGGGGGGATGGATCTTGAGAGTGAAGAACTTGATGATTCATTCTCAGAACAATGTCATCGGCTAATTGACGAATGTCTGATGCCGGGTGGTGCTGGCTTAACCCGATAAGATGCTCCTTCAATGTCTGGCCCTGGATCTCATATCCTTTGTGGAACCGAGCTTCATAGTTGATTCCAAAGTCCCCGATCACCCTTTTTAATACTTTTGACAATTCATCTCCCCTGAGCTTTTCCGTCAAGTCCAATATCGTTTGGTGGTGAAGCATCTGAAAGATTTTTTCCTGATTGGATGAAGGGACACCTTTCCCCCATATCTGTTCAAGCCTGCTGAAGTTCATTTCCACAAGCTTTTCCTTCCCTGCTAATCCGACCAGCTGTTTTGCCGCTGCTTCTGGTGTCTCTTCTTTGCTTCCCTGCAGGCGGGTCTCAGTGCCAGATAGGATGTCCATCCATTTGTTGATAAGGGAGAAAGCTGACTTAATGGATTCATGGCCTGATCCATTTTTGCCAGCAACCTGGTCCCGGCCGTTTCCAACCCCTTCAGTCGACGCCTTAAATAGCTCCCCCTCCCCATCTGAAGTCACCCTATCATGGATCATACCCGCTAATCCTTCCTTCCATTGATTCATAACCGTTTCGTTCGGAATGAATCCCAGGGATTTTAGTAAATCAAAATGCCCCAAACGGTTTGCATAGGTTTGGGAAGAATCCGCTAAACCCGTCAAGGCTTTGATGACAAGATTTTCGGATATATTCCTTCTTAAAGGTTCCTGCAGTCTTCGAATGAATTGAAGAGTGCTTCCATCTCCTCCCGTTTCATTTAACTTCGAAGAAAGAGTATCCAGCATGGAAATAAAATCCCCCTTTTCACCGGCTTTCATCGAAAGGAATATCCTGTCTGTAAATGGCATGTTCCTCTTCGCCATTTCCATGATGATTTTTAAATGAAGAGAGGCCTCTTTCCCGGTAGCATACTTCCCCGCAAACAACAACATCTCTTTATGAATGGGTATCTTATCCTTCACAAGGTCCGTAACCAAAGAAGTCAATTCTTTCTCATCTGTCGAAATTGATAGGTGATGTAAGAGCTTAGAAGCCATACCCTCACCAGCTCCTTGGCGGGACGGGATCAATTGGAGGCTAATCCCTGTCCCTGTCTGCTTCACTTCCACCCATTGACGCTCTCCTGCTTTCAAAGGAGTTTCAAGCTTTGCCAAGAACCGCTGACCGTTTGCAGATACTTCTGCCAGATCATCACCCAACAACTTATGTACCCTTATATAGATAACCTTTCCATCCTGGACCGAAAATGGTTGTCCGCCAAGAGAGGACAGTGCCTGGTTCCTTGCAGTACCGTGAATGTGGGTCATTTCTCTCCCCCCTGTCCCTTGTTATTCATCTTCCAACTGTTGCTGAAAACGCTTATCCCTTTGTTTGCAGAAGCTCTTTTACCGGTGCGAAGCTTTTCCGGTGAAGAGGGGTTACTCCCAGTTTCCCAAGCCCATTTAAGTGGTCTTTTGTTCCATACCCTGCATTTTTCTCGAACGCATAACCGGGGTATTTTTCAGCATATTCTTTCATCATCCTGTCTCTCGTAACCTTTGCGATTATAGAAGCTGCAGCAATGGATATGCTTTTCGAATCTCCTTTGATAATGGACTGACTAGGGTATGGCGATTGAAGTTTCATTGCATCGATCAATAAGTAATCCGGCTGAACAGGCAGATGGATAATCGCGTCATTCATCGCTTTCTTCGTCGCTTGATAAATATTGATGGAATCAATCTCCTCCGCGTGGACCATTCCAACTCCAATTGAAATCGCATGATCTTGGATATATCCATAATACTCTTCTCTTTTTCCTTCTGAAAGTTTCTTGCTGTCATTCAATCCTGCTAAATAGAAGTCATGGGGAAGGATGACGGCTGCCGTTACGACCGGCCCGGCAAGGGGCCCTCTTCCCACCTCATCTATGCCGGCGATACGGGTAAATCCTTGAAGACGCAGCTCCTTCTCATATCTTGTAAGGTCTTGAAACTCCTTTTTCTCCTTAGCCTGCTTCATTCGTTCCCTTTCAAGCTGAAGCAGAAGTTTCTGAACCCCTTTCCTCTCATCCTGTTTCAATTCTTCCAAAATCGGATCCGACTCTGTCAGTGTCCCGATCAATTGTTTAATTTCACTGATCGTTCTATGTACTTTCGTCACGTAGGTTCCTCCTCGTATATATCGGATATCCCGCACAAAAATAAAGAGGCTGTGTCAAAGAGATTCATCCCTTAATACAGCCTCTGCCGCTATTCACTATCTTTTTCAGCTTCACCTATAAAATCAAATGTCATAGGTCCTAACTGAACATTCCGAATATCCCTGACTATGATTTCAGAAGTCTTGTCATAATTGACTTCTCCACCTGTCATCAGACAGCCTCTTTTAGCACCGATCGTATCAAAGCTATCCACAACCTCTTCGGATATCCCTTCGAGGCCATAACGCTCCTCTAATCGCTCTGGATAATGCTCTGCAAGAAAACGCAGGCCATAGACGGCAATATCCTGCAAATTCAGGATGGTATCTTTGATTGCTCCGGTTAATGCCAGTTTATAGCCTACCTTGGGATCCTCGAACTTCGGCCATAAAATGCCGGGGGTATCGAGTAACTCAAGCTCTTTTCCGACCTTTATCCATTGCTGGGCCTTCGTCACACCAGGTGTATTTCCTGTTTTGGCGATATTCTTCTTCGCCAGCCTGTTGATCAGCGTCGATTTACCTACATTCGGAATTCCAACAATCATCGCCCTGATGGCCCGGGGTCTCATTCCCCTAGACTTCATCCGGTCGAATTTATCTTTCAGGATTTCTTTAGCAGCCTGCACGATGACTTGAAGACCTTTGCCGGCCTGTGCATTTACCGCAAGTGCTGTGATTCCCTGCTCTTTGAAGTAGGCAATCCACTGATTGGTCCTGTTCGTGTCTGCCATGTCTGCTTTATTTAATAAAACAAGTCGTGGCTTTTGACCGATGATTTCTTCAATCATCGGGTTTCTGGATGATAACGGGATTCTTGCATCTACTAATTCAATCACTATGTCTACAAGTTTTAATTTCTCAGTAACTTGTCTACGAGCTTTAGCCATATGTCCCGGAAACCATTGTATCGTCATATGACCACCTCCAAACACTTTTTTCTATTATTTCACTAAACCGAAATCTTTAACAGGCCAATAGATCACTTTCGTGTCCCCGATTACTTCATCGGTCGAGACCGTCCCGATATGACGGCTGTCTTTACTGAATCGACGGTTATCCCCCATAACGAAGATTTCTCCATCTGGAACTGTTTCTTCACCGGTTATATCCTTTAATGAAAAATCTTCGGTCAAGACACCGCCGTTCAATTGATCTTTGTATTCCTTGAGATATGGTTCAGTATAGGCTTTCCCATTTATATATAATGTATCATTTTTATACTCTACCTTATCCCCCGGGAGGCCGATGACCCGTTTAATATAATCCTTTTGCTCGGGAGCATGGAAAACAACGATATCGAACCGCTCAGGCTCTCCCAGTTTACTTACAATCATGCGGTCACCATTATGTAAAGTAGGCATCATTGATAATCCGTCAACTACGATGGGGGCAAATAAAAAGAATCTGATAATAGCTGCTAACCCGACTGCAATTAACAGGGCCTTCATCCATTCCCACCACTCGTTTTTTTCTTTAACCACATCTCCACCACCCATGATTTTTTCTATCTTTTTCTATTCTACTAGAAATTCTTCTAATTCTCATTAAAAATTGGTGGTTTCCCGAAAATAGTCGATACCCGCTTTCTACTCCCTTGAACGAAAGGTTTTAGAAAAAGGAAAAGGAGCTTGTCTCCAAGCTCCTTTACTTACGTTCTTATCGAATTTCTTTAATACGAGCCGCTTTACCACGCAGATTACGCAGGTAATAAAGTTTCGCACGACGGACTTTACCGCGACGAATAACTTCTAATTTAGCGATTTTAGGTGTGTGTACTGGGAAAGTACGCTCAACACCTACACCGTAAGAAATTTTACGAACAGTAAATGTTTCGCTGATACCGCCACCGCGGCGTTTGATTACTACTCCTTCGTATACCTGAATACGTTCACGAGTACCCTCAACGATGTTAACGTGTACACGTACTGTATCACCAGGACGGAAAGATGGTAGATCAGAGCGAAGTTGTTCTTTCGTAATATCTTCGATTAATTTGTGCATCTTTTTCAACTCCTTCCAACAGATGCTCTTACAAAAGCAATTGATTGCAGCGGAACATCGGGATCAATGACTTCAGAAGCTAACTCCTGGAAACCACAAAGAATATAATACCATACAGGCATGCAGGATGCAATAGCCTATTTAGAGTTTCTCCATTCCTCTATCCACGCCTTTTGTCGATCTGTGAGTGGATAACTCTCCAATAAATCCGGTCTTCTCTCATAGGTCCTTTTCAGGCTCTCTTTCTCTCTCCATTCATCGATCAGACGATGGTTTCCTGAAATCAACTCTCCAGGTACCTTCATCCCTCTGAAATCCGCAGGACGGGTGTAATGAGGATGTTCTAAGAGACCTGAAGAGAACGAATCGAGTATGGGGGAATCCTCATTCCCAAGTACTCCCGGAAGCAGGCGGACAACACTATCTATAACCACCATCGCCCCGAGTTCCCCGCCGGTCAACACATAGTCACCAATGGAAATTTCGTCGGTTACCACGTGCTCTCTGATTCGTTCATCATAACCTTCATAATGACCGCAAATAAATACGAGATGATCTTCTTTCGAAAGCTCCTCAGCCTTTTGCTGGGTATATCGTTCTCCCTGCGGGCACATAAGGATGACCCGCGGCGTAGATTCTTCTTCTTTTCTCAAGGCATCGACTGCATCAAATATAGGCTGAGGCTTCAAAACCATTCCTGCCCCCCCGCCGTAAGGGTAATCATCTACCTGATTATGCTTGTTGTCAGCGTACTCACGGAAGTTAATGACATTGTACATGACGGCTCTTTTCTCATTGGCCTTTTTTAAGATGGAATCACCGAAGATCCCTTCGAACATACCAGGGAATAAAGAGAGGACATCAATTCTCATCATGATAAGAGCCCTTCCATCGGCTCAATGGTAATAAGCTGCCCTTCAACATCGACAGTTTTCACGATATCCTCTATGTATGGGATGAGGTACTCTTTCCCCCGCTCACCCTTTACTACCCATACATCGTTCGCCCCCGGGCTTAAAATCTCTTTGACGGTACCCAGCTCTTCCCCTGCGGTCGTCACAACCTTACAGCCGACGATTTCATGGAGATAGTATTCCCCTTCGTCAAGTTCCTGCAGCTGGTCTTCCTGGACCTTCAGGATACCTTCTTTAAACTTCTCGACCTCATTGATATTTTCATATCCTTCAAATGTAAGCAAATCAAAACTTTTATGATTTCTGTGAGATGTGATCACGAGACCGAGGGGTTCCTGGCCATTCCGGAACAAATAGAGAGTGTTCCCTTTCTGATAACGTTCTTCAGGGAAATCTGTCGTCGATACGACCTTCACTTCCCCCTTAACTCCATGAGTGTTGACAATCTTTCCTACATTAAACCACTTTTCCATCGCTTTCACCTCTTGCATTAACGTATTTCTTTCACTATACCGTCTTCTATTACAATCGTCTTTGAAAGGGTTTCTTCCTCCCAATTGTCACCAACTTGAATGTCCATCATACCCTGGACTTCCTTTTCTTTTAGCTCGCTACCAATCGGGAGGATATTCAGCTGTTCCATCTGAAATTCCAACAGCTTGATTTTTTCTGCCCTTTCATTCAATTCTCTTTCAAAATGCTGATTTAATTTATGAGTGGGGTATTTCTTGCCACGTTCGATTTTTTTCATTTCGAATTGAAGCTGATCACTTTCTTTTTTCAAATGAAACGTTTGATTTTCATAGCGTTTCATTAACAGGTCCTTACTCTTTTCTGTGAGGACTTGTTTAATTGTTATCGTATGTATCACGTTCAACGTCTTTCTCCTCCTTCTATTCACCCCTCACTGAAGTCATGACCCTAGGGTGTTCTTAGGGGAGAAACGGCTATTATGCGGGCATAGAACCCATCTGATGCTAGTATACCATTGTATGTCCATCAACCCTATGAAAAAGGAGACTGACGTCATAAGGCTAAGTAGTAACCTTTGTGGGTCAGTCCCCTGATTCTTAGAGCTTGTTGTAATGAGCTTAAGGAAGCTTTCTTACTCCACTATCTCTAAAAAGATTTTCTTCTGTTGTGAAGATCCTGCTGCAGCGTATACCACAGTTCGAATCGATTTAGCTACTCGCCCCTGTTTCCCAATGACCTTACCCATATCCTCGGGATGAACGGATAACTTATAAGTTAAACCGTTCGTTCCTTCATCCAAGTCGACGCGGACAGAGTCCGGATGGTCAACCAGGGGTTTCACAATCGTTAGAATAAGATCTTTCATCGATCTAATCGATTACTTGCTGTTTTTAGCATTGTGGAATTTTTCCATAATGCCTTGGTTTGAGAATAGGTTACGAACTGTGTCAGATGGCTTAGCACCATTTGATAACCATTTAAGAGCTAACTCTTCATCGATTTTCACTTCAGCTGGTTTAGCAACCGGGTTGTAAGTTCCAACTGTTTCGATTTGACGTCCATCACGTGGTGAACGAGAATCTGCAACTACGATACGATAGAAAGGAGATTTTTTTGCTCCCATACGTTTTAATCTGATTTTTACTGCCATAATTAAAGCACCTCCGAATAGTTTCACACAAGTTAGTATAATATCAAATGTGTATTTTGTTTGTAAAGTGTTTTTTCTTAACAGTTCAATTTTTTTTGTGAAAAATCGAACGAATTGCTTACATAAATGGGAATTTCATCCCTTTTTTCTTACCTTTTCCTTGCATCCCGCTCATCTGTTTCATCATTTTCTTCATGTCCTCGAATTGTTTCAGAAGGCGGTTCACCTCTTGAATGGATGTCCCGCTCCCTTTTGCAATCCGTTTACGACGGGAAGCATTGATCGTTTCAGGATGGGTTTTTTCATCACCGGTCATGGATTGGATGATGGCCTCAACATGACTGATCTGTTTGTCATCGACTTGAATCTTGTCCAGACCCTTCATCTTGTTTGCTCCAGGCATCATTTTGAGAAGTTCATCCAGTGGACCCATCTGCCTCACTTGACCTAGTTGATCAAGGAAATCATCAAATGTGAAAGACATTGTGCGCATTTTTTGTTCCAGTTCTTTGGCCTTCTCTTCATCCACATTAGCCTGCGCCTTTTCAATGAGGGATAATACATCTCCCATACCGAGAATCCGTGATGCCATACGCTCAGGATGGAAGGCTTCCAAGGCATCCATCTTCTCACCCATACCGACAAATTTAATAGGCTTTTCAGTGACGGAACGGATGGATAACGCTGCACCACCACGGGTATCACCATCGAGTTTTGTCAGGACAACACCCGATATGCCAAGAGCATCATTGAAGCTTTGAGCGACATTTACTGCATCTTGACCAGTCATGGCATCCACCACGAGGAAAATCTCGTCCGGATTGGAGAGTTCTTTGATTTCTTTCAGCTCTCCCATCAGGTTTTCATCAATGTGAAGTCGACCTGCCGTATCAATCAGAACATAATCGTGATGTTCTTCTTTTGCCTTTTCTATGGCTTTTTTCGCAATTTCAACCGGACTTACCTGATCCCCGAGGGAAAACACAGGAAGGCTTAATTGCTTCCCGATGGTTTCCAACTGCTTGATGGCAGCGGGACGATAAATATCAGCAGCCACCAACAGCGGTTTGCGGTTATGTTTCTTTCGAAGCAGGTTCGCAAGCTTACCAGTGGTCGTCGTTTTACCTGCACCTTGTAAACCGACCATCATTATGACTGTCGGTGGACGTTTAGCGACGGCAATCTGACTTTGTTCGCCACCCATCAAGTTTGTAAGCTCTTCCTGAACAACTTTAATGACCTGTTGACCCGGTGTAAGGCTCTTCATGACTTCTTGTCCGACAGCCCGTTCACTTACTTTCTTGACGAATTGCTTCACCACTTTAAAATTAACGTCTGCTTCTAAAAGAGCAAGACGAACTTCACGCATCATTTCTTTAACATCCGCTTCTGAGATCTTTCCTTTTCCACGGATTTTTTGTATTGTACCTTGCAGTCGGTCGGCTAATCCTTCAAATGCCATTCATGCCGCCTCCTAATCCAATATTTCAAGATCATCAATGAGTTTTAAACAATGAGAAGAATCGATTGATGGCTCTTCTATTTTTTGTCTGAGTTGGTCAAGAATCTCGTTGCGTTCTTGGAATTTTTTAAATAATAAAAGCTTTTCTTCGTACTCCTCGATCATGGCCTCTGTCCGCTTAATGTTATCGTACACTGCCTGACGGCTAATATTATATTCCTCAGCGATTTCACCTAAGGAGAAATCATCCAGATAATAAAGGGACATATAGCTTCTTTGTTTAGGAGTTAACAAAGATTGATAAAAATCGTAGAGATAATTCATTCTGGTCGTTTTCTCCAGCACGTATATCCCTCCTTGTTAAGTGAAAAACCTTTACATATGAAGAATACAGTGTTTACGGGCGATTGTCAAGGATACTTATGGACTTTTCATAGAGAAAAGTAGAGCTGCCTGCCGGGATTATATGATGTAGTCTTTAAAGCAGGCTGCCCTATGGATCATGATTTATTCTTCTTCATCAACGAGGGTTGAGAACAAGCCATATACATACTTTTCAGCATCGAACGGTTGAAGGTCATCCATTTTTTCTCCCAGACCCACATATTTTACAGGAATCTCGAGCTCGTTCCTGATCGCAAGGACAATCCCTCCTTTAGCAGTCCCATCCAGCTTCGTCAGGACAATTCCTGAGACGTTTGTTGCTTCTTTAAAGGTTTTCGCCTGTACCATGGCATTTTGCCCTGTTGTTGCGTCAAGAACGAGTAATACTTCGTGAGGGGCTCCTGGAATTTCCCTTTCAATCACCCGTTTTACCTTTTCAAGCTCTTTCATCAAATTCACTTTGTTTTGCAATCTTCCTGCCGTATCACAAATAAGTATGTCTGCTTTTTTCGCTTTGGCAGATTGGACGGCATCAAACATAACAGCTGCAGGATCGCTTCCCGCCGCCTGTTTGATGACCGGAACCCCTACCCGTTCACCCCATACTTCAAGCTGCTCGATGGCTCCTGCCCGGAAGGTGTCCCCTGCTGCAAGAACAACATTTTTGCCCTGTTCCTTGAACATATGAGCCATTTTTCCGATGGTCGTCGTCTTCCCTACCCCATTTACACCGACAAATAGTAAAACCGTCAGTTGGTCGTCTTGAATATTCAGGCTGCTGTCCTCATCGCGATCACCCTGGTAGATTTCTACGAGCTTCTCTGAGATGACAGATTGAACATCTTCCGTGTCTTGAATATTCTTTCGCTTCACTTCAAGCTTTAATTCGTCAATAAGCTCCATGACTGTATCAAAGCCGACATCCGCTCCAATCAGGATTTCTTCCAGCTCTTCAAAGAAGTCTTCATCGACTTTGCGGTATCTGGCCACCAGGTCATTCATCTTTGTAGTGAAATTGTTCCTTGTTTTACTTAACCCATCTTTAAATTTCTCTGTAACATTATCACTGGACTGTGTAAATTTATCTTTAAGCTTCTTAAAAAAACTCACTTTCCCACACCCTTATTTAAGTTTCAAGTAGTTGCTTCGTCTCCTGTAGTCTGACTGATACCAGTTTAGACACTCCGGATTCCTGCATCGTTACCCCATACAGTACATGGGCTTCTTCCATGGTACCTTTACGATGAGTGATGACGATGAATTGTGTTTCATCACTGAATTTCTTTAAATATTGACTGAATCTCTGCACATTCGCTTCGTCCAGGGCCGCTTCCACTTCATCGAGTATGCAGAATGGGACAGGGCGGATCTTCAGAATCGAAAACAGCAGGGCAATGGCCGTCAAAGCCCTTTCCCCACCCGACATCAGCCCCAGGTTCTGAAGCTTTTTCCCGGGCGGCTGGGCTACTATATCCACACCGGTGTTAAGGAGATCAGACGGATCGGTAAGCTTCAACTCTGCTCTACCGCCGCCAAATAAGGCTTTGAATACACCTTCAAATTCCTCTTGTATGCTCGTGAAGGTTTGATCAAAACGTTTGATCATTTCGGTGTCCATTTCATTAATGACCAGGTACAGAGTGTCCTTCGCTTCCGTCAGATCATTCTTCTGATCAACTAAAAATTCGTATCTTTCCTTCACTCGTTCGTATTCATCAATCGCACCCAGATTGACGGTCCCAAGCTCTTCCAATGCTAATTTCACAAGTTTCACTTTTTTCCTTGCTTCTTCCACTTCAATTGAAAGAGGGTAGTCCTGCTTTGCTGCTTCAAACGAAAGCATATATTCATCCCTCAAATGATCAAGACGGTTCTCGAGTTCTACATCAAGACGATTGATTTTCACTTCCTCATCCCTTAGGGCACCAACCAATCCTTTATGCAGACGCTTCAACTCTTTAAGCTCCAGTTCCTCGTCATCGACTGTATGTTGAAGGTTGGAGCGCTCGTCCCTGCGAACAGCAATCAACTTGGACGTTTCTTCCTTTTGCAAGGCACACTCTTCTGCTTTTATTCCAAGCTTCTCTTCACCCGAGAAGTTATCCTTCATTTCTGTCTGCAACCATTCCAGGTCATCCTGGAGACTTATCTTTCGCCTGTTTGTCTCAGCCATCGTATCCTGCACCCGGTTCAATTGCTGTCGGCTGTTCACCAGCTGTTCATTCCGTGCAGCGAGATTCGCTTTAATGTCACTGATTTCATTCAACAAAGCGTCTTTGGACGTTCGTTCACTATTTTTCTGAAGAGTCAGCTCATTAATCTTTTGATCAAGCTGTGTAACCTCTTCCCCTATCTCCTTGAGTGAAGCTTCCAATTCTTTCGTTCTGGAATCATGTTTTTCTTTGATTGTTGTAAAATCCTTTTTCTCCAGGTCATACAAGGACAGCCTTTCATCCAGATTTTGCTGGGAAAGTTCAATTTCTCGAAGTTGGGAGAAGAGTTCTTGTTCTTTGAAACGCAAGCTCTCCCCCTTCACTCTCATTTCTTCCAGCTTCTTCTCACGAAAACCGCTTTCTTCTTTAAGCGCTTTTACTTGAGATTGAAGCTGTTCTGTCTGAGTTTCCATACTGGAAAGCTTTTCTTTCATCTCTTCCAGTTCCCCTTTTCTTGAAAGAAGGGAATTTTTCTTCTGTTTCACAGTACCTCCGGACATGGATCCCCCGGGATTGACAACGTCCCCATCCAGCGTAACGAGTCGATAACGATATTGAACAAGCTTCGCAATTTCGTTTGCACCCTTTAGATCCCTTGCGATGATGACATTGCCCACTAGGCTTGACATCACCATTTGAAAGCGTTCATCAAAATGTAACAGATCAGCTCCCACACCTACAAAGGAAGGATGCCCTTTCAGCATATTCTTTTGGCTTTCGGGTATCGATTTCCCTTTGATCACGTTCATCGGCAAGAATGTGGCCCGGCCATATTGATGTTTCTTCAAAAAGGCAATGGCTTTACGGCCGTCTTCTTCTGTATCGACTACAATATGCTGCATCGATGCAGCCAGGGCCGTTTCCATAGCCGTTTCATATGATTTAGGAACCGTAATAAGCTCCGCTACCGCCCCTTGAATGCCGGTTAATTGACCCGAACGTTCTTTAAGGACTTCTTTTACCCCCTGGAAGAAACCTGAATAGTCTTCTTCCATTTCTTCGAGCATTTCTTTCCTGGACTTCGCTTGTTGCAGGAATTGAAATGCCTGATAAAGTGTTTTTTCCTGCTTTTCATATTTGGCTTTCACGGATTCAAGCTTTTTTTGTTCCTCGCGATACAAGAAGAGATGCTCATCGATCTGTTCTTTTTGCACCTGAAGTTCTTTCGATCGTTCCTTGTGACGCAAATGTAATTCTTCACGTTGAGAGACGTATTTTTCATTTTCCGCTTCTAATCGACCGCTGCGACTGGATTGCTGTTCAAGCTGCTGTTTAAGATACTGAATTTCATTTTTTGCAGAAGCCTGTTGATTTAGCTTTTCAATGTAATCACTTTTATATGATTCAATGACTTCTTCAATATTTTCGTTATAGTGCTTGAATTGATTCTGTTTCGTGACAAGGAGTTCTTTTAACCCGGCCACCTCAGAATCGATCCGCTTGAAGTCGCGTTTTGCTTTTTCTTTTTCAGAAACTAAACGTTGAATTTGATTTTCAGCTTCTTCGATGGATTGCTTCAGCTGTGATTCATTGGTGGACGAATTTTTCTTCCGCTCTACCAGCACTTGTTTTCTACCCTCAAGTTTCTCTAATTCTTCACTTGTGGAAAGGAGCACTTCCTGCAGGCTTGAAATCGACTCATCGAGAGCCGCTATTTTATCCCTTGTTTGTGTCAGGAGGGCTTCTTTCTTCTGAATGCGGGAGGAAAGGACCAATTCTTCTTGTCCATGCTGTTCGAATTCTCCACTCAGCTTTTCCCACTGCTTATGTAAATCTTCTATATCATAGACAGTCAAGGCAACTTCGAACTTCTCAAGCTCCTCTTTCTTCTCCAGATAATCACGTGCCATGGAAGCCTGAAGCTTCAGTGGTTCCACTTGTCCTTCCAATTCATGAAGGATATCATTCACACGATTAAGATTTTCTTGTGTTTCAAATAACTTATTTTCAGCTTTTTTCTTCCGTGATTTATACTTCAACACCCCGGCAGCCTCTTCGAAGATGGTTCTTCTTTCTTCCGGCTTACTGTTCAGGATTTCTTCCACTTTGCCCTGACTGATAATCGAGAAAGCTTCTTTTCCTAACCCTGAATCCATGAACAGTTCGATGATATCCTTTAACCTGCATGGCTGTTTATTCAGTAAATATTCACTATCTCCCGAACGGTAGACTCTTCTTGTGACACTGACCTCACTATAATCGATGGGCAGTGCGCCGTCTTCGTTATCTAAAACCAGGGTCACTTCCGCTATATTGAGAGCTTTCCTGGAATCACTTCCGGCAAAAATGACGTCTTCCATTTTCGACCCGCGCAGGCTTTTTGCTGATTGTTCACCAAGGACCCACCTGATTGCGTCTATAATATTGCTTTTCCCGCTGCCGTTCGGTCCTACGACAGCGGTGACACCCGGGACAAACTCCACGGATATTCTTTCTGCAAAAGATTTAAACCCCATTACTTCTAGTTGTTTGAGGAACATCTTCTTTCCCCCTATTTCGCGTCCAGCTTTTGTTTTAACTTTTCCAGAGCTTTCTGTGCGGCTTTTTGTTCAGCCTCTTTTTTTGACCGGCCATTTCCAATGCCCAATTCTTCATCATTTAAACTCACTCTTGAAATAAACTGACGATTATGGGCAGGGCCGCTTTCTTCTAAGATACTATACTCGATCATTCCAGCACTGCCCCTTTGAACCAGCTCTTGTAACTGACTCTTATAATCCATCACATGAGAAAAAGCACCGACATTAATTTTGGGGTAGACCACTTTTTCAAGGATTGAAATGACTGTTTCTAATCCTTGATCCAGGTATACCGCCCCGATAAACGCTTCAAAGACATCGGCGAGTAAAGCCGGTCTCTCACGTCCCCCCGTCATTTCTTCACCCTTACCCAACAGAATGAGTTCACCGAAATTCAGTTCAATCGAGAACTTCACCAGGGATGGTTCGCATACGATGGCCGCCCTTAACTTGGTAAGTTCCCCTTCACTCATCATGGGGTATTTCTTGAAAAGAAATTGAGATACCGTTAATTCCAGAACGGCGTCCCCGAGAAATTCTAAGCGTTCGTTATCTTCATATGGTTTTCGACGATGCTCATTCACATAAGATGAATGAGTAAAAGCTTGTTTAAGGAGTTTTTCATCTTTAAATTGAATTCCCATTTGATTTTGAAATGTCTTGAATTTCAAATCATTTTTATGTTTCGATAATCCATTACTTCTGTTTTGCTTCCGCATCAGGCACTCCACCTTGCTAATATGTTCTCAATGTATACTAATCAAGTTTATTCTAAAAAAATCATTTACGCAAAAATTTCTTGAACAAAGAAGTTAGAACACAAATAAACTTGGTAGGGAGTTACGTCCCTACCAAGTTTAAAATGGTTAGAATATAAGATGGATCTCCCATCTCTCTATTCAATCTAACGATTAAGCCTTTGCTTGTATGTAGTTCACAGCATCACCTACTGTGCCGATTTTTTCAGCATCATCGTCAGAAATTTCCATGTCAAATTCATCTTCAAGTTCCATAACCAGCTCAACTACATCAAGGGAGTCAGCACCTAGATCTTCTTTAAAAGAAGCTTCAAGAGTTACTTGAGATTCATCTACACCTAGACGATCAACGATAATTTTTGTTACACGATCTAATACTTCTGCCATTTTTGTCACCTCCCCTCAAGTATTATAGAGCATTTTCACCTCTAATGAAAAGAGTATACATGAAAACATGTATAAATTATTTCATTCTGTCCCTTACATGACCATTCCACCATCAATATGGAGAGTTTGACCAGTCATATACGATGCGGAGTCGGACGCAACAAATGTCACTATTTTTGCAATATCCCCGGGAGCGCCAAAACGGCTTAACGGGATTTGTTTTAACATTTCATCCCGTACATCTTCCGTAAGCTTATCGGTCATATCAGTGGAAATGAAGCCAGGAGCAATGGCATTCACGGTAATTCCACGGGGGGCAAGCTCTCTCGCAGTCGTTTTAGTCAATCCGATCACACCTGATTTGGCTGCTACATAGTTTGCTTGTCCTGGATTCCCGCTCACTCCGACAATAGAAGAAATATTGATGATCCGGCCACTGCGTTGTTTCATCATTTGACGTGTTACGGCCTTCGTACACAGGAATACACCTTTAAGGTTGATGTTGATGACATCATCCCATTCTGTTTCTTTCATTCTCATCAACAAATTATCCTTGGTGATGCCGGCATTGTTCACAAGAATATCAATGGAACCAAATTCAGCAATCGTTTCCTTCACCATAGCCTGAACACTTTCAGCATCCGATACATCACATTGTACGGCGATTGCTTCTCTGCCCAAACCTTTGATTTCATCCACAACTTCGTTTGCTTTCTGTTCACTACCCGCAAAATTCACGGCCACATTACAACCTTCACGTGCAAGTTCAAGAGCGATCTCCCGTCCGATTCCACGGGATGCTCCTGTCACCAGTGCCACTTTACCTTCTAAATTCATTTAAGCTTCCTCCTTCAGCGCTTGAATGGTTTGTTGCAAGGATGCTTCATCTTGAATAGCATATGTCTTCACTCGTCTGTTCACTTTTTTCACCAAACCTGAAAGCACTTTCCCAGGTCCCACTTCGATAAATGTGTCTACACCTAACTCCAGAAGCTTCTCAACAGTATCTTCCCACTGAACTGGTGAGTACAATTGTTCTATTAATAAACGCTTGATTTCCTCACGTCCTGTTACCGGCTCTGCTGTCACATTCGCAATGACAGGTACTTCTGCATCTTTGATCGTGATCGAATCCAATATTGAAACGAACTGTTCGGCAGCCGGTTTCATTAATTGGGAATGGAAAGGACCACTCACCTGAAGTGGGATGACCCGCTTCGCTCCGGCTTCCTTCGCTTTCTCTGAAGCCATTTCCACTCCGCGCACCGTCCCTGAAATGACAATTTGACCGGGACAATTCAAGTTCGCAAGTCCAACGGGATGGCCCTCATCTGTCACAAGGTCTGTCACTTCTTTCAATGGTTCTCTGCCCAAACCAAGGACGGCAGCCATCGTTCCTTCTCCGCTTGGTACTGCTTCTTCCATGAATTCCCCTCTTTTACGAACGGTATACACAGCATCTTCAAATCCGATTGCACCTGCAGCCACGAGGGCAGAGTATTCCCCTAAGCTGTGACCCGCCGTATAATCTGCCGTAACCCCCTGGGCTGTCAAGCGGTCCAGAATGGCCATACTTGTCGTCAGAAGGGCAGGCTGAGCGTTCGTTGTCTGGGTAAGCTCTTCCTGGGGACCTTCAAATATAATTGTTGAGAGCTTTGTATCCAATCGGTCATCGGCTTTATTAAAATATGATTGCACATCAGGGTATTGCCCGGCTAATTCTTTCCCCATCCCCACTGTTTGGGAACCTTGTCCAGGAAAGATAAACGCAATTTTACTCATATTATTCCACACTCCCCTTAATAGCATCTTTTATCGTGTTGGAAACGTCGTGCTTCACCATTTCCCTTGCTTGTCTCATGGCATTATACAGAGCCACTTCATTAGACGAACCATGGGCTTTGATGACCGGTGCCTTCAGGCCGAACAGGCCTGCCCCTCCGTACTCTGTATAATCGAGCATATTCTTCAATTGTTTCAGATCATTCTTCACCAGTCCTGCTGCAAGTTTGTTTTTCGTTGAGGCCGTGAACGTTTTTTTCAACATGGAGAAGACGGACAGGGCCGTCCCTTCTATGGTCTTCAGTACCATGTTCCCGGTAAAACCGTCCGTTACGACAACATCGGCCGGTCCATCCAATAAGTCTCTGGACTCTACATTCCCCACAAAATTGATAGGCAGTTCTTTTAATAATTTGAATGTGTTCTTTGTTAATTCATTTCCCTTTTTATCTTCCGTTCCAATGTTCAATAAGCCGACGCGCGGGTTTTTGATTCCTCTCACTTTCTCAGAATAAATGCTTCCCATGACTGCGTATTGTGCCAGATGCTCGGGTTTAGCATCGACATTCGCCCCAAGGTCAAGCATAAGGAATCCTTTTCCATCAAGTGTTGGAAGGGTCGGTGCCAACGCAGGCCGTTCAATCCCGTCAATCCTCCCTACGATGAACAATCCTGCCGTCATCAGGGCACCCGTATTGCCAGCTGAAATACAGGCATCAGCTTCCCCATCTTTCACTGCCTGAGCCATCAGTACCATCGAAGCATTCTTCTTTCGTTTTACCGCTCTGACAGGCTCATCCGTACCTTCGATCACTTCATCGGTGTGGACGATCGTCAGGCGATCTTCGGGGGTGATATACTCTTTAATCTGCTTTTCATCCCCGTATAGGAGCACTTCAATATCATTAAATTCACGTAACGCCCGCTTCACTCCTAGAACGATTTCTTTCGGGGCGTGATCCCCGCCCATTGCATCAACGGCTAATCTCATCTACTCTTCATCCTTTACAGATTTTTTAGAGCGATACATTTCAAATTCACCTGTAAAAACGAGCTCACCACCGACTAAACTTTGAACTTCTACCGTTGTTCGGTCTTTTTGATCTTTCATATGTATCACTTTCGCTTTCGCAACCACCCTTTCCCCTTCCTTGACGGGTCGGGTAAAACGGATGTTTGACTTAGCAGTTAATGCCAAGTCGTCATTTATGACAGCCACTGCAAGGGAATTCGCCTGAGCAAACAAGTGGTGCCCCCTCGCAATTCCATTCCTGATAAAGACATGCTCCCGTTTCACATCAAAAATGGATATCGCACTTTGATCCAGCTCTATATCAATAATTTCTCCAATAATCTCTTCAATAGGCAACGACTTCACTTCGTCTTCAAACGATTTCTCCGCAACGTATTTGATGCGTTCACGAAGTTCTGGGATCGACAATTCCATCCGGTCCAACCGGATTGTCTGGACGCTTACCCGAAACCGTTCAGCCAATTCTTCATCTGTTATAAAAGGATTCACTTTGATTGTGTCAGTAAGGTTTCCCTGTCTTTCCTTTTTCGAAAGTCTCAATTTTAACACCGTCCAGTATTAGTACTAGGTACTAATAGTAGTATATAATCTAAAAAAGCAGATTGCAAGAAATAATCTCACAATCTGCCTTTCTAGTCCAGCTTTTCGCCGTCTAATATTCCCGATCCGGATAAATACGCCCTGAGCGGTTCAAACTCTGGATCACTCCAGAATTGAGCGGATGCAATCAACGCTTGAGCATCGTCCCTTGCCACTTCCAGAGCACGGTAGTCATGCACCATGTCTGCCACCTTAAACTCAGGGAGCCCGCTCTGCTTTCTGCCGAAAAAGTCACCAGGACCCCTTAATTCAAGATCTTTTTCACTAAGGACAAATCCATCATTCGTTTCTGTCATGATTTTCATGCGCTCTTTCCCGACTTCGGTCTTTGGTTCCGCAAGGAGGATACAATACGATTGATGTTCACCACGACCTACCCTTCCTCTCAGTTGATGAAGCTGACTCAACCCGAATCGTTCCGCATCATAGATGAGCATGAATGTAGCATTGGGCACGTTCACGCCAACCTCAACCACTGTGGTGGAAACAAGCACTTGAAGGTGGTTCGCACTGAATTCCCTCATGACTCCATCCTTATCTTCCGGATGAAGTCTCCCGTGCATAAGACCGACCTTATAACGCCCTTCAAAATAATGGACCAATTGATTATAGACATCGATGGCATTTTGCACATCCAGTTTGTCCGACTCCTCAATCAATGGACAAATCACATATGCCTGGCGCCCCTGGTCCAACTCCTTATCCATAAACGAAAGGACTCTGGACAGCATATCCGCTTTCGCCCAATAGGTTTCAATCGACTTCCTTCCGGCAGGCATTTGATCGATGATACTCACATCCATCTCACCAAATACGGTGATGGCAAGTGTTCTCGGAATCGGGGTCGCTGTCATGAATAATACATCAGGACTTTCCCCTTTTTCCCTAAGTACCCTTCTTTGGTTGACACCGAACCTATGTTGTTCATCTGTGACCACGAGGCCAAGATGCTTGAATTCGACTTCATCCTGTATGAGGGCATGGGTACCAATGAGAATATCAATTTCACCATCTTTCAGTTTATCCAATAAAAGACGCCGCTTCTTCCCTTTTACAGAGCTGGTTAGAAGGGCAACGGACAGTCCCATCGACCCCAGCATATCGCTTAGGGAATTCGCATGCTGTTCTGCCAGTATTTCTGTCGGGACCATTAGTGCCCCCTGATAACCCGCTGTTACACTTGAATACAAGGCTATGGCGGATACGACGGTCTTACCGGATCCCACATCCCCTTGGAGAAGGCGATTCATCCGATAAGGAGATTTCATATCTGCCGAAATCTCATTCACCACCCGTTTTTGCGCATCGGTCAATGGAAATGGCAAAGATTCAATAAATGATTTGACTTTATCCAAATCATAATGTTGAGGCATGCCGTTTGAATGTTCCCTTTCGAACTTTCTCAAAGCCTGCATCTTCAACTGAAACAACAGGAATTCTTCATAAACAAACCGCCTTCTTGCCTGCTTCATATCTTCGGTGGAATCAGGAAAGTGAAGATGATATAGAGCATCTTTCCGGCTTGAAAGCTTATACTTCTCCATTAAATGGACAGGGAGGTTCTCATGGATCAGATGACCGTAATCACTGAAAGCCTTCTTGATGAATTTCCTGAGTGTATTGTTTTTCACTGAGCCTTTCAATGAATATACAGGTTCAAAATCGCCCTGTTTATCATGAGGACCCGTCTGAAAATACTGTGCCGTAATGATTTGCCTGTTTTTATCCCATTTTCCAGTCACCGTCACCGTGTCATGAAGATTGATCTTCTTTTTCAAGTAAGGCTGATTAAAAAACACCACTTGAACCAGATTCCTCCCTACGAGAATCCTCAGGGTCAATCGGGATTTTTTTCTCCCATAAAACATCAGTGCGGGTTCCGAATGAACTTTCCCCTCAACAGTGACGCGTTCTTCATGGGCTACTTCTTCCAGGTCCCTAAGTCGATAATCCTCATAGCGGTAAGGCAGGTATTCCAACAGATCCAGAACAGAATGTATCCCCATTGTATTCAGCTGTACAGCTGTTTCTTCACCAATCCCCTTAATGTTCTGGATTGTCAGTCCTTCATTACGAGTCTTCACGTTTATTCAGGGAAACCCCAAAGATTTTCGCTTCAAGCTCTCTGCCTGTCGGCGTAGCCGCCAGTCCCCCTTGAGCCGTTTCACGAAGCGCCACCGGCATGGTTTGACCGATTTTATACATGGCATCGATCACTTCATCACATGGAATACGGCTCGTTATACCTGCAAGGGCCATATCCGCCGCAACCATGGCATTGGCAGCCCCCATGGCATTCCGTTTCACACAGGGAACTTCCACCAGTCCCGCTACAGGATCACATACCAGACCTAACATGTTCTTCAACGTAATCGCCATGGCTTCCGCTGATTGACCAGGGGACCCCCCTGCCATTTCAACGATGGCAGCTGCTGCCATCCCGCTCGCGGATCCCACCTCTGCCTGACAACCGCCAGCTGCCCCTGAGATGGAAGCGTTATTCGCCACCACGAAACCAAAGGCACCTGATGCAAATAAAAAGCGGATCATTTCATCTTTTGTGGGATTCAACTTATTCTTCACAGCAAACAGTGTTCCGGGAACCACTCCGGCGGACCCTGCAGTAGGAGTGGCGCAGATCGTCCCCATCGCTGCATTCACTTCGTTTGTTGCAACGGCTTTACTGACCGCATCCAGAATCGTGTCCCCACAAAGGGAACGTCCTGAATCAATGTATTTCTGTAATAATACGGCATCGCCGCCTGTCAACCCGGAGTGGGACTTGACACCTTCGAGGCCCCTGGCTACTGCCTGCTCCATCACTTCCAGATTCTTTTCCATCTGACTATAAACCTCTTCAAATGTTTTTCCCGTAAACTCAATTTCCTGTTCGATCATAATATCAGATATTTTCTTGTTCTGACTTTCAGCAAGTTCAACCAATTCTGCTACATTTCGAAACATGTAAATAACCTCCTCTTTATGTAAACGCTATCATTATTGTAATTGATTAATCAGAAATCCGTGTTACTTGTGTAATGTTAGGCAATGATGTCAATTCGTTTATCACCGCTTCATCTATCGGTTGATCGACCTCTATGGTCATCAATGCCATTTGTCCTTTTTCTTTCCTGGACACATCCATATGCCCGATGTTCAGTTGATGCTTAGCAATGACATTGGAGACAGAAGCAATCGCTCCGAATCGGTCATCATGAACTACAAGTATTGCTGGATGATGACCTGAGAGTTTAAGTTCAAAGCCATTAAGTTCAATGATTTCAACTTTCCCTCCACCTATGGAAATACCGACCAGTTCGATATCGCCTTGATCATCTCCCATGTGGATACGTGCAGTATTCGGGTGATCCGTGATGGCATCTTCTTCTTGAAATTTGATCTTTATCCCTTTTTCCTTAGCTACATTGATCGATTCGATAATTCGTTCATCATATGTATCATAATCAAGGATACCACCGACTATGGCTACATCTGTTCCATGCCCCTTGTAGGTTTTTGCAAACGATCCATAAAAGGATATCGTCGCCCATTTTGGTTCCCTTCGAAACAGGCTTCTTGCTAATCTTCCTATTCTTGCAGCACCTGCCGTATGAGAACTTGAAGGACCGATCATCACAGGACCGATAATATCAAATACACTTTTGTATTTCACGACTTTTCCCCCTTACTTAACATCCTATTCATATTACCATTCTAACATAATTGAAGGGGACAAACTCCTTTTAGAGCTGCCCCCTTCCTTTAATCCTTATTCAACTGAGAATATATAGGAGTAAAGTGGTTGTTTACCATTATGAACTTCCACTTCGACGTCTTCATATTGCTGTTCTACATACTCTCTGAGTGACTCAACATCTTCTTCGCTGACATCTTCACCGTATAGAATGGTTAAAATCTCTGAGTCATCTTCCAACATTGTATCCAACAGGCTTTGAGCAGACTTTTGACGGTCAGAATCCGAGACGACAATCTTGCCTTCTTCTATGCCCATAAAGTCATCTTTTGAAATCGATACACCATCAATGGACGTATCTCTCACAGCGAACGTGACTTGACCCGTTTTCACCTGTTTCGAAGCCTCGGTCATTAACTGTTTGTTGTCTTCAACAGAAGCTGATGGATTAAAGGCAAGTAGTGCAGCCATCCCCTGCGGTACGGTCTTCGTAGGGACAACAGCCACCTCCATTTCAAGAACTTCAGCCGCTTGTTCAGCAGCCATGATGATATTCTTGTTATTCGGCATGATGATGACTTTCTTGGCATTCACTTCTTCTACAGCTTTCACGATATCCTCCGTACTTGGATTCATCGTTTGACCGCCTTCGATCACAGCCGTAGCACCGATGCTTTTGAACAAGTCGGAAATCCCTTCACCCATAGCAACCGTAACAATGGCAAAGTCAACTTCTTTTGGTGCAGCAGGAGCCTGAGCTTTCACTGGCTTTGTTTCACCAACGATGCTGCTGTGCTGTTGTCTCATGTTTTCAATCTTTATATTGATGAGACTTCCGTATTTATGACCATACGTCAATACATCCCCGGGCTTTTCGGAGTGGATATGTACTTTGGCTAATTCATCGTCACTGATGACAAGCAGGGAATCACCGAACTTGCTTAAATCCTGACGAAAGTCTTCTTCCACAAACGACTGCTTATCACTTTCAAATCGGACCATGAATTCTGTACAATATCCAAATTCAATATCCTCTGTACTCATGAAATCCTGTGCCGTCTTATGATGCTCTGCACTTACAAGGTCATTCATGGATGGCAGTGACGCCTGATTCGAAACCTTTTCCCCTTTAAGCTCAGCAAGGAATCCTTCATAAACGCATAGAAGTCCCTGACCTCCACTATCGACTACTCCCACTTCCTTCAATACAGGAAGTAAATCAGGTGTACGATTCAATGAAGCCTGCGCTTCGTCGACAATTGCCTGCATAAGCTTCACGAAATCACTTTCAGTCTCGGCTACAGAAACACCTTTTCTCGCAGCGTCTTTCGCAACCGTTAGAATCGTTCCTTCCACAGGTTTCATTACCGCTTTATAAGCCGTTTCCACCCCTGTTTGAAGTGCATTGGCAAACTCTGCACCGGATAAGGATTCTTTCCCTTCAATCGCTTTACCAAAGCCTCTGAACAATTGGGATAAGATAACACCTGAGTTACCTCTTGCTCCCATCAATAACCCTTTTGAAAGGGCAGCAGCCACATTTCCAATATGATCTTGAATATGGTTTTGAACTTCCTTAGCACCGGAAGTCATTGATAAATTCATATTTGTTCCAGTATCACCATCAGGAACAGGAAAAACGTTGAGCGCGTCAACCAGCTGCGCGTTGGCAGATAATTGGGTGGCACCCTGTATCACCATTTTGGCAAAACGTTTTCCTTCCAAAGATGTAATCGACACGAATCTTCCTCCTCACTACGGGTTCGTAACACGAACCCCCTGCACAAAAATATTTACTGAATCTACCGCCAAGCCGACGGTCTTATCAAGAGTATATTTAACCTTGGATTGTACATTATGGGCAATCTCAGAAATTTTTGTACCATAACTCACAATAATATACATATCAATATGTACTTCCTCTTCATCTTGACGAACAATCACTCCGCGAGTGAAGTTTTCTTTACGTAAGATATCTGTGAAACCGTCTTTAATTTGGTTCTTTGAAGCCATTCCAACAATTCCGTAGCAATCCACCGCTGCACCTCCAGCAATCATTGCAATGACATCATTCGTAATATCAATTTGTCCGTACTGCGTTTTCAATTCGATGGACATGGAATGTTTTCCCCCTTTAATTACATGCTTGGCTAAAAACATTTTACTATAAGTATACTGTTTTTGAAAGCTAAACTATTATCACAAGCGTCATTTCTTGGGTTTACCCTCTATTTTTTCCTTATTATTCAAAGATTAATCATTGGCTTACTTAATGGAGCTGCTAATGAAAAAAGACGCCTGAATTAGGCGCCTTCCCATTTTAAGTATTATACGCGTTCTACTTTACCAGATTTCAACGCTCTTGCAGAAACCCATACTTTCTTAGGCTTTCCGTCCACAAGAATTCGAACTTTTTGCAGGTTTGCACCCCAAGTACGCTTGTTCGCATTCATTGCGTGAGAGCGAGCGTTACCTGAGCTGGCTTTACGGCCTGTTACTACGCATTGTTTTGCCATAATATATTCCCTCCTCACTAACAAGAAGCTGAAGTTAATTTCAGTTCCACATTTCGCTTATTATCATAAAGATACTTTAATAATTTATCACACAACTTTCTATAATGCAATACTACAATTAAAACCTTTCAAGAAAAAATACTTTACAGCAAGAAAAGCGGAGGCGGCTTGGGTAGGCCCGACAAGCATAGGATGAATTGACCGGAAAGGCGTTCTTTGCCTTTTTGGTCAATTTAGCTTATGACCTCGAGCCTCAAGCCCTTCAAGAGTGGTCGTACTTCGGTTGTGAATCATGTTAAGCACCAGAGCTGATAAATAGATGGAAAAATTCCGCTTAATTCGAAATGACTATATAAAAAATCTTAAATAGAAGGAAATATTCCGCCTATTAATCTCAAAACACATAAAAATGGGTGATTTTTGTTGCGTAAGCGGAATACCTCCCCTTATCAACCCTAAAACAAGTTTTATTCTGAATGTAACGGGAAAAACTCCGCTTATTTTCTGCCCTGCCTGGCTCAAAAAAAAACCACTAGCCCCCTCTTTCATCTCTAGATCTACCGCTTAAAAAAAGAAGATGGCATCAATGCCATCCCCACCAAAAGATTTATTCTTTTTTAAACGTTCCTAACATCGCCCTCACAAGTCCACCCAAGAATTTTGGTAATTTAATTGTATAAAAGCGCATTTAAAGTCCCTCCCCACAATCTAAAGAACGTAATGTTTCGCTTGACAACAGTGTAGTTTATTCAAGCAGTTTCAGTTAAGTACGTCTTCTTTTCTGCCTGGTCACGTGAAGCTTTAATCACTGCTTCTTATCACCATTAATATGCCATTTGAAAAGGAAAAAGTACCAGATGATTGTATAAGTTCATTACTAATACATAGTGTGGATCCTCTTGAAATATTCCGATTATTTAAGGGATATTTAAAGCCGGTGAGGGTGATCCCTTCGACATTTCCAGTGACGGGAACAAAGGAAATATACTGTAATTCCGGGCTTTTTTCAACGTTATGCTCCCCGGGTTCAGCAAGGGATAATCGATTTTGCACGTCGATCATTTCCACCTTTATTTCCGCTTCTAAGAGTGTCGGGGTCATTAATAACTGCAGGTTTCCCATGAAGTGATCAAGCCGTCCCCCCGTGGCACCGAAGATGGAAATTTTAGCAGGGTTCTGATTGATCGCCCAGTTCAAGGCAAGCTCCAGGTCCGTCTCGTCCTTTTCCGGCTTATAGCGATTGACTTCCCGGACTTTTTCCTGGATCAGTTCCCACTCTTCCGTGTTCACTGAATCAAAATCCCCGAATGCAATTTGGGGTTCGATCTTTTGTTTCAATAATGTATAAACACCGCGGTCTACGCCAACCCATTTGACTTCATCACTGCAATATTTGTTCAATTCCGGTATGTATCGATCCGGTCCGCCGGCAACGATATTTAGTTCCATTTCCTCCACTCCCAATTTATAAAAATAGGCTGACCCATAAGGATCAGCCTTCGTCTCTTATACGAGAGATTTCTTCAATTCTTCGATTGCTCCCCCTCGGTCACTCTTATTATAGATGGCAGATCCAGCTACAAATACGTCTGCACCCGCTTCAGCACAAACGGCAGCCGTTTCAGGGTTGATGCCACCGTCCACTTCGATTTCGAGTGAAGGATTGACTTCATTTGCCCATTCGCGGATCTGCTTGATTTTCGGTACGACCGACGGGATGAATGATTGCCCGCCGAAACCAGGGTTCACAGTCATCAAGAGGACCATGTCGACATCTTGCAAGACAGGTCTGATCGAGTCTGCAGGAGTACCCGGATTCAGGACGACACCCGCTTTGACTCCTTTGTTTTTAATCATTTGAATCGTTCTATGCAAATGGGGGTCTGCTTCTACATGGACGGTAATATAGTCCGCTCCCGCATCGGCAAAAGCTTCGATGTATTGACTTGGATTTTCAATCATGAGATGTACGTCCAAAGGCAACGTTGTTAGTGGACGGATCGCTTTTACGATCATTGGCCCGAGCGTAATATTCGGTACGAAGTGACCATCCATGACGTCTACATGGATATAGTCCGCTCCCCCTTTTTCAACATCTTTGATTTCATTTCCCAGCTCTGCAAAATTGGCAGAAAGAATGGATGGTGCGATTTTCATATTTAGTACCTCGGCTTTCTTTCTTTTATTTCTTGGTGGAAAGTCAAATAGTGGTCGTAGCGGTAATCAGGGATCCTTCCCGCTTCAACTGCGGATTTAACGGCACATTTCGGTTCATTGATATGAAGACAGCCCCTGAATTTACACTCATCTGCTACCTCGACCATTTCCGGGAAGCATCGCGGCAGTTCTTCTATTTCAAGCTCTGAAAACTCCAGTGAACTGAATCCCGGGGTATCTGCGACCAGCCCATCCTTTATATCGATGAGTTCCACATGGCGGGTCGTATGTTTCCCCCGGCCCAAGTGGGAGGAAATCATGGCCGTCTTCAGTTCCAGTTCGGGATTCAGGGCATTTAGCAAAGATGATTTCCCTACTCCTGATTGCCCGGCAAAAACGGAAATTTTATCCTTTAAGTAAGGGGTCAGTTCCTCCAGGCCATGCTCTGTTTTAGAAGAAGTCATCAGCACTTCATACCCAAATGAGCGGTAATCGGACACATATTGTTCGATCTTAGTTGCCTGCTCCGTGGAAAGGAGGTCCATCTTTGTCACGCAGATAAGCGGTTCAATTTCTTTGCTCTCTACCAACACAAGAAAACGATCCAGAAGCGCAGGACTGAAATTCGGTTCACTGGCTGAAAAGACCAGAATCGCCTGATCGACATTTGCGATGGGCGGGCGTACCAATTCATTCTTCCGTTCCAATACCTTCAGAATGTACCCATCCGTTTTGTTCTCTGCTTGAAACTCGACATAATCACCAACAAGGGGCGTAATTTTATTTTTTCGGAAATTGCCCCTGCCCCTGCATTGCGTCACACTGCCTTCTGAGAGCACATAGTAAAATCCACTCAATGCTTTTACGATTTTTCCTTCAGGCATTCGAAACCTCCTATTCAAAACGTTTATCTAAATTGTTCATTATCTTCATTATGTATCATTACCATTATAAATGAAAATAAGAGGACTGTCCCGTAGGTTCTTTAAAAACCCGGGTACAGCCCCTTGGCAAGTGAATGTTATTCTTCTTTAGGATAATCGACGGTACCTCTTTTATACTCTTTACCATCGACTAAAATAATATATTCCCCTTTTGTTCCTTCTTCTAACGTGAAGGTCATCGTAATGGTCGTATCTTCGTAAATTCCTTGGACTTGGTCTGCATCACTGTCGTCGAGATCACTGTCCTTATCGTCAATGAATATTTCCACGGATTGAGGCTTTCCTTCTTGTCCCTTATATGGGATTGTTACGTCTTCTGTAACCTCTTTAGTCGGCACTTCCTTCGGAGGTTCAGGGCCCTTAGACATGATCACATAAATTGTTTCCCCTTTGTAAGTCGGGGTTCCTTGTTGCGGTTCATGGGAAATCACTTTACCCGCTTCGATACTATCAGAGTATTTTTCGTCCCTCACTTCAATCTTTACACCATTTAAGGCTGCATATTGATCAAGTGCTGATTTGTCGAAGCCCTCTAAATTATCCATATTAAACGGCTCGGACCCCTTACTTACAGTCAGAGTTATCGTCGTCTCCTCAGCCACGACTTCTTCCCCTGGTGATGGATCCTGATCCGTGATCGTCCCTTGTGCCTCGTCCTCATTAAACTCTTCTTCTTTCTCTACAGTAAATCCCTTTTCTTCCAAATCAGCAGACACTTCTTCAAAGTCCTTGCCGACATAATCATCGACTTCCACTTTTTCTTTACCAGTACTGACATAGATATCGACAGCCGATCCTTCATTCGCCATTCGGCCTGCTTTCGGATTGGTCTTGATCACATATCCTTCAGGAATATCTTCATCGGGTACCTTCTTGGTTTCACCGACCACAAACCCAGCCGATATGATCGTCGAAATTGCTTCGGTTTGATCCATTTCAGCAACTTTCGGTACTTCTATCTCTTTCGGTCCCAGTAAACCAGGCACCATCGTGACAGCAGCGATTCCCAACAGAATCAATAAAAAGAATAAACCAATGATCACCATCGGCCACTTCTTCTTCCTTTTTCCCTTTGGTGCTTTCGTTTTATCTTTTTTACCCTTCTTCCCCTCTTTCACTGGTGGGGTAGGCTTGGTTTGCACGTCATCTGTATTGGTCTGGTGATGGACGATCGTATCATCTAAATTCGAGTACGCCTTTTGATCCGTGATGACAGGGATCGCTTTTGTCGCTTCATCATCGAGAGGAACGGCGAATTTAGGTTCGTTCATTCGATCGGCATCAAGGGCTGTTGACAAGTCTTCATCCATTTCTTCAAGGCTCTCGTAGCGTCTGAATGGGTCCTTCGCCGTTGCTTTTAAGACGATATTTTCTACACTTTGTGGAATGTCAGGATTCCATCTCTTTAAGGAAGGTGTTTCCGACTGCAAATGCTTTAAGGCAATCGAGACCGCCGACTCTCCGGAGAAAGGTAATCTGCCCGTCAACAATTCGAACATGACGATCCCAAGGGAATAGATGTCCGATTTCTTTGTGGCCATTCCACCTCTCGCCTGCTCAGGAGAAAGGTAGTGTACCGATCCGAGAACCGAATTGGTCTGTGTGATCGACGTGGCACTAAGGGCCATCGCAATCCCGAAATCGGTTATCTTCACATTTCCTTCTTCATCAAGAAGAATATTATGGGGCTTGATATCCCTGTGGACGATATGATTCTGATGAGCATGAGACATGGCGATTGTCAGTTGCTTCATGATATCGATCGCCTTGTCGACATTGACAGGCGAATGTTGCTGTATGTATTGCTTTAGCGTCATGCCATGAACATATTCCATGACGATATAATAGAGGTCATCCTCTTCTCCTACATCATAAATGCTCACAATATTAGGGTGGGCAAGACTAGTAGCAGATTGGGCTTCCCGTTGGAATCGTTTAATGAATTCCTCTTCATTGGCAAAGTCGATCCGGAGCATTTTAATGGCTACTTCACGATCAAGAATCACATCGTGAGCTAAATAGACGTTTGCCATTCCCCCTCCACCAATGAGTTTAATAATTCTGTAACGCCCACTAATGCGCTTACCTTCCATCATGTTATCACCCGCTTTCCGTTTCAGCGGCAAACTCGACAATTACTACGGTTATATTATCTTCACCGCCATATTCATTCGCTAAATGAACGAGCGACTCCCCTTTATTTTCCAGGGAGTGGTCCTTGGCCAATACCTCTTTCATTTCTTTCTCAGAGACTTTATTCGAAAGACCATCAGAACATAGAAGAATGACATCTTCTTCTTCGAACATGATCGTTTTAATATCCATCGTAATCGAAGCTTCCGTACCGATCGCTCTTAAGATTACATTTTTTCTCGGATGATGCTCTGCATCTTCCTTTGAAATTTCACCGCTCCTGACCAATTCATTCACAAGCGTATGATCTTCGGTCAGTTGATGAAATCCGTTTTCATTCAGGATATACCCTCTGCTGTCACCGATATTGACAATGGTTGCGAACAAAGAAGTACAAATGGCTCCGACGAGAGTCGTACCCATCCCTTCGCATTCGGAATTGGATTGAGAATAAGTATATACTTCTTTGTTTACTTCGTTAATAGTTGATTTTAACCAATTTTCTGCTTCATCAGCGGTGTGAAATTTCTCGGTTTTCTCCCATAAGTCCTTTAAGATGGAAATGGTAAGCTCACTGGCAACGTCCCCTGCTCTGTGGCCGCCCATCCCATCTGCTACAACTGCTAAATGATCTCCATGCTGATTCACGAATACACCGGCACTATCTTCATTCAGCTGCCGCACTTTCCCTTTGTCCGTAAAATAAACCGTCTTCACTTAGGTCACCTCTTCTCTTCTTCTGCACCTATTTCAAGTAGTTCCTTCTGCACATACAAAAAGGTCTGTTGTACTTTTACGACTCTTACAGCGGATTTTCCTGCTTTACTTTCAACAATTGATGAATATCGACTTAATCCTTTTTCAGAAAGCACGAAATATAGAAACCGTCGCCTCCGAAATCCTGAGGAAAGATTTGCATTTGGTTCCCGTCAATGAAAGGTCTCACCGCTTCCGGAAGCTGATCGAGTGCATGAAACTCAAACTCGGGGTGATCATTCAGAAATGCCGAAACGGTTCCTTCATTTTCATTACGATCCACCGTACATGTGCTATATACCAATAATCCACCTTTTTTCAGCAATGGCGCCACGGATGAGAGGATATCGAGCTGGATTTTTTGAAGGGATAAAAGATCACTTTCTTTTTTTGCATATTTAATATCCGGTTTTCTTCTAAGTACGCCTAAACCCGAACACGGTGCATCGACCAATATGCGATCGAAACTTCCCTTTTCAAATTGCTCTCCCGCTTTCCTGCTGTCGAGGACTGCAGTGTGTACATTGGAAAGACCTAGTCGGGAAGCATTTTCATCAATTAATTTGACTTTATGCTTATGGAGATCCAATGCATAAACTTCTCCGGTTCCGGAGAGTTTCTCTGCGATATGGGTCGTTTTCCCTCCAGGTGCTGCACACGCGTCCAATACTTTCAAGCCGTTTTCCAGCTTTAATGCGTAAGAAACAAGCATCGAGCTTTCATCCTGTATCGTACATAATCCATTTCGGTATGCATCTGTCTTGGCAAGGTTTCCCCGTAGCGATTGAACCGCCTCCGGGACGATCGGACTTTCTTTCACTTCATTACCGCTTTCCGCTAATGTTTGCATAAGCTCTTCACGGCTGATCCTGGTTGTATTCACTCGGGCCGTTTGATTTGGAGCGATCAAATTTGTTTCGCACATTTCTTTCGTTTTCTCTAAACCAAATTGTTCTTCCCATCTTTTTACAAGCCAGTATGGATGACTCGTTTCGATGGCGACCCTTTCCACCGGGTCCTTGATGGAATCAAGAGTCGGCAGGCCATTTCTCTGTACGGATCGCAATACCCCATTGACCAATCCTGAAATTCCTTTATGTCCTCTTTTTTTGGCGATTTCGACCGCTTCATAGAATACGGCCCGATCCGGTATCCGGTCCAAGTAGACTAGCTGATAAAGGGATAATCGTAACAATTGACGAACCCAATCGTCCAGCTTCCCTTTAATAAAAGGGGCCAGATAGAAATCCAGCGTCATTTTTCGTTGAATGGTCCCATATGTCAATTCCGTCAATAAACCGATATCCTTACTCGGAAGTTCATTTTTTTCAATCACGGAATGAAGCAGTAAATTGCTGTATGATTGATTTTTTTCCACTGCCTCGATGACATCGAGTGCTGCTTCCCGTACGGTTTTATTTCGTTTCATTTTCTTCTCCTAACATCATGCCTGCTTTTAAATGAGTGCCTGCTCCGCGAAGGTAGTCCTTTGCACTCATCCTTTTCTTCCCTGAAGGCTGTAAATCGGTGATTTTGACCCCAGTTGAATTCCCGGTCGAAACAATGAAACCATCCTCTTCAATCCCGATGATTTTTCCAGGTGATGAAGGGGTCACGCTTACTTTCTCCCCCCACCATACTTTCATGACCAAGCCTTCTAATGTTGTATACGCAACCGGCCACGGATGCAGTCCCCTGATATGGTTATAGATTTCTTCCCCGTCTTTCGTCCAGTCTATCTTCTCTTGTTCACGCTTGATATTCCGGGCAAAGGTCGCTTCTGAATCATCCTGTTTAACCGGGGAGATTTCCCCTGCAAGTAATGGAGGGATGGTGTCAATCAGTAATTTGGCACCTGCCACGCTCAGTTTGTCGTGAAGCGTACCGACATGATCATGCTCTTCAATCTCCACTTCCACTTGGCTGATGATGTCACCCGCATCCAGCTTTTCCACCATATACATAATGGTGATGCCCGTTTTCCCTTTTCCCTGGAGAATGGAGTAATGGATTGGAGCGCCTCCTCGAAGTTCCGGAAGCAGGGAAGCATGGACATTGATACATCCATATTTAGGAGCCTCAAGCAAAGCGTTCGGAAGAATCTGTCCGAATGCTGCCGTCACGATAAGATCCGGTTTTAACTCAAGCACTTGATTTAACTCTTCTTCATTCTTTATCTTTTCCGGCTGGTAGACCGGGATGCCGTGCTTTTCAGCGGCCACTTTAACGGGTGGTGGCGTGAGGATCCTTTTTCTTCCTACGGGGCGATCGGGTTGTGTCACCACCGCGATCACATCATATTTTTCATCTATCAGAGATTGGAGAACAGGAACCGAAAAATCGGGTGTTCCCATGAAAATCACTTTCGTCATTAAACTTCATACCCTTCTAATTCTTCTTCTGTAATATATTTTTCTACTTTTGTTGTAAATAAAATGCCATGCAGGTGATCGATTTCATGCTGGATGGCCCTGGCCAGAAAATCCTGGGCTTGAAAGTCAACCATTCTTCCTTTACGGTCTTGCGTACGGACCCTGATCGAATATGGGCGTGTCACTTCCCCGTAGAGACCCGGGAAGCTCAGGCATCCTTCCAGGTCGGTTTGAGACCCTTCTGACTCGATGATTTCCGGGTTAATCAGTTCGATCGTTCCTGAGTCATCGCCGATGTCGACGATCGCTACTTGAAGGTCGATGCCGACTTGAGGGGCTGCAAGCCCGACTCCGTCCGCTTCGATCATGGTATCATACATATTTGCGAGTAATTTCTTTAACTTTTTATCAAAATCCGTTACCTTCCCGCATTCTTTTTCGAGAATGGCATCCGGATGCATGACGATTGGAAGTATTGCCATAACTTTCCTCCATTTTTCTATATGAATAGTGTTACATCAACATATAAGGGTTCACATCAATGGAGATGGTTAACCCTTGTGATGCATATTGCTGCTGAAATTGATCCAGTACCGTTTTTAACGTACTGCCAAGATTTGGTTCACGCTTGTATTTTATCAAACATTGATAACGATATCTATTCTTGATCCTGGGAATGGGCGATGCAACCGGCCCAAGTATGATCGTTGTATCGGATAGCTTTGAACGAACGAAAGCCGTCATTTTCTCTGAAATATCAACAACCTTCATTAGATCTTCATGACTTAATGTAATCAGTGTGATGTAGTAAAAAGGAGGATAGGAACCCATTTTCCTCATCATCATTTCCTGCTGGTAGAAACGATTATAATCATGATTGGATGCTAATTCGATCGAGTAGTGCTCCGGTGTGTACGTTTGTATGACTACTTCCCCGGGGAGTGTATGCCTGCCAGCCCTTCCGCTTACTTGAGTCAATAATTGGAACGTCTTCTCTGCTGCCCTGAAATCCGGCAGATGGAGCATCGTATCGGCACTAAGGACGCCGACCAGGGTGATATTCGGAAAGTCCAGACCCTTTGCGATCATTTGCGTACCAAGAAGGATATCTGCCTTACCTTCCCCGAAAGCCGTTAACAGTTTTTCATGTGAGCCTTTCCGGGATGTGGTATCGACATCCATGCGAATGATCCTTGCATCGGGGAGGAGCTTCGTCAATTCCTCTTCTACCTTCTGTGTACCCGTCCCAAAATAACGGATATGCTCACTTGTACATTCAGGACATGAAGAAGGGACCCCCTCTTCATAACCACAATAATGGCATTTCATCCCGTTGGAAAATCTATGATAGGTCAAGGAGATGTCACAATTGGGACATTGCAGGACAAAGCCGCAATCTCTGCACATAATGAAGGATGAGTGGCCCCTGCGATTAAGAAAAAGGACGGTTTGCTCTCCCTTTTCAAGCCTGTCTTGAAGCTTTTCGAACAGGTTCGTTGAAAACATGGACCTGTTTCCCTTCCTGAGTTCCTCTCTCATATCCACGATATCGACGGATGGAAGCGGGCCATCATTCATCCGTTTATCAAGTGTCAATAGTCCGTACACACCTTTTGAAGCCCGGGCGAAGGATTCAAGTGAAGGGGTGGCACTGCCTAAGATCACTGGGCATTGATGGAATTCCCCTCGATAGATCGCAACGTCCCGTGCGTGATAACGAGGATTTTCCTCTTGCTTGTAGCTGTTTTCATGCTCTTCGTCGATGATGATGATCCCGATATTTTCAAAAGGGGCAAAAACGGCAGAGCGGGCTCCGACCACCACTTTCACTTCCTTGCGTTGGATTTTTCTCCATTCATCATATTTTTCCCCTACTGATAATCCGCTGTGAAGGACGGCGACGTCGTCACCAAATCTCCCTTTAAAGCGGTGTACCATCTGAGGGGTAAGGGAAATCTCCGGAACAAGCACAATCGCCTCTTTCCCCTCTTCCAGCACCCGTTGGATGGACTGCAGATAAATCTCTGTTTTCCCGCTGCCCGTTACACCGTAAAGAAGAAATGTGTGATGCTTCTCTTGATCAATGGTGCTCAAAATGGGACCAATCGCCTGATCCTGCTGGGAAGTCAATGAAAGGGGAAATGTCTTCTCAAATGTTCTATTTTCAAAAGGATCCCGGTACATTTCCACATTTTTCTCAACAAGGATCCCTTTATGGACTAGTGACTTAACGGTACTTGAAGTCGTGGCCATCACTTCCGTCAGGGTGGATGCCAGTATCCCATCACCACCAGGAGCAGCATCCATCATATATTCGATGATTTGTTTTTGTTTACTGGCCTGGGGTGGCAAACCTTCTTTCACTTCATCCACTTGATCGATTGGTACGTTCAGATAAAGCTTTCGTACGGTTTTCTTATTTCCTTTGGCTTTCACCCTGTAGATGACTTCAACAGAGCCTTTCTTTACCTCTTTATGTACGAGAGGGAGCATCCCGCTTTCTTCGATTGCATTCCAGGAAACTTCTCTTCCGTTCTGAAAAAAGCGTTGGAGGGAAAGATGAAGCTCATCGGGATTCCTGTTTTCTTCAAGTCGGAAGAATTTTTCATACTTCGCTTTCATGGCTGCGGGAAGCATGGCTTGGAAGGCTGAGATTTTAAAACAGAGGGTTTTCTCAGTCAACCAGTTGCCTAGTGTGAGTAATTCTTTGTTCAGGACGGGTACGAGATCCATCGGCTCCACAATCGATTTAAGTTTCGAGACTTCCCCTTTTTCCTTTAATTCAATGACAAAGCCTTGGATTTTCCTCGGACCAAAAGGCACGACGACCCTCATACCGGGAACGATGCTGCCTTTCCATTCATCCGGGATACTGTAGTCATACGTTCGGTCCGTCTGCATGGCAGGAACGTCGACAATGACGCTAGCTACGTTCATGTGAGGAACCCTTCTTTATGTGCCGCATGGCTTCTTTATAGATTTCTTTGGCTACCTCTACCTTTGATAATAAAGGAAGCTCGCGAGCGTCTCCCCCACTAGTGACAATCGATACTTTGTTTGTATCTGTTCCAAACCCGGATCCCGTTTCTTTTACGTTATTGGCCACGATCATATCTGCCTGTTTTTTTACAAGCTTCGCTTTAGCATACTCTTCTACGTTTGTCGTCTCGGCTGCAAATCCGATGAGGTATTGGTGTGTCTTTCTTTCACCAAGGCTCATTAATATATCCTTTGTACGCTCAAATTCAATCACTAGGTTTCCATCTTTTTTCTTTAACTTATCTTCAAATATTTCTTTAGGGCGGTAATCGGCAACTGCCGCACTCTTTACGACGATATCTGCAGATGGAAATACTTCATGCACCCTATGATACATTTCTTCAGCAGTCGTCACGGAGACAAATTCAACACCCGCTGGAATCGTTAATCCGGAAGGTCCTGAGATCAATACTACTTCCGCTCCAAGGGAAACGGCGGCTTCCGCAAGGGCATACCCCATCTTCCCGGTTGAGCGGTTGGAGAAGAAACGCACAGGGTCCACCATCTCCCTCGTGGGACCAGCTGTGATCACTACTTTTTTCCCCTCAAGCAGATTCCTTTCACTGTCACGCTCCCGGAAAAAACGATCCACAAGCTCCACTACCTTCTCCGGTTCTTCCAATCTTCCTTTACCAATATACCCACAAGCTAAATACCCTTCGCTTGGTTCGACAAATTGATAGCCAAACCCAAAGAGGGTTTCGATATTCCGTTTTACCGCTGGATGATCATACATATGTACATTCATGGCCGGGGCGATCCATACTTGTGACGTCGTTGCAAGAATCGTCGTGGAAATCATGTCATCTGCAATCCCGTTTGCAAGCTTCCCGATCATGTTTGCCGTTGCAGGTGCCACCAGTACGAGGTCAGCCCAATCCGCCAAGTCGATATGAGCAATTTTTGATGAATCTTTTTCATCAAAGGTGTCCCAATGCACATCTTGACGGGATAATGCCTGAAACGTAAGCGGAGCGACAAATTTCCTTGCCGACTCCGTCATGATCACCTTCACTTCAGCACCGCCTTGAACCAGTTTGCTTGTCAAGGCTGCCGCTTTATATACAGCTATTCCACCAGATACACATAATAGTATTCTTTTCCCCTGCATCATTCTACTTTCCCCCATTACTCTTTATCCTTCTTATATTATGAAGGATATTGATAGAAAAAGAAAATAGGGTTGTCCCGAAAGATGATGAAATCTTCCGAGTCAACCCCTGGAGTTATTCAATAAGATCCGCCAGTCTATTCATCAGAATAAACTGCTTTAGCATCTCTTTCTTTCATAGATAATTGACCGGCTTGAATTTCTTCAAGGGCCTTACCTACGAATTTATGGGAATCATATCGGTTCAGACGGTATTCCCCCGTGTCTTGCAGGTTTCTTGCGCGCTTTGCCGCAATACTGACTAACGAATATTTGGAATCAATCTTCTTCATTAATGAATCAATGGATGGGTTTAACATTTATTCAGCCTCCAGCATATTTAAGTATCGTTGTTGCACTCGTTCCCGTTTGCAATGTTCTGCCTGAACGATTGATTTAATCTTATCTACCGCATGTTCAATCTGATCATTTTCAACAATGTAATCGTATAAATTCATCATTTCGATTTCTTTTCTCGCGGTATTCATTCTGCCCCTGATCAAATCGTCTGTCTCAGTGCCTCTTGTAACGAGGCGGTTCTGAAGTTCAGAAAGACTAGGGGGTGCCAGGAAAATAAATAAACCTTCGGGAAATTTATCTCTGACCTGTTGTGCACCTCGTACTTCGATTTCAAGAAAGACATCTCTTCCTGCATCCAGGGTTTCCCTGACATAATCTACAGGGGTTCCATAATAGTTACCTACAAACTCTGCATACTCCAATAGTTTCCCCTGCTCGATCAACACTTCGAAATCCTCTCTTGATTTAAAGAAATAATCTACACCATCCACTTCTCCTTCACGGGGGTTCCGCGTAGTCATGGAGATGGAATATTCAAATTTTGTATCCTCCTGGGAAAAAATCGCTTTACGAACTGTCCCTTTCCCTACACCTGATGGTCCGGAAAGAACGATCAGCAATCCTTTTTCTTTCATTTATTTACCCTGCCCTTCTTCTACTAAATCCTCTTTATCTGTCAAACGATGAGCAACGGTTTCGGGTTGAACAGCTGAAAGAATAACGTGATCGCTATCCGTAATGATGACCGCTCTTGTTCTTCTTCCGTATGTAGCATCAACGAGTGTTCCCCTGTCTCTTGCATCTTGTATCAAACGTTTGATCGGGGCTGATTCCGGACTTACGATTGAAATGATCCGGTTGGCTGAAACAATATTTCCAAATCCTATATTGATGAGCTTGATCGACATAACGCTCCTCCTAATCAATAGTTTAGTTTCGCCTGAATGAAAGGAAACTAAACTTCTTATTCTACATTTTGCACTTGTTCCCTCAGCTTCTCAAGTGTTGATTTCAGTTCCACAACAATGGTGGCAATGAGGGAATCATTTGCTTTCGAACCAATCGTATTCACTTCCCTGTTCATTTCCTGGATCATGAAATCCAGTTTCCTGCCTACAGGTCCACAATCGATTAATGTGGAGTGAAAGTACTGAATATGACTATTAAGTCTTGTCAATTCTTCCGTTATGTCAGACTTATCGGCAAAGATGGCCACTTCCGTAAGCAATCGGCTTTCATCGAAAGATGTTTCATTGTATTCGGCAATCCTTTTTCTTAATCGTTCTCTATATTGATTGACCACTTCCGGAGAATGACTGGACAGTTCAATGATATTCTTCTCAAACTGACTAAGATGAATGAGAAAATCTTTCTTGAGAAGTTCCCCTTCTTTCTCCCGCATCTTTCTAAGGTCCAGCGCTGCTTCATCCACAGCTTTTAATACCAGATTCTCAAGCTCTTCATTTTCTTCTTCCATTTCTTCAATCATGATAAATTCTTCTCTGTTCAAGAGATGGGATAATTGCACTTCATCTTTCAAAGAAAAGGTTTCTTTCACTTTATTTACTAACTGATAATAATCTTGAATGAGCTTCCAGTCAATATGAAGATTTTTATGCACAAGGCCGTCCCCTGTGATGGTAATGAAAATATCAACTTTCCCTCTTTTAACAATTTGGGATACCTGTTTCTTGATTTTATCCTCTAGCTTCATTAATTGTCGCGGCATTCTTATGTAACATTCACTGAATCTGTGATTCACGGATTTCATTTCAACCGTTACAGTATGTTGTTCAGAGTCTGATTTGCTTCTTCCAAAGCCTGTCATACTGACAACCATTACGATCACATCCAATCCTTTGACGGTATTCGTATGTAAGATAACCGATTTCACTTTATATGTTGTAAAGGGAAGCACTCACTAATGAACAACATATCCTTTTATATAAAAAAGGTAATAGAGGATTTTCTCTATTACCTTTTGGATTATACCACATTTCACTGTTTTTTTCTTGCAAAAAATGACCCTGCCAGTAAAAAGGTTGGAACGGAGCTTAAACCAATGATCAAAAGCCAATCCTTAAATACAATCGGTACAGTATGGAAGATCGGTTGCAGAGAAGGGATATAGATGACCAAGAGCATCAATATGAGTGAAGATAATACGGCAAAAACGAGATACATGTTCCCGAATGGATTTCTTGAAAATACCGATACTTCACTTCGGCAGTCGAACACATGGATCAGTTGTGCCATGACCAGAGTTGCGAACGCTACTGTTTGGGCATACGCCAGGTGATCTGGATGAGTCTTATACGATAGCATGAACGCAAGGAGCGTCGCCCCGCCGATCAAGAATCCCCTGGATACCACTTTCCACCCGAGCCCCCTTGCAAACACACCTTCCTTTGGATGTCTCGGTTTCCTTCTCATGACATCATCTTCCGGCTTATCAAGGCCAAGTGCCATGGCAGGGAGACCATCAGTCACAAGGTTCACCCATAGGATCTGAATGGGTACCAATGGAAGCGGGAGCGCCAGAATCATGGCAAATAACATGACGAGAATTTCACCGACGTTCGAAGCTAACAGATATCGAATGAACTTGCGGATATTTTCATAGATGTTCCTCCCTTCCTGAATGGCTGACTTAATCGTAGCGAAGTTATCATCCAACAGGACTAACGATGAAGATTCCTTTGATACGTCCGTGCCGGTAATCCCCATGGCGACTCCAATATCCGAGGATTTTATGGCAGGGGCATCGTTGACCCCATCCCCTGTCATCGCCACGACATGTCCCCTGTTTTGCAGGGCTTTGACGATTTTCAGCTTATGCTCTGGCGATACACGTGCAAACACCGATACTTCATCCACTATTTCTTCCAGTTCATGCACTTCCATTAGGTTTAGTTCTTTTCCATCCATGACGCGGTCTTTATTTTTCAAAATGCCCAGCTGTTTGGCTATGGCTTTCGCCGTCAGGACATGGTCCCCGGTGATCATGACCGTCTTGATCCCGGCAGCACGACACTCTTTTACCGCCTGCTTTACCTCAGGTCTCGGGGGATCGATCATTCCTTGTAAACCGATGAAGGTCACCCCTTCTTCGACGTCTTGTTCCACCAGCGTTTCAACAGCCCGATCCTTGATCGGTTTATACCCAATCGCAATGTTTCGTAAAGCGTTTGATGACATCTCACTGATAGCACCTTCTACTTTTTCGGAGATCTCAGGTGATTTTGGTTGAAGTCTTCCCTCCCACAGGATTGATTCGCTTTTCCCGACCAATACGTCAGGAGCACCTTTCGTTACGGAGAAGTGCTTTCCATTCTGGTCGACCACGATGATACTCATCATCTTCCTTGTGGAATCAAAAGGGAACTCTTTGACAATCGTGAATTTCTTCTGCAACGATTCCCTGGAAAGCCCGGCCTTTAATCCTGCTACAAGAAGTGCCCCTTCAGTGGGATCACCATCGACGATAAATGTTTTTTCACGTGTTACAAGTTCTGCATGATTGCAGAGCATTCCGAAAGTCAGCAGTTGTTGCAGTGCATTCTCACTGTGAGGCGTCACCCTTTTTTCCCCGGTATAAAATTGTCCATCAGGTTCATACCCTGTGCCTGTGACGGTCCACGTCCTTCCACCACTCCACAGATGTGTGACCGTCATCTTGTTCTGGGTCAAGGTTCCGGTTTTATCAGAACAAATCACTGATGCACAGCCTAATGTTTCCACCGCCGGCAGCTTTCGGACGATGGCTTTCTTCTTGATCATCCTCTGAACACCAAGGGAAAGGGCAACCGTCACAATGGCAGGTAACCCTTCAGGTATGGCTGCTACGGCCAATGAAACCCCGGCTAAGAACATCGTATACATATCATGGCCCTGGATCACGCCGATTCCTACTACCAATCCCGTCAGTACAAGAGCAACCGTAATGAGGATCTTCCCTAACTCTTCCAGTCTTCTTTGAAGAGGGGTCGTCATGGTTTCTGCGTTTTGGATCATATCGGCGATTTGCCCCATTGCTGTTTTCATACCAATCGATGTCACAACACCAATTCCATTCCCCCTCGTGACCATCGTCCCCATAAATGCCATGTTTTCCAAGTCTCCGAGACTCATATTTTCTCCATTTACAGGGTTTGTGGATTTGGTGACGGGTAAAGACTCCCCGGTCAGGGCGGATTCCTCTATTTCCAGGTTATTCGCTTCAATGAGACGTACATCCGCTCCGATCCGGTCTCCACTTGCAAAACGGATGACATCTCCAATAATGACATCCTTAGAAACGATCTTCACCCACTTACCGTCCCTTAAAACCGAAACCTGGGGTGCAGAAAGTTCCTTTAATGCCTGAAGCGACCTCTCGGCTTTTCGCTCCTGAAAAAAACCTAAAAAGCCGTTAATGAACACAATGGCAATAATCGCGATGGCATCGATGTATTCACCAAGTAAACCTGAAATAAGCGTGGCTGCCAATAACACGAGAACCATAAAGTCCTTGAACTGACTAAAAAACAATAATAAAGCTGACTGCTTCTCAGCTTCTTCTAATTGATTGTACCCAAATTGTTTCCGTCTGATTGCTACCTCTTCTGTTGAAAGTCCTTCTTGATAATTGGTATTTAATGACTGCTCTATGTCCTCTTGTCTCATCTCATGAAATTTCATGCAACCATGTCACTCTCCTCCTACGATACGAAAAGTTGTCCTTCTCATAGCATTCTTATTCAGACTTGTCCTAAAAAATGATATGATTTAAGTATGTTTTGCATTTTCCCTTTCAGGGGGATAAAATCGGTTACATTTGATACACTTAGTCGGATAGAATCAAACTATACTGAAATCGCATGAAGCAGAGGATGTTATATATGTCATTTGATGGATTATTCACTAGAAACATGACGAAAGAATTGAATGAAAACCTATTACACGGACGCATTAATAAAATACATCAACCTTATAAAAATGAAATCATCATGGTCATCCGTGCGAATGGAAAGAACCATAAAGTGCTCTTATCCGCTCACCCAAGTTACTCACGTGTGCAATTAACCGCTGAGAATTATGACAATCCACCGGTTCCCCCGATGTTTTGTATGTTGCTGCGAAAACATCTGGAAGGGTCGATCATCGAAGGGATCAAGCAGATCGAACTGGATCGGATGATTGTATTCGAAGTGAAAGGCAGGAACGAAATCGGGGATATTTCGTATAAACAACTGATCATTGAAATAATGGGCCGGCACAGCAATATCATTCTGATCGATAAAGAACGGAATATGATTCTTGACAGCATCAAGCATATTTCTCCAAGCATGAATACGCATCGTACTGTATTGCCTGGACATACCTACGTGTTGCCGCCTCAACAGGATAAAATTGATCCACTTGAAGCAGGTACTTTAGATGTGTTACGTGCCCTTGACTTCAATTCAGGCAAGCTTGATAAACAGATCGTCCAATCTTTCGCCGGTATCTCACCGCTTTATGCGAAGGAAGTCGTACACCGCGCCGGCATCGGAAGCGGGGCAGCCATTGCAGAGTCATTCGTATCTTTGATTGAACATGCAAAGAACTATGACATAACGCCGACCCTTATCACAGCAGATAAGGAAACGTTCTACTGGATGGACCTTCTACATCTTCAGGGTGAAAAACAAACATTCCCTTCCTTAAGTGAACTGCTTGACCGGTTCTTTTACCAGAAGGCTGCACGTGATCGCGTCAAGCAACAAGGAAATGACCTGGAGCGATTCATTCGAAATGAAAGGGATAAAAATGTCAACAAAATTACGAAACTTGAGCAGACGCTTGAAGATGCACAACAGGCTGACCGCTATCAACTGCTCGGTGAACTCCTTACTTCGAATCTATATGCCGTAGAGCGTGGTATGACGGAAGTCAGCGTTGTCAATTATTATGACGAAAACGGAGAAAGTATTACGATTCCATTAAACCCTCAAAAGTCGCCTTCCGATAACGCTCAGAATTATTTCTCACGTTATCAAAAAGCGAAGAATGCGATCAAGATCGTCCATGAGCAAATAGAAAAAGCGGAGGAAGAGATCGTGTATCTCGAACAATTGCTACAGCAATTAGAATCTGCTTCGACGAAAGATGTGGAGGAAATCAGGGAGGAACTTGAAGAAGAAGGTTACCTGAGGGTCCGCAAGCAGGCAAAAAAGAAAAAGGCCAATACGAAGCCTGTACTCGAACACTACACGTCAACTGACGGGACCCAAATCCTGGTCGGTAAAAACAATAAGCAAAACGACTACTTGACCAACCGTGTCGCAGGTAGAGACGAAATCTGGCTTCATACGAAGGATATTCCCGGTTCTCACGTTGTCATCAAGAGTCATAAGCCTTCTGATGAGACGATCAAGGAAGCGGCCAATATTGCCGCCTACTTCAGTAAGGCCCGCGAATCAAGCTCCGTGCCCGTTGATTTCACCGAAGTCAAACAGGTTAAGAAACCTAAAGGTGCCAAACCCGGATTTGTCATTTATGAAGGACAGCAAACCGTTTACGTGACACCGGATCTGGATTTGGTCCGATCGTTAAAAGACTGATATAGGACAAGATGCACTTTCATTCAGTAAAGAGTTGACTGGATGGAAGTGTTTTATTTTGAACAATGACAAAAAGCAACTCATAAAACGAGTTGCTTTCCCCCTTACATCCCCCATGTTTCAGGGTCTTGTCTCCAAAGCTTTAATTGTTCCAACTCACCTTCACGGATGATCTCATTTTGGACCGCTACCTCCAGTAAGCTTGAATAATCGGATAGGGAATAGGACGTAATGTTTTGTTCTTCAAGCTTCTTCTTCCCTTTATCCAATTCATATGTGAAGATCGCGACCACTCCTAAAACGTCACATCCCGCTTCTCTTAAGGCTTCAACCGCTGTTATGCAGCTACCTCCCGTGGAGATGAGATCTTCGACGACGACAACCTTTTGTCCTGGTGCCGCTATCCCTTCAATCTGCTTTCCTTTTCCATGGGCTTTAGGCTTTGACCTGACATAACACATGGGGAGATCTAATTTCTCACTCACCCAGGCGGCGTGGGGAATTCCCGCTGTTGCTGTTCCGGCGATTACTTCCGCCTCCGGAAAATGCTTTTGAATTAACTCGGACAGTCCTGTAGATATACTGTTCCGAACTGAAGGATACGATAGTGTCAGTCGATTATCACAATAAATCGGTGACTTTATCCCGGATGACCAAGTAAATGGCTCCGTCGGGTTTAAAAATACGGCTTCTATGTCCAGTAATTTTTTTGCGATTTCATGTTTCATTCTTTGCCCTCCCATTCATGTACGATCCGTTCATATGCAAGGACCGGATTCACAGCACCTGTAATACTTCTTCCAACGACTATGTAGGAAGAACCCATTTCTTTTGCCATTTGTGGTGTAGTGACTCTTTTTTGATCTGCTAAATGATCTTCTGCTAACCTGATCCCGGGAGTGACCCGTAAAAAATCATTCCCGCAATGTTCTTTAATCAGACGGGCTTCGTGGGGAGAGCATACCACTCCATCAAGTCCGGCATGCTTCGCAAGAGTGGCATAATGCAGGACAGACTCATTAATGGTGGTAGGGATAAGCTGTTCCTTTCGCATCTGTTCCTCCGTTGTCGAGGTCAGTTGTGTGACGGCAATCAAATTTGGCCGTTTATGATTGGCAGGAGTTCCCGCATGGAGACCCTCCAGCGCCTTTTCCATCATCATGCTGCCACCTGCCGCATGGACGTTGATCAGCTCCAGGTTGAATCCTGCAAGTCCTTTCATGGCTCCGTACACTGTATTAGGGATATCGTGAAGCTTCAAATCCAGGAAAATCCGATGATTCTTATTTAATATTTTCTCAATGATTTCCGGACCATTTTGAAGGTATAACTCCATACCGACTTTCACGTTCAGACTTTCTGAAAATTGATCCAGGAAGGTAGATGTCATCTCCCATGTCGGGAAATCAAGAGCTATGAACGGTGCTCGATTCATGTTTCCCCCAGCTCCTTCCGGTTAATTGAGATATATGCTCGACACCGAGCTCTTCAAGTAGAGACGGTAACTCGTGTATGATTCGTTGACATATAAATGGATCAACGAAATTCGCCGTCCCGACTGCGATGGCACTGGCTCCGGCATAGAAGTACTCAATCACATCTTCAGCTGATTGTATACCACCCATCCCGATAATCGGCAGGTCCACCTGTTGACTCACTTCATAGATCATCCGGATGGCAACCGGTTTGATGGCAGGGCCGGATAATCCCCCGGTCTTGTTCGCAAGAACCGGCATACCCGTCTTCATATCCAATCTCATCCCGAGAAGTGTATTGATCATTGTCAGTCCGTCTGCCCCTCCCGCTTCAACCGCCTTGGCCATGTCGACGATATTGGAGACATTCGGTGATAATTTCACATACAGGGGAACCTGTGAGACTTGTTTAACCTTCTCAGTTAATTCCTTAGCCACTTCAGGGATGGTCCCAAAAGCGATTCCACCCGTTTTTACATTTGGACATGAGATATTGAGTTCCAGTGCGGATACGTTCTTAGCAGAAGAGATGACTCTTGCCACTTCCACATAATCTTCCACTTGTGAACCTGCCACGTTTGCAATGATCGGTACATCAAATTGTGAAAGCCATGGAAGCTCGTTTTCCATCACACCGGTGAGTCCGGGATTTTGCAACCCGATTGCGTTCAGCATACCGCCGTTTGTTTCAGCAACCCTTGGAGTCGGATTTCCAAAGCGTGCCTCTTCAGTCGTCGCTTTGATCATGATCGCCCCAAGCTCGTTCAAATCATAGAACTGACTATATTCACGACCGAAGCCAAAGCAGCCTGATGCCGGCATGACCGGGTTCTTTAAAGACAATCCTGGCAATTCGATTTGTAATGATTTCATAAAAGCACCACCCCTACTGGAAATACCGGTCCGTCACTGCAAACCTTAACGTAGCTGGACCCTTCCGGATCATCCTGCTTATGACAAACGCAGGCGAAACAAGCCCCTATTCCGCACCCCATCCTCTCCTCCAAAGAGATGAACCCGCGTCTGCCCTCCAATTGTATTTCCAGAGCTTTCAGCATGGGTGTCGGACCGCAGGAATAAAACACATCAAAGTCAGGCTTCTCTTCAGAGATAACATCTGTAACAAATCCCTCACTTCCAAGGGAGCCGTCGACAGTGGCAACATATGTGAGCCCCAGTTTCCTGAACTTATGTTCATAAAAGCTGACAGCTTCATTTTGAAAACCAAGAATGTGCTTCACTTCCCAACCGTTTTCCACAAGCTTCCTGGAAAGACCGTAGAGGGGAGGAACGCCAATTCCTCCACCTACTAACAGTGCGGTCTTACTTTCTCCTTCCACGGAGAAACCATTACCTAAAGGTCCCAATACGTCGACTCTTTCACTACTACCCACAAGGGAAAGGAGTCGTGTCCCTTTTCCTTCAGCCCGGTAGATCAGGGTCATGGTTTGATGTTCAGGGTCGTGGGAGGCGATGGAAATCGGTCTTCTGAGCAAAGGGTCGATTCCCGTCCCTATCTTCACATGAACAAACTGACCCGGGGCCTTTATTTCCTCCACTAAATCCCCTTGAAGAACCAGTTCAAAAATGTTTTCAGCTATCCGTTCATGAGAAAGAACAACCATCTTTTCGTTAACGATCATTGGTAAACCGCCTCTTTCACTTTCGGGAGTGAGTCCAGTGCCTCTGCTGAGAAAGTCATGGATTCAATCACTCTCAGGATGGCTTCTGCAGTGTCAAGTGACGTGAGGCAGGGAATGCCGTTTTCGACCGATTCTCTTCGAATTCTGAATCCATCACGGGCGGGCTGCTTTCCTTTTGTCAGTGTATTGATGACAAGTTGTGTCTCACCACTTTGGATGATATCCAATAATGTAGGGCCGCTGGATCCGATCTTATCCACTTCTCGAACAGTGATGCCGGCCTTGGCCAGATGGTCTGCCGTCCCCTTCGTTGCAAGGATTTGATAGCCGATATCGATAAAGCGTTGTGCCAGTTGTACTGCTTCACCCTTGTCTTTATCTGCCACGGTCATGAGCACGGAGCCATATTCCTTCATTTGCATTCCTGCAGCGACCATCCCCTTGTAAAGTGCCTTTTCCAAGGTATGATCTTTCCCCATTACTTCCCCAGTAGATTTCATTTCAGGTCCCAATGTGATGTCCACCCGTCTAAGTTTGGCAAAGGAGAAGACTGGAACTTTGACGTACACACCTTCTTTTTCAGGAATCAGCCCTGATTCATACCCTTGATCCTTCAGGGATATACCGAGGATGGACTTGGTTGCAATATTGGCCATTGGTACATTTGTGATTTTACTGATGAATGGCACTGTCCGGCTGGAACGCGGGTTCACTTCCAGGACGAAGACTTCGCCTTTTGAGATGACATACTGGATGTTCAGTAATCCGATAATGTTCAACCCTTTTGCCAGTCTTGTCGTATAATCGATGATGGTTTGTTTCTGTTCCTTCGTGAGCTGCTGCGGAGGATACACCGCGATGGAATCCCCTGAATGAACTCCCGCACGCTCGATATGCTCCATGATTCCCGGTATGACCACGTCAGATCCATCTGAGATGGCATCCACCTCGATTTCCTTGCCGATCAGATAACGGTCGATTAAAACCGGATGCTGGGGATTGACCTTTACAGCATTTTTCATATATTGAAGGAGCTCTTCTTCCCTGTAAACAATCTCCATTGCCCGTCCTCCGAGGACATACGAAGGTCTTACCAAAACCGGGTAGCCGATGCTTTTCGCTATTTCAAGTGCCCCTTCTACCGAAACCGCTGTTTTCCCATCCGGTTGAGGGATGCCGAGTTGGTTCAGAGTATGTTCGAATTTATCGCGGTTTTCTGCACGATCGAGATCTTCAAGTGAAGTACCCAGAATCGTCACGCCTCTTCTCACCAGCTCATCTGCCAGATTGATGGCCGTTTGACCCCCGAATTGAACGACGACTCCTTTTGGCTTTTCAAGATCGATGATGTGCATAACATCTTCCACCGTCAGTGGCTCAAAATATAATTTATCCGAAATACTGAAGTCGGTGGAGACCGTTTCCGGATTGTTATTTACGATGATGGCTTCATAACCCGCTTCCTTAATGGCCCAAACAGAGTGAACGGTCGCATAATCAAACTCCACTCCCTGTCCGATCCTGATCGGTCCCGAACCGAGGACGATGACACTCTCACGTTCTGTGACCCTTGATTCATTCTCATCTTCATAAGTCCCGTAGAAGTAGGGAGTTTCTGATTCAAACTCAGCTGCACAGGTATCTACCATTTTATATACTGGAATAAGGTCATTTTCTTTTCTCCAGGTATACACATCTGCTTCCGTGCTTTCCCATAACCTTGCCATGGTGATATCTGAGAATCCCATACGCTTCGCTTTTTGTGCAAGCTCAAAGTTGAAAGGGTTCATTGCTAATTCTTTTTCAAACTCTATGATTCTATTCATTTTATATAAGAAGAAGAGGTCGATTTTGCTCCATTCATGAATGGTCTCGATCGTCACTCCCCTTCTCAGCGCTTCGCCGATATAGAAGAGGCGTTCATCCCCTGCTTTCCTGATCCTTTTCTCAATCCACTCGTCTGTAAATTGATCCGCGTCACTCAATTCCATGTGATACGTATTGCTTTCAAGGGAGCGTATCGCTTTCAATAGTGATTCTTCGAAGGTACGTCCGATCGCCATCACTTCTCCGGTTGCTTTCATTTGGGTACCGAGGTTCCGTTTGGCAGCTTCGAATTTATCAAATGGCCATCTTGGGATCTTTGTCACAACATAATCCAGTGCAGGTTCGAATGATGCATACGTTTTACCCGTCACCGGATTCATCATTTCATCCAATGTAAGACCGACGGCGATCTTCGCTGCAAGCTTTGCAATCGGGTAGCCTGTCGCCTTGGATGCCAGTGCAGATGAACGGCTCACCCTGGGATTTACTTCAATGATGTAATACTGGAAGCTGTCTGGATCGAGTGCCAGCTGAACATTACAGCCCCCCTCGATTCCCAACTCCCGGATGATATTCAAACTTGTATTCCGGAGCATTTGATATTCGCGGTCACTTAATGTTTGACTTGGGGCCACCACGATGGAGTCTCCCGTGTGGATTCCCACTGGATCGATGTTCTCCATATTACACACAACGATGGCGTTATCGGCTGCGTCCCGCATAACCTCATATTCTATCTCTTTGAAGCCTGCAATACTTTTTTCCAGAAGGCATTGTGTTACCGGGCTGTATTTCAGTCCTGAGCTTACAATCTCGACCAGTTCGTCTTCGTTGTGACAGATCCCCCCTCCGGTTCCACCTAAAGTGTAGGCTGGACGGACAATGACCGGATACCCGATTTCATTCACAAATTGATAGGCTTCATCCAGAGAATGTATGATTTCACTGTCCGGAACCGGTTCTCCCATTTCATTCATCAAGTTCCTGAACAAATCACGGTCTTCCGCTTTCTCGATTGCGGAAAGCTTCGTCCCGAGGATCTCTACTCCGCATTCTTCCAAGACTCCCGACTGGGCAAGTTCAACAGCCATGTTCAATCCTGTCTGGCCTCCTAATGTAGGCAGGAGTGCATCAGGACGTTCTTTACGGATGATCCTGCTGACAAATTCCAGGGTCAAAGGTTCGATATACACTTTATCTGCCATTTCAGCATCTGTCATGATCGTGGCAGGGTTTGAATTTACGAGGATGACCCTGTAGCCTTCCTCTTTCAATGCGATGCAGGCTTGTGTGCCGGCGTAGTCGAATTCCGCCGCCTGTCCAATGATGATAGGTCCGCTTCCGATAACCAAGATGCTTTTAATGTCTGTACGTTTAGGCATGTTGAAGCTCCTTTCTTTTCTCTTCTTTCATCAGTTGTAAGAAATCATCGAATAAGTAGTTCGAATCCTCAGGTCCCGGAGATGCTTCAGGATGATACTGAACCGTAAAGGCAGGAAAGTCCAAATGTTTCAATCCTTCCACTGTTCCATCATTTATCGCCAAATGGGTCACCTGTAATCTTGATCCGGCTAAAGACTTTTCATCGACTGCATAGCCATGGTTCTGTGAAGTCAGAGCGACTTTTCCAGATTTTAAATCTTTGACCGGATGGTTGCCCCCACGGTGGCCAAATTTCATTTTGAAAGAGTCCCCTCCACATGCCAGGGCAAATAATTGATGCCCAAGGCAAATGCCGAAGAGTGGGATTTCACCAAGCAACTCCTTGATCGTTTCAACCGCTGCCGGTACATCTTTCGGATCTCCCGGTCCATTCGATAACATGATCCCGTCAGGCTGCAGGCGTCTGATTTCTTCCGCAGAAGTATCATAAGGAACCACGATCACATCACAATCACGCTTGTTCAATTCCCTTAGAATTCCGTGCTTCATCCCGAAATCCATCAACACGACACGATACCCTCTTCCAGGGCTTGCGTAAGCAGTCTTCGTGGATACCTGCATGACTTGATCTGTTCGCAGATCTGTACCATGCAGCTTTTCAAGCATTGCCCCTGAATCTATTTCAGCGGAACAAATGATGCCTTTCATGGCTCCATGCTTCCTGATGATCCTGGTTAACTTTCTAGTATCGATACCTGAGATTCCAGGAATTCCTTTTATTTTTAATAATTCATCCAACGTTGATTCATTTCTCCAGTTAGAAGGGAAGTCCGCCGCTTCTCTCACAATGAACGCTTTGATGGCCGGGGTGATCGACTCAAAGTCGTCCCGGTTGATGCCGTAGTTCCCTACAAGGGGATACGTCAAAGTGACAAGCTGGCCGCAGTAGGATGGATCTGAAAGTATTTCCTGGTAGCCTGTCATGCTTGTATTGAATACCACTTCACCGATCGTTTCTTCATTCGCTCCGAATCCTTCTCCCACGAAAACCGTTCCATCGTCTAAAATGAGTTGTCTTTTCATTGTTCGTTTCCTCCTTCATTCCATACAAGAGATCCCTGATAAAAAGTTGCCTTCGGCCATCCTTTGCATTCCCATCCTTTGAATGGTGTGTTCTTCCCTTTGGACCTAAATCCAGCAGGGTCAATTCCTCTTTGTTCTTGCAAATCAATGAGCGTAAAGTCCGCTTCTCCTCCTACTTCAAGTAGTCCAAACGGAAGATTGAATGCTGAACTTGGTTTGATGGTCATCCAGTCAATAAGCTGCTTCAGTGTAAAGATCCTTTTTTCCACAAAGTTTGTATAGAGTAGCGGAAATGCCGTTTCCAACCCGACGATTCCGAACGGAGCAAGCTGCATCCCTTCCGACTTTTCGGCTTCTGTATGCGGGGCATGGTCGGTGGCGATGAAATCAATCGTTCCGTCCAAGAGCCCCTCTATAAGAGCCTGCCGATCCTCATTACTCCTAAGAGGCGGATTCATTTTGAAGTTGGAATCAAGACCCGGAATATCGTCTTCACTGAGCAGAAGATGATGGGGCGTCACTTCAGCCGTCACGTTGATACCGGCTTTCTTCGCATCCCTGACCACCCTGACAGACTCTTTTGTCGATATATGGCAGACGTGGTAATGTACTCCCGCTGCTTCTGCCAGAAGCACATCCCTGGATATATGTACAGCTTCACAGATGGAAGGAATGCCTGGCAGGTTATGCTCTTTGGAGAATGTCCCATCATGAACCGCTCCTCCATAAATCAAGGTATTTTCTTCACAGTGGGCGACAATGGAGGCATTGATCCCGGCTGCCATCTTCATGGCTTGATACATCATATCCGCTGATTGTACCCCTACTCCATCGTCTGTGAATGCAAATGCCCCGTTTTCTTTTAATGATGGTAAATCATTAAGCTTATTCCCGATTTGCCTTTCCGTGATGGCGGCATATGGTAACACGCGAACACTTGCTGTGTCAGAGATTTTCTGATTAAGGGACTGTAGATTTCCCACTGAGTCGGGTACAGGTCTCGTATTGGGCATGGCCGCGATGGTGGTGAAACCGCCTTTTGCTGCTGATTTCGTTCCCGTTTCGATGGTTTCCTTATGTTCGCCGCCCGGTTCTCTTAGATGGACATGCAGATCGACAAAGCCTGGTGAAATCACTAACCCTTCTGCTTGAAACTCCTCGTGATCTTTCCCTTTCAGCTCTGAACCGATCTCTATGATCTTCTTATCTTCCACCTTTACATCCACAGTCTCAAGATCACCATTCTTTGTTACAAGTCGTGCATTCCGGATTAACCAATTCATTTCAAATTCCCCCTAGTCAGTTGATTTCGAGTGCTCTTTTTAAAACGGCCATTCTCACGTATACTCCATTTTCCATCTGAGTAAAGATTCTTGATTGCTCACATTCAACCAACGAGTCGGCTATTTCCACCCCTCGATTGACAGGTGCGGGATGAAGGATGATACCGGATGGTTTCATCCTGGCTCTCCTTGATTCCGTCAGTCCGAAGCGTTCATGGTATGCCTCTTTCGTCAGGATCGATGTACTCTCGTGACGTTCATGCTGGATACGGAGAAGCATGATGACATCAGAATCGGTTATACATTCATCTATAGGCAAATAGTGCTTTTGGTCCGTAGATGGGAACCATTCCTTCGGACCGGAGAAAAAGACTTCTGCACCGAGTTTCGTCAAGGCCTCAGCATTGGACCTGGCGACCCTGCTATGGGCGATATCTCCGATGATGGATACCTTGATTCCCTCGAATCGGCCAAACTCCTGATGGATGGTCAACAGATCTAACAGACATTGGGTGGGATGATTTCCACACCCATCTCCACCGTTGATCACACTTATGTTAAGAGGGGTCAGCTGGTCAAAGTAGCGTTCAAGAGAATGACGGATGACGACCGTATCGACTCCTATGCTTTCTAATGTTTTCACCGTATCATACAAGCTTTCACCTTTTTGGATGCTTGATGTTTGGGCTTCGAAGGGAATGACTTCAAGACCAAGTTTCCTTTCTGCCATTTCAAAGCTGCATTTTGTACGTGTACTTGCTTCGAAGAAAAGATTCGCAGCGTATTTCTTTGTCCCGCACTCCCAGCTTTCACCCTTTTGAAAACGCTCCGCCTGTTCCAGTATTTGAATGATTTCTTCCTTTGATAAGTCATTCATCGTCAACAAGTTCTTCATCATGAGACAACCCTTTCCTCTCTTCTCTTCCAAAAAAACACCCTGTCATCTTCCCGACAGGGTGTTTTTGAACATACTGACACTGACAGCGCGGAAAAACCCCGCATGTCTTGTTCAAATACACCCTTCTTAGACTCTCTGGACCATGTTAAAAGGTGTTTCTATTTACGCAACATCATGCTTTGTGTTTTCTTCTTGGAATAAATTGTTCTCTCCTTCACTCTCTTCCCTGCCCGGCAGGACAAGGTTCAGGAATACCCCAACGATCGCCGCAAGGGCCATTCCCGATAGAGAGACCTGCTCGTTGATCTTTACAAATGCCCCTCCGACCCCGATTACAAGGATGACACTCGAGATGACTAAATTACGCTTGTTTCCTAAATCCACTTTGTTATCGATCAACATACGGAGTCCACTTGAAGCGATGATTCCGAAAAGCAAGATGGAAACCCCACCCATGACCGCCGAAGGGATCGAACCGATCAAGGCCGTTATCTTGCCTACAAATCCGAACATGATGGCAAGTACAGCCGCCCCGCCGATGACAAAGACGCTGAACACCCGTGTAATGGCAAGCACTCCGATGTTTTCGCCATACGTTGTATTTGGCGGTCCGCCCAGGAAGGAGGCGATCACAGTCGCTACCCCGTCCCCCAGGATGGAGCGGTGAAGACCCGGTTTTTCAATGAAATTTCGTCCTACGACTTTACTTAATACCATCTGGTCCCCCGTATGTTCTGCCAGGGTCACCAGTGCAACCGGGACCATGATGGATACGATTTCCCAAGAGAAGCTCGGCGTGTAGTCGACAAACGGGACAAAGAAGTCCGGCATTTGGAAGAAGGGAGCATCGATTACCTGCTGAAAATCCACCAGCCCTGCGAAAACCGCGATGACATATCCTCCGATAATACCAGCGAGAATCGGGACCATCCCGAGAAATCCTCTGAAGTAAATCGAACAGATGACCGTGATTCCCAATGTGGCAAGTGCCACCATGAAGTGCGTGTTACTGTAAACCAATTGTTCTGCTCCAGGATTTTCATACATGGCCATATTGACGGCCGTTCCGGCAAGACCTAATCCGATCACCATGATGACCGGCCCTACCACAACCGGAGGAAGGATCCTGACAAGCCATTTCAATCCAAGCTTTGATATAAGCAGCGCGACGATTCCGTATACAATCCCTGCAAGGAAGCTTCCCATCATGGCAGCCTCCGGACCTCCCAGGCTCTTGGCAGCCAGGATCGGAGCGATGAAAGCGAATGACGACCCCAGGTAAGCAGGGATCCTCCCCTTCGTGATCAGGAGATAGGCAAGTGTTCCGAGTCCGCTTGAGATCAGAGCAACACCCGGGCTTAATCCCACAAGGAATGGAACCAGCACCGTTGCCCCGAACATGGCGAATAGATGTTGTATGCTAAGTGTAATCCACTTTCCTATATTAGGTACTTCTTCTACGTCTAACACGACTTGTTGATTTTGATTCATGTTTGTTTCCTCCTCCAATACCCATTTTTATCCATTAAAAAAACCCTCTTTGTCCTGAAGAGGGCACAAAGAGGGTATAAGAAGGCCAGATTCCACCTTCATTCCCATCCTTTGTCAGCCTCTCTGGACCGCTATTAAAAGGACTTCCGTTATTCTTTTTCGTGTATGGCAACGATGTCTTCTTGATCGACTTCTGATAATGCAACCATGATTTTTTCAGAGCTTGATGTCGGAATATTCTTCCCGACATAATCTGCCCTTATCGGTAATTCCCTATGTCCACGGTCAACCAGTACAGCCAGTTGAATCTGACTTGGCCTGCCGAGATCCATTAAGGCATCCAAGCCCGCCCGGACCGTCCTTCCGGTGAATAAGACATCATCCACCAAAATGACTTTCTTGTTTGTAATATCCACCGGAAGGTCAGAACCCTTCACTTCTGGTTCGTGATCGGCTGTTTTCGTTGTTAAATCATCACGGTAAAGGGTGATGTCTATTTCTCCGACCGGGATTTCTTCTCCTTCAATCGCATGGATCCGCTCGGCTAATCGGTTGGCGATATAAATGCCCCTTGTTTTAATTCCAACAAGGACGCAATCTTCAATTCCTTTGTTTCGTTCGATGATTTCATGGGCTATCCGCGTGAGTGCCCTTCGAATGGCGGGTTGATCCAGTACCGTTGCTTTCTTTGTCATTTTCGCCACCTCATTTTCATTTATTCTAATAAAAAATCCCTCTCACCGTAGAGATGAGAGGGCACACTTATCGTTATGATCTGATTGCACGCCAAAGAATTTTGGTCGTACACTGCTCCTTCTCAGCCTCACGGGACCGTATTAAAGGTTACTTATTCAATTAGTACAATCATAAGGGTCAGGTCGAAATTTGTCAACGGTTATTTTCAAGATGCTTAATCAATTTAGAGAATTCTTCGGGTAACTCCGCATGAAACTCCATATATTCTTCCGTTCTTGGATGAACAAACCCAAGCACTCCGGCATGAAGGGCCTGTCCTTCAATGCTCAACGTCTTTCGCGGGCCGTATTTCGGGTCCCCCGCCAGCGGGAAGCCGATGTATTTCATATGGACACGGATCTGATGGGTTCTTCCTGTCTCTAATTCACATTCAACGAGTGTGAAATCTTTATATCGGTCCAACACTTTGAAATGCGTGACCGCTTGTTTGCCATTATCCACGACAGCCATACTCTGACGGTCTTTAGGATCCCTGCCGATCGGGGCATCGATCGTCCCGTATTCGTGGGGGATCAGGCCATGTACGATGGCTGTATATTTTCTTGTTACGGACTTTGCTACAAGCTGATTCACCAAATGCTCGTGAGCCATGTCATTTTTCGCTACCATCAGTAATCCCGATGTATCCTTATCTATACGGTGGACAATCCCTGGTCGCAAAACGCCGTTGATACCTGACAGGTCCTTACAGTGATGCATCAATCCGTTCACCATTGTTCCAGAATAATGACCCGGTGCAGGGTGGACGACCATACCTTTCGGCTTATTGACGACGATAACATCCCCGTCTTCATAGGCAATCTCAAGATTAAGGTCTTCCGGCTCTACATCCAATTCTTCCGGTTCCGGGATCGATACAGTGATGACTGCATTCAATGGACACTTAAAGTTAGGTTTGACCGCTTCTTCATTTACTTTAATATGGCCATCTTTAATCCATTGTTGAACCTGGGAACGGGACCAATCCTTGTTCAACTGACTTACGACCTTATCGATTCGTTCTCCCTGGTTTTCCTCAAGTATGTTGTGCTGAATTACTTCCATTTTTGTTCTCCTTCTTTGCTTTTCGTTCGTCTAAATACATATAAATCAGTAATAGTGCTACTCCGATGGTTAATGCTGCATCGGCAATATTAAAAATCGGGAAATCATAGGAAAAGATGTATGTATTTAAGAAATCGACCACTTCTTTTCTGAAGACACGGTCAATAAAGTTTCCGATTGCACCGCCTAGCATGAAAGCAAGGCTCAGACTAAACAATGAATGCCCTTTTGCATGGACTTGCATATAATACACGATACCTACAATCACTATTAAAGTAATAATGTAAAAAAACCACATCTGTCCTTGGAGTATTCCCCATGCTGCACCTTGATTACGATGAGAAGTAAGATAAAAGACATTATCTATGATCGAGATGCTTTCTCCCTCGGTCATTTTTCTAACAACCAACCATTTTGTTAATTGATCCAGTCCAATTACAACCAAAGCCACTAAATAATAATACACAAAGGCAACCTCCGAACATCTTTAAATGATTACCTTTGCATTTTAGCATAAAAGGGGAAATAAAGACACTTAAACTGGAGAAGAACGATGGAAACGAGGGAGAGCAACCTATGAATAGGATGAGATCTTTCCAAACCTTCTCCATTCGAATGCATCTTCGATCGTCGTACAGGTTGGGTTCATCACCATGTAATCAAAAGGGATTTCCTGCCCGCTCAATTCACAATATCCGTATTGATTATCCCGGACACGACTCAGTGCCTGTTTCACCTCGGTGATTTCTTCGTCTATATACCTTTGGATTAAAGGGTGTTGAGATTGACTTGCTTCAAGCTCTTTCAAGGATTGTTTAAGCTCTTCTACAATGGATGTGTATCGGTCATATGTCATCTTGATCCCTCCATTTATAGTATGGGGGAATTGACCCTGAATATTGTGTTGCAAGATATAGCAATTATGGAATTTGAAAGGCGTTAGTATAAAGACAAAAAAAAGGGACCTGCCAAATGACAGGTCACCCCTTAATGTTTCCACTATGCCAGATGAGAATAGCTTTCTTTCACAACAGATGCACAGCGTGTGCAAAGTGTTGGATGATCTTTATCCTCTCCTACTGTTGTTGTCACGATCCAACAGCGGTCACATGTTTCACCTTCAGCTTTTTCAACGACGATGTTGTTTTCACCAAGGCTTAACGCATGCTCCGGAGCCTCGTTCACCGCTCCGCCGATTTCAAAGGCTGAGACAATGAACAGTTGTTTTAAGTCTTCTTTGATCGAATCGAGTAAGCCTTTCGTTTCATCATTTACGTATAGGGTCACTTTAGCCGTCAATGACTTACCGATCACCTTTTGATTACGGGCTTCCTCAAGGGCTTTTAAAACATCATCTCTTAATTCTAAGAATGTGTTCCATTTTTTCTTCAATTCATCCGCATTTGCGAATTGTTGTACTTCAGGCATATCTGTCAGCTGGACACTTTCACCTTCTGCACCCGGGATATATGCCCAAACTTCATCTGCTGTATGAGAAAGGATCGGGGACATCAGTTTCGTAAGGGCCACCAGGCTTTCATACAATACGGTCTGAATCGCTCTGCGCTCATAGTGATTTTCTGACTCGATATAGAGAACATCCTTCGCAAAATCCAGGTAGAATGAACTTAAATCCAACGTACAGAAGTTATTGACTGCGTGATAGATGCTTGCGAATTCATATTTATCGTAAGAATTTTTCACATTCTTCACAAGATCATTCAGCTTTACGAGCATAAATTGATCCACTTCTCTTAATTCATCAAAGGATACCGCATCTGTTTCAGGGTTAAAGTCAGAAAGGTTCCCCAACAAGAAACGATAGGTATTACGAATCTTCCTATAGACTTCAGCCACCTGTTTCAAGATTGGATCAGATACTCGAACATCTGCCTGATAGTCAACAGACGCTACCCAAAGACGAAGGATATCTGCTCCAAGCTGTTTCATTACCTTTTCTGGTACAACGACGTTCCCTAATGATTTACTCATCTTTCTTCCATCACCGTCAAGAGCGAATCCGTGACTTAACACGCCCTTGTATGGAGCTTTACCCGTTACGGCTACGCCAGTCGTCAATGAAGAGTTGAACCAGCCTCGATACTGGTCGGATCCTTCCAAATAAAGGTCTGCAGGACGCTGCAAGTCATCTCTTTCCTCAAGAACAGCCTGATGGGAAGATCCTGAATCGAACCAAACGTCCATGATGTCCTGTTCTTTCGTGAATTTCCCATTCGGACTACCTTCGTGAGTAAACCCTTCAGGTAAAAGATCTTTTGCTTCTTTTTCAAACCAAATGTTTGATCCATGATCACGGAAAAGCTTAGACACATGATCGATCGTCTCATCTGTAATGATCTCCTGACCATTTTCAGCATAGAATACCGGGATGGGAACTCCCCATGCACGTTGACGGGAAATACACCAGTCTCCACGGTCTCTGACCATATTGTAAAGACGTGTTTCTCCCCATGCGGGAATCCATTTTGTATCATTTACCGCTTGAAGTAATTCTTTGCGGAATTTATCGATGGATGCAAACCATTGTGCTGTCGCTCTATAAATAACCGGCTTTTTCGTGCGCCAGTCATGTGGGTAAGAGTGAGTGATGAAGTTTAATTTCAGTAATGCCCCCGCTTCCTGAAGCTTTTCTGTGATTGGTTTATTGGCCTTATCATAGAATAAGCCTTCAAACCCCGGAGCTTCTGAAGTCATAACCCCTTTATCGTCGACCGGACATAAAACATCCAATCCATATTTCTTCCCTACAAGGAAGTCATCCTCCCCGTGCCCTGGAGCTGTATGAACACAGCCGGTACCTGAATCAGTCGTCACATGCTCACCAAGGACTACAAGGGAGTCACGATCGTAAAGGGGATGTTTTGCTACGATATGTTCGAGCTCTTCCCCCTTGACCTTTTTAACTACAGAATGGTTATCCCATTCAAGATTCTCTGCGACCTCTTCAAGCAAGTCTTCGGCTACGACATAGCTGTTTTCATTCACATTTACAACGACATAATTCAAGTCTGCATGTACGGCAATCCCAAGGTTCGCAGGGATCGTCCATGGTGTCGTCGTCCAGATCACAAGTTGGGTTCCTTCTTCAAGGACATCCTTCCCTTCTGTAACGGCAAAACCTACATAAATGGACGGGGAACGCTTATCCTGATACTCGATTTCTGCTTCGGCAAGGGCTGATTCACTTGATGGTGACCAATAGACCGGCTTTTTCCCTTTGTAGATATAACCCTTTTTCGCCATATCACCGAACACTTTGATTTGCTGAGCTTCATACTCAGGTTTTAAAGTGATATACGGGTTTTCCCAATCGCCCCGTACACCTAATTGCTTAAATTGCTTACGTTGATTATCCACCTGCTCATAAGCATATTCTTCACATAATCTACGGAACTCGGCGATTGTCATTTCTTTACGCTTCACGCCTTTATTCGTTAACGCCTGCTCAATAGGCAATCCGTGAGTGTCCCAACCTGGAACATATGGGGCATGAAAACCGCTCATGGATTTATAGCGTACGATAAAGTCTTTCAGGATCTTATTCAATGCGTGACCCATATGAATATTCCCATTGGCATATGGAGGTCCATCGTGAAGGACGAATAAAGGACGATCACTCGTTCTTTCCTGTACCTTTTGATAGATGTCCATCTCTTCCCACTTTTTCTGTGTATCCGGCTCACGCTTCGGTAAGTTCCCTCTCATCGGGAATTCCGTTTTCGGCATGAGTAATGTATCTTTATATTCCATGAAATCATCCTCCTAATCGTTTCTCTTAATTGCCATCATTTCTATATCCTTCATTTCTTAATCAGGCAGGGTGAACTTTCCTTTTTCAAGAAATAAAAAAAGCTTTCTCATCCCTGAATAGGGACGAGAAAGCCTTTCCCGCGGTACCACCCTCATAAAGACCGGTAAGGGTCTTCACTTGTTGATTCGTAACGTGAATAAATCGCCACTCATTACTCTTTTAAGAGGAATTTCATGAGCAGGGCTCGAGGGTGATCTTCCGTGCTTCTTTCCTTGTCGGGCTCCCACCATCCCCGACTCGCTAGAAAGGATTCATCATAAGTACGTACTGTCCCTGTCTTTGCCTATTAATACAATTAAGATTGTTGTTCAATTATATGAAAATATTGCTCTTTTCGTCAAGACAATGTCTCTTCTTCTTTTAAAGTTTTTAAATCCGTTGCATCCAAATCGAATTCCATTAACTGATCCCAGTCATTTGTATCAAGAAGATCAAGCTGCGCTTCGATCAACATTTTGAAACGGGTACGGAACACCTTTGACTGCTTCTTGAGTTCTTCTATCTCAATGGCGATCTTTCGGGCTTTAGAAAGTGATTCATTAACGATGCGATCTGCATTCTTCTCTGCTTCCTTAATGATCAGCTTAGACTCTTTCATTGCATTCCGCTTGACTTCTTCCCCTGCTTCTTGAGCAATGACGATTGACTTGTTTAGCGTTTCCTCGATGCTTGTAAAATGACCTAAACGTTCATTCAATGAGTTTAAACGTTCTTCCGTTTCCTTCTTCTCACGAATCAGAATTTCGTAATCCTTGATAATCTGATCTAAAAATTCGTTAACCTCATCCTCATCATAACCGCGAAAGCCACGACTAAATTCTTTATTATGTATGTCTAATGGCGTTAAAGGCATGGGAGCCACCTCCAGTACTTGGTGAATTACATATTTATTATAACTAAAGTTTCGACAGTATGTGGGAGAATTCCTTTATTTTTCTTAAATTATTTAAGAATCCCCACAGAGATTCGCCATTTATCCCGTTTTGTTCTTCCTTCTATGGACAATAACTTACTTCTTCCAAATCCTCGGGCGGATAGAACATCGGAAGCTTCGACTTCAAAAGAGGGATTCTCAACCGCTTTCCAATTGACTTTGACATGGCCGCTTTTGATCAGGGTTTGAGCCTTTTGGCGGGAATCATTATAGATGGCTGCAAGTACGACGTCCAGCCTCAGTGAACTGACGGTAGTCGTTTTCTCCTGCCATTCTTCCAGACTTTCCATGCGTTCATCCAGTGGAATGGCGTTTAAAGAAATCTTGGCTTTCCCAATATGGGTCAGTTCCATAAGGACATAATCCGATATTTCATCGGCAAGCATCAGCTGAATGGTATCCTCCCCGGTCAGGATATCCCCGAACTTATCCCTTTTTAACCCTAGTGACATCAAGGTCCCTAATACCTGTCTATGTTCTATTGTAACAAACTTCGAAGCGTACTGTATTTCAAATAACCTTATTCCAAAATCTTCTTCCGTTGGCTGAAAATAAGGGGGATACAATAATGCTCGTTTGCGTTCTGAATTTTCAGGATAAAAAGATAGGATGATTTCATCGTTATGACCAATGACGGACTCGACAATATGCTGCTGTCTCGGGTCCAAAAAGTCCGTACGTTTCGCCGTATATTGATCTTCCACTGTCTGCTTCCACTCAAGTACCGCATCTACAAAATCTTTTTCATCCGGCCTGAAATGTTGATAAATTGAAGACATACTTTCACCCTCTCTGTGTTTTACCCAAAATAAAAGGACCGAAACTGTTTGACCGGTTTCAGTCCTTTATCGACATCTATCCTTATCATAATCATAGTACTGATTAAATAAGCCATCTAAATATTTGATACAAACCCGATTGAGCCAGATTCAGCACAATGAAAGCCACAATCGGCGAAATATCAATCATACCGATCGATGGTACAAAACGTCTGAATGGTTCTAAATACGGTTCACAGATCCTTGCAAGGAACTGTCCGATCGACGTCTCTCTGGCATTCGGGAACCAGGACATTAAAATATAAATGATTAACGCCCAGGAATATATTTGGATTAGTTTAGACAAAATTTCATAAAGCATTACCATAATTTACATTACCACCTCGAGTCTGATAAATCTTCCTCTTTTAAGAACTCAGAAATATTTCCGCTCACTTCAACATTGTCAGGTGTGCATAGAAAAATATTATCGCCTACACGCTGAATATCGCCACCGATTGCATACACCGTCCCGCTGAGAAAGTCCACAATTCGCTTCGCCTGGTCATGCTGTATCCTCTGAAGGTTTACAAGGACTGAGCGTCGATTCTTTAGATGGTCCGCTATTTCCTGTGCCTCTGCATATACCCTTGGTTCTACAAGGATCATCTTAGAAGATTTCTGGACACTCTGAAGGCTTACAACATTTTGTTTTGAATTTGAAAGCTGCGACTTCATGGGCTTTTTCTCCTCGTATTCTTCTTCATACTTTTCTTCTTCATATTCGTATTCATCTTCATCCAGCAAAAAGAACGTTTTAAACTTTGACTTAATACCCATTTGTATTCATCCCCTCTCAGTCATTTCCAACTAATGCTGTTCCAATACGAATAAATGTGGCACCCTCTTCAATTGCAATCACATAATCGTTGCTCATGCCCATGGATAATTCCGTACATGGGGCATATGAAAGATTATGTGAACGGATTTCTTCCTGAATCGATTTCAACTGCCTGAAACAAGATCTTAAGTAAGGTTCATCATCCGTATGGGGAGCCATCGTCATCAATCCTACGACTTTAATATTGGATAATTCTTTTAAACTGCCGACAAATCCTTTTACTTCATCAGGAGAAATACCATGTTTGGATCCTTCTCCAGAAACATTCACTTGAACGAAACAAGACACAGGCTTATCCGCTCTTTTATGAATTTCTTTCGCTAGTGACAGACGATCCAGGGAGTGTATGTATGATACTTTATCAATGATGTTTTTGACCTTCCTTGATTGCAGGGAACCGATGAAATGCCACCGGGCCTTGTCCCCTAAAACGTCCCACTTAGAGATCAGGCCATCATCCCGGTTTTCCCCTAAGTGGAGAAGTCCTGCTTCAACTGCCTCTTCCGCGCGGTCGATGGAAACGTATTTCGTTACCGCGACAATATTTACGTCTTCTGCCCTTCTTCCACTGCGTTCACAGGCAAGTTGGATGTTTTCATTGATGTGTTGAATATTTTCAGATACCTTCATCTTATTACTCCTTCCAGCCAATATAACTCATTATCCTTCCCGTTTCTCCACCATCTCTTCTATAAGAGAAAAATTCATCGTGACAGGACGAACAAAAACTGGAAGTATGAATTTGATCGGAATGTAAGCCGGACTGAACCAAGAGCTGGCGATTTAACTTCTTCAGATCAAGATTGTACTGTCCCTCTTCCTTTAAATTATAGGGTAAGTTGTTTTCATCTTCTAGTGTTTTTTTCACTTTATCAATCACATAATCATCCACAATATAGCAGCCTTTACATATGGAAGGTCCTATAATCACTTCTAAAGAAGATATTGAGGAACCTCGCCTGATAAAAGCATCGACCATTTTCGGTCCTATTTCAAGGACCGTCCCCTTCCATCCGGCATGTGCCAGCCCGATTGTTCCAGTCGCCCTGTCCAGGAAATAAAGGGGGACACAATCTGCATAACACATCGTTAACAGAAGGTTTCTTTCCTCTGTCAAGAATCCATCGGTATCTTTAATGCTGCTAAAATAGTTCTCTGCACCTTTTCCTCTGTCTCCAGAGTCCACATAAGAGATATTCTTCCCATGTGTCTGTTCAGCAGCCACAAAGCGATCAAGAGGCATATTGAGACCGGATGCCAGGAGTTTCCGATTATGAATGACTGATGCTTCCTTATCTCCTACATGAAGGCCCATATTGAATGAATGAAAAGGTCCTTCACTTATTCCGCCACGATTTGTGGTTATGCCCGCTACCAGTTTCGGGTTTTCCTTTGTCCATTTTCCAATGGAGTAATATGAGTTTGACTCTGATTTAAAAGGCTCTTTCGACACGGTGAATCTCCCTCGTTTTTTATTTAGTGTACCATAGTAGGTTGATATTCGTCATGTGTCGGGGGATTGTTTCGGTTCCTGAAGCTGTCCTTGAATGTAATGGTTGTCTTTATATCTGACCAGAATCACGTCTTCCCCTATCTTTACGATGCTGCTCCAAGGGATCACGATATCTTCTTCCTTGCCAAAAAAACCTAAAATCTTCCCTCCGCTCCCGATCACGATTGCCTCGATTCTTCCTGTATCCAGATTGATCTCAATATCACCGATATTCCCCAATTTCCGCCCATCTGAAATACTGACAACATCCTTCACCTGAAATTCTGATATACGCACCATATTCTTCACCCTCTTTTCATGTTGATTTATGATCGGTTCATCATTTTGAATGCATACTGACATACTCTTCACCTTTTAAAAGTGGATATTATCATTGTATGCAGCACAGAAAAAAGGCAGACCTTCCCGAGGGAAATCCACCTTTTTTCTATGCTTGTCGGGGCTAATCGAGCCGCCTCCGCTTTTCGTTATTCACTGAATATTTTTGTTCATTTGTTTGATTGCTGCTTTTTCTAGTCTTGATACTTGGGCTTGGGAGATTCCGATTTCGTCTGCTACTTCCATTTGGGTTTTCCCTTGAAAGAAGCGTTTGCTTATAATGAGTTTTTCACGATCATTTAATCGTCTCATTCCTTCTTGAAGGGCAATTTCTTCAATCCAGTGGAAATCGCGATTTTTTTCGTCGCTCAGTTGATCCATAACGAAGATCGGGTCTCCTCCATCATTATAGATGGGTTCAAACAGCGAAACGGGATCTTGTATGGCATCCAAAGCGAATACGATTTCTTCGTGAGATACATCAAGAACTTTGGCAATTTCTTCTGCAGTCGGCTCCTTGGATGTCTCCCCCATTAATTTCTCCCTTACTTGCAGAGCTTTATACGCAATATCCCGTAGTGAACGGGACACCCTTATTGGGTTATTGTCCCTCAAATAGCGACGGATTTCCCCAATGATCATCGGAACCGCGTATGTAGAGAATCGAACGTTTTGACCCAAATCAAAATTATCGATGGATTTCATTAATCCGATACACCCTACTTGAAATAAATCATCAACATACTCACCACGGTTATTAAAGCGTTGAATTACACTTAAGACGAGGCGTAAATTTCCATTGACCAGTTTTTCTCTAGCGGAAATATCACCCGCTTGCATTTCCTTGAATAAAATTCTCATTTCATCATTTTTGAGAACTGGCAATTTGGACGTATCCACACCACAAATCTCTACTTTATTACGTGTCATTCTTTCCCCTCCTTGTAGGAGTTGCTGTACAAAATTCAGTATTTCCTTGAAGAGGAAAAATATGCATTTCATTCTGATAAAGAGGGGCGGGTACGTTCCTAATCCCTTACAATAACTGATTAAAAAAGCTAAAATTATTTTAACTTCTTGGCCACATTAAAAAGCTGACCTTTTCAATTGAAAAAGTCAGCTTTAAATGTCAAACCATTTTATTGAATTCCTTCTTCAATCGCTTAATAATCCTTTTTTCCAATCGGGAAATATAGGACTGGGAAATCCCAAGCATATCGGCTACGTCTTTCTGGGTTTTTTCCTCCTCCCCCATCAGTCCGAAGCGAAGCTCCATAATTTGTTTCTCACGATCTGAAAGCTGATGAAGGGCATTAAAGAGTAATTTTTTATCCACTGTTGCTTCAAGGTCTTTTGTAATGATGTCTTCATCCGTCCCGAGAACATCTGATAACAGTAATTCATTTCCATCCCAATCGATATTAAGGGGTTCGTCAAACGAGACTTCTGAACGGATTTTGTTGTTCCTCCTTAAGTACATAAGAATTTCATTCTCTATACACCTTGAAGCATAGGTCGCCAACTTGATTTTTTTCTCGGGATTGAAGGTATTGACTGCTTTAATAAGACCGATGGTGCCGATACTGATCAGGTCTTCTATATTGATGCCTGTGTTTTCAAACTTTCTGGCTATATATACTACAAGTCTTAAATTACGTTCTATCAATAAAGATCGTGCTGCCTTGTCACCTTTAGGCAATTTATTGAGCAGGACTTCTTCCTCTTCCTTTGTCAACGGTGGAGGGAGGGCTTCACTACCACCTATGTAGTAAATTTCATCTGTCTTCAGGCCTAGCTTGATTAACAGTTTGTACCAATAATATAAAAACTTGAATTTGAATTTTTTCATTGTTGCTCCCCCTTCTATTTCTTTAAATTGTGAGTATAGTAGTAATAATTGATTTACGAAACGTTAAGTACCGGTTTTCTTGAAGCCATTTTCGGATGGATGATCGCCCCGAAAGTCCCATCTGCCGATAAGGGTTCTTCTCTAAAGGCGACTAAGCCATTTGGTATGGTCCATTCCGCTTCATGATCACTGAGTACTAATGAATCTGGCTTTATCGCTGCGAGAAGCTGACTGCTCCTTCCTACCGATTGTGCTGGAACGATACGCATCCTGTCAGACCAACGGGTATCGATCTGTTTCTCACCCGAAAAAATTTCATCAACATCATGGCAAAGTGCTTTCATTTCATCTGGTATCTCACCCTCGATATCAGCAATGGATAAGATCATGACCGGGCTTTTTGATATGGGGTCCTGAAGTTGATTCCCACTGTCCACAAGACCGCTTACCGTACAATGGAATTCATCAATCTGGATCCTGACTTTCAGGAGCTGATCATATTGGAGCTTTACATGCTCGATACTATCCACCCTCCCCTTAGAAAAATACCAGGCAAGAGGCAGGGCGAGCATCACAAATACCCAGCTTATCGGGTCACCAAATCCGCGTATGCTTGCAAGCAGCATGGATGATTCCCTGCTTGGATCGAAGCTGATAAAATAATGAGTCCCAATTAATATTCCACCCGTAAAAAAGGTGACGAAATAAAACATAAGAAGATTTGATATATAATAGCGCCATCTTCTAAAGCCAAAAGCTGAATACACCATGACGACTGAGAATAATAACTTGACTAAGGGGTTTCCTGCAAAGTGAGCAAATGGTGAAAAAGCGAGGAGAATAATGACAGAGCCTATCAGACTTCCGATACCTATTCTCCAGAGGGCGTATTGTCTCTTTAAGATGATTCCTGTTAACCATAATAAGAAAAAGTCTACTAACAGATTTAACAACCAAATGACATCCAAGTATAAAGTCAATCTCTGCCCTCCTTTTCACACCTCACAATTCGATTCTGTTAAAGACCGTAATGACTTATCAGAAGTATATCGTACATCCTTTTTAAAGGTTGTCATTTTTTGTATGCTCCCACGGAAAAGTTTTCGGAGATATGAACGAAAAATGTCATTAAATATGTATACATACTCACCTCCAAAATCCAGTTTATTCGGAATGCATTTTTAGTCCTGGGAACATAAAATTGAATACAAATAAGAAACCCCCAAGGCATGATGCCTTGGGGGTTTCTTATTTGTATTCAATATTAACGACGACGGTTTCTATTGCGAAGGAAGGTTGGAATATCCAATGTTTCCTCAGCGCCTTGATTGGAAGATGTTCTCACAGGCTCATGCTGTTGAGGTTGCTCTTCACGTTTAGGCTGTTCCCGTTTCACCGATTGGCTTGGGTTAGGACTTTGATTTGGTTTCATTCCACCGAAAGTTGGTCGGGTTTGTTTAGGTGGTTGAATGACCTCTTCATTGAACCCGGTTGCAATGACGGTAACGACGATATCATCTTTTAATTCTTCGTTGATGACCGAACCGAAGATCATGTTTACTTCTTGATCCGATGCAGAAGCTACGATATCAGCAGCTTCCTGAACTTCGTAAAGGCTTAAAGAAGTCCCACCAGTGATATTCATCAGGACGCCTTGCGCCCCGTCGATGGATGTCTCAAGCAGAGGGCTTGAAACTGCCTTTTTCGCCGCTTCAGTTGCACGATTCTCTCCAGATGCCGCACCGATACCCATTAGGGCTGAACCTTTGTTAGACATGATCGTCTTAACATCTGCAAAGTCCAGGTTGATCAGACCAGGTGTAGCGATAAGATCCGAAATACCTTGTACACCTTGACGTAGAACATTATCAGCTTCACGGAAAGCTTCAAGCATCGGAGTACTCTTATCTACGATTTCCAGAAGGCGATCGTTTGGAATGACAATAAGGGTGTCCACGCCTTCTTTCATTGCTGCGATTCCACCGCTTGCCTGATTTGAACGCTTTCTGCCTTCAAATGTAAACGGTCGTGTCACGACACCGACAGTCAATGCGCCGATTTCACGGGCAATTTGGGCAATAACCGGAGCTGCACCAGTACCGGTTCCTCCACCCATTCCGGCAGTGACAAAGACCATATCCGCCCCTCTAAGTGCCTCTTCAATCTGCTCTTTACTCTCTTCAGCAGCTTTTTTACCTACTTCAGGATTCGCGCCAGCTCCCAATCCCCTGGTTAATTTGCCACCGATTTGCATTTTTATTTCAGCTTTTGATAGATTCAAAGCCTGTGCATCCGTGTTGACAGCGATAAATTCAACACCTTGTACGCCGTGCTCGATCATGCGGTTTACGGCGTTGTTTCCTCCGCCACCTACACCAATAACTTTTATTGTCGCTAATGAATCTAAATTTGTATCAAACTCCAACATGACAAATCCTCCTAACTCGTCGAATCTATGGATTCCTTTATTTATTCAAAGAAGTATCCAAAGAACTTTTTCACTTTTGACATGGCCTTTTCATCTTCATGTTCTTCTTCTTTTACCTTTGCAGGCTTCGGCTTTTTATTCACAGGTTTTGATTGTCGCTTCTCAGCAGCCTCTGCAGGCACTGGTTCCGCGCTTACAGATCTTCCTTGCAATCTAGCATTCTTTTGAGCGTATTTAATCAATCCAACTGCTGTCGTATACTGGGGTTCCCGTACACCAATGTAATCAGGAATTGCCACACGTACACGATTTTGGAAAACGATTTGTGCTAATTCTAACACACCTGGGAGATTTGCTACACCACCAGTTAGAACATATCCACCTGGCAGGTCCCTGATTCCCAATCGTTTCAGCTCGTGGCTGATGAGGTCCAGGATCTCTTCAAGCCTTGCTTCTATGATATCAGAAATTTCTAATTGATTAAATTGCTGATGTTGATCACTGCCAATAATTGGCACGCTGAACACTTCATCTTCTGACGCATGGTCATAAAATGCATGTCCATATTTTGTTTTGATTTTCTCTGCATCATCCGTTGATGTCCGTAATCCAATCGACAAATCTTTCGTGATGTGCTCCCCGCCCACGGGCAGCACGGTTGTTGCCTTCAGATGTCCATTTTCGAAAACGGCTATCGTCGTAGAACCGCCACCTATGTCGATCAAGGCAGCTCCAAGGTTCTTTTCATCCTTTGATAAAGCAACCGTACCTGCGGCCAGGGGCTGAAGGACGATGTCGACAATTTCAAGGCCGGCTTTTTCTACACAACGGAGAGTATTATGTAAAATCGTCTTAGATCCCGTAATAATGGTGCCTTCCATTTCAAGCCGAACACCGATCATACCCCGTGGATCTGTAATCTCATCCAATCCATCAACGATGAACTGTCTTGGGATTACATTGATGATTTCCCTTTCTGGAGGAATCGATACAACCTGGGCTGCATCCATCACTCTTAGAACGTCTTCATCGCCGATCTCCCTGTTGTCACTCGACACTGCCACTACACCATGACAGGATTGAAGTGACACATGGTTTCCTGTTATACCTACGATGACCTGGCTTATAGATAAACCGACCATCCTTTCAGCTTGTTCAACTGCCTTCTTGATTGTATGAACAGTTTCGTCTATATCTACGATGGAACCTTTTCTGATCCCTTCTGAGTTCACATTTCCTACACCGATTATGTTTAAGGAATCATTTGTCATTTCACCAATGATTACTTTCACTGTGGATGTACCGATGTCTAGGCTAACGTAAATTTCATTGCTGTTCACTCTATGGCACCTCCTTAAAGAATGTTTATTTGGAACAACAATCCTAGAAAAACATTATTCTAAGTATATCTTAATATGATATTCGTCGTAACAAAAACGATTCCCTTTTAAAATTCTAATTTTTTTCTCTTTTTTCTTGATTATTTGACCAATTGCTAATCATTATTCTTCTAATCACTGCTATGTTTTGGAATAATCTTACCCCAAAAGCAAAAACAGCCGCCAAATATAAGTCTACACCAAGATGTACACCCAGAAAAGCTAAACTTGCTGCTAGTAAAATATTGAAAAAGAATCCAGAAACAAAGACCTTGTCATCATAAATATTTTGAAGGTGGGCACGAATACCGCCAAATAATGTATCCAATGCTGCGAGAACCGCAATCGATAAATAATTTGAATACTCTTCTGGAATTCTAATATCTGTCAGAAGTCCGAGGAAGACCCCTACTAGCAACCCTAATACGGGAAGCCACATATTATTCGTTCCCTCCTCTTTCCTTAACCGGTTCCATAAATCGGATCCGGATTGTATCTTTATATTCTGGAACCGTGAGCTTTTCTAAAGGCTTGGAAATACTGACCCTGAGGTTATCGATAAAGAAGTCTTCAACAGATCTTGAAACCTGCATGCGGTTATACAGGTCCTTGGCTGCATTTACATCCTTGGTCAACACTCTCACTTCAAACGGTATTTTTTTTATTGAGTTACCGTCCACCTTCGTTTCTCCATTAATATCCCGGATAACTGAGGTGTTGATCAGTCGATGCCCGTCAATCGCGATATCGACTGCATCATATTGATTCAGTTCATTTACAAGCCTCTCCAAAAGTTCCGGCGAGACATTCTGAACTTTTTCACCCAGGAGGATTTCCTCCATTGAAGGCTCGATCGTCAGTATAAGACCCGGGCCCGTTTTTTCTGTCAGCCCCATTTCAGTCTTCAATTCCTCTAATGTTTGCTTTAATGCCTGCTCCGGGCTTGATTGCTGCTCGGTTTTATACTGTTCCAGCTTCGCTTCTACAGAACGCGTTTCTGATAAAAGGTTAGAGTTGACTTCCTTTTCTTTCAAAAGCGCTTCCCTCAGTTCCCAGATATCTCTGGTATCCCGGACAACTGGCTCTTTGACAGTCTGGAACTGAATGGCAATCATAAACCCGATGATGACCGTAATGACGGTAAAGCTGATTTTAAGTTTGTTGTCCATTTATTGCACCTTACTTTCGGGACCTGGACCTCGCCCGTATCGATAACTTCAATGGGAGCCGGCTCATGATTCGCCTATGGTGGGTTCGAGGATGACCGAATTTTCTTTTTTCATCTCAAATATGATATTTTCATTCACCAACTGATCCTTCACTCCGCCTGTGATATTCATGGCGGAGGACAACACTTCCGGATCCCCGATTGCCGTAATTTCGAACGGGGCAGGGTACTCGATGCCATCAATCTGGATGACCGGACCGTTACACAGTATGTATGAATCATGCTTAAGTCTTTGCCCGTTGATCGCAACCGCAGAGGCACCTGCAATATATAATTCATTGATCACCTTAAAGACATGGTGTTCATGGACTATATAATTATTCGCGTTTTCTTCCTCCGGGTCATATTTCGCATCGGACAAGGTGACCGTTACCCCCGGCCCCTTCACTTTCGTTTTCCCTAAGTACATACGGTACTTCTCAGCATCCTCAGCCAGGTTGAAATAAATTTGCTTCTCTTTGGAGAATTCCTTCTCCATATTGCCGACCTTCTCCTGTTTCTCATAAAGTTTTTCCTGCAGACGATTATTCTTCTGCTGGTACTCGAGGATTTGATCTCTTAATGTTTCTTCCTGTTTCCATTGACCATTTGTCCGGCTCCCGAGCTCTTTTTGTTCTGTATTGGCCAGACTGAATGAAAAAGCAAGGATGAAACCCAAAACCAGACATACAAGAGAGAGGACCACGTGCTTACCTCTCACCTTCATCCTCTTCATTCGTTTGTTCACCTTCCGTTTCATATGCTCTGAAATAAGAACCGACCTCTAAGTCAATGACCCCTTTTACTGAAGGGTCCAATTGGCTGACGATCGAAGGATAATGCACCATCTTTTCTGAGAAGCTTCTGATGGTCGCACTCACTTCGAACCCGTCATTCATAAATAGAGTCAAGTGATATTTGTCTGTTTTCTTCGGAACGAGGTTGATCTCTGAGATGAGATGCTGCACTTCTTTCGGAAGCTCTCCTAATTCGTTCACCATTTTGACCAGGACCTCATCCTCTTCGAATCCCCTCAATAGAGGTGCATCCACAGGAATCGATCCGGTCCCTTTATCCAAGACCTTCCCATTTTCCAAAATGACAAAAAATTTATTCCCCTTAGAGAGATACGCTTTTTTATCATGTTCTTGAACGGTTATTTCGAATGAATTTGGAAAGGATAATTCCACTTTCGCATCCTTTACTTCAGGAAGCTTCTTTAACTGCTCGACCGTTTTCTCTTTGCTTACACTCCACACATTCATACCTTTGTCAATTCCACTTTTTTGAAGAACCGTCTTATTTGATATAAGTTCATTCCCATGAACGGACACTGTGTTTACATGACTCAAGGGCGATTGAAAGTATACAACCGACAATATCATCAGAAAGAACAAAGAAAGTAAAAACAGAAGCCTGCGGTTTGCTTTCTTTTTTCGGTGTTGTTTTAGTTTAGGAATACGATCTTCAATGGAAACAACATTTTCTTTTTTCATTTCGTTCTCCTCAATTTCACTTTTAATTCATTATGTCATGAGTGAGTTGAACTCTTCATGTCTTATAATGAAAGTACTCTTTACATTGGGATACCTTCTATTCTATACGAAGGAATAACATGTTAAAAGAGGAACAGAACGTTATTTTCTGCCATATGACCTTTTTGAAGCAAAAATATGAGTGATGCAGGGTCAATGGCCTATTTTTGGAGAATTGACCTCCTGTCACCCTAAGATGGATTGTCCATACCACTTATCGTATATGTACTTGCACTCACTTTCCAAAAGAATGACCATCCTATGTATTTCACTCTTGAACCCTATTTTAAACAACAATTGAAGCATTATGAATGCATGTCATTGAATTGTAAAAGTTTTGGTTAACAAAAGTAACAAACTCTCCTTTATTTTGAAAAGGTATGATAAAAATGAATTACGTATATGTAATTTATTGTAACATCGAAAACGCAAATATCCTATCCTTATTTCATATAACGGAAGGTTTTTCTCCTTTTCATTTCAGATAAAAAAGAGACCGACTGAGAAAAAGGGGAAGAAGTGGTGAGATCTTAATTCATCATTCGCTTCTTCCTGCCATTTTTCTTGTGTCAATCTCTTTTTTATGAAGCATCAGTTCCTTGAATAGCGGCTTATATTCAACAGGACCCCCACAGCCATCAGCATGAGGGTCAAAGAAGATCCCCCATAGCTCAGGAATGGAAGTGTAATCCCGGTTACGGGCATCAGCCCCGTCACTACCCCTACATTGATCATCACCTGGATGGCAATCATGGAAACGATCCCTAAAGCCAGGAAGCTTCCAAATAAATCTGGTGCACCCAATGCGATCCTTATCCCTCTCCACAAAATCAATGAAAACAGGATCAATACCAGGGTTCCCCCAATAAATCCAAGTTCTTCTGCTAAAATAGCAAATATAAAGTCGTTTTGAGGTTCCGGCAAATAGAAGAACTTCTGTCTGCTCTGTCCGAGACCCAATCCGAATAATCCACCAGGCCCGATGGCATACAGGGACTGAATGATTTGAAAACCGCTATTGAGCGGATCCTGCCAGGGATCTAAAAAGGACGTAATCCGTTTAATCCGGTAAGGCGCAGAAATGACGAGTCCTACAAATCCCAACAAACCGATCATGCCGAGCCCTACAAAATGTTTAATCCGAGCGCCAGATATAAAGATCATCACTACAGAAGTCCCCACCATGACAGTACCCGTTCCCAAGTCAGGCTGAAGCATGATCATTCCAAATGCTGTAAACACCAGTAAAAGTGCCGGAAGGACTCCTTTTCTAAAAGAAGTAATATACTTTTGGTTCTCAGATAAATACTTTGATAGAAAAGCGATCATGGCGAGTTTCATAAACTCCGAAGGCTGAATTGAAAATGCCCCTACACCGATCCAGCTCCTCGAACCATTCCGGAGCACCCCTATCCCGGGTATGAGAACAAGTACAAGAAGGACGAAGCAAATGATGATGATGATCTTTGACCAATTTCTCCAAGTCCAGTACTCTACGTTCATGATGAAAAACATCGCGAACAGTCCAACACCCGCAAAAAGAACCTGTCTTTTTGCAAAGAAAAAGGAGTCATCAAATTTGTAATCTGCCCATACAGCACTCGCACTGTATACCATGACCAGTCCAATTGCTAGCAAAGTGAGTGTAACCACAATGAGTATAAAATCGGGAGTCGATTTTTTTAAAGGCAATCCTAAACACCTCGAATAGACAAATTTAGAGCCGTTCGAGCATAGAAAACTACTGATCCCGGAATGAATGACTGGTTGTGTGAGTATGGATGCTCTATATGGACAAGCCCTTATTAAAGCTTATGCACGGCCTCGATAAAAATGTCACCGCGTTGTTCAAAAGTACGATATTGATCCCAACTTGCACATGCAGGGGACAATAAAACGATATCCCCTTCCCGTGCATGCTCATAAGCAACCGGAACCGCCTTTTCAACATTATCGACAGGAATAATCGTTTGTATCCCTGCCTTTTCCCCCGTTTTCACGAACTTCTCTGATGTTTCTCCAAAGGTGATCAATGTTTTGACGTTCACGAGAAATGGAATCAGGTCATCAAATTCATTTCCGCGATCCAATCCTCCTGCAAGCAATATAGTAGGGGATTCAAACGCTTTAAGCGCACTTTTAGTCGCCAGGCTATTCGTTGCTTTAGAATCATTGTAAAACTTAATTCCATTCATTTCCCGAACGAATTGAGTTCGATGTTTCACACCACCAAACGTACTCAATACCTTTCTGATACTTTCATTTGAAACGCCATATATTTTACATGCAGCAACGGCACAAAGGATATTTTCAAGATTATGAGCACCCGGAAGGACGATGGAGGATAAATCGACCACTTTTTCGTCCTTGAAATAAATAGCACGATCTTTTATATAAGCACCGCCTTCTATTTCTTTTTCGGTTGAAAAGCGAATCACCTGGGCTTTTGTAAAGCTGACCGCTTCCTGGACATGCTCTTGATCTCCGTTAATGATTAAATAATCTTTTTCCGTTTGATTTTTTGTAATATTGGATTTCGCTTTCCAATATTCGCTCAAGTCCCCATGATAATCAAGGTGTGCATCATATAAATTTGTAATAATGGCAATGTGCGGAGCGAAGTCCTGGGTCCCCATCAGTTGGAAAGAAGAAAGTTCGACTACCATCTTTTCATCCTCTTTCGCATCCTGGGCTACCTCAGAAGCAACGGTTCCGATGTTTCCGGCAATCCGAGGTTTTTGATTATCCTCTTTCAACATTTCGAATAACAGTGTGGTGGTGGTTGTTTTTCCATTGGTTCCCGTGATCCCGATCATTTCCGCTTCGGAGATTAAATAAGCGAGCTCGACTTCTGTTAAAACGGGAATATTCTTCTCCAGCGCTTTTTTAATCAATGGGTTATGATATGGGATACCCGGATTCTTGACGACAAATTGAAAACCTTCATCCAGGAGCTCGATGGGATGACTGCCGCATATGACTTTGATCCCTTCCTGAAGAAGCCCTTGGGCTTCGGGATTTTCCGACAAAGGCTTCTGGTCATTGACCGTTACGAATGCTTCTAACTTATGTAGGAGAGAGGCAGCACTTACCCCACTTTTTGCCAGACCTAATACCAGTACTTTTTTATGTTTGAATTTCGTAATGTTTTTCATTTATAACCACACCTCGATATAGATTCCTAAAACGGCAAAAAGTAATCCCACAGTCCAAAAAGTGACGACAACACGCCACTCCGACCATCCGACCAACTCATAATGGTGGTGCAATGGGCTCATTTTGAAAATACGTTTTCCAGTTGTTTTGAAGCTTGCCACCTGTAAGATGACGGAAAGAGTCTCAATGACGAATACTCCCCCAATAAGGATTAGAATGATTTCAAGCTTGGTTAAAATGGCAATCGTAGCAATCGCGCCTCCGAGTGCAAGTGAGCCGGTATCACCCATGAATACTTTGGCAGGATGGGCATTAAAGACGAGAAAGCCAAGAACCGCGCCCACCACCGCTACTCCGAAAATGGCAACATCATATTGGGATTGGCTCCACGCTAGTACAGCCAGTGCCCCGAATGCAATGGCACTCGTTCCGGACACCAAACCGTCGAGACCATCCGTCAAATTGACAGCGTTTGAAAATCCAACAAGCCAAAAAATAATGAACAAACAATAAAACCAGCCTAATTCAAACGAGATATCCGTCAGTGGTATCGAAACCGTGGTCGGAAAGTCGTTCTGTTTAAAGATAAGATAAAAGATCACCGATATGACAATCTGTCCCAACAGCTTCTGCTTGGAGGTCAAACCTAAATTCCTCTTCATCACGACTTTGATAAAGTCATCAAGGAAACCCAATAATCCAAATCCGACAGTCACGAGGATCATTAAATACGTTTCAGGACCGGGTTCTGAATATTTACCGGTCATCACAAATGTGGTGATGACGATGGATGCTAAGAACACGATCCCACCCATCGTGGGGGTACCGGTCTTTTTTTGATGAGACTCGGGCCCTTCATCCCGGATACTTTGTCCAAACTTCAATCTTCTAAGGAAAGGGATAAACAAGGGGGCAAGCAATACGGTTATGAGAAACGCCATTATGAGGGTAAAAAAGATCACTTGTTCCATCATCGTGAGTCCCCTCCCTTTCCATCGGTTGGCTCCTGAAGAGATCCCTTCATAGACACATCATTTGTTTGATTTTGTTCAGGTTCATTGCTAAAAATAAACTTCGTCATAATTTCCCACTTTTCTTGATTGTAATTTTGTTTGTAACTCTCTTGTAAGTCTAAATAAGCCCTATACACATCTTCAACCATAAATAACGGGAAGTGATTGGGGACAAAGGATGGAATTTCTTCACCCTTGGGCCAAAGGGAAGCAACCGCTCCTTTTTCAATGCTCCTAAAAAGGTCCACTTTATCACCGAAAGGTATATATAGTCCCTTCTTCATTCCCATCCTAGTTGAATTTGAAACTACTAAAAAGGGTAAACCCGGTAAATGAATTCCTTTGGTTTCAGGAAACTTTTTTCTAACCTCATCATAAAGAAGCATTCCTACAACCCCTTGATGAAGTGTCTTGCCACTTCCCGGTCATCGAAATCGTATACATGATTCCCTATGATCTGATAGGTTTCATGTCCTTTCCCGGCAATCAGGACGACATCTTCCGGTTTCGCAAGGCTCAAGGCTTCTTTGATCGCCTCTTTGCGATCAACGATCAATTGATATTGTTTGCCGACCACTCCGGCTTCCATATCCTTCAGGATAGCCCCGGGGTCCTCGGTCCTGGGATTATCAGAAGTGAAAATGGCATAATCGCCGTAATCACAGGCGATTTCCGCCATGATCGGCCTCTTGATCCTATCCCTGTCCCCTCCGCATCCGACCACCACTATCACATGGCCGTTTGTAATCGACCGGATGGTCTCTAATACATTTTTCAAGCCATCCGGAGTATGGGCATAGTCGACGATGACCGAAAAGGGCTGACCTTCTGAAACTGTTTCAAACCGTCCCCTGACCCCTTTGGCTTTTTCAAGGCTCCTTATGCTTTCATCGATTGATATACCGGCAGCAAACGCTGTCGCTATTGCAGCCAGGGCGTTGTACACATTAAACTTCCCTGCATAATTTAAGACGAGTTCACGTTCCCCAAATGGAGAGACAAGGGTGAAGACCGATTCTGTCGCCCTAAGGACCACATCTTTGGCATGGAAATCAGCTGATGGAGACAGTCCATATGTAAATACATGGGCGGCTGTGGATTTGATGAAATAATCAGCTGCATCATCGTCCTTATTAATAATGGCATATTTAGGGGATTTCTTAAAATAAGTATTCCCTAATTGAGAAAACAATAAGCCCTTCGCATTACGGTAGTCTTCCATCGTTTTGTGATAATCAAGATGATCCTGTGTCAGATTCGTAAACACAGCAATATCATAGTCACAGCCGTGCACCCGACCTTGATCCAAAGCATGTGAAGAAACTTCCATGATGGCCGACCGGACCCCTTTATCACAAAATCTTCTGAATGTCTGCTGAAGGGTTAAACTGTCAGGCGTCGTATTATGGCTGACCTCCAACTCCTCCCCCACTTTGATATGCAGAGTTCCAATCAATCCTGTCTTCACCCCACTCTGAGTAAAAACGTGATCGATGAGGTGGGTCGTCGTGGTTTTGCCATTGGTCCCCGTCACTCCGACCAAGAGCAACTGATGGGAAGGCTGTTTATAAAAATGGTCCGAAAGTATCGCCATCGCTTTCTTCGTATCGGGAACAATGACGACAGGAACGCCTGCATCCAGTTTCCTTTCTGCAAGGATCGCTGCTGCACCATTCTTCTCTGCCACTCCGGCAAGAGAGTGGCTATCAATCTCCAATCCATTAATACAAATAAATAAATCACCATTCTTTACTTTTTTATGGTGGTTAGCGATGTTTGAAATAGCTGGATTCCCTTCACCCTGTACTGAAAAAAACGGTAGTACTTCCAGCAAAGTGTGCAATCTCATCCTTTCAACTCCTCACAGGCAGAAAGCAACCTTTTTATATTTTACAAAAAAACATGAATGAAAGCTATCAACCTTTTAACTTAGTTCGAGATCTTTTTAACATCACTATGGCTGACACTTTATACCCGGGGATTTATCGATTCAAATCCCCGGCATAAATAAAAAGTATATCATGAAATGACTATTGTGTAGACCTACTCCGCCATTATTCTTCAGATAGATAAACCCTTACCTTTGATCCCTGTTTTATTTTCACCCCCGGGTCCGGAGACTGACTTACCACTTTTTCTCCGCTTCCGCTTACGTCGAGGTCCAGGTTAACAAGTTGTTCCTTCAGCTCATTCTTCGTCAATCCGACCAGGTCAGGGGTTTCAATCAACGGGATGTCGGTCCAGGTCATCTCTTTTTCAATTTGACCCTTACGCTTCGGTACCCCCATTGCCTCCAGACTATCGCCTATGATACTCCCTCCTATCGGGGCTGCTACGACGCCACCGAATTGAATCGTCCCCTTCGGATTATCGACAGCGACATACACTACAATCTGAGGGTCATCTGCAGGTGCCACTCCCATAAAGGAAACGATATGATTGTTTTCCAGGTACTTACCATCCTTTGCCTTTTGAGCTGTCCCCGTTTTCCCACCTACACGGTAACCGTCAACAAACGCTTTCTTTCCGCTTCCTTTGGCCACGACACTTTCCAACGCTTCACGAATCTGCTTTGACGTTTCTTCGGAAATGACCCTTTTCTTGATCTGAGGGCTCTTTCTCATGACCACTTCTCCTGTTGAAGGGTCGATAAGCTCTTTAGCGATATAAGGCTGATACAATACTCCTCCATTGACTGCCGCTGACACGGCTGCAACCTGTTGAATGGGGGTAACGGCCACCCCCTGGCCAAATGCGGTTGTCGCCTGTTCTACAGGCCCGACACGGTCGAGGTTAAAGAGAATCCCCTTCCCTTCCCCTTGTAGATCGATCCCCGTCTTTTCACCAAAACCAAAATCATGGATATAGCTGAACAATTTTTCTTTCCCTAACCTTTGACCCAACTCCACAAATCCTGGGTTACATGAGTTCTGAACCACCTCCAGGAATGTTTGTGTCCCGTGTCCCCCACGCTTCCAGCAGTGGAGAGTCGATCCAGCCACTTCGATATGCCCGGGGTCATGAAATGTCTCTTTATAAAGGTCCACCTTTTTTTCTTCGAGTGCTGCCGCAAGAGTAATGATCTTGAACGTAGACCCCGGTTCATACGTACTCCAAATCGGTAAATTCCGATTATAGATCTCCTGAGGGACATTTCGGAAGTTAGCCGGATCAAATGTCGGTCTGCTCGACATGGCCAGTATTTCACCATTCTTAGGATTCATGGCGATGGCAATGATGCCATCTGGATTATACGTCGCCTCTGCGATGTCCAATTCACGCTCAACGATTGTCTGTACTTTGGTATCGATCGTTAACTTTAAATCCAACCCATTCTCGGGTTTTTCAAAATCATCTGCCATATCAGGCATTCTCTTTCCTTTGGCATCGGAGAAAAATTTCACATACCCTTTATCTCCACTAAGCTCTTCATCATAGGAAAGTTCCAGCCCCATAAGCCCTTGATTATCTATTCCAGCGAAGCCAAGTACATGGGATAAATAACTTCCATATGGATAATAACGCTTGGAATCCTCCCCTAAATACACACCCTTTAAGTTTAAATCCCGTACTTCTTTCGCTTTCTCATAAGAGATCTTCCTTGCTTCCTTTATCAACACCATATTTGCTTTCTGTGTTACATATTTATATGCAGATTCAACTGAAATATTAAGAACGGCCGCCAGTTTATCCGCTGTCCCTTGAGGATCCGTAATTTGCCGTGGCACGACAAATATTGTCGGTGCACTTTGATTCCCGGCGAGTTCTACTCCATTTCGGTCTACTATTTTCCCTCTCTCAGGTTGAAATGGGATATTTCGACTCCAGGAGTCTTTTGCCAAACCGGTAAGCCAGTCCCCTTTAAAAAACTGAACATACCCCAGCCTGATATCTATGATGGAGAAAATAAGGACCCCTATTACAAGTGCTACTGCCAATCTCTTCCTTACCGTTACATTGGATACTCTTTTCACAAATGGAACCTCCCCTTCTATGGCTCGTTCCATTATATGCTTGGACTTATGGTGGTATGTTTGAATTCAACGAAAGACTAAATGGCTACTTTAAACGGAATTCCGTTTTAGGGAAGGATGGACAAAAAGGGATGACCCGGTTTTCGAGTCATCCCTTTTCGCTAATTTTGTTGTTCTTCTTCTTTTGGAGCCGCTGCTTCTTCAGGTGTCTTAAAGTTGACGACGAGTGGCTCATCTTTCTTGACCTTTATCCCGGGCTGGATATTCTGGCTGAAAGCATATCCATTTCCAACCATATTGATCTTAAGACCGGCGATATTGGCTACTTTAAAGACATCCCTTACTGACCACCCTTTCATATCCGGAATGGTAATGTCTCCATCGGTTTTGATCACAACTCTTTCTCCTTCAAGAATAGTTTTTCCGCCTTGAGGAAGCTGCTTGACCACTTGTGAACCATTTCCGACCACGATAGGAGTGACCCCTGCTTTTTCCAGCTCTTTTTTCGCTTCTTCCACGCTCATTTCCCTCGTTTCAGGGAGTGATTGTTTCTTCAGGCTCACTTTTTCCTGAGGTTTGATGTTCAGGTATTTTAAGCTGTTTTGCATCACAGGATTGAAGACGGCAGAGACCGGATCAGATCCGATTTCAGTCGGTTCCAATTCAGGCTGTTGGATCCCGACATAAACGATTAACTGAGGGTCGTCGATAGGAGCCATACCCATAAAGGAGAAAAGATAATTTTCTTTCCCGACCATGTACCGGCCATTTGATGGATCCGGTATCTGACCCGAACCTGATTTGCCACCGACACGATATCCATCTATCGCAAACTTCTGTCCTGTACCATTTTCAGATGTGACGGTCGTCTCCAGGTATTCCCTGGTCTTGATCGCCGTTTCCTTCGTAATGGGGCTTCCTGAAACTTCAGGCTTCGTCTCTTTGATCACTTTCTTTGTATTAGGATCGACGATCTTTGAAATGACATAAGGCTTCATCATTTTCCCGTCATTGGCAATCGCCGATTCCGCCTGAACCATTTGAAGCGGTGTGACGGTCGTACCTTGACCGAAGATGGTCGTATATTTTTCAATCGGGTAATGGTATAATATCGAACCCGATGCCTCATTCGGTAATCCTACGTCTGTCGCTTCGCCAAATCCAAAGTCATGTAAATAGTTTTCATATTTCTTAAACCCGATTTTATCCAACAGATTCGCGAATGCAACATTGGAGGATCTTTGTACGCCTTCAAGGAACGTAATCGTTCCCCAACCTTCTCCTCCATTATGATCCCGGATCGGATTTGGAACATTTTCCACGTAGAACTTACCAGATTCATAGGTTTCATTCGGATTGAACTTTCCTTCATTCACTGCAGCTGCAAGGGAAAAAGACTTCATCGTGGATCCCGGTTCATATGTATCTTCAACGATGATATTGGTCCAGTTATCCAAGAGCCCCTCCCGTGTATCCGGGTGAAAGGTAGGTCTTTGACTCATGGCAAGAATCTTCCCTGTCTTCGGGTCAGATACGATGGCAAACATTTTCTTGGGCTTGTATTTTTTCTGGACTTCATTCATTGCTTCTTCAAGGAAGGTTTGAATCTTCTTATCGATGGTCAGATAAAGGTCATCCCCATCCTTGGGTGGTGTAACATGCTCATCTGCATTGGGAAGCAGATAGCCCCACACGTCACTCTTATATGCAACAGATCCATCCTTGCCCTTCAGAACATCATTGAAGCTTGCTTCCACTCCCATTTTACCCACTGTCGTAGAATCCCCATCGTCGTCCGTTGATTTCTGTGCGAACCCGATAAGATGTGAGGCGAAGGAGCCGTTAGGATAGAATCGTTTCGCTTCCTTCCTGAACGTAACACCAGGAATATCCTCTTCCTTGATTTCGAGCATCATCTGATGGGATAAATCTCTACCTGGAGCACCGAATTCCACTTGATACGGAAGTTTATTGTTTTGACCTTTTTTAGTTAAGCGGTCATAAATTGCACTTTCCTTCATATCGAGATAGTTGGAGAGGACTTTGGCGGTCTTTTCTGGATCTGTCACATGCTTCGGTTTTTTTGGATCGCTCGTTATACTTGGATCTAATATCGCAACCAGTGTATAAGCGGACGTATCCTCTGCAATGACTTCCCCTTTCCCGTCAAAGATTGTCCCTCTGTGTGCTTCTAAAATATGGCTTTTAATGTATTTCTTTGCCGCCTGTGATGCAAGGACCTTACCTTCCGCTTCTCCCGTGACCTGAATGGTGACAAAGCGGACCATTAATACAAAAAAGAGCAAGCCGAAAATCCCGAAAAGGATGGCTGCCCCTATGTTCATACTTGGTCTTTTTTTCATTATTGTTCAACAACCTTAACGTTCTTTTCTTTTAAGTTAAGTCCAAGTTCCTTTGCTTTTTCAAGAATACGCTCGTACGTACTCAGCTCACTTACTTGAAGTTTCAGGTCAGTATTCGCCTTTTCCTGCTTTTCGATGGTCGTTTCTACGTGCTGAACTTCTTTATTGGCATCATAGATAGCAGCCTGAGTCGATACAATTTGAACGGCAAGGAAACAAAATACCATTGCAAAGATAGTTACTAGGATTTTTTCACCAGGGGTGATCCCGTACCTTCTTTCCTCATTCAAACGCTTAGGTTTGGCTTGAACGGACTGATAGGATTTCTCAACTTTTTGCTGCTCATAATTTCTGGCTAAGTTACTCAAAATTCTCCCTCCTGTTTCCTTCTTTTTATATATTTTTTTCTGCGATTCTCAATTTAGCCGACCTTGCCCGATTATTTTCTTCCAATTCTTCTTCGCTTGGCAGGATCGGTTTTCTCGTTACTAGTTTAAGTTCTGCTTCATATCCTTCCGGGATAATAGGTAATCCCGGTGGCAGGTCCGGTCCTGATGCTTTTTCTTTGAACATCGTTTTACAAATCCGGTCCTCTAAAGAATGGAACGTGATGACACTCACTCTTCCGCCCTTATGCAGAAGCCCTATGGCTTGTTCCAACGAATCCTCGAAGGCCCCAAGCTCATCGTTGACGGCTATGCGGATTGCTTGGAAGACCCTTTTGGCAGGATGACCACCCTTTCGTCTTGCAGGTGCAGGAATCCCTTCCTTGATCAGTTCTACTAATTCACCTGTCGTTTCGATTGCTTTCACTTCGCGTGCGGCTTCAATCTTTCTTGCAATCTGCTTCGAAAACTTTTCTTCACCATACCGGTAAAAGATTCGGACCAGATCTTCAAATGACCAGTGGTTTACGACATCAAATGCACTCACTTCGCCTTGTAAGTCCATTCTCATATCGAGAGGCGCATCGTGGTGATAACTAAAGCCCCTTTCAGGAGTATCCAATTGAGGAGATGACACACCCAGATCGTAAAGAATCCCATCCACACTATGTACTCCGAGATGTTCAAGTTCTTCCTTGATATGTCGGAAATTGGATTGAACGAATGTGACCCTGTCCTGATAAGCTGCAAGCTTTTCTTTCGCATGATTGATGGCCGTTTCATCCTGATCGAAGCAATAGAGATGCCCCTCGGACGAAAGCTGGCTGGCCAGGTACTCACTATGACCCGCCCCGCCTAACGTACAATCCACATAGACTCCATCTTCCTTGATTCCCAGTCCATTTACGGTTTCTTTCAATAATACAGTTGTATGTTTAAACATGTTGACTTCACCTTTCCAATCGAACGTTTTGTGGTGGGCTAAATATCAAATCCCACCATATTCTCAGCAAGCTCGGCAAATGAATCTTCAGACTGTGTGAAATAGTCTTCCCATAATGATTTACTCCAAATCTCAATTCGATTGGAAACTCCCAAAATAATGCATTCTTTATCCAATTGTGCATAATTCACAAGTGTAGCAGGAATATTCACCCTGCCCGTTTTATCCAGTTCACTCTCGGTTGCCCCCGAGAAGAAGAATCGAGTGAAGGAACGGGCATCTTTTTTAGTAAGCGGCAGGGCTTTAAGCTTTTCCTCTAGGGATCGCCACTCATCCATGGGGTAACCAAATAAGCACTGATCAAGTCCCCGGGTGATGACAAATGAATCCCCGAGATGATCACGGAACTTGGCAGGTACGATTATACGGCCTTTATTATCAATATTATGTTGATATTCGCCCATGAACATATGCACTGCCCCCACTTTCTATCACAAATGTACCACATCCCCCCACTTTTCTCCACTCTTTTCTATATTCTTTCCTTGCAAAATATTTCCTCTATTTTTCATTAGTGTTTTTCCTGCTTTTACAGACAAATTTCCAGAGTTGAATTTTGTCTTTATACAACAGAAAAAGGACCAAATTCGCATATCAAAACGAATTTGGTCCTTTTATATATTGACCGATCAGATGTAGATCACCTTATGAGTGCCATCAAAAGAATATTCCAGAGTGGTCAGGTCCCTTATGAAAGTGGGGCCGTATTTGTTCAGGAAGTACAGGACATTCCAGGTTCTTTCCTGTGGTCCTTCATTTGGTCTGATACTGTTTTCCACTTTCATGAACTGGGTGAAGATCAAGGAGTGCTTATCTTTTAACGCTTTGTCAATTTTTTTGCGTAAATAATCGAACTGACCATGATGAAATTCAAGATTCTTATCAAGAATCGGATTTAATCCCTGATCAATCGAGACGGCCTGTTTACGGATTTCCTCATATCGGCGATCGAGGTCATCCTGAATGCTCTTCATTTCCTTTTCTAACCCAGGACGTTCAAGGGATTTCCAAAAGGCATCCCTGGCAGTTGTTACCCCTTCTGTAATCACTCCGTGAATGGATAGTTGGAGGTCTTTGATCCTCTTATTTATCTCCCTTTCCACTATGGTGATATTTAATCGTGGCACGACGGGAGGCATCTTCAAATCTACATATTCAAACGCTCTTTTCAATTCTCCCCAGTAGGCTATTTCACCAGGTCCGGCAATAAACGCCAGGTTCGGGAATAGCCATTCCTGCATCATCGGCCTTGTGACGACATTATTGCTGAATGATTCAGGGCTTTTCTCCAACATCGATAATAACTCGACGGAAGAGAAGGTTTTTCCGCTATTTTTCTCAAAAAACAGATCCCCATCCCGGTCTAACAAAGCCCTTTCATTCTGAATTTGAAGAAAAAGATTGGCGGCAGAAGGAGAGATCTCCAGCTGAGTTTGAAAACCACTTTCCCGGATGTCGCGCTGTTGCAGAAGGACCGCATCCGTTATCGACTGGCTGTTTTCAATCAAATGACGGAAATGGGCCGCTTCAAGTTTTCTAAGTGGTGGATGGGAGGAATCAATGACCAGTAATCCAAATTCCTTGAATAAACTCATTACGATATGAGCAAATAAGCGGACGATTGACTCTTCCTCATCGATCATCTGATGAAGCTCCACTGAAAGCTGTTTTGAGTATTCCGTTTCCCCTAAAGCAATCAGTATGTCATCAAGCCATTTCTTCATTACTGAGTTGGAATACGTTATGAGAGAGGTCATCTTTTTTTCCAATACCCTCTCAGGATACCCCACCTTTTCAAGCTTTGATCCTTTTTCAACGTATATATGATTCACTTCCTGATAATCGTGGTCTTCTCCCGCAATCCAAAAAACCGGTACCACGGGGTGCCTAAGTTCCGCTTCCTGCTGCCTGGCCAATTGAATGACTGAAATGATTTTATGTATGGTATAAAGGGGGCCAGTCAAAAGACCTGCCTGTTGACCGGCAACGACGGTTACCGCATTATTCCTCAGTTTCTCAAGTGCCTCTTCTACTTTATCGGAAGTAGGCAGCCCTTTCATATAGGAAGAGATGCACTCTGATAGACCCTCCCGAGGGAAGTGACGGGACCTTAAATCCTCCATCCGTTCCTCGTAAACGGATGGTCTGTTGATATTATAGTGAAAAAAAGAAGTGACAGGCTCTTCTTGTTTTAAGTATTTAGACGCAAACTGATTTATTGCTGGAATGTTTAAGCTTTCCAATTCCATATGAATTACTCCTTTTCTAGCTCTTGATATCCTAACGAAGAGTATATCATTCCACTTAATGAAAAGGAAAAAACTTGCCTGCAAATTTTAATACAATTCCAGAATTCGGAGGATGAGACCTGTGATCATTAATGTGATATAGGCAGTGAAAAATAAAAGGAAGTTCACCCGCCAGAAGCCCCTGAGGACTTTTGGATAGTCGATCTCACCTTTTGCTTTCCAGTACATAATGGCAAACAGGACACCGATTGAACAGACCACAATAAAAATGAGCCACAGGTATGATGTCTTCCAAATGGCGAGGACAATAAAGTGAACAGATACAATCAAGAGAAATGTCGTAATATCAATGGCAATATGAACAGCTCTCCTGTGACTTTTTAAGATTTCCTTGGCAAGAATAAAACTAATGAAATACCCCAGAAATGGAATCATAACGAATATGGCAATGATCGTCGAAAAAATGGAAGCCATTTTATCCCCCCAGACCTTCTCTTTCTATTCCTTTAACTAATTGGTAAAGTAGATTCATGATGGGTACAAAATGGTGTTCTTTTTGCGCTTTTTCCAGAAGGACTCCAATGATCGATTCAATTTCCGTCCTTCTTTGTGATTCTATGTCTTTTAACATGGAAGATCTGTTTAGATATGTATTCCGGCAGATATCGACTACTTTTTCGAAGGAGATATTCCCTTCCATTTGCGGAAATAAGAGTAGCATCTCATTGAATAGATCCTTCTGCAGTCCATGGAAAAATGGGTTGTCAACAAGCTTACCATTCGTCACACCCGTTAGAGCTGTCAGGGGGTTGATTAATACATTGACGAATAATTTAGTCAGCAACATTTCCTCGAAGTCTTGCTGGATTGAAAACGGGAAGGAAGCAGAACTCTTTGATACTAATTCTTCTATAACACGCCCATTTCCTCTAATTAACGCAATATTCGTCCCGGCTTCCCCTAAATGATGGACGGTGACATCATTATCCTTCATTGCTCCATGCTCCACTGACCCCGCGATCAGGTGATGATGAGGTAATGCTTTCACCCATTCAACATGACCCACCCCGTTTTGAACAAACATCAGGGGGAGATGAGAACCTAGTTCGACGAGTTTATTTCTAAGAAACGGGAGATCATATTCCTTCACTGCCACAATTACAAGGTCTAATTCCTTCTGAACTTCAAATTCTTGGGCTGCTCCGACCCTGGTTGTGATTGCCGACCCATTTTTATGTATGGTAACTCCATTTTCCACCAGTGATCGGACTTGGGACTCTCTCCTCACGATAAGGGTCACATCAAATAACCGGCCTAAATAACCAGCAAATAAAAGGCCTATCGCTCCGCCTCCAATGACTCCAATTTTCATACAAACTCCTTCTTTTTCATCGTTTATGAACATTTTACCAAAATTTCATCAGTGAGAAAACGGTTATAGGTAGAAAGAATCAATTGCTATTTGAAAGAAAGGGCCCGTCCCAAAGGAACGAGCCCTGCTTTAATATATCATTATACAGGATATACTGGATGTTTTCTGTCACTGAACTTGACATCCTTTGTTTCATAAAGCTTATAGCGTTGGATCAATACGGTACGTAATTCGTTCGGGGCGGTGATTTCATCCACAATTAATTCAGACGCCAATTTATAAATATCGATATGTTCTTTATATTCCTTCTGTTTTTCCTGGACATACTGAATTCTTTCTTTCGGATCTTCGATAGCTTGGATCTTGTTGGAATAGACGGCATTCACCGCAGCCTCCGGACCCATTACGGCGATTTGCGCCGTAGGAAGAGCAATACATACATCCGGGTCGAATGCAGGACCAGCCATGGCATATAAACCTGCTCCATAAGCTTTCCTTACGATTACGGAAATTTTCGTTACCGTTGCCGAACTCATGGCAGCTATCAATTTTGCACCGTGACGGATAATCCCCGCTCTTTCCACTTTCGTCCCGATCATGAATCCTGGTACATCAGCCAGGAATAACAAAGGAATATGGAAAGCATCACATAATTGAATGAATTTAGCCCCTTTATCTGCAGAATCATGGAAAAGGACTCCACCCTTCACTTTCGGTTGATTGGCAATGATGCCCACTACCTTCCCGTCAAGTCGGCCGAACCCAGTGATCAATTCAGGAGCGAACAGCTTTTTCATTTCAAAGAAGCTTCCTTCATCAATCAACGTATCGATGCAATCATACATATTGAAAGGAGCATTTTGATGTTCAGGGATGATGTCTTCCAGCAGTTTATCATGTTTAGGTGCAAGTCCATCCAACACCTTTGGCTTGTGCTGATAATTTGCCGGGAAGTAACTTAAATACCTCTTCGCTTCTTCAATCGCTTCCTCTTCGGATGCCGCAAGCAGGTCACCACATCCACTGACCGTACAATGCATTCTTGCACCACCCATTTCTTCAAGGGTCACTTTCTCCCCGATGACTTTTTCCGCCATTCGAGGCGACCCAAGATACATGGACGCATTTCCATCTACCATGATGACGATGTCACAGAAGGCAGGAATATATGCTCCTCCAGCTGCCGATGGTCCAAAAAGGACGCAAATTTGTGGAACCATCCCGGACATCTTTACTTGGTTATGAAATATTTTGCCTGCCCCCCGCCGATTCGGGAACATATCTAACTGATCGGTGATGCGTGCACCTGCAGAGTCCACTAAATAGAAGATAGGCACTTTTAAATTGAGTGCCGTTTCTTGGATCCGGATGATTTTCTCTACCGTCCTCGCACCCCAGGAACCGGCTTTGACCGTGGAATCATTGGCCATGACGCACACAGTCTGCCCTCCTACTTTTCCGGTCGCCGTCACAACTCCATCAGCCGGTAAATCTTCAGCCTTGTTGTTGGCAAACATCCCATCTTCCTGATAATCCCCATTATCAAATAATTGTTGAAGACGATCCCGGACAAACATCTTTTTCTGTTCTTTCAATTTCTCATGATATTTTGGCTGTCCACCGGATGCAATTCTTTCTCTCGTTTCTTCAAGAGTATTGATGATCGTTTTAGATGTCGACATACTATCCCCTCCGTCGTTTTATGTAAATATCCAAGTACGGCTCACAGACAAGCCAGAAATCGCCATTGATTTCTGGCTCATTGTTTTACCAGGATCATCCTTCGATTGTAAGTAGTACATCCCCTTCATTCACGAAGTCCCCTACACTTACTTTAATCTCTGTCACTTTCCCTCCCGCTTCAGCTTCAACGGGAATTTCCATTTTCATAGATTCAAGCATTAGAACTGTATCCCCGGTAGACACCTCTCCACCTTGTTCCACCAATACATTTAATACCGTCCCTGCCATTGTTGATGTGATTTCCTTCATGATTGATTCCTCCAGTTTATCTTCTTATGTTTGATTTAGTGCTCATTACGTGCGGTTGGCTGTCAAAAAGTCCTGAAGCCATTTAGTCGTATATGATCCTTCTATAAAGCCGCTGTCTTCAATGATATCCCTGAAAAGACTGACATTCGTTTTGACCCCTTCAATCGTTACCCCTGCAAAGAAAACCTTTGCTTTATTCAGCGCATCCTGGCGGTCATTTCCCTTGATGATACATTTAGAGATCATCGGATCATAGAATGGAGTCACATTATTCCCCTTTTCATATCCGCTGTCAATACGGACACCTTCACCTTCACCTTCGCCCCATTCCAATTCTGTCAGCTTTCCTGGAGAAGGGTAAAACGTCTTTGGATCTTCGGCATATACCCTGAACTCAATCGCATGACCGGTATTCTGGATTTCCTCCTGCCTGCAAAGAGGCAGAGGCTCTCCGCCCGCGACAATCAGCTGCCATTTCACAAGATCGAGCCCTGTGACCGTTTCAGTGACCGGATGCTCTACCTGAAGGCGGGTATTCATTTCAAGGAAGTAAAAATTCTCTTCTTCATCAACGATAAATTCTACCGTTCCTGCATTCGTATAATTCACTGCCCTTCCAGCCTGTATGGCAGCTGTGAACATCTTCTCCTTCGTTCCTTGAGAGAGGGCAGGAGAAGGAGATTCTTCTATCACTTTCTGGTTTCTTCGTTGTACGGAACAATTTCGTTCGAATAGATGAACGAGATTCCCATGATGATCACCGAAGATTTGTACTTCTACATGTCTTGCATTCTCTATACATTTCTCAAGAAAGACTTCCTCTTTCCCGAAATAAGCTTTTGCACGGTTTTTAGTAGAATCGAAGCTTTGAACGAGCGCTTGCTCATTTTCACAGCGGATCATGCCGATGCCCCCACCTCCGCCACTTGCCTTCAGCATAACGGGATAGCCGATTTCCTGCGCAACCCTTTTAGCATCCTCGATGGTACCGACTCCTCCGTCGCTCCCTGGTACCACAGGGACAGACGCTTCCTGCATTACTCTTCTCGCCTCTACCTTATCTCCCATTTTTTCAATGATGTCATGGGCAGGACCAATAAAAGTAAAGCCCTCTTCCGTCACCCTTTTCGCGAAGTCAGCATTTTCCGATAGCAGGCCGTACCCAGGGTGGATTCCATCCACTTTCTCTTTCTTTGCAACATCCAGTATATTGTCCACTACTAAGTATGAACGGTTCACTTGTGATTCACCTATGCGGAATGCAGCATCCGCTTCTTTCACAAAGGGCATATCCTGATCTGCATCTGAATAAACCGCGACTGTTTGAATGTTTAATTGTTTACATGTTTTGATGATCCTTGAAGCGATTTCTCCCCTGTTTGCAATTAATATCTTCTGCACAATCTCTCCCCTTTCTTCATAGAACACACCTGTTCATAATACGAATTCTACAAAAATCGTCGAAATCCTTCTTCTCTATTGTAAACGTTTTCTTAATTAAGTGCAGAATTTTTTGTTATTTTGTTATATAATAATAATAAATACTTGTTCTAATAATAAACGAATTGCAAACGGAAACAACATTCTTCATGTTTCCAAAGAATCATGTTTCAGCATTTTAGGAGGTCATATTATGGCAGTGAAAGTGGAAAAATTAAAAGTAAACTATAAAACTCTAGAGGAGTTTAAGAAATTTAAAGAATATGGTGTACAGGAATTATCCATGCTTGAGGAACTGCAGGCGAATATTATTGAAAACGATAGTGAATCTCCATTTTACGGAATTTATTTCGGGGATACCCTGGTTGCCAGAATGAGTCTTTACCAACGCAATGCCCGTTTTGATCAATACTTCGATCCTCCCCAGAATTACCTGGAGCTTTGGAAGCTTGAAGTATTGCCAAAGTATCAGAATAAAAGCTACGGAAAAGAATTAGTGGAATTCGCCAAGAACTTCGGATTGCCGATCAAAACAAACTCCCGTATCAAATCTCAAGGTTTCTGGGAGAAAATGGGGTTTGAAGCCGTAACATACGAAGTAGAAAGAGATTTAGGTGAAAATCCATACGTATGGTTCCCTGAAGGGGTCAAAGAACAAAAAATCAGTTAATACACAAAAAAAGGCTTGCTCAAGTATACTTGAGTCAGCCTTTTTCTTTTCATTTATTCAATCTTTGTAAATTTCCGTTCTTATCCATTTGAAATTTCACTTTGTCCTCATTTCCTTGGAGCAGGGCCATTTTTCTCGCTTTTTCAAAAATGGCCAATAAAGATTTATGATCTTCTTCAAGAAGATTGAATTTTTCTTGATACTCTTTCAACTCTTCTTCTGTTTCTTTAAGCTTTTCCTGCAGTTGTGAGATTTGTTTATGAAGCTGATTGTTTTCATTTCGTACCTTTTCCTCGATACGGACAGCTTCCTCTGCTTTTTGAAGGTACTGTATCATACTCCCCATTGAAAATGCTTCCGGAGATTCCGACGTACTTTCAACCGTCGGGATTTCCTGCTTTTCTTCATACGCCTTCTTTAGCGGAGAATGTTTCTTAGATTGCTTTCTCTGTTTCTTTGCCAGTTCGATTCCGGATTTATATTGTTTACGAACAAATGAATTCCAACGAAAGCCGCATGCCGCGGATGTCCTTGATAGTTTTTTTCCTACTTCTTCAAACGCCTGCAGCTGAGTACCACCTTCGCGTATATGGCGCAGCACCACTTCCGCTAACAATACATCTTCATCCTGGCTCCAGGCATCCTGTCTATTTGAAGACATTTCCATCCCCCCTATTTCGTCAGTTTCTCCATACATATGCTCTTACTAGAGAAGATAGAATCAGCCTCACTATTTTTTAATATACAAAAAAGGAACCGGTTTTCGCCTGCTCCTTTTGGTGATCTGCCTATTTAGATAAAAATTGTTCTACTGCCATGTGGTGCTCATCTTGTGCCCAAAGTTCGGAACATTGTTTGATTTCCTCCACGATATTCTCTTCTATCCTCTTTGTATTCCACTGGTTTAGAAGTTGTCGCTTATATGCCTTCAATACCTCTGCAGATTTAGATGAAATCATTTTAATAAATGGCACTTCATGAACAGGTATCGTTTCATCCACCACTTCATCTACGAACCCCATTTGAAAAAGGGCTTCTGCCTGTTCCAAACGCGCCGTCATTAAAAGAGAAAGGGCTTTGGAAACAGGCAGTCTTTCAAGGAGCAAAGTCCCTCCTCCCCATCCAGTCGTGATGGCAAGATTCCCTTGAACGAACCCCATTTTAGCGGTTCTTCTTGAAACCCTGAAATCACATGCAGTGGCGATCTCACATCCCCCGCCAATTGCTGTCCCATTGATGAAGGCAATGGTAGGTTTCGGCAGAAAGGCGAGTCTCGTAAGAAGGCTACCCATCTTACTAAGCATTTCGTAGCTTTGACTTTGTGTTTTCAGATTGTGGAACTGCGACAAGTCTCCTCCGGAACAAAATGCCCGATCTCCACTCCCTGTTATAAGGAGCGCTTTCACTTGATCGTTTTGAACGCTCTCATCCATTGCCTCCCTAAGCCCATTCATGATTTCATAGCTCACTGCATTTCGTTTATGTGGCCGGTCGATGATAAACTCTAATATCCCTTCATTGTTCATATGTATTACATATTCTCCCATTCTTTAAAGCCCCCTTCTATTTTACTTATAGTGTATGGGTTTCAAGAGGGGATGAACAGACTTTTTCTATTTATACGACAAAAAAAGCGTGAAGAGCCATGGTCTCTTCACGCTTTTTTGAGGTGTAAACGATTATTTGTTTACAACTTCTTTTCCTTTATACGTTCCGCACTCTTTACAAACACGGTGTGCCAATTTCATTTCACCACAGTTTGGGCATGCTACCATACCAGGTACACTTAGTTTGATGTGTGTACGACGTTGTCTTTTTGCTGTTTTAGAAGTTCTTCTAAAAGGTACTGCCATTCTTCCCACCTCCTTAAAAGAGATTCATACTCATTATGAAGCCAGTCGAGCTGGTACTTCGCTTTTAAGAGTTCTTGTTTTGATCAAGAAGTTTTGCTAAGTCAGCGAGTCGAGGATCTACTTTCTTTTCTTCCTCTTGTTCGACTTCACGAGCCTGTTCTTCGGTCATCACTTCCCAGTTCTTACCGGAAGGCATCTCATCTTGTTCTCTCGCTTCATCACTGATTACTTGCATCGGAATCTCAAGTAACAGCAATTCTCTAATAGCCGGTTTTAAATCAATAACATCACCTTGTATACGATGTACTTCCTCTTCCTCATACTGATCATAATCAGCTTCATTAAGAAGATACGTCTCAATCGTATTGATGTCAACTGGTAAATCGACATCCACAAGGGTTCTTGAGCAAGGCAGGACTAACTTCCCTTCTATATGAAGATGGAAAGTGACACGGTTTGAACCAATATCTGCCTTTCCAGACACCCGAATAGGCGAGACTTCTATAATTTGGGGATCGACTTCTTTCAGGTCGTCCAAATTAATCGTTTCGTCTATGGAAAGTCCCTTGTCTCTAAATTTTTGTAATTGGATTATTGACCATTTCAATGTAATCACCTCAAGGCAACAAAGGTAATTATAGCTTTCATAATACCGTTTGTCAATATTTTTTCTTTACACTCTTTACTTCCATAGTGTTGTAATTATAACGTTTAAATATAAGGATTTTCAAATATTTTATGATATTCGTTATGATTTCCTATTGAGATGCATAAATGGGCTCGTAAAAAACACAGAGACCGTTCCTCTCCGCTGCAGCCACTTGCTTTCCTCGTGGAGGAAGTCAAGCCTCCTCGGGCTGGTGCCCTGCGGGGTCTTGACCTTTCCTCTATTTCCCGCAGGAGTCAAGTGGCTTCCGCTACGATCCACTCTTTGGTTCTAAGAAAAAGTCTTTCCCCAATCTAACGGAAAGACAAAATCATTAAATATGTTATATTTAGTTAGATTCAATAAAATAGGATATTTGAGTACTTTTATTTTCTATTATAAAGAATGTGAGACTGATTTCGGAAAGGATGTGTGGATTTTATGAGAGCCACAGGGGTCGTAGTGGAGTATAATCCATTTCATAATGGACATTTACATCATTTGAGGGAGACGCGGGCAACTACAGGGGCGGATATCGTCGTGGCCGTGATGAGTGGGCACTTTCTCCAGCGTGGAGAGCCTGCACTCGTTTCCAAATGGGCACGTACCAGGATGGCGTTGGAGACGGGAGTGGATGTTGTCATAGAGCTTCCATATTGTTTTGCGACTCAGCATGCTGAAATTTTTTCAAAAGGTGCCATTTCACTCCTTGATCGTTTTGGCTGTGAGAGCTTCTGTTTCGGAAGCGAAGATGGTGATATGGATGCTTTCCTCAACACGATTCGATTCATCCAAACCAACCAGGAGCAATACAATGCGTACATAAAAGGATTTATCCAGGAAGGGATGAGCTATCCTTCAGCCCTCGCCGGTGCATTTCGGAAATTAGGCCATCAGGACGATGTCATCGATTTAAGTAAACCCAACAATATTTTGGGATTTCACTATTTGGAAGCAAGGAACCAGCTTTGTTCTTCATTAAAAGCGTATACCATTACGCGTGAATCAGCCGGTTACCATGATGAACATTTCTCCTCCCCTTCAATTGCCAGTGCAACCAGCATTCGAAAAAGCATATTCAGTACCCGTGGGGATCACGAGATCGGATTTTATCTACCCGCCAGTTCTGTGCAGGAACTGGATAGGTATAAAAGTGAGTATGGAGGATTCCACAGGTGGGAGAATTATTGGCCATTGCTTCAGTATAAGCTTCTCTCCTCTTCAAAAGATGAGTTGAGGGATATATATGAAGTAGAAGAGGGAATAGAAAACCGGATGGTAGAGTGTGCGAAGTCTACCTTGTCCTTTGAAGAATTCATGACCAAGCTCAAGACGAAGCGATATACTTGGACACGCCTTCAAAGAATGCTCCTTCACGTATTAACCGATACACATAAAGAAGAGATGCGGAACCGGCATGACTCCCCAAGTTACATCCGCCTTTTAGGAATGAATGACAGGGGCAGGGAATATATCCGTTCCCGGAAAAAGAACCTGTCCCTCCCTTTGATCAGCAAGCTATCTAGTGCAGATCAACACGAAATACATTTAGATGTAAAGGCCGCGGAAATCTATTCATTGGGCATACAGCATCCAGATGCACGAAAAAGACTGCTTCGACAAGAGTGGTCTCAACCGCCTATCATGAAGACAATATGATTCAAACAAAGAGACTGCCCCAGTACTGAGGCAGTCTCTTTGTTCAGTTTTTGATTGATTTGAGGAAGGACAGGGCTTCATCAAAAGTTTTTACAGGTATCACTTTCATATCCGTACCGATGTCTTCAGCAGTTCTTTTCGCAGCTGCATAGTTGGATTCAAGATCAGGGTATTTTTTCTTCATTTCTTTCGTAATGGTTTCATCCGGTGCAAGGAAATATTCGGCATCCGCTTTGTCAGCAGCAATGATTTTTTGTTCGATGCCGCCGATACGTCCGACTACTCCATCCTCTGAGATTGTCCCGGTCCCGGCAATCCTGTGCCCTTTAGCAAGGTCTTCCTCGGTTAGTTGATCATAGATCTCCAAACTGAACATCAATCCGGCAGAAGGTCCTCCTATTTCCTCGGTCTCAAGCTTTACTGGTGGATCGGTAATGATTTCTTTATCATCGCTTAATGTGATGCCGAGGCCAATTTTATCAGGGGCATCGGGAAATTCTTCCAGTGGAATCGTTTCAACCCTTTCCTCTTTATCCCGCACGAACGTGATATCCACTTTGTCTCCCTTTGTTTTCCCACTTACGTAATCAATGAATTCTTGTGAGGACTGAAACGTTTGACCATCGATGGCTGTGATCCGATCGCCCGGTTTCAGGACTTTTTCAGCCGGCATGTCAGGATATATATTTAATACATAAATCCCTTTATATTTATATTCATACGGTTTGCCTGCTTTGCTGTATGCCACTTCAATGGCATGGCTTTGGGAGTTATTCATGAGCTGAAGTTGGCGAAGATTGTATTCTTCATCGCTTTCATGTGGACTCCTGATCTCCTCTACCGGAAAGATATATTCATATTTCCTTATGCTCGCCATTAGATAGGCATATATATTCGCCCTTCCCATTCTGACGGTTGTCAGCATCAGTTCCCCATCGTCCTCATATCCATTCTCGACGTGGACGATTGGATCCAGTTCATGTGCACTTCCGGGTTTCGTTACATAGAAAGGCAGATAATAAAAAGAAGTGGCGACCATGATGATGGTCATGATGATCAGGGTTCTTATCAGCGTTTTCGTTTTCATATTTTTACTCCTTCCAATTGTCCAGAGCTTCCTTGATGGAAGGAATAGCCTTCTTTGCTTCTTCTTCTCCCATATCGATGATTTCTTCAATGTTTTTAAAAGCTCTGGTACTGTACATTTCTACATGTGGTCTGATCATGAAATCAGAAGCAAATTCACGGTGAGCGACGATTTCCAGTTGAAGGATATCGATGCTTTGCATGATCACGTCATATATGGTGGTGATTTCTGCATTACGTTTCACATGAGACACATCGACCCCGATCACAATATCCGCTCCCATTTCTTTCACCACCGAAACCGGGACCCGGTCAATGACGCCCCCGTCCACCAATAGACGGCCATTTATCCTTTCAGGCACAAAAATACCAGGTATAGCGATACTTGCCCTTACAGCGCTTGCTATTGGACCGGTGGTAAATATGACTTTTTCTCCATTGGTTATGTCAGTTGCCACAACACTTACAGGGATATTTAATTCTTCAATATTTTTATTATGAGTAAAAAGCTGAATGAACTCTTTTATTCTTTTACCAGATATGAAACCCATTTTCGGAACAGTAAAGTCCAAGTAATACTTTCTTCTGAAGGTAGTGGAAAGCTTGTAGAGGTCTTCCATCTTGTGACCCACCCCATAGAAGCAGCCCACAAGTGCGCCCATACTGCTGCCTGCAATCATATCAATCGGTATTTCAGCATCATCAAAGGCTTTCAAGACGCCTAAATGAGCAAATCCCCTTGCGCCACCCGAGCCGAGGGCTAATCCGATCTTTGGTCTATCCATGCCCTTCCCCCTTTTCCCGAGTTATCGGTCTATTCATCATATGGTCTATTTCAGTTATGTATGAGTATATTGAATAATATGAGGACAAGTTGAATTAATCTCATTTTATCATTCTTTTCCCATTTCACAAGGAATTGAGATAGAAGGAACTATTTTCTTAGGGGAGGAAGTCCTGTTGTTTAAATCCAAAATCAAGACCTTGGCTTTATCCATAAGTGTGACGGTATTTGCCACATCTCTTATCTTGATGCCCGGGGAATCATTGGAGGCATCCATCAGAGGGTTGGACATGTGGTGGGAAATCGTCTTTCCATCCTTATTGCCGTTTTTTATTGTGTCTGAAATGCTGATCGGATTTGGGGTAGTCCGGTTTATAGGAGTTATGCTGGAGCCCTTGATGAGGCCATTATTCCGGGTCCCGGGAGTAGGCGGGTTTGTGTGGGCCATGGGGATGGCATCGGGGTTTCCCGCAGGAGCTAAATTGACGGCCAGGTTGCGTCAGGAAGAACAAATTTCGAAAGTGGAAGCAGAACGACTCGTTTCATTCACCAACTCTTCCAACCCGCTATTCATATTCGGAGCAGTATCTGTCGGGTTCTTCCAAAACGCTACACTGGGCATTGTGTTAGCAGCCGCTCATTATATCGGGAACATTTTTGTTGGCGTCGTCATGAGGTTCTATGGAGCCAAAGAGAAAGAAGAAATCAGAAGCAGCCTAACAAAAAGGAAAGGTTTCATCCTCCGGGAAGCATTCTCTGCACTTCACCGGACAAGACTGGAGGACAAACGCCCCATCGGTAAACTATTGGGGGATGCCGTCACTTCCTCTATTCAAACGTTATTAATGATCGGTGGATTCATCATCTTATTTTCTGTTATTAATAAAATGCTGTATCACCTGCACATCACGACCTTTTTTGCCGAGGGTCTATCGACATTATTTGTACTTCTGCAATTACCCGATCAGTTAAGCATCCCATTTATCTCAGGGCTCTTTGAAATCACATTGGGTTCAAAGCTCACAAGCGGCGTAACTGAAGCCACCCTCCTCCATCAAGCGATCATCACAAGCTTTATATTAGGCTTCAGTGGATTCAGCGTCCAGGCACAGGTCGCAAGTATCCTTGCAGATACGGATATTCGATTTAAACCTTTCTTCTACGCACGCTTAGTTCATGGATTTGCAGCTTCTGTCACTACCATTCTCATTTGGAAGCCTATTTATAAAAGGTTCTCCGATGAACAGCTATCCAATGCCATCCCGGTATTCGCCAGGCATAACGACGCATTTTGGACCGATATGCTCTATTGGTTCAAAACGGTTGGTCCCATTATCACGATTTCAAGTCTGATCGTATACAGTATTCTATATGCCCGAAAACATGTAATTGAATGAAAAACAAGGTTGATCCCCCTAGACCGATATCACAGTTAGTGAATATAAGGTCTATAGTTGGATCAACCCTGAATGGTTAGTCACGTTGATATTTCGTCTTTAGTGATTCTTCTACACGCTTCGGTACAAGCTCAGAGATATCGCCACCGTATTTAGCCACTTCTTTGACAATACTCGAACTTAAGAAAGAATACTGGTTATTCGTCATAATAAAGAACGTCTCTATTTCATCATCCAGGACCCGGTTCATGGACGTGATCTGCATTTCATATTCAAAGTCCGATACCGCCCTTAATCCCCTGATGATCGCTTTTGCATTCACATTCTTCGCATAATCGACCAACAAACCTTGGAATGAATCGACGACCACATTCGGTATATCCCTGGTGACTTCCCGAATCAATTCAATTCGTTCTTCCACCGAAAATAGTGGTTTCTTAGAAGAATTATTCAGTACTACCACATACATTTCATCAAAAACCTTAGCACCCCGTGTAATAATATCCAAATGTCCGTATGTAATGGGATCAAAGCTTCCCGGACAAACTGCTATACTTGGCATTTTCTTACCTCCCGTTCTTTATCTTAATTCCTCAATCATTCTCCTCTGGAAAATATCGATATTCTGATGATTCCGTAGGTCTCTTCCCTTACCTTCTCCAAGCTTCCCACTCTATCTTCCAGTGTCATTTCCGATCCATGCTCACACATGACGAAACCGCTTTCATTTAGAAGATTGTGTTCATCGATGAATTCCAGGAGTTGTTGAAGCTTTTGCTGTTTGTATGGAGGATCCAGAAATATATAGTCAAAGACTATTTCTCTTTTTAGTATCGCCTTTAATGCTCTCGTAGCTTCATTTCGGTATACTTCACTTTGATCCATCAAATCACAGTCTTTAAGATTGGCCTTTACCGTTTGAAACGCCTTTTGATCCCTATCCACGAAAATGACGGAATCGAGTCCGCGGCTCAACGCTTCAATGCCAAGTCCACCGCTTCCTGCAAACAAGTCCAATCCTGTCCCGCCATCAAAATAGGGACCTAACATATTGAATATCGATTCTTTCACCTTATCTGTTGTGGGCCGTGTTCCACTTCCAGGAACAGCCTTTAGCGGCCTGCCCTTTAACGTACCTGATATGACTCTCATAATCATCCACCATATATGTATTTTTTCCTCCCTATCCTATCATATCTCGACACATATCGCCACATTCATAATTTCGACCAAAAATGTATAAAATCATTTTGATAGGTGATAATGAAAGTAACAGCATCCTAACTGATGTTGTTGCCAACCGCGGAGAAGACTTACGATTCCCCATAAGTTCTTCCTCCGGTTTCTCCTCTCCCTTTGCCTTCTTTCCAGAGATGGATATAGAAGGACCCTGCAGAAAGTTCTGCAGGGCTTTTTACATTTCCTTTAAAATCTCGATGGCATTTTCCTTGTTCTTCACTTCCGCATCGAACAATTTTCCATACCAGTGTATGTCCATATAAATGGTATCCCCTATCATTTGAACCGGCTTCCCCAGTAATCCGTAGTTTTCTTCATTATATATGAAATAATCTTCATTTATATAGAACCTTAATGTATTTCCCTCTACAGAAGTGAAGTATACGCCGGGCTGCAGTTCTTCCATTTCAATTCCTAATGCCTCGACGGCTTCAGGGAACTGAATGTATTCCTTTTGTTGATATGAAATGTAAGAGAGCTGAATTGGTTTTCGATTGACCTTCATTGGCTTACTCGCATTGAGGATAAGCAGAGGATGCTCATTCCCTTTTACACTTTCAGCAAAAAAAGAGCATATAAACCCTGTCACGCTACTGACTGCTTCATCAAACATGTCACTGTCTATGGATTGATCTTTTATCTTTTTTCTAAGATCATCCCACTGGGAAGAGGTGAGACCGTCTTTTAGCTGTTTGTATGCCCATGCCGGTTTAGCAGCGTATGGAGGCTCATTAAGTAGGATACTGACAGCCAATTCCTTCAACCACGCATCTTCATCACTTGAGGACAACGTTTGATACAACAGGCTATGCCTTATACTTTTCAACTGCTCCCCGTACGCATCATTGATCACGATCAGATGAGGGGAGTTAAAAGGTTTGATTTTATCCGTAATGAGGACTTTCACATAACCGTCAGCGGATTCGAGTGTATCCAGCTTGTCAAATCCGACTGGATCCCCTTCCTCGGTCAATATCGTTACTTTTGAAGAGCCACTCTCTTTCCATGATTCTTTAGTCCACACTAGATCCGAAGGTTCCCCTCTGCCACTGAAGAAATAATAATCGATATAATCCAGTTTTTTATGGCTTGAAGATGGATAACCCGCTATCCATTTTCCGTTTCTTAAGCTCTTTTCGGTTAACTGAATATCTGTTTTGAGGGTAGAAACCCCAGAAAGTACAGGATACCAATTTCTTAATGGCATATTCTCAGCTTTCGTCGACTGCTTTAATGAATAGGTTATGGTGATTTCCTGAGGATCATGATTGAACGTACTTACATAAAATTCACCGTTTTCTTTCGTTAGACAATTGTTTTCTTCTTTATCTATACAGGTAAAGTTCCCCGCCTCAGCCGGCCATTTGATCAAGAGGGGGGCAGGAGAAATGGTTGATTGGAAGTGGATCTTCTGAGTCACATGAAACGTATCTTCTTTATGAATGATGGAATAGGATTGACTTACCTCAACAATACTGGATTCACCCGCACTCTCTGTCGTAAACCCCATCCACTGGAAGAAGAGAATGCCCGAACTTACCAGAATCATCAAAAAACCGAAAGTGAATACAAATCGTTTCATACTATACCCCTTACATCCGTTTGCTACTTAAAGAATAGCAGAAATAGAAGAATAATTGTGGTACATATTTGTGAAATCCTTCAAATATTGTTGTTTTTTTCACTTCCTATGATCTGTAGCTCTGTCAACGAGTGTGAGCTACAGGGTGAGGGGAACTGCTTCGCTTTCCACGGACGTTCGGCCGAGCCTCCTCAGCACACTTCGCTTCCGGGGTCTCGACACGCCCGTTTTTCCGTAGGAGTCTACGCAGTTCCCCACACCCTCTTATCAAGCTATTGGTGACAGAGCCAAATGCTTCTCAAAAACCATTAAAGAATTAAGAGCATTTAACTTTAACTATTCTATAACTATAAACAATCACTTCTGCCTTAAAAAAACCGAAGCAATATAGACATTTATTTACTATAGTTGATTGGAGCGGAAGGTGCTCGACTCCTGCGGGAAATGCTGGACAGCACGAAATGCGGAGGCGGGTTGTTCAGCCCCGACAAGCATAAGATGAATGGACTAAGAAGGCGTCCTTTTGCCTTCTTGGGCCATTAAGCTTATGACCTCGAGGGGCTAGCCGCCGGAGCTGGACAGTTGAGACCCCGCAGGGCAACGCTGAGTTGCACCCCTATTGTTGGACACCCCAACCAACAATAGGAGGTACCAGCACATATGGCCAAGTTTACTCAAGAATCTA